>CAYGJZ010000006.1:55229-82682 GCA_964350265.1 uncultured Gammaproteobacteria bacterium | reverse complement strand
GTAATCTCCGAGGTCTCGCCGAACAGCAGGGTGACACCCTTGTCGTACATCTTGTCGAAGGCGTTGCCCACGGTGGGATTGGCGCCGCAACCGGAGGTGGTGTCCGACTCGCCGCACTTGGTCGACACCCACAGTTCGGACAACGGTGCCGGCTCGCGCTGCAGCTCCGAGGCCCATTGCACGTACTCACGCGCGGTGCGCGAGGCACGCATGATGGTTTCGTGGTCACCGTGCAGCTCGATGCCATAGCCGGTCACCGGCTTGCCGGTGGCGGCGATGCCGTCGACGATGCGCTTGGTCCAGCCTTCCTCGATGCCGATGACCACGACCGCGGCCACGTTGGGATTGCAGCCGGTGCCGATCAGGGTGCGGAAGTGCAGCTCGAGATCTTCGCCGAACTGCAGCCGGCCATAGGGATGGGGGATGGCCATGGCCCCCTTGATGTTGTTGGCCACCGCTTCGCAGGCAGCATTGGACAGGTCGTCCACGGGCAGGATGATGACGTGGTTGCGCACGCCGACGCGGCCATTCTCGCGGCGGTAGCCGAGAAAGCTGGCATTATCGAGATCGATGGTCATGGTGTTCTCCTAAGGATTCGGGACGGGGCTCGACCGCGCTACCAGCGCTTGGTCTTGATGTTGTGCACGTGCGCGTGCTCACCGACGCCGATATCCTCGACCACGCGACCGATATCCACGCCGTACTTGATCACCGTGTCGCCCGACCGCAGCGGAGCGATGGCAAGCTTGTGGCCAATGGGGATATCGCTGGCAGCGCGGAAGTTGATCTCCTTGTCCTGGTCCATGATCCAGCCGGTCAGGTCGTCACCGGCGTTCACGCCCTCGACGACGACGACCCCTACGGAGTCATGCTCGTCGTGCACCACGAAATGAATCATTGTCTGTCTCCTGGTGGGATGTGACGGGCCATGCGCGACCCGTCCGGGGAAAAGGCGGACTATAGGCCCGGATTCGCCCACTGTCAACAAACTCAGTCAACTCTTATATAAGAGTTGACTGAGTCATGACTCCACGTGCGATCCGTGCTACTCTCGCGCCGTGGCAACAGTTGGTGTCGCCACGCAACCAACCGGCGTTCGGCCGGCGAGCAGAGGAATCGAGGCGATGACCATCGAGGGCGGCGACCCGTTGTACATCCAGGTACGCGACCGGGTCATCGAACGCATACACAGCGGCGAATGGCGGCCCGGCGAGGCCATTGCCTCGGAAATGCAACTGGCCCGTGAACTGGCAGTCAGCCAGGGCACCGTGCGCAAGGCCATCGGCGAACTGGTGTCGGCGAACGTGCTGGTGCGACGCCAGGGCAAGGGCACCTACGTCGCCTCCCACGATCGCCGGCGTGCCCTGTTCCATTTCTTCCACGTGGTATCCGACGGCGGGGAACGGGTACTGCCGCAGAGCCGCACGCTGTCCAACCGCCGACGCGGCGCGAGCCGCGACGAGGCTCGCGCACTGGCACTGTCACCGGGAGACGCGGTGTTTCGCATCGAGCGCGTGCGGCACCTGGCCGAAGCGGCGGTGCTGGTGGAGACCGTCAGCGTGCCGGCATCCATGTTCGCGGCACTGGACAGCCTGCAGGCCGGGGCCGTGCCGAACACGCTCTACGAGTGGTACCAGCGTGTCCACCGGGTCTCCATCCACCGCGCCGACGAACGGTTGAAGGCGATGGCGGCCAGCGTCCGCGTGGCCCGCCTGCTCGGCATCGAGGCCGGTACTCCGCTTCTGCGCATCGAACGCGTCGCCTACACCCTGGACGACACCCCGGTGGAGCTGCGCGTGAGTTTCTGCGACACCCGCCACCATCACTACGCCAGCTCGCTGACGTAAGCCCGGCACCGCGACGTCGATACCGTGATTCGGCTAGAACTGGCCGAGTTGCATGGTGATCACGCCGACCGCGACCAGGACCACCGCGGCCAGGCGGACCCGGGTCAGCCGTTCCTTCAGGTAGTACACGCCGATCAGCGCGGCCATGATGACGCTAGTTTCCCGCAGCGCCGAGACCACGCCCATGGCGCCGAGACTCATGGCATAGATGACCAGGCCATAGGCGGTCATGGAGCACAGCCCGCCGGCCACGCAGTAGCGCCAGTGCACCGCCAGGTAGGAAAAGACCAGCGCACGTCGCTGCGCCAGGGCGTAGATGGCCAGCGGCCAGCCGTCGATGAAGGACAGCCAGCACAGGTAGCTGAGCACGTTGCCCGAGGCGCGCCCGCCGAGTCCGTCGGTGATGGAGTAGGCGGCGATCCACAGGCTCGTCACCAGTGCCGGCGCCACCGCGCCGTTGCCGCCCCGCCAGGGCGGTCCGCGTTCGAAGGACAGGCTGATGATGCCCACCGAGGCAATCACCACGCCGAGGCTGGAGACCGGTCCGAGCAGTTCCCCGGCGAACACCGCCCCGCCGATGCTGATCAGCAGTGGCGCGGTCCCCCGCGCCAGCGGGTAGACCTGGATCAGCTCTCCGCGGTCATAGGCTCGCAGCAGGTAGAAGTAGTAGCCGGAATGGAGGAAGGCCGAGGCCAGCAGGTAGGGCCAGGACTCGGCGTGCGGCAGGGGCAGGAAGGCCAGCAGCAAGCCGCCGACGACGACGCCGGTGAAGTTGACGCAGGCCAGCACGGTGAGGCGCTCGCCGCTGGCGCGCACCAGCGCGTTCCAGGTGGCGTGCAGTGCCGCCGCGAGCAGGACCAGGAGAACCAGGAAGACGGGAGAGGACAAGGCGCTCGCGCCGTGGCAGGGGTTGCCCGTGCCGTCGCCCGGCGGACGACGGCACGGGGATGATCACGTTACTTGATCTCCAGCAGCTCGATCTCGAACACCAGGGCGGCATTGGGACCGATGCGGCTGCCGGCGCCACGCTCGCCGTAGCCGAGCGCGGCCGGCAGGAAGACCTTCCACTTGTCGCCCACGCTCATCAGCTGCAATGCCTCCTGCCAGCCAGGCACGATGCCGTTGAGCGGAAACTCCGCCGGGTTGCCGCGGGCATAGGAACTGTCGAACTCGGTGCCGTCGATCAGGGTGCCGCGGTAATGCACCACCACGGTGTCGTCCACCGTCGGGCTGGCGCCTTCGCCGGCCTCGATCACCTCGTACTGCAGGCCGCTGTCGGTGGTGGTGACACCGTCGCGGGCGCCGTTCTCGGCCAGGAAGGCTTCGCCCTCGGCCTGGTTCTTCTCTGCCAGCTCACGCGCGGCCGACATCTCCTGCTCGCGACGGGCCATGATCACCGCCTGCATTTCCTCGGTGGTCAGTGCCGGCTCGGCGCTGTCGAGGGCATCGCGAATGGCGCGGGCGAAGGCCGCGGCATCGATGTCGATCTGCTCGCCGCTGAACTGCTGCAGCACCTGGTTGCCGATGCTGTAGCCCATGGCATAGCTGAACTTCTGATGTTCGCTGTCCAGCGCCGCTTCGTCGGCGACCGCCGCCGGGAGAACAGCGAGCAGGCAAAGTCCCGCGACTGCGCGTTTGATGAATTTCATGAAGTGTTCCGGTCGTGGTGTATGGTGGACGGGCCGGTGCGGATGCGCATGTCCACGCGGACGCACCGGCCGGAAACCCCGTTTCGCCGGGCAGTGCCAGGCGCCGGGTTCGCGCCCGGCACTGCGCACGCTGGCGGTATCCGGGGCGGATGGCCCGAGTGTACCACTGCCCGCCGGCCCGCCGCGGTTGCCGAGCGTTCACCCGCCACCCGGGGATGCGCGGCTCGGCTGTGTTCCACCGGCAAATTGGATAGAATGCCGGCATTCCAGGAAGAAAGCAGGTACAGCGATCAATGGCGTGCGGATTGAAGCGACGGATTGCGCGGGCATGTGCGCTGGCCGGCCTGGTCGCCGGTCCGGCGACGGCCGCCGGCCTGCTGCCGAACGGCGACTTCGAAGCCGGCTCACTGATCGGCTGGGAGGCGCAGGGCAGCCGCGACGGCCAGGTGGACGTGGTCACCGCCGGGGAATGCTTCTCCGCCGAAGACACCACCCGCATCAGCCTGTTCGGCCGCCACGCGGCATTGCTGCGCTCCGGGGAAAGCGGTCGCCGCAGCTCGGTGGGCATCCTCACCTCCGATCCCTTCGTCGCCGGCGACGGCATCGTCTTCGCCAGCCTGACCGGCACCCGCGACGGCAAGCGCGTGGTGCGTCCGGTGGCGTTCGAGGTTCGCATCCTTACCGAGGACGGCGCGGTGCTCACCGCCCAGCCCTTCCAGACCAGCGTGGTGCGCCTGCGCGAGGGCTGCCCCGGCGAACCCCGCGACGGTCGCTTCTACGTGCACTACTTCGACACCCGTCGCTTCCTCGACCAGTCGATACGCATCCAGTTCCGCCAGAACACCAATACCGGCGGCATCCAGCCCTTCACCCTGATCGACCAGGTGATCCGCTTCGAGCGCGGCGAGGCGCCGCTGTTCACCAGCCGTCCGCAAGCGGTGGCCGGGCTGTCCCGCACCCGCCGCGACGTGCTGCGGCTGGACGGCTCGTCGTCCTTCGACCCGGACGGGGGGCCACTGCCGCTCGACTACCGCTGGCAGATCGACGGCGAGGAGCAGGTACGGGTGGGCGAGTACCCGTGCGTCGCCGACCTTGCCGACGGCGACTACACCGCCACGCTGTTCGTCAACGACGGCTTCCACGCGGTGTCCGACAGCCTGCGCTTCAGCGTGTCCGGCAACCAGCCGCTGTCGGTGCCCACCACCGACGGCAACGACGGCGACGGGGCGGGCGGCGATGGTGATGAAGCGGACAATGACGACGGTGACAGCGACGACGACGGCAGTACCGACGCGATACCGACGGTCAACTACGCCGGCTGCGACGAGGAGACCACCGACGGCAGCCGCATCGACGCCGGCACCGACGGTGGCGGGGACGACGGTGACGGCGACGACGGCAATGGTGGCGGCGACGTCGTCAACCAGCCGCCATCGCTGGATCTCGATGCCGATGACAGCACGGTCAGCGGCAGCAACTTCACCATCGCGGTGGCCGAGGCCAGCGCCGGCGTCCCGATCAACGACACCGACCTTTCGATCACCGACGAGGAAGGCGACAACATCCTTCGTGCCACCATCATCCTGGAAGACCCGCAGCCGGGTGATGCCCTGGTGGTCGACGACGGCCTGCGGCCGGCGGAGATCGACGTCAGCGCCGACGACGACTCGGTCAGCTTCTTCGGCATCTCCACCGCCGAGCGCTACCGCCTGGCCATCAACTCGGTGACCCTGGACCTGGCCGCGGGAACGGCCTCGCGCACCATCAGCGTGTCGGTGGAAGACGCCGGCGGCCAGGGCAACGCCTTCGCCACCGTGACCATCAGCGGACCCTGAGCGCGGCCGGCAATGACCGAGTTCGAGGCCCCCATCCGCCTGGGCGTGTTCACCGCCACCATTGTGCTGATGGCCACGCTGGAGATCTTCGCGCCCCGCCGCGACACCGTGTCGCGCCGCCGCTGGCCGGCCAATCTCTCGCTGGTGGTAATCGATACGCTGCTGGTCCGCCTGCTCTTCCCCCTCGGCGCGGTGGGCGCGGCCAGCCTTGCCGCCGAGCACCGGCTCGGACTCCTGCATGCCTGGCCGATGGCCGCGCCGTTGGCGGTCATGCTTGCCTTCGTGCTGCTCGACCTGGCCATCTATATCCAGCATCGTGCCTTCCACGCGGTACCGCTGCTGTGGCGTCTGCACCGCCTGCACCACAGCGACGTGGAGTTCGACTTCACCACCGCGCTGCGCTTTCACCCGCTGGAGATCCTGCTCTCGATGGTGATCAAGTTCGCGGTCATCATCGCCCTGGGCGCGCCGGTGCTGGCGGTGATGCTGTTCGAGATCGCGCTCAGTTCCAGTGCCGTCTTCAACCATGCCAATGCGCGGCTGCCCACCGCCCTCGACCGCCTGCTGCGCTGGGTGGTGGTGACCCCGGACATGCACCGCGTGCACCACAGCGTGTACCGCGAGGAAACCGACAGCAACTTCGGCTTCAACCTGCCCTGGTGGGACCGGCTGCTTCGCACCTACCGCGCCTGGCCGCGCGACGGGCACCGCGAGATGGCCATCGGCCTGGACGCGTTCCGCCAACCGGCGGACCAGCGCATCGGCGCCCTGCTGGTGCAGCCGCTGCAAAAACCCCGGGCCCCGGCTGTGTCATAATCGACGCCTCGCTGACCTTCAATCACATCGGAGCACCTGCCATGGCCATCGACGCCAAGCTGCTGGAAATCCTGCGCTGCCCGGTGACCAAGCAGAACGTTTCGCTGCTGTCCGCCGACCGCCTCGCCGAGCTCAACGGACGCATCGAACGCGGCGAAGTCACCCACCTGGACGGCTCCCCGGTGACCACCACCCTGGCCGCAGCTCTGGTGACCGAGAACGGCAATACCATCTACAAGATCGAGGACGATATCCCGATCATGCTCGAGGATCTGGGCATCGCCGCCAACCTGGACGGCGGCTGAGACGGGTTTCGTCAGGGAACCAGCGCCACGTCCACCACCACCGGCAGGTGGTCCGATGCCTGTCGGGCCAGCGCCAGGCGCGCCCTCCGGTGGGTTTCGCAGGCCAGCGAACCACGCGCGTAGACGCGGTCCAGCGCCCCCACCGGCTGCCAGGAAGGAAAGGTCAGCGATGCCCGGCGACCGGTGCCGGTGACACAGTGGAAGCCGGCCTGGATCAACCGCCCTCGGGCCAGGGCACCGGCCCAGTCATTGGTGTCGCCGGCCACGATCACCCGTGCCAGGCGCTCCAGGTGAACCAGTTCCTCGCTGGCCAGCAGCCGGCGCACCTGCCAGCGACGCTCCATGCCGGACAGCCCGAGATGCAGGTTGACCAGGTGCAGCGTCAGCCGGTGTTCGCCGGAACTGGCACGGATCTCGGCGTACAGCGCACCGCGGGGCTTCTTGCCCGAGAAGGTCAGGTCGATGTTGCGCCAGCGCACCAGCGGGTGGCGGGAAAGAACGGCATTGCCGTAGCAGCCCTGCTTGAGCCAGACGTTGGGACCGAAGACATGGTAGGGATAGCCCATGGCCTCGGCCAGCCACTCCGCCTGCCGGTCCGAGGCCGAGCGCGGCACGCCTTCATCGACTTCCTGCAGCGCCACGATGTCGGCATCGTAGTGCTCGATCACCGCGACCACGCGCTTCAAGTCGTAGCGGCGGTCCAGGCTGCCGATGCCCTTGTGGATGTTCCAGGTCAGTAGACGCATGTACCCTGCCCGTCCCCGTCATCGAAAGGGAGGGATTATGGCAGCATGCGGGGGGCCCGGTGCGTGCCTGGGCACGCACCGGGGGAGACGGGCTCAGGCCACCTGGCGGCGGTAGTAGTCCATCAGGATGTGCGCAACCTCGGGTCGCGCGAACTCGCCCGGCAGTTCCTCGCCGTTGGAAAGCATCTCGCGCACCCGGGTGCCGGACAGCAGCACGAAGTCTTCCTTGGCGTGGTCCGGCGCGTCACGCATCATCACCACCTTGCCGAGCTTCTTCGAGTAGGCGGTGTGGTCGGCGCGGAAGATCTCGATCTCGAGGGCGTCGGCGGGGACCTCCTCGTCGAAGATGGTCTGCGCGTCGAAGGCACCGTAGTAGTCGCCGACACCGGCATGATCACGGCCGATGATGAAATGGGTGCAGCCGGCATTCTGCCGGAACAGCGCGTGCAGCACCGCCTCCCGGGGCCCGGCATAGAGCATGTCGAAGCCGTAGCCGGTGATCATCACCGAGTTGGGCGGGAAGTACAGCTCCACCATCTTGCGGATCGCCGCGTCGCGCACCGGCGCGGGGATGTCGCCCGGCTTCAGCTTGCCGAGCAGCATGTGGATGAGCACGCCGTCGGCGCCGGTGGCCTCCACCGCCATCTTGCACAGTTCCTCGTGGGCCCGGTGCATCGGGTTGCGGGTCTGGAAGGCCACCACCTTCTGCCAGCCGCGCGAGGCGATCTCCTCGCGGATCTGCACCGCGGTGCAGAAGGTGTCCGGGAAGTCGGTGGCGAAGTAGCTGAAGCTCAGCACCTCGATGGGCCCGGCGATGACCACCTGGCCCTGTTCCCGGAAGGCGGCCACGCCCGGGTGGGCGTCGTCGGCGGTGCGGTAGACCTTGTCGATGATGAGGTCGCGGTCGGCGTCGGACAGGGTTTCCACGGAGACCACGTGCTGCACCGCGATCACCGGGTTTCCGTCGACGTTGGGATCCTTCAGCGCAATGCGCATGCCCGGCTCGATGCCGTCGGCATCGGCGGCCAGGTTGAGCACCGGCACCGGCCAGAACAGGCCGCTGGTGGTCTTCATGTCGCGGGCCACGGACAGCGCGTCGGCCACGTTCATGAACCCGGCCAGCGGGGTGAAGTAACCGGCGCCCAGCATCACCGCGTTGGCGGCAGTGGCGGAGGACACCCGCATGGCGGGCAGCGATTCGGCCTCCCTGGCCAGGCGCTCGCGCGCGTCGTCGTCGTGGACGTACAGCGGCTTGAGTTGTTCGGCTCCATGCGGCTTGATCATCAGGACATCTCCCAGGTGGTCCGTGTCATTGTGCGTGCCGTCGGCAACGGGCGGTACAGCTTACGCAACCGCTGCCAACCGGCGAAAAAAAATTCCTGATCGGTGCATAAGCCGGCATGCCCGCGACGGGCGGCGCCGGCCCTCGATGCCGGGCCCGATCAGCCGGCGCGACGGTTGTTCTTGCGACGTCGCCCGGCCACTGCCGAGGCCAGCTGTTCGAGCACGGCGACGTTGTCGTCCCAGCCGATGCAGGCGTCGGTGATGCTCTGGCCATAGGTCAGCGCCTGGCCGGGCACGATGTCCTGGCGGCCGGCCTGCAGGTGGCTTTCCACCATCACGCCGAAGATGCGCTGGTCGCCGTCGGCAATCTGGTGGCTGACGTCGGCGCAGACTTCAATCTGCCGTGCCGGGATCTTGCGGCTGTTGGCATGGGAGAAGTCGATCATCACCCGCTCCGGCAGCCCGGCCTTGTCCAGCAGGCGGGCGGTCTCTGCGACATGCTCGCGGCTGTAGTTCGGCTCCGTGCCGCCACGCAGGATGATGTGCCCGTGCGGATTGCCGGTGGTGTGGTAGATGGCCGAGCGGCCGGCCTTGGTCATGGACAGGAAATGATGCGGATGGCGGGCCGCGCCGATGGCGTCCACGGCAATCTGCAGGCTGCCCTTGGTGCCGTTCTTGAACCCCACCGGGCAGGACAGCCCGGAGGCCATTTCCCGGTGCACCTGGCTCTCGGTGGTCCGTGCACCGATGGCGCCCCAGCTGATCACGTCGGCGATGTACTGGGGGGTGATGATGTCCAGGTACTCGGTACCCACCGGCACGTCCAGGTCGTTGATGTCCAGCACCAGCTTGCGCGCCAGCCGCAGACCCTTGTTGATGTGGAAACTGTTGTCCAGGTCCGGATCGTTGATCAGGCCCTTCCAGCCCACCGTGGTGCGCGGCTTCTCGAAGTAGGTGCGCATCACCACCACCAGGTCGTCGGCAAGGCGGCTGCGCTGCCCGGCCAGGCGGCCGGCATACTCCAGCGCAGCCTGCGGGTCATGGATGGAACACGGCCCGGTGATCACCACCAGGCGATCATCGCGTCCCTCGAGCACGGCCTGGATCTCGGCGCGGGTCTCGAAGGTGATCTTCAGCGCGGCTTCGCTGGCCGGATGCTCCTGGCAGACGGTCAGCGGGTTGGCGACTTCCTTGATCTCGGCAATGCGCAGATCGTCGGTTTCGTATTTCTGGCTCATGGCGGCTTCGGCAACGCGGACGTTGATCCCGGCCGATTCAGCCGGAACGTGGTGAAACGCCTGAGTTTATCCCACTTCTCCCGCGGTTTTAAAGACAATCCGGATCAGGCACCGTCCGTGGACGCCGGCCAGAAGCCATTCACGCGCGCCGGCGGCATGAATCGCTCCACCGCCGGCATGCCGTGCAACGACACCGGCGGCCGGTGCACGCGACCGCGGGAGAGCAGCACGCCGCGGTAGCCGGCACGGCGCACGGCCTTGGCCGTGTCGGCGTTGAAGTCGCCGGCATCGCCGAAGGGCACCGAGAACCAGCGGCTGGCCCGGGTACCGCCCAGGGCATCGATGATCGTGGCCGTACGCGCAATCTCTTCCTGCTGGCGGGCCGCGTCCAGCGAGGACATGACATAGTGGTGGTGACCATGGTTGCCATAGTGCAGCAGGGGATGGCGCGGCAGGTCGGCGGGGTTGTCCACGCACAGGCGCGGCCAGCCGTCGGCGCCGCCGCGGCTGGCCAGGAAGCGATCCAGTTCCGCGTCCACCCGTGCGCTGTCCAGCCGCGGGTCCTTGGTGTAGCGATAGAAGCGGCGACCGGGAACCGGCTCGATGCCCTGCATGAAGGCCTCGAATTCCTCCACCCAGCCGTTGGCCTGCAGCAGCCGCACCTTGTCGCGCCAGAACACCCCGCCCTCGAGGGTGGCGCCGTTCAGGTACACGGTGCAGGGTATGCCGAGGGACTCGAACACCGGCAGCGCCTCGTCGAACACCGAAGCGTAGCCGTCGTCGAAGGTGACCGCGGCATGCCCGCGCGGGTCCTCCATCGCCGCCAGCGTGTCGACGTCGACGAAGCGGAAGTGTTCGCCAAGCTGCTCGAGCTGGGCCCGGAGTACCGCCGGCGCCACGTTGTGCACGTCGCCGGCCAGGGCCGCCGGGAGGCGGGTGAAGGTGGCGTGGTAGAGCGGCACCAGCGCGCCGCACGCGGCGATTCCGGCCAGCGCCGACGCGCTCACTACGGCCCCGGGCGGACGATGAGCTCACGGGCATGGCGACTGAGCCGCTCGTTGCCCGATTCGCCGACGATGACGGTTTCGCCCAGCGTCATTGCCCGACCCGCATCGCTGTTCATCAGGATCATGTGCATGAACATGACCATGCCGGGCTCGATGACCTGCTCGTTGCCGTCGTGGAACATCGGCTCGTCCATCCAGCTCGGCGTGAAGCGGGCGCCGAGGCTGTAGCCGCAGGCGTTCAGCCGGTGACGGCGAAGACCGGCCGCGTCGACCACCCGGGCATGGGCGTGGAAGACGTCGTGGGCGGTGGCGCCGGGGCGCAGGGCCTCGTCGCAGGCAGCCAGCGCGTCGCGGGCGGCATCGAACATGGCACGGTGCTGCGGGTGCACCGCGCCCACCAGCACGGTACGCATCATCGCCACGTGGTAGTGGCGGTACACCCCGGCAAACTCCAGGGTGAGCTGGTCGTCGTCGTCCAGCCGTCGACGCGGCGCCGCGTAGCGGCACAGCAGTGCCCGTTCGCCGGAGCCGATGATGAACTCGTTGCCGGGATAGTCGCCGCCGCCGGCGAACACCGCACCCTGCATGGCGGCGAGGATGGGACCTTCGTCGGCCCCCGGCCCGATCAGCGGCAGGCCGGCATCGAGGGCATCGTCGGCCAGTTCGCCGGCGCGCCGCACGTGGGCCAGCTCGGCGGCGGACTTGACCACGCGCAGGGCGCTGACCAGCCCGGAATGGTCCTCCAGGTGGCAAAAGCCCGCCATGGCTTCATCCAGCTCCCGGCCCCGCCGGGCGGTCAGGCCGTGGCTGTCGTATTCCACCGCCAGCCGGCTGCCGCGGGCACCGGCCGCGTCGAGCAGTGCGCGCAGCTGCGGGGTCGGACCGCCGGGCACGCCGTCCACCCACACGTGGATGTCGGCAATGGTGGAGGTCAGTTGCGCCTGGCGCAGGTCGGCGGAACGGGTCAGCAGGAACAGCTTGCCGTCCACCGACAGGTACAGGCACTGGAAGAAGCAGAAGCCGAACGTCTCGTAGCCGGTGAGGTAGTACATGCTCTCCTGGCGGAACAGGAGGATGCCGTCGAGTCCCGCGGCCGCCAGCGCGCGGCGCAAACGGGCCTGCCGACCTTCGAATTCTTCCACGGAAAAGGGTAACATCACGGCGGCCCTATCCCGGGGTGCTCGCCAAGGCCATGAAGAACGGCAGCCAGGCGAGCACCAGCACCACCAGCAGCAGGACATCGAAGCGCAGCACGGTGGTCAACCGTCGACGTTCGTCGTCGCTCTCCGCGCTGGATCGGCCGATGGCGGCCATGGTCATGTCCAGCGGCAACACGAACAGGAAAATCGGCGCCACGGCCGGCGCGATCAGGGTCGGCCACATGGCCAGTCCGCTGCGCGCACTGCTGCCATCGGCAAAGGGTGCGGTCGCCACCAGGAGGACGATGGCGAGGCCGTGCAGGACCCGCAGCGGGCCAATCTTGCGAAAAAACTCGAACATGAACAAAGAGCAGTCTATGACCGGGACGGCGGCCTATTCTACGCCAGCACCGCGGCGGCTTCATCGCGTGTTGCGCACATCCGTGGCATTCGCCTGGCTGTTCGCCGCCACGGCGGCGGCGCAGAACGCCGACGGCGGGGTGGAACAGGCCGACGGCGACCCGGCCCCGCCCAGGGTCACCGTCCGGCCGCTGGCCGAGGTCGCGGTGACGCTGTCGGAATCGGCCCCGGCGCGGGTGGTCGCCCTGCGACGGGCCGGGGTCGCCTCGCAGCTGAGCGGGGTGATCGAGCGCATCGACATCGACGTCGGCGAACGGGTCACCGCCGGCGAAGTCCTGGCCACGCTGGACTGCACCGAGTACCGCCAGGACCTGGCCCGGCACGAGGCGCAGCTCGGCGCCATCATCGCCCGCCGCACCCTGGCCGACGAACAGCTCAAGCGCGCCCTCAAGCTCCTGCCCACGCGCAACATCTCCGAGGAACAGGTCAACCAGCGGCGCGCCGAGTACGACGCCACCGCCGCCGAACTGGTGGCACAGCGGGCACAGATCGCCATTGCCAACCGCCAGGTCGACCTGTGCCGCATCGATGCCCCCTTCAGCGGCGTGGTCACCGCCCGCCACGTCAGCCTCGGCGACTACCTGGTGCCGGGCACGCCGGTGCTCGAGTTGCTCGACACCGGGCGACTGGAAGTGGCCACCGACGTGCCGCTCAGCGCCGGCGGGGAGATGGCCGGCGAGGGCCTGGTGTTCCAGGCCGACGGCCGTGACTACCCGGTGCGGCTGCGCACCTGGCTGCCGCTGGTGGATGCCGCCCGCCGCACCCGCGAGGCGCGGCTGGTGTTCACCGCCGAGCCCGCCCTGGCCGGCACCCCGGGCCGGTTGGCCTGGACGACCAGCGAGCAGGCCCTGCCCGCCCACCTGCTGGTGACCCGGCCCGAGGGGCTCGGCGTGTTCCTCGCCGAGGATGGCCATGCGCGCTTCGTCGCCCTGCCCGGCGCCCTGCCGGGCAGACCGGTGGCGGTGGAACTGGCCGCCGACAGCCGCGTCGTCGTCGAGGGCCGCCATCGCCTCGAACCCGGCCAGCCCGTCGACATCGTCGACCGCTGAGGAACGCCTGCATGTTCCGCCGCTTCCTGGAGAACCACGTTCTCGCCAACGTGATGTTCGTGCTGGTGCTGGTGCTCGGCACCCTCACCTACCTGACCCTGCCGCGGGAACAGGATCCGACCATCAACTTCAACTGGATCGACATCACCACCGTCTACCCGGGCGCCTCGGCCGAGGACGTGGAGAAGCGCGTCACCGACGTCATCGAGGACGCGGTACGCCGACTCGACGACGTGCGCTTCGTCGCCAGCACCAGCCGGGAAAGCACCTCCAACGTGGTGGTGCGCTTCAACGAAATCGACAGCGACACGTTCGACAAGCGGGTCAACGACCTGCGCCGCGAGATCCAGAACGAGCAGGCCGAACTGCCCGAGGACGCGCTCGACCCGGTGATCTTCGAGGTCACCAGCGCCAATGCCTTCCCCACCGCCACGGTGGTGGTCTCCTCGGCGGTCTACGACGAGAACCTGCGCGAGCTGGCGCGCCTGGTCAAGGACGAGCTGGAACAACTGCGCGGCGTCGACCGGGTCCTGGTGACCTCGCTGCCCGATCCCGAGATCCTGGTGCGGCTGGACGCCGAGAAACTGCAGTCGCTGAACGTCTCGCCGGTGGAGATTGCCGCCGCCATCCAGGGCGGCTTCCGCGACGTCGCCGCCGGCAGCATTGCCATCGACCAGGAACGCTGGCTGGTGCGCCTGGTGGGCACCGACCGGGACCCCGGGCAACTGGCCCGCATCCCGGTGTCCCGCGGCGAGGGAGAAGTGCTGCTCGGCGACATCGCCACCATCTCCCGCGGCATGGACGAGTCGCGCACCCTGGTACGCTACCGCGGGCAGCCGGCGGCGATGCTCTCGGTGACCAAGAAGGCGAATACCAACAACATCGAGCTGGTCGAAGTGCTCGACCAGTACACCGCGCAGTTCAACCGCACCATGAGCCAGCGCGGCGTGCGCGCCGAACTGGTCGACGACCAGACACAGGTGACCCGCGACGCGCTGAACGTGATGCAGACCAATGCCGCGCTCGGCTTCGCCCTGGTGCTGGTGGTGACCTGGGTCTTCGTCGGCGCGCGCATCGCGGTGCTGACCTGCATCGGCATTCCCTTCATCCTCGCCGGCACCTTCTGGGCCCTGTCGATCCTCGGCCAGACCCTCAACGTGACCGTGCTGCTGGGCGTGGTCATCAGCCTGGGCATGCTGGTGGACGACGCCGTGGTGGTGGTGGAATCCATCTACTACCGGCTGCAACGTGGTGCCGAGGTCATGGCCGCCACGCTGGCGGCGCTGCGCGAAGTGGCCAGCCCGGTGACCACCGCCGTGCTGACCACCATCGCCGCCTTCATGCCGTTGATGCTGCTGCCCGGCATTCTCGGCCAGTTCATGCTGGTGATCCCGCTGGTGGTGACCATCGCGCTGGCCATCAGCCTGGTGGAAGCCTTCTGGATGCTGCCGGCGCATGTCACCGCCATGCGCATCGACCTGCGCAACCCGGGACTGGTGCAGCGCCTGCGTACGCGCTTCCTGCACCGCGTGCGGGTCATCTACACGCGCATGCTGCTGAAGGTCCTGCGCTACCCGCTGGTTTCCGGCATTGTCATCGTGATGATGATTGCCGGCGCCGGCGCGGCGGTGGCCACCGGCGCGATCCGCGTGGACTTCTTCGCCAGCGACCCGCTGCGGCTGTTCTACGTCAACGTCGAGATGGACAGCGGCACGCCGCTGGAACAGACCATGGACAAGGTGGTGGAAATCGAGAACGCGGTGCGTGCCGGACTGGTCGACGGCGAGGCACGCTCGGTGGTCAGCTACGCCGGCCAGCAGTTCACCGAGATCGAGCCCTTGTTCGGCGATCACTACGGCCAGGTGCTGGTGTCCCTGCGACCGGCCCGCAACGGCATGCGCGACGTCGACAGCGTGATCGATGCGCTGCGCGGCCCGGTCGACGCGATCCCCGGCCCCGAGCGGGTGACCTTCCTGCGCCTGGCCGGCGGTCCGCCGACCTCCAAGCCGATCAACATCAAGGTGCGCGGCGACGACTTCGACCGCATCCGCGCCGCCGTCGGCGACCTGGAACGCTTCCTGGAAGGCAAGCCGGAAGTCTTCGACGTCTCCGACGACGAGGCCGAGGGCCAGCGCGAGTTCCGCCTGCAAACCGACTACGACGCACTGGTGCGCGCCGGCGTCGACGCCGCCACGCTGTCACGCACCCTGCGCATGCTGGTGGATGGCGAGGTGCTGACCAGCATCCAGGACCGTGGCGAGAAGGTCGAGATTCGCCTGTCCATCGACGCCGGCGACAACCACGACATCGCCCGCCTGCTGGAACTGACCCTGCCCGGTCGCGACGGCGAGGCGGTGCCCCTGTCCACCTTGCTGGTGCCGGAGATCACCCGTGGTGCCGGCAACATTCGTCACTACAACTTCCGCCGCGCCATCACCGTCAGCGGCGACATCGACACGGAACGGACCGATACCGTCAGCGTGAACAACGAGGTACGTGCACACTGGGACGAGATCAGCGACCGTCACCCGGGCATCAGCCTGGACTTCACCGGGGTGCTCGACGACATCGAGGAAAGTCTCGATGCCATCGGCCGCCTGTTCCTGTTCGGCGTCGGCCTGATCTACCTCATTCTCGGCACCCAGTTCCGCAGCTACTTCCAGCCCTTGATGATTCTCTCCAGCATCCCGCTGGCGTTCACCGGCGTGGTCCTCGGCCTGATGTTGAGCGAGACGCCGCTGAGCCTGTTCACGCTCTACGGCGTGGTGGCGCTGGCCGGCATCGCGGTGAACTCCGCCATCGTGCTGATCTCCGCGGCCAATGCCCGCCTGGATGCCGGCTACACGGTGCTGCATGCCATCGTCTACGCCGCCCGGCGCCGGGTGGTGCCGATCATGATCACCTCGCTGACCACCATCGCCGGGCTGTTCTCGCTGGCCACCGGACTCGGCGGCCGATCCCTGCTGTGGGGACCGGTGGCCACGTCCATCGTCTGGGGACTGAGCATCTCCAGCCTGCTGACCCTGTTCTTCGTGCCGATTCTCTACCGCCTGTTCATGCGGCGCAGCCACCGGGTGCGGATGCACGGGCACTAGCCCGGCACATGCCCGGTCGCGACCGCTGCTACTTGCCGGTGCGGGACACGGTCCAGGTCACGTCGTCGATGCCGTAGCCGCGAGCGATGCGCGCCACCCGCGTGGCCTGTTCGCGGTGCCCGGGATCGTCGGCACGTTCACTGAACAACTGGTGGCTGCGCTGCAGCGAGCCGGCGGCCTGCTCGATGTTTCCGGTCTCGGCGCTGGCGACGCCGATGACCAGCAGCATCACCGCCTCGTCCTCCCAGCGTCCCAGCGTGCGGTAGGCATCGCGGGCGGTGGTGCCGTACTCGATCACCGAGGTGTAGTTGCGCAGTTGCAGGCCGATGCTGGCCATCTCCCGGTACATGGAGACCAGGTTGCCGCGCCGGGGCAGCCCCTCGGCCTCGCGAATGGCGCTGTCGAGTTCGCGCCAGGCATCCTGGTAACGCTTCTCGCCACTGTAGGCCAGGCCCATGCCCAGTTGGCCGGCCTGCTTCATCTCCACCTCGTCCGCCGCCTGCGAGCGCCCGATCACCTGCTCATAGCCCTGGCGCGCCGAGTCGAAGCGACGGTTGCGCAGGTGGATGTTGGCCAGCTTCAACCACACCTCCGTGCCGAGCGCATGATCGGGATGGGCAGCGAGAAACTGCTCGTAGGCATAGACCAGCGAGGACTCGGCGGCATCCACCGGCAGCGCATCTTCGCCGCCCGCCGAACCGGACGACAACGCCTGTCCGGACAGCAGCAGCGCCAGGCAGGTCGTGCGGGAGATCGCGCGGAATATCGCCATGCCCGGAAAGATGACACGCCCGCCGCGCCGCTGTCCAGAAGCCGCAACGGCCTTCAGGTTTCGGCCACCCGCCAGTGGCGCCGCGCGGTGAGCCGCGTGATGACGACGTAGCCGGCCAGGGAAACCGGCGTCAACGCCGCCTGGAACGCCGCCCAGGCATCGAGGCCAAGGCCACGCCAGACGCACTCGTTGAGCAGCGCCATGCCGAGCGCGAAGCCCACCCAGCGCGCCGTCAGCACGCGCCAGCCAACGTCGGTCAGTTGCACCTGCCCGTCGAGGGCACGGGCCAGCAGTACCGGGCGCATGCGCAGCCCGAGCAACAGCGCGACGGCAAACAGGGTCTTGGCCACGGTGGGCTTCATCATCACGAAGCTGGCGCTGTCGAAAACCAGCGTGGCGGTCCCCAGCGCCAGCACCAGGAGCACGGTGAGCAGGGGAAAGACCGGCACCCGCCGTTCCAGGCGGTATCCGAGCAGGGTGCAGCACGCCGCCGCCACGATCAGCGCGACCACGGCCTCGGCCAGGCCGGCGAGGCGCTGCACGAGAAAGAACACCACCGCCGGCGCGAGCTCGAAGGCCAGGTGACGGTTGAACAGCCAGGCAGGAAACATGTCGGAATACCCGGGTCACGCATACCGCGCCACCGGGCGCGGCCCGCCGCTAGTCGGTGGCCGGCTCGTCGCGCCGGGCCGAGTCGTAGTCCGCCGAGACGTGGTAGTAGCGTTCGAAGCCGACCCGTTCGCGCAGTTCGGCAAAATCCATCAGCAACGATTCACGCGACGCACCGCTCTTCATCCGCGCCAGCGCCTCGACCATGGCCTTCATGGCCGCCGACAACAGGGTCAGCGGGTAGGCGGCAATGGCGAAGCCCATGTCGGCCAGTTCGTCGGTGGGCAGCATCGGCGTGTGCCCGCCCTCGACGATGTTCGCCATCAACGGACCCGGCAGCGAGCGACACACCTCGCGCATCTCCGCCTCGCTGCGCGGCGCCTCCACGAACAGGATGTCGGCGCCGATCTCGGCGAAGGCGGCGGCCCGCTCGATGGCCTCGCCGAGACCGTGCTCGTGGCGGGCGTCGGTACGCGCCAGCACCAGGATGTCGCCGCCTTCGGCACGGGCGTCCACCGCCGCGCGCACCCGGTCCTCGGCCTCGGCACGGGACACCACCTGCTTGCCACGGGTATGTCCGCAGCGCTTCGGCGCCAGCTGGTCCTCGATCATGACGCTGGCGAAGCCGGCGGCGGCGAAGCCGCGCACCGTGCGCCTGACGTTCATCGCGTTGCCGTAGCCGGTATCGCCGTCGCCGATCACCGGGATCGACACCGCCGCGCAGATGTTGCGACCCTGGTCGAGCACTTCGCCGTAGGACATCAGCCCGGTATCCGGCTCGGCAATGCGCGCCGCCGACACGGCGAACCCGGACATGAAGGTCAGCCCGAAACCGGCCTGCTCGATCAGCGAGGCCGACAGCGCGTCGAAGCAGCAGGGCATGGTCAGGCAGCCGGGTTCGGCAAGCAGCCGGCGAAGTTGGTCGGCGGGTGTGTTCATGGCAGCAGGATCAAGGTACGGGATGGCATTCAGTGACGTCGCAGGAAGGTGGCAACCGGCGCCAGCGGCTCGATATGTTCGCAGACCAGGCGTACCGTCACCA
This sequence comes from uncultured Gammaproteobacteria bacterium, assembly GCA_964350265.1. Taxonomy (GTDB): domain Bacteria; phylum Pseudomonadota; class Gammaproteobacteria; order Arenicellales; family CAJQKF01; genus BQJD01. The sequence continues at coordinate 63,829 of CAYGJZ010000006.1, read as the reverse complement.
GCACGGGCACGGCGATGAGCACGCCGATGGCGCCCCAGATCCAGCCCAGCACCACCAGCGACAGGAAGACCGCCACCGGGCTCAGCGACAGCCGGCGACCGGCCAGGATCGGGGTGATGAACTGCCCCTCGAGCACGTTCACGACGAAGATCACCGCCGGCGGCAACAGCACCTGCCCCGGCGTGTCGAAGGTCAGCAGGCTGACGAAGGCCACTACCCCGATGCAGACCAGCGCGCCGAGATAGGGGATGAAGTTCAGCACCGTGAGCATGGCCCCCCACAGCAACGGGTTGGGCATGCCAAGCAGGAACATCGCCGCCGCCACCACCAGGCCGATGCCGATGTTGATCAGGGTAATGGTGCCGAGGTAGACCGAGACATGCCGCTGGATGTCGCGAGCCGTTTCCACCACGCGCTTCTTGTCCTTCAACGACGGCGTGATCTGCACCATCTTGTTGAGGAAGGCGTCCCCGGAGGCGAGCAGGAAGAACAGCAGGATCAGCATCACCGAAATGCCGAACACCATGTCCGGGGTACGCGTGAGCACCGAGTCAACCAGGCTGAAGGTGCCGCCTTCGCCGCTGCTGCTCTCGCTGTCGCCGTCGCCCTCGACGTTGGTGATGCGGTCCACCTGCTCCTTGGTTTCCTGCACCTTGCGGATCGGCTCCTTGACCCAGGCCAGCTTGTACTCCAGCCGACGCAGTTCAGACGGCAACGTCTCCATCCACTCCGCCGCCGGCGCGGCAAAGGCATACACACCCGCCGCCAGGGTCGCCGTGAACGACAGCATCACCACCAGGGCGGCCAGCGTCAGCGGGACGCGCAGGGAAACCATGAAACGGCAGATCGGCGAGAGCACCAGGTTGAGCAGCAACGCCAGGGTGATCGGCAGGATCAACGAGGCGGCGAAGTACATGGTGTACAGCACCATCAGCACGAAGATGCCGGTCAGCGACAGCGAGCGGATCAACATGGCCTTGTCGCGCAGTGGTGTTCCCTCGGCGACGGAGTCCGGTTCCACCGCTGCTGGCGGATTGCGGTCGACGTTGCTCATCGCCGACGCTCTGCAGGGAAGCCTGTCAAGGGTTCGTTCACCTCCGGTTCATGGTGGTCCGGGCTACAGTGAAGGCGATGCCGCGGAAACCGGTGCCCATGGTAGCACCCTCTGCCGTTGCCGGAGCGCCGCCTGGCGCGCGGCAACGGCGAAACGGGTACAATGGTTGCCGTTTCGCGTCGCGGCTTCCGCCGCGGCACCCGGCCGCGGGCGAATTTCCACCGACACCGGAGCTTTACCGTGAGTGCGACCACAGACAAGGACATTGAAGATCTCAAGGCACAGATCGACGATCTGCGCAACGACCTGTCCGGCATTGCCGACGCGCTGAAGAAGCTGTCCGGCAGTGCCGTCGACGAGGGCACCGACCGCGTCCGACGGGCCTCGGAAAAGGCCCGTGACAAGGCCAGGGACACCATCGGTGCCTTCGAGAGCGAGATCGAGGAACGACCGCTGACCAGCGTGGCCACCGCCTTCGGCATCGGCTTCATCCTCGGCAAGCTGCTCGACAGCTAGTCGACCCCGGACCCGGCCAGGACAACCCCGCGGTGAAGGCCAGCCAGCGCGTCCGACTGCGCCTGCTCGCCTGGTCGGTGTCGATGGTGCTGACCATCTGTGCCGTGGTCTTCCTCTCGCTGGCCGGCTACCTGGCGCTCGCCACCCGACTCGACCGACCCCTGGCCGCGCTGGCCACCGGCGGCGCCCTGCTGGTACTGACCGTGCTGGTGCTGCTCGGCACGCGCTGGCTGACCGGCCGCCGCAGCCAGCGTGCCAGCCGACGCAACGACGGCTTCGAGGCGCTGCTGGAAGAACGGCTCGACCCGCTGGTGTCGCGCTGGATCGACCGTCACCCCGAGGGCGCTGCCGCCGGCACCCTGCTGCTCGGCATCGCCGCCGGTTACAGCGGTTCGGTGCGACGGGTGCTGCAGGACATGTTCGACAACTACGCCGAGAGCGAGATCAATCGCCGCCGTCGCTCGCGGGCGCGAGAAGATGGCGAGCCGCCCCGCTAGAGGCGGAACGGCAGGTACAGGGCCAGCGACGGCCAGGCATAGAGCAGCAGCACCACCACCAGCATCAGCAGCAGGAAGGGCACCACTCCCCGCGACACGTCCGCCAGCGAGGCACGCGCCACCGACTGGATGACGTACAGGTTCAGCCCCACCGGCGGCGTGATCAGTGCGCACTCCACCATGATCACCAGGTAGACGCCGAACCAGATCGGGTCGAAGCCCATGGCCAGCGCCGCCGGCAGCAGCACCGGCGTCATGATCAGCACCATGGACAAGGCCTCGAACACCAGCCCCATCAGCAGGAGCACCACCGAGACGACGATGACGAACAGCATCGGCGTATCGATGGACTGGGTAATGAACACGGAGATCTCCTGCGGAATGCGGTACAGGGTGATCGCCTTGCCGAAGATCTTTGCGCCGGCGACGATGAGCAGGATGGCCACGGTGGTCACCATGGACTCGAACAGCGCCTCGCGAAAGCCGCGCCAGGTCAGGCTGCGCAGCACCAGCGCGGTGATCACCAGTGCCGCGGCGAAGCCGATGGCAGCGGCCTCGGTGGGGGTGAAGGCACCGGAGTAGATGCCGCCGATGATGAGCACGGCGAGGGCGAAGGACGGCAGTGCGCGCACGCTGGCGCGCCGCCGCGTGGCCCAGTCCGCCGCCGGCAGCTTCTGCTGCTCGCGGGCGAACTGGGCGTGGATCATGGAGTAGACGATGAACAGCGCCAGCAGGCACAGGCCCGGGACCACGCCGGCCAGGAACAGGGCGATCACCGATTCCTCGGTGATGAAGCCGTAGACGATCATCGGGATGGACGGCGGGATCAGGATACCCAGCGTGCCACCGGCGGCCAGCAGGCCGTAGACGAAGCGGCGGTCGTAGCCACGCGAGATCATCTCCGGCAGCGCCACCGTGCCGATGGTCGCCGCGGTGGCCACCGAGCTGCCGGAAATGGCGGCGAAGATGCCGCAGGAGACGATGGTGGCCACCGCCAGGCCACCCGGCCAATGCCCCACCCAGGCATGCACCGCCGCGAACAGGTCGCGGCCGACACCGCCCTTGAGCAGGATGTTGGACATCAGCAGGAACAACGGCACCGCCAGCAGGATGAAGCCGTCGAGGGTGGACAGCACCGCCTGTGGTGCCATCAACGGCGAGAAGCCGCCCAGCCACAGCAGCGCCAGGCCCAGCGAGCCCAGCGCGAACGCCACCGGCAACCCGCCCAGCAGCAGCGCGAACAGGGCCAGCAGGATCAGCACGATGGTCATTCGACGTCGTGCCCCGGCTCCGGCGGCAGGCCGTGTCGGAACACCGACATCGCCTCCACCAGCGACTGCACCAGCAACAGGCCGAATCCCACCGGCACCGACAGTTCCGCCACCCAGGCCGGCAGGTCCAGCAGCGAACCGGTGGTACGCCCGCGCTGGAAGGAGTCGGCGAAGATGTCGAAGCCCTTGACCAGCACCGCGGTGCTGAACACCGCCACCAGCACCAGCACCACGATCTCCAGCCAGCGCGCCACGCGCACCGGCAGCAGCGAGGTGCAGGCGGTGATGCGAATATGCCGACGTGCCGCGAGCACCCAGGGCATGCCCACCAGGCAGCCCCAGATCAGGCACAGCTGGGACAGCTCCGCGGCCCAGATGGTCGGCCGGGTGAAGAAGTAGCGGGCCACCACCTCGTAGGACAGCATGACGCCGCTGGCCGCGAACAGGATCGCGGCCAGCCACGCCAGCGCGGTGGTCAGGCGGGTGAAGGGATGCATGGCGATCGGTGGATCCGGTTGCGCTGCGGCAACGGCCAAGGATGCGCCGTGGTCGCCTGCCCTACAGCCCCTCGGCCGCCTTCATGATGGTGGCGCCAAGCTCGCCGGCCCCTTCCAGGTAGCTGTCGTAGACCGGCTGGGCCACCGCCTTCCAGGCGGCGATTTCCTCGTCGCTCGGTGCGTGCAGGGTCATGCCGTTCTCCTTGGCGGCGGCATAGGCCTCGGCCTCGATCTCGGACATGCGGTCGCGGACGTCGTTCTCCGCCTTGATCGCGGCGGCCTGGATCAGTTCGCGGTGCCCGGCGGGCAGGGATTCCCAGAACTCGGTATTCACCACCACGATGAACTCGATGTCGGCATGGTTGGTCTGGGTGATGACGTCCATCACCTCCCACAGCTTGCGCGACTTGACCCCGGATACGCCGGTCATGCCCACGTCCACGGTGCCACGCTGGTAGGCCAGGTACTGCTCGGAACCGGAGATCAGGGTCGGCGCGCCACCTGCCGCGGTGACGAAGTCGCCCAGGGTCTTGCCGAACACGCGCACCTTCTTGCCCTTGAGATCGGCCGGCGTGGCAATCGGCGACTCCTTCGACAGCAGGATGGCACCGCCATAGGCCTGCCACCACAGCACGGTGGAACCGGTGCCCTTGATGGCCTCGTCGATGGGACCGCGGATGGGAGAGTCCGGGGCCACCGCGGCGCGCACTTTCTCCTCGCTGTTGAGCAGGAAGGGCATGTAGAAGATGTCCACCGCGGGAATGTCGCCAACGTAGCGGGTCAGCGAGGCAACGCCGGCCTCGATGGCGCCCGAACCCACCGCGGCAGGCACTTCCTTGTCCTTGTACAACTGCGCGGAGTCGTAGATCTCCACCGCGATGGCACCGTTGGAGGTCTTCTCCACCTCGTCCTTGAACAGCACCAGGTTCTGCCCAAGGTGGCTCTTCAACGGCAGCTGCAGGGAGATGCGCAAGGTGGTGTCGGCAGCCTGCGCGGCAGCACCGGAAAACGATAAGATACCGCCCACGAGCAAGGCGCTGATGACACGATTCATGAATATCCTCCTGGTGGATTTTCTGGTTATATCGTCCGGTTCCATCGCCTGCGCGCGAACCGTCATGAAACTTTAGCAACCCCGGCGCGGGGCGACAAGAAGCCAAGCCCGGCCAGGACACCGATGCCGAGAATCACCATCGCCCCGTGCGACCTCGACACCCCCGGCTTCGCCGACCTGGTGGCCGAGCTGGACGCCGAGATGCAGGCCCGCTACCCGGCGCAGAGCAACCACCTGGACAGCATCGAGACCCTGGCCCGCGGCGACGTCTACGCGGTGGGCGCCTTCGACCTCCTGCGGCAGGTGGGCTGCGGCACGTTCCGGGTCCTGCACGACGACGGCATCTATGCCGAGGTCAAGCGGGTGTACGTGACCCCCGCCTACCGGCGCCAGGGGCTGTCCCGGCGCATCCTCGACCTGCTGGAGCAGGAGATGGCCCGGCGCGGCCTGGCGCTGGCACGCCTGGAAACCGGCGTCCTGGAGGCGGCGGCGCTGACCCTGTACGAACACGCCGGCTACCATCGTCGCGGCCCCTTTGGCCAGTACCGGGAAGACCCGAACAGCGTCTACTTCGAGAAACCCCTCGACCTCGTGTGCTGAGCGCGAAGCCGGGGCAGGATGGAGATTCCCCCATGAGCAAACCCATCTGGCGCATGCCCATCGACCTGGAACATGCCAACCGTCGCGGCCGCGACACGGCGGTCGAGTCCCTGGGCATCGAGCTGGTGGAGGTCGGCGACGACTTCCTGCGGGCGAAGATGCCGGTGGACCAGCGCACCCGGCAGCCGGCCGGGGTGCTGCACGGCGGCGCGTCGGTGCTGCTGGCCGAGACCCTGGCCTCGTGGGCGGCGACGTTCTGCGTCGACCCCGCCCGAGCGCACTGCGTGGGACTGGAGATCAACGCCAACCACGTGCGCGCGGTGTCCGAGGGGGAAGTCATCGGCACCGCGCGGCCGGCCCACCTCGGGCGCAGCACGCAGGTCTGGCAGATCGTCATCGAGAACGCGGACGGCAAGCCGGTGTGCCTGTCGCGGGTCACCATGGCGGTGCTGGAGCGACCGGACGGCTACCTCGGCGACGCCTGAGGCCCGTCGGAACCGCCGCGACGAGGGGTGATGCGGACGCGCGGCTAGTTGCGCGCGCCGGAAAAGGCGTTGCCGCGCTCGGTTTGCACGTCGCTGACCTGGCGCTCGGCTTCCTTGCCGGCGGACAACCGCTCGCGGAAAGCGGTTTCCACGCGCTCGCACTCGCCCTTGCCGGTGGTCAGGCGGTCGAAGACGTTCTGCAGGAACAGGCTCATGCCGCCGCTGGCCACCGCCGCGCCGATGCTGGCGCCGGTCATCAGCAGGCCCTTGGCGTCGGTACGGATCTGCGGTTCGCTCAAGGTCCCGCCGATGCCGATGAACTTGACCAGCCCGGAGGTGTTGAGCCCGATGCCCTCCTGCGCCTTCGGCCGGATCACCATCGCCACCTGCTCGTTGCCGAGGTTGATTTCACCCTCGCTGGCGATCAGCAGGCGCTGGCCACGGATCACTACCGACTTGTCGGCGACGGCGACGCCGTCACGCACGATGAAGCCGATGATGCCGCACTCGATCACCAGTTCCTTGCTCTGGCGGACGAAGGGATTGACCGTGCGCAGGGTTTCGAACAGGAAGTCGGCGGAGAGCAGGTTCAGCTTGCGGTTGGGCAACACCGCCTCGTTGACGCGCACCAGGAAGTAGCCGTTGCCGTTGCCGAGGATCTCGCTCACCGAGTTGCCCGCGCCGTGCAGTCTCATTTCCACGTCGATGTCGCCGCTGTAGCTGCCGTCGCCGGCATCCGCCGCGCGCAGTTCGCCGGGGTTGATGGAATCCAGCAACAGTTCCAGGCGCACGTCCGGCGTCGGCGTGCGGGCGTCGATGGTCATCACCAGGGACGAGCCGCGGCCGCCGAGCAGCCCCTGGGTGGAGTTGATGTCGAGCACGCCGCCGCTGCCACTGCCGGTCAGCTTGACGTCGTGGTAGTCCAGCGCGCTGGTCCGCAGCCGTTCGATGTCCAGCACGATGTCGAGGGCGAGACCGTTGAGCGAACGCAGGTTCAGCGGCGCGTCGGAGAAGTACCGGCCCTTGCCCCCTTCGCCGGATGCCCCGCCGGCGGTTTTTTCCAGCCCCAGGTCGTGCAGGGCCAGGTCGGGGGAGGTGGCGTCGATGTCCACTGCCACCGGCCGTCCCTCGTCGTCGGGCAGCACCACCACCAGGGTGCCGTTGATCTCGGTGGCGCCGGTAAAGAACTCCACTTCGCTCAACGCGATGCGATCGCCGCCGTGGCGCACCGTGCCGTCGGCATGGGCGGTGTTGGGGAAGCGGGTTTCCACCCCGGCCAGCGCGGCCAGCACGTTCAGGTTCATGCCTTCGACGCGGAACCGGCCGGTGCCGGAAAAGTCCTCGGCCAGTTGGCCGTCGTAGCGCAGTTGACCGCTGCCGCCACGCATGCCGGCCTCGACGCGAAAGGTGCGCTGGGCCACGTCGAGGACGTGGATCCTGCCTTCCAGCACCGTCTCGCCGCCGGCGCCCGGGCCGACGCCACGCACCATGCCCTCGCGCGGGGTGAAGACGAAGGCACCCTCGATGCCGGTGCGCTGGCGCGGCGACTCCACCGTGCCCTCGAAGGAAACTTCGCCGAGATGGGTGGCGCCCGACACCGACAGCGTCGCCGGCTGGTCGAGGCCGCCGGGCAGCGAGGCGGTGGCCTCGAGACTGCGCAGGCCCCGTGCCTCGGCATTGGCGGCGCGCTGGGAGATCGCCAGGTCGGGCGCCGCGCCGGCTAGCAGGTCGTCGACGTCGCCGCGCACGTTGACGGTGCCCTCGCCACCCTGGAACTCGGCGACCAGGTCCTCGATGGAGACGCGCCCGTCGGCATAGGCCACGGTACCGCTGGCGGTGCCACGCGCACCGAACCAGCCGGGCATCGGCAGCGCGGGGATCACCGAGGCGGTGGCGCTGGCGGTGGCATCGACGACCAGGCGGGCGCGGATGCCTTCCCCGTCCATGGCGAGGCTGCCGTTGGCCACCGCCGAGACGGCGTCCTCGCCCAGCGACACGGCGAGGTGGTCCACCGACAGCGCCTGTGGCGAACCGCGCACGGAAGCGGTGGCCCTGGCCGCGCCGACCAGCGGCGAACTGTCGGCGCCAAGGCCGGTCAGCAGCACGGACACGTCGCGGCTGGCCAGCGACAGCTCGCCGTCCTCGACGCTGAACGCCCCCGCCTCGTCGCGGTGCAGGCGAGCGGAACCCTCGATCCGGTGGGCCTCGCCATCCAGCGACAGGACCAGGGCATCGATGCTGGCGCCGTCGTAGTCGCCGGCGATGTCCGCGTCCAGGACCATGGGCATGGACAGGGTGGACTCGACACCGAAGTCGCCGAGGAAGGCGGCCAGGTCATCGGCACTGGCATCGACGTTGCCGCGCTCCAGCACCACCCGTCCCTGCTCCTGGCGCAGGCGGCCGGACAGGGCGATGGCGCCGTTGCGGGTCTGGCCGGCCAGGCGTTCGACATCGAAGACCAGCGCGCCGAGGTCGCCGTGCAGGCGGCCGGCCACCTGCTGGTCGGTGAAGGCGACACCCACGCCGGTCCGCTCGGCGATGTCGCCGCCGGCGGTGAGCTGCACGTCGATGCCGTGCAGGGCCATCACGTCGGCGATGTCGCCGCTGGCGGCCACGGTGAGCCCGG
>CAYGJZ010000006.1:38124-55129 GCA_964350265.1 uncultured Gammaproteobacteria bacterium | reverse complement strand
CGGCGAAGGGCGGCAGGACCAGGGACGGCGGTTCGCCGTCGGCCGGCGGCCGTGCCTCGGCCAGCCGCGCCAGGCGCAGTTCGCCCCCCGTGACCGACAGTCGCAGCGGGTTGTCGTCCACCGGCGGCCAGGCCAGTTCGGCGAGGGTGATCGTGGCCTCTTCCAGTTGCAGCCAGGGCGCATCCGGATCGGCTTCGCCGGCGACGACCACGTCGGTGACCGACAGTCCCGCCGGGCTGGCGGACAACGAGAGGGGACCTTGCAGGCGGACGGTGTAGCCGGACAGGCGGCTGGCGTGGCCCGACAGCCACTGGCGCCCGCCATCGGTATTGAGGAACATCCATCCGCCGACCAGCAGCAGGCAGCCGCCGGCAACCACGCCGAGGAGCAGCTTGGCGATGCGCCCGAGCACGGCGCTAGCGGCCGGTCGCGAACGTTGCCGCGGGCATACGTACGAGCATCATTGATGTACCATATACCATCGTTTCGAGGGCTTCCACTTCCATCCCGCAATGCTTCAGGCTTCCCCAACAGACCGCCGTCAGCGGCTGGAGTTCAACAAGCTGCGCAAGCGGCTGCGACGCAACACCGGTCGCGCCATCGGCGACTTCAACATGATCGAGGCCGGCGACCGGGTCATGGTCTGCCTGTCCGGCGGCAAGGACTCCTACACCCTGCTCGACATGCTGCTGGCACTGAAGGCCGCGGCGCCGGTGCCCTTCGAGCTGCTGGCGGTGAACCTCGACCAGAAACAGCCCGGCTTCCCGACCCACGTGCTGCCGGAGTACCTCGACGCCCTCGGCGTGCCCTACCACGTCATCGAGCGCGATACCTACAGCGTGGTCACGCGGGTGGTGGCGGAGGACAAGACCATGTGCGGACTGTGCTCGCGGCTGCGCCGGGGCACCCTGTACGGGTTCGCCGAAGCCAACGGCGTGACCAAGATCGCCCTTGGCCATCATCGCGACGATATCATCGAAACGCTGTTCCTGAACCTGTTCTACAACGGCTCGCTGAAGGCCATGCCGCCGTGGCTGCGCAGTGACGACGGCAAGAACGTGGTGATCCGGCCGCTGGCCTACTGCAGCGAGGAGGACATCGCCCGTTACGCGCAGGCGCGACAGTTCCCCATCATTCCCTGCAACCTGTGCGGCTCGCAGTCCAACCTGAAGCGCCAGGAAACCAAGCAGTTGCTGGCCGAGTGGAAGCAGGCCCATCCCGGCCGCATCGAGAGCATCTTCCGCGCCATTGCCAACGTCAAGCCCTCGCAGCTGGCCGACCGCAGCATTTTCCCGTTCGCCGGCGACAGCAGTGCCGAGGCCTGGCCGGGCGAGGACCCGATGGACGACCGCGCGCCATGAGCCAGGAGAACTTCAACCACGAGCTGCTGCGCTTCCTGCACGCCACGCCGACCCCGTTCCACTGCGTGCAGAACATGGTCACCGCGCTGGAGGATGCCGGGTTTACACTGCTGGCGGAAGACGACGCCTGGTCGCTGCAGAGCGGCGGACGCTACGTGGTCACCCGCGGCGACAGCACCCTGGCCGCCTTCGTTCTCGGCGACGACGACGCCGACTCGGCCGCCCTGCGCATCGTCGGCGCCCACACCGACAGCCCCTGCCTGCACATCAAGCCAGAGCCGGACATCGAGCGGCACGGCGTTCGCCAGCTGGCGGTGGAGGTCTACGGCGGCGTGCTGCTCAACCCGTGGTTCGACCGCGACCTGTCCATAGCCGGCCGGGTCAGCTACCGCGATGCCCGCGGCGGCGTCAGCTCGGTGCTGGTGAACTTCCAGCGGCCGGTGGCCAGCATCCCGTCGCTCGCCATCCATCTCGACCGCGAGGCCAATGCCCGTCGCGAGATCAACGCCCAGCAGCACGTGGTGCCGGTGCTGGCGCTGTCGGTGGAAGACGAGGACTTCAGCTTCCGCGACGCCCTGCTGGCCCAGATCGAGGAGGAATACGGCGAGCTGGACATCGACCTCCTGCTCGACTTCGACCTGTGCCTGTACGACTGCCAGCCGCCGGCCATCACCGGGCTGGCCAACGAGTTCATCTGCTCGGCGCGGCTGGACAACCTGCTCAGCTGCTACACCGGCCTGCGCTCCATCGAGGCGGCGGACGGCCACCGCGCCACCAGCGTGCTGGTCTGCCATGACCACGAAGAAGTCGGCAGCGTGTCCACCAGCGGCGCGCAGAGCCCGTTCCTGGCCGACGTCATTGCCCGCATCTACCCCGATCCGGCGACCCGGCACCGGGCCATCGGCCGATCGCTGATGATCTCCGCGGACAATGCCCACGCGGTGCACCCGAACTACGCCGACCGCCACGACGCCAACCACCAGCCGGTGATCGGCGGTGGACCGGTGATCAAGTTCAACGCCAACCAGCGCTATGCCACCAGCAGCGAAACCGCCGCCCTGTTCCGCAACCTGTGCATCGAGACCGGGGTGCCGGTGCAGGCCATGGCGATGCGCAACGACATGGCCTGCGGCAGCACCATCGGCCCGATCAGCGCCGCCAATACCGGCATCGCGGTGGTCGACGTCGGCATTCCGCAGTGGGGCATGCACTCCATCCGCGAAACTGCCGGGGTGCGCGATGCGTACTACCTGCACCGCGTGCTGCTCGCCTTCTTCGGTTCCTAGCGTCCGCTCCGATCCGGTCGCATGCCGTCCCGGCCTTGGCGCAGTCGTCCGGCAAAGCTGGCCGGGTCGAGGCCGCTGAGCAGCTCGCCGAGGGAAACCGGCCCGGGTGCGTCGACCAGGCCGAGGTCGAAGGCGAGCCGGCCAAGCACCGACTCCGGCCCCTGCCCCGCTGCGCGCAGGCGCGCCAGGGTCTCCCCGCCCCGACGCTTGGCCATGCGCTGGCCGGCCTCGTCCCGACGCAACGGCACGTGCCAGTAGCGCGGCGGCGACCCGCCGAGCCGGTCGTAGAGCAGCCGCTGGGGAAACGATGACCATGCCAGGTCCTCGCCGCGCAGCACGTCGGTGATGCCCATGGCGATGTCGTCCACCACCACCGCGAGGTGGTAGGCGAAGGCGCCGTCCCGGCGCAGGACCACGAAGTCGCCGACCTCGTCGGCCATGCCGAGCCGCATCGGGCCGCGCACCACGTCCTCAAGGATCATCCAGCCGCCGTCCACGCGCAGGCGCAGGGCGTGGTCCCTTGGGCGGGCAGCGAAATCCTCGCCGGGCGACAGCACCCGGCCTCGGCAGGTGCCGGGATAGACGGTGCCGAGGGGGCCATGCGGCGCGCTGGCGACGTCGTTCAGCTCCCGCCGGGAACAGGTGCAGGGGAACAGGTGCCCGGCCGCGGCCAGGGTGGACAGCGCCTGGCGGTAGTGGTGATCACGCTCGCCCTGCAACCAGTCCGAGCGGGGGCCACGACCCGGGCCCAGCTCCCAGTGCAGGCCCAGCCAGCGCAGGTCGTCGACGATGCTGTCCACGTAGCGTGACTGGCAGCGATCACGATCGAGATCCTCGATGCGCAGCACGAATTCGCCGCCCTCGAGGCGAACCTGCAGCCAGGCCGCCAGCGCGGTCTGCAGGTTGCCCAGGTGCAGCGGCCCGGTGGGACTCGGCGCGAAACGCCCGCGGATGGTCATGCCCGGCGGACGACGAAAAAGGCCGGGCATTGCCCGGCCTTGTCCGCGCCCCTGGCGAGGGTATTCACTGCGACTTCGATACCATGTAGTCGACCACGGCGCGAATCGCCTCGTCGCTCAGGGTCGAGCCGCCACGCGGCGGCATGTAGCCGGCCTTGCCCTGGTAGCCCTCGATGGCGTGCTTGTACAGGGTGTCCGTGCCCTGGGCAATGCGCGGCGCCCAGTTCTCGGTGTCGCCAAGCTTGGGCGAGCCGGCAACACCGGTGTCGTGGCAGGCGAAGCAGGACGACTGGTAGTCGGTCTGGGCATCGGCCATGGCCAGCGCGGGAACGGCGACAAGAACGCCGCCGATGAGGGTCTTCAGCACGGAATGCATGGTGTGGTCTCCGGTCAGGTTGGTCAGGATGGGTGTACCCGGCGACTGCCGGGTGATCCTGCCACGCGGAGAATCCGGACGAAGTCGCTCAGCTGGAATAGAACAGGTGGCTGCCGACCCGGGCGACGAACCGCTTTTCCCGGCTCCAGCGGGGCCTGACCTGCTTGCTGTGGTAGTACAGCAAGTTATCGTATTCGGCCACCACATCCTTGGCAAGGGAGGATTCGGCGATCTTCATCGAGCGCTTCCATGCCGCCATGTCGGTGGGGAAGTAGCTGCGCAGGGTGTGGGTCCAGCTGAACTGGTACGGCTGCCAGACCACCGCGCAGACCGAGTCGGGGAAACGCGCGTCGCGCACGCGGTTCAGCGTCACCGCGGCCACCGCGAGCTGTCCCTGGCGGGACTCGCCGCGGGCCTCGTGGTAGATGTTCATGGCCAGGCATCCCAGCTCGGTTTTTTCCAGCGCCACGGTCTGGGCGGGCCAGAGGGCGGCCATGCCGAGGACGGCAGCGACGGGCAGGGCAAACGCACGGACGACGCGGTGCCCCAAAGCTTTGAGTTTGTGCATCGGTTACAGCCTTCTTGGCGGCGCTGGGTTGGGCAATCCGATCCCCCAGAAACTGGATTCCCAGACCGTTGGTGAAGTTTTACGCGCGCGCATTATCCCGGTTTGGACAGGATTTCGCCATAAGTTTTGCACAAGTGTAAGGTTTCACACCCACCGCGATGTGAAAAAGGCCGGTCCTCGACCTCACAGAAAAACAAAACTTACTTTACTTTTCAAATACTTGACCTATCCGCGCCGAGCGGCTCGGGCTACAGCTCGCGGGTGGCGCTGAACTGGATGTCGGGCCAGCGCTCCTGGGTCAGGCGCAGGTTGGCCAGGTTCGGCGCCAGGTAGGCGAGCACCCCGGCACCGTCGTCGGCGAGGTTGATTTCGTTGCGCCGCTCGAACTCGGCCAGCTTGGCAGCGTTGTCGCTGGACACCCAGCGGGCGGTGGCCACCTGCACGCCCTCGAAGGCGCATTCCACGCCGTACTCGTGGTGCAGGCGGTGGGCGACCACGTCGAACTGCAGGATGCCCACCGCGCCGAGCACCAGTTCGTTGCCCAGGCGGGGCTTGAACACCTGGGTGGCCCCCTCCTCGCTGAGCTGCACCAGTCCCTTGTGCAACGCCTTGGCGCGCAGCGGGTCACGCAGGCGCACGCGGCGGAACAGTTCCGGGGCGAAGCTCGGCACGCCGATGAACTTGAGCACCTCGCCCTCGGTGAAGGTGTCGCCGATCTGGATGGTACCGTGGTTGTGCAGGCCGAGAATGTCCCCGGCATAGGCGTCCTCGGCATTCTCCCGCCGCGACGCCATGAACTGGATGGCATTGTGAATGGTCAGCGTTCGCCCGGCGCGCACGTGGCGCAGCTTCATGCCACGGGTGAAGCGCCCGGAGATGATGCGCATGAAGGCAATGCGGTCGTGGTGGGCGGGATCCATGTTGGCCTGGATCTTGAACACCAGGCCGGTCACCGCTTCCTCGTCGGCAGACACCTCGCGGCTCTCGGTGGCGCGCGGACGCGGCGGCGGCGCATGGGTGGCGAAGCCGTCCATCAACTCGTCGGTGCCGAGCCGGTTCAGCGCCGAGCCGAAGTACACCGGGGTCTGCGTGCCGGCGCGGTAGGCGGCGAGGTCGAAGGCATGGCTGGCGCCGCGCACCAGCTCGATCTCCTCGCGCAGGGCCTCGGCGGCATCGTCGCCGACATGACGGGCCAGCTCGGGGTGGTCGAGTCCCTCGATGACGAGGTCCTCGTCGAGGGCGCGGTTGCGCTCGGCATACAGGCAGACGCGGTCGTCGAACATCCGGTAGATGCCGCGGAAGCTCTTGCCCATGCCCACCGGCCAGGTCATCGGCGCGCACTCGATGCCGAGCACCTCCTCGACCTCGTCGAGCAGTTCCACCGGCTCGCGCCCTTCGCGGTCAAGCTTGTTGATGAAGGTCATGATCGGCGTGTCCCGCAATCGGCAGACCTCCATCAGCTTGATGGTGCGCTCCTCCACGCCCTTGGCCACGTCGATGACCATCAGCGCCGAGTCCACCGCGGTCAGGGTGCGGTAGGTGTCCTCGGAAAAATCCGCGTGACCGGGGGTGTCGAGCAGGTTGAACACCCGCCCCTTGTAGGGAAACTGCATCACCGAGGAGGTCACCGAGATGCCGCGCTCCTTCTCCAGTTCCATCCAGTCCGAGGTGGCGTAGCGACCGCTCTTGCGCGCCTTCACGGTGCCGGCAAGCTGGATCGCCCCGCCGTACTGCAGCAGGCGCTCGGTGAGCGTGGTCTTGCCGGCGTCGGGGTGGGAGATGATGGCGAAGGTGCGGCGGGCGGCAATGGCGTCGGAAAGCTGGGACATGACCTCGTTGGGCGGGATCGGTGCGGGGCGCGGATTATAGCGGATTCCCGCTCCGCTCCAAGGGCGGCGGCGACACCAACACTAGTGGCATTTTCGTGGTTTTTCCCGCCCGCCAGTATTCCCGGCGATCCGGCGGGCGCTACAATGCGTGGCGAAATGGCCCAGGCACATGCCAGGCCCACTCTTCGCGGGGATGGGGATCACTCGAGGTCGCGAAACACCATGAACAAGAATCACCACGCCATCGACGACAAGGCATCGTCCGGACACGACGACCGGCAAGCACCGGTCGACGCCGCTCCGAATGCCATCGTGCCGCGCAGTGCCGCTGCCGTCGTCTACCAGCTGTTCAAGCGCCGCGAACAGCCGGTGCGCATCGACCCGGCACTGAAGCGCTTCGTCTACTAGGCCCGGCCGGCTTCGGCCAGGGGCCTGGCCACCAGGTCGTGCTCGTCCGCGGCGATGATCTCCACCTCGATCATGTCCCCCGCGGCGACGCCTTCGAACCAGTCCATGTAGACCAGGCCGTCGATTTCCGGTGCGTCGGCATAGCTGCGCGCGACCACCGTGTCGGTTTCCACCACCTCGTCCACCAGCACCGTTTCCCGCCGCCCGACGCGCCCACGCAGGCGTTCGGCGGAAATATCGGCGGCCAGCGCCATCAGCCGCTGGTAGCGTTCGGCGCGCACCTCGTCGGCCACCGCGCCGGGCAGGTCGTTGGCCGCGGCCCCCTCCACCGGCGAATACTCGAAGGCGCCGACCCGGTCCAGCCGCGCCTCGGCGAGGAAGTCGAGCAGCACCTGGAAATCCGCCTCGGTCTCGCCGGGGAAGCCGACGATGAAACTGCTGCGCAGGGCAATGTCCGGGCAGACCTCGCGCCAGCGGCGTATGCGCTCGAGACTGTTCTCGGCATTGGCCGGGCGGCGCATGGCCTTGAGGATGCGCGGCGCGGCATGCTGCAGGGGCACGTCCAGATAGGGCAGCACCACGCCCTCGGCCATCAGCGGCACCAGCTGGTCGACGTTCGGATAGGGGTAGACGTAGTGCAGTCGCACCCAGGCCCCCAGCCGGCCCAGTTCGCGGGCCAGCGACGGCAGGCGGGTTTCCACCTCGCGACCCTGGTGGACCACCGTGCGGTAGCGCAGGTCGGCGCCGTAGGCGCTGGTGTCCTGGGAAATGACCAGCAGTTCGCGCACCCCGGCATCCACCAGCCGGCCTGCCTCGATGAGCACCTCGTCGGCGGGACGGCTGGCCAGTGTGCCGCGCATCGACGGGATGATGCAGAAGGTACACTTGTGGTTGCAGCCCTCGGCGATCTTCAGGTAGGCATAGTGCCGCGGGGTGAGCTTGATGCCGCCCGGGGGAATCAGGCTGGTGAACGGGTCGTGGGGTGGCGGCGAGGCCCGGTGGATGGCGTCCATCACCGAGTCGTAGGCCTGCGGACCGGAGATGGACAGCACGTCGGGGAACCGCTCGCGGATTTCCCCGGCCCGCGCGCCGAGGCAGCCGGTGACCACCACGCGACCGTTCTCCGCCATGGCCTCGCCGATGGCATCGAGGGACTCGGCCACCGCGGATTCGATGAAACCGCAGGTATTGACCACCACCACGTCGGCATCGTCGTAGCTGCCGGAGACCTCGTATCCCTCCGCCCGCAGCCGGGTGAGAATGCGCTCGGAGTCCACCAGCGCCTTGGGACAGCCGAGGCTGACGAAACCGACCGAGGAGCGCGTGCCGTTCATCAGTAGATATCCCGCTTCAGGCGCATCTGCTGCATGATGCGGCTGGCAATCTCCTCGATCGACAGCGAGGTGGTGTCGGCGGTGGGCAAGTGGTTGTGCATGAAGATGTTTTCCCCCTGGGCCACCTCGTAGCGGCACTGCTGCATGCTGGCATAACTGCCACTGTTGCGTCGTTCCTGGCGAATCTGCTGCAGCCGCTCCGGCCGGATGGTGAGCCCGAACAGCTTCTCCCGCCACGGCTTCAGTGCCGCCGCCAGCTCGCTGCGCTCGAGATCGTCGTCGGTCAGCGGGTAATTGGCGCAGTAGACCCCGAACTGCATGGCCAGGTACAGGCTGACCGGGGATTTCCCGGCCCGCGAGACCCCCACCAGGATGACGTGGGCCTTGTCGTAGTCGCGCACGTTGAGACCGTCGTCGCAGTGCACCGCGTAGTTCACCGCGCCGATGCGGTTGGTGTAGCGCACCGGGTCGACGATGCCGTGGGAAACGCCGATGCTGTGCGAGGACTGCTGGTCCAGCTCCTGTTCCAGCGGGTCGAGGAAGGTGCCGAACAGGTCGAACAGCACGCCGTCGCACTCGGTCAGGCGGCCGCGGTGATTGTCGTCGATGAAGGTCGTGAACACCAGCGGCCGCGATCCGCTCTCGAGCCCGGCCTGGTTGATTTGTCTAATCACGTCGCTGACCTTATCATCCGTGTCCACGAAGGGTAGCGTGGCCACGTCGAACTTCACGTTCGGGAACTGCGTCAGCAGGCTGTGGCTCATCATCTCCGCGGTAATGCCGGTCCGGTCGGAAACCACGAATACGGGTCGGGTGGTCATCGATCAATCCTGATGGGAAGGCGCGCACGGCCCAGCGGCCGCGACCGGGGCTATTCTACCAGCCCCGCGTCCCCCGCTCGCCGTCCATCTCCTGTGGAATCTAGGGAACAATGAACGAAAATCTGCTCTGGTTTGCCGATCTCGGCATGGCCGACGTGCCGCGTGTTGGCGGCAAGAATGCCTCGCTCGGCGAGATGATCAGCGCACTGTCCCGCCAGGGCATCGAGGTGCCGAAGGGCTTTGCCACCACCGCGGATGCCTACCGACGCTGCCTCGCCCACCAGGACCTGGACAAGCGCATCAACGCCGTGCTCGACAACCTCGACGTCGACGACGTCGAGGCGCTGACCGCCGCCGGCCGGGAAATCCGCACCTGGGTCGAGCAGGCGCCGCTGCCCGCCGACCTGGAGGAGGAAATCCGCACCGCCTACGCCGCCCTCGGCGAGAGCGGCGAAGTGGCGGTGGCGGTGCGCTCCTCGGCCACCGCCGAAGACCTGCCCGAGGCCTCCTTCGCCGGCCAGCAGGAAACCTTCCTCAACGTGCGCGGCATCGAGCAGGTGCTCCTGGCCATCCGCCGGGTGTTCGCCTCCCTGTTCAACGACCGCGCCATTTCCTACCGCGTGCACCAGGGTTTTTCCCACGCCGAGGTGGCGCTGTCCGCCGGCATCCAGCACATGGTGCGCAGCGACATCGGCGCCAGCGGCGTCATGTTCACCCTCGACACCGAGTCCGGCTTCGACCAGGCGGTGTTCATCACCGCCTCCTTCGGCCTCGGCGAGTGCGTGGTGCAGGGTTCGGTGAACCCGGACGAGTTCTACGTCTACAAGCCGGCGCTGGCCGCGGACCGGCCGGCCATCCTGAAGCGCTCCATGGGCTCGAAGCTGATCAAGATGGTCTATGCCGACGGCGGCGACGAGCCGGTGGCGGTGATCGACACCAGCGACGAGGAACGCCGCCGCTACGCCCTCACCGACGACGACGTCACCGCGCTGGCGCGGATGGCGGTGACCATCGAGCAGCACTACGGTCGGCCGATGGACATCGAGTGGGGCAAGGACGGCGAGACCGGCCGCCTGTACATCCTCCAGGCCCGCCCGGAAACCGTGCAGAGCCGCGGCAACGGCCAGGTACTGGAGCGCTTCGAGCTCGGCCGGCGCGGCACCGTGCTGGCCGAGGGCCGTGCCATCGGCCAGCGCATCGGCGCCGGCAAGGTGCGCATCGTGCCCGACATCAGTCACCTCGCCCGGGTCGAGCCCGGCGACGTGCTGGTCACCGACATGACCGACCCGGACTGGGAACCGGTGATGAAGCGCGCCAGCGCCATCGTCACCAACCGCGGCGGGCGCACCTGCCATGCCGCCATCATCGCCCGCGAGCTCGGCGTGCCCGCGGTGGTCGGCTGCGGCGACGCCACCCAGCGCATCGCCGACGGCGCCATGGTCACCGTGTCCTGCGCCGAGGGCGATGCCGGCTACGTCTACGACGGCGAACTGCCCTTCCAGCTCAAGCGCGTGGCCCTGGACGACATGCCCGAGCTGCCGTTCAAGATCATGATGAACGTCGGCAACCCCGAGCGCGCCTTCGACTTCGCCCGGCTGCCCAACTTCGGCGTCGGCCTGGCGCGGCTGGAATTCATCATCAACAACACCATCGGCATTCACCCACGCGCCGCGCTGCGCTACGCCGAGATGGACGAGAACGTGCGCCGGCGCATCGACCAGGCCATGACCGGCTACGACGACCCGGTGCGCTTCTACGTCGACCGCCTCGGCGAGGGCATCGCCACCCTGGCCGCCGCCTTCTCGCCGCAGCCGGTGATCATCCGGCTGTCGGACTTCAAGTCCAACGAGTACGCCAACATGATCGGCGGGCCGCAGTTCGAGCCGGACGAGGAGAATCCCATGCTCGGCTTCCGCGGCGCCTCGCGCTACATCGACGCGGGGTTTCGCGAGTGCTTCGAGCTGGAATGCCGCGCGCTGCGCCACGTCCGCGACCAGATGGGGCTGACCAACGTCTGGCTCATGGTGCCCTTCGTGCGCACCCTGGAAGAAGCCCGCCAGGTCACCGAGCTGCTGGCCGAGAACGGCCTGGCCCGCGGCGAGAACGGGCTGAAGGTGATCATGATGTGCGAGATCCCCTCCAATGCCCTGCTGGCCCGGGAATTCCTCGAATTCTTCGACGGCTTTTCCATCGGCTCCAACGACCTCACCCAGCTCACCCTCGGCCTGGACCGCGACTCCGGGGTCATCTCCCACCTGTTCGACGAGCGCGACCCGGCGGTGAAGGCATTGCTGGCACAGGCCATCGGCGCCTGCCGCGAGGCGGGCAAGTACGTGGGCATCTGCGGCCAGGGCCCCTCCGACCACCCCGACCTCGCCCGCTGGCTGATGGACCAGGGCATCGAGAGCGTCTCCCTGAACCCCGACACGGTGGTCGAGACCTGGCTGTTCCTGGCCGGACAGGACGCCTGATCCGGCCAGGCGCCGGGCACGCTCAGGCGTCGATGCGCTTGTAGCGGACCCGGTGCGGGTTGTCCGCCGCCTCGCCCAGGCGGCGGTGGCGGTCGGCCTCGTACTCCTGGTAGTTGCCCTCGAACCAGGTCACCGTCGAGTCGCCCTCGAAGGCGAGGATGTGGGTGGCGATGCGGTCGAGGAACCAGCGATCGTGGCTGATCACCACCGCGCAGCCGGGAAACACCAGCAACGCCTCCTCCAGCGCACGCAGGGTTTCCACGTCGAGGTCGTTGGTGGGCTCGTCGAGCAGCAGCACGTTGCCGCCGGACTTCAGCAGCTTGGCCAGGTGCACGCGGTTGCGCTCGCCGCCGGACAGGTCGCCGACCCGCTTCTGCTGGTCGGGGCCCTTGAAGTTGAACCGCCCGACGTAGGCCCGCGAAGGCATCTCGAAGCGGCCGACCATGATGTTGTCGAGGCCGTCGGAGATCTCCTGCCAGACGCTGTTGCCGTCCTCGAGGCTGTCGCGGGACTGGTCGACGGCAGCGATCTGCACGGTCTTGCCGACCACCAGGTTGCCGGCATCGGCCTGCTCGGCACCGGTGAGGATGCGGAACAAGGTGGTCTTGCCGGCGCCGTTGCCCCCGATCACGCCGACGATGCCGCCCGGTGGCAGGCGAAAGGAAAGATCCTCGAACAGGAGCTTCTCGCCGAAGCGCTTGCACAGCCCCTCGGCCTCGATGACCTGGTCGCCGAGCCGTTCGCCGGGGGGAATGTAGATCTCGTTGGTCTCGTTGCGCTTCTGGAACTCGGTGTTCTGCAGTTCCTCGAAACGGTTCAGGCGCGCCTTGGCCTTGGCCTGGCGCCCCTTGGGGTTGGACCGCACCCACTCCAGTTCCTGTTTCATGACGCGGATGCG
This sequence comes from uncultured Gammaproteobacteria bacterium, assembly GCA_964350265.1. GTDB lineage: Bacteria > Pseudomonadota > Gammaproteobacteria > Arenicellales > CAJQKF01 > BQJD01. The sequence goes on along the minus strand of CAYGJZ010000006.1, from coordinate 42,818 downwards.
CGATGCTTCCTGCTTCTGTTCCTGTTCCAGCCGCGCCTCCTTCTGCTCCAGCCAGGACGAGTAGTTGCCCTTCCACGGAATGCCGTGGCCGCGATCCAGTTCGAGGATCCAGCCGGCCACGTTGTCGAGGAAGTAGCGGTCATGGGTCACGGCGACCACGGTGCCGGTGTAGTCGTGCAGGAAGCGCTCCAGCCACGCCACCGACTCGGCATCGAGGTGATTGGTGGGTTCGTCGAGCAGCAGCATGTCGGGCTTTTGCAGCAGCAGCCGGCACAGCGCCACGCGACGGCGCTCGCCACCGGACAGGTGCCGCACGTCGGCCTCCCAGGGCGGCAGGCGCAGGGCGTCGGCGGCGACTTCAAGCTGGCGCTCGAGGTTGTGGCCGTCGGCGGCCTGCACGATGTCCTCGAGCTGGCTCTGCCGCTTGGCGAGGGCGTCGAAGTCGGCATCGGGCTCGGCATAGGCGGCATAGACCTTCTCCAGCTCGGCCAGCGCCCCGGTCACCTCCGCCAGCGCCTGCTCGACGTTGCCGCGCACGCTGAGCGTCTCGTCCAGCTCCGGTTCCTGCGGCAGGTAGCCCACCGAGATGCCCGGCTGCGGCCGCGCCTCGCCCTCGATGGCGGTGTCGACCCCGGCCATGATGCGCAGCAACGTGGACTTGCCGCTGCCGTTCAGGCCGAGCACGCCGATCTTGGCGCCCGGGAAGAAGGACAGCGAGATGTCGCGCAGGATGTGCCGACGCGGGGGCACGACCTTGCCGACACCGATCATGGTGTAAATATACTGGGACATCGGGAAACACCTCGAACGTTCGAATGACGATGCCGCGCGGGCCTTGCGCCCGGCGGCGGAATGGGGAAGCGGCGGCGCAACGACGCCCGCGGGGCGTCGTCAGTCCTTGCCTTCGCCGTCCTGGCGGCGCTCGAGCTCGGCCACTCTCGCCTCCAGCGCCTCGATGCGCTCGCGGGTGCGCGCCAGCACCTGCCGCTGCACCTCGAGTTCCTCGCGGGAAACCAGTTCCATGTTTTCGAAGCCGGCGCGCACCGCCGCGCGCACGTTGCGTCGCACGTCCTCGCCGAGACGCTCCGGCAGGGCGGCGCTCACCGCGCTGGCCAGGTCCTTCAGACTCATCGACAGGTTCCGCGTGCAATCATCGCGGCATTATACCGCGTCCACCGACCCGCCGTGCCGTCCATCACCATCGCTTCGCCATCTTCCGCGCAACACTTCGCCCGCCCGGCGGGACTACACTGCAAGCCGGTCGAATCCGGGTGGTCGACGCCGCCGTCCACCACCCCGGCCGATGTCATCTCCAGCCTGTTGACGCTTTGCCCCGCGCCCGGCGCGGGGCGGTTTTTCGAGCCGGTTGACACCTCCCCGGCGCCCCCCGTAATGTGGCGCCCATCTTTCCGCCGGGCTGTCCGCCTATGTACCTCCTGTTTACCGCGCCCCGTACCCGGGGCACCCGGGTGGTGTGGACCTTCGAGGAACTTGCCCTCGACTACGAACTGCGCATTCATGCCCCGCGTGACAACGAGATCCGCACCCTCAACCCGCTGCGCAAGCTGCCGGTACTGGTGGAGGAAGACCTCGTCCTGACCGAGTCGGCGGCCATCTGCACCTACCTCGCCGACCGCCACCGCGACCGCCAGCGCCTGTCGCCGGCCTTCGCCACCGAAACCCGCGCCCGCTACGACGCCTGGAACTTCTATACCCTGACCGACCTCGAGGCGCCGGTGTGGACCTATACCAAGCATGCCCTGGTCTACCCGGAGAAAGTCCGCGTGCCGGAAATCCTGCCGGACTGCGGCCGCGAGTTCCAACGCTCCTGCGCGGCGCTGGCAGAGAAACTGGGTGACGACGAGTTCCTGCTCGGCGACACCTTCAGCGTCTGCGACGTGCTCTGCGCCCATACCCTGGCCTGGGCACGTTCGCTGGACTTTGAAACCGGCGAGACAAGCGTGGATCGCTATGCCGACCGGGTGCTGGCGCGACCGGCGCTGGCCCGGGCCCGGGCCCGTGAACGGCAGGCCGCCGCGCTGGACGCCGACGTGGACTGATGTCTTCCCCGCGGCGACTGATCGACGAGCACAGCCGAACCGGGCAGCGGTTTTCCTGGTTCATCCAGGTGCTGATCGTGGTCTCCATGGTGACCTTCACGCTGGAAACGGTGCCCGGCCTCGGCCATGCCTGGTACGTCGCCTTCTACGCGCTGGAGGTGTTCATCGTCGCCGTGTTCACCGCCGAGTACCTGCTGCGGCTGGCCTACGCGCCGCACCGGCTGCGCTTCGTGTTCAGCTTCTACGGCCTGGTCGACCTTGCCGCCATCGCGCCCTTCTACCTGGCCACCGGTCTCGACCTGCGCTCGGTGCGCATCCTGCGCATCTTCCGCCTGGCCCGCATCGTCAAGCTGTTCCGCTACAACCGGGCGGCCAAGCGGCTGATCAAGGCCTTCTTCCAGGTCCGCGACGAACTGGTCCTGTTCATCGTCATGATCGTGATCCTCGTCTACCTGTCCTCGGTGGGCATCTACTACTTCGAGAACGAGGCGCAGCCGGACAAGTTCAAGTCCATTCCGCACAGCATGTGGTGGGCGGTGGCGACGCTGACCACGGTGGGCTACGGCGACATCTACCCGATCACCGCGGGGGGACGGTTCTTCACCTTCGTGGTGCTGATCCTTGGCCTCGGCGTCATCGCGGTACCCACCGGGCTGGTGGCCTCGGCACTCACCGACATCGGTGCCCGCGAGGACGGCGACGACGCCGACCAGGCCGGGCAACCGCCCGACGACGCGGGAAAATCAGAACAGTGACTGCTGGCCACCGGGTGACGGTGGCCGGAAGTGCTGTTCATCCAGGCGTGATTCACCGACGAAGCCCAGTCGCCGGCTGGCCGCGTCGAAGCGCTTCTTCAACAGCGCCGCGTACACCCCCTGGCCGCGCATGCGGCTGCCGAAACCGGCGCGGTAGTCTTCGCCGCCACGGCTGTCGCGCACCCGGTTCATGACGTGCCCGGCCTTCAACGGGTAGTGGGTCTGCAGCCATTCACGGAACAGCGGCGCCACCTCCAGCGGCAGGCGCAGGAAGATCCAGCCGGCGTGACGGGCCCCCGCCCGCCGCGCCGCGTCGAGGATGGATTCCATGTCGTCGTCGTTGAGAAAGGGGATCACCGGCGCGACCAGGACGCCGGTCGGGATACCGGCTTCGGCCAGGCGGGCAATGGTCTTCAGGCGCCGGGACGGCGATGCCGCGCGTGGTTCCATGTTGCGCGACAGGGAGGCGTCGAGGCTGGTCACCGAGACGCTGACCCGCACCAGGTTGCGCGCCGCCATCGAGGCGAGGATGTCCAGGTCGCGCTCGATGCCGGCCGACTTGGTCACGATCATCACCGGGTGGTTGCACGCGCTGAGCACCTCGAGCACCGCGCGGGTGATGCCAAGACGCCGCTCCGCCGGCTGCCACGGGTCGGTGTTGGTGCCAAGGCCGATGGGTCGCACCCGGTAGCCGGGCGCGGCCAGTTCCTCCGCCAGCCGTTCGGCGGCGGCCGGCTTGTAGACGATGCGGGTCTCGAAGTCGATGCCCGGCGAATAGTCCAGCCAGGCATGGGTCGGCCGGGCATAGCAGTAGATGCAGCCGTGCTCGCAGCCGCGATAGGGATTGATGGCGCGGTCGAAGGGAATGTCCGGCGAATCGTTGTAGCTGATCACCCGTTTCGACGGGTCGCGGATCAGCTCGGTGCGCGGCGAGGACGCCACCTCGTCATCCCCCGGCCAGCCGTCGTCCACCGACTCGACTTCCCGGTCGCTGTAGCGGTTGGCCGTGGGCGTGGTGGTTCCCCGGCCCTTGACCGGTGTTGGACACATGGGCGGTTCCGGCGCGATGGGTGCTGGCAGGGAATGCCCGGCAACGGGCATCAGGCGCTAGTGTACGCCCCCTGCCCCGGCGCATCCACGGACGCCAGGCGCGAGACCAGGGTGGCCAACTCGGCCGGCTCTTGCAGCAGCAGGTCCGGGGACCGTGCCGCCAGCCGCGACGGCGACTGGTAGCCCCAGGCCACCGCCACCGCCTTCACCCCGGCCGCGCGGGCCGCGGCCAGGTCGCTGACCGCGTCACCCACCATGGCGGCATCGCCAGGGGCCACCGCCAGCGTGTCCAGCAGTTCTGCGATCCGGGTCGCCTTGGTTGCGCCCCTGCGTGCGCCGGACACCGTGGCGAACACGTCCTCCAGCCCAAGTGCGCGCAACCGGGCCTCGACGTGCCCGGCATGGTTGGCGGTCATCACCGCCAGGACATGCCGTTCCGCCAGCCGACGCAGTGCCGTGTCGATGCCGGGGAACAGGCATACCTCGTGGTCCTCCAGCTGGCGGGCGTGCATGGCCTCGGCGAAGCGCTCGACATCGGCACCGGCCAGGCCGATGCGCTCGGCAATGGCCTCGAAGGTCAGCGTCTCGATGCAGCGGAAATCGTCGGCCACCGGCGTCCTGCCACGGCCGATGGCGCCCTGCTCGGCCACTGCCATCCCCAGCAGCTGGTCGAAGGTGTCCACCAGCACCCCGTCGTAGTCCAGGCAGATGAGCATGGCGGCGGCTACCCGATGTCCGCCAGTGCCGTCTCGAGATCGGCGACGAGGTCGTCGATGGCCTCGATGCCCACCGACAGGCGCAGCAGGTTGCCGGGAATCGGGCTGTCCGG
>CAYGJZ010000006.1:26446-38024 GCA_964350265.1 uncultured Gammaproteobacteria bacterium | reverse complement strand
TTGGCGCAGCAGCGCTCCAGCCGGACATGCAGGGTGCGCAGGCCGCGCAGCAGCAGCCAGGCCTCGAACGGCCCGGGCACGGCACCGCCACCGGTACGCAGGGCGGCCAGGCGTCGCCAGGTGTCGCCGTCCGCGGCAGCCGAGACCACGCCGCCGAGCACGTCGCTGTGTCCGTTCAGGTACTTGGTCGCCGAGTGCACCACGAAATCCGCACCCAGGGCCAGCGGTCGCGTGAGCAGCGGCGTGGAGACGGTGGCATCGACCACGCACAGCGCGCCGGCGCGATGGGCGATGTCGGCGGCAGCGGCAATGTCGGTGATCTCCCAGGTCGGGTTGGCCGGGGTCTCCACCCAGACCAGGGCCGCACCTTCGGCGGCCTGCGCGAGCGCATCCAGGTCCCCGGCCCGCCAGGTCGAGATGCCCACCCCCCAGCGCGCGCCGAAATCGGTCAGCCAGTGGCGCAGGCCGTGGTACATGATGTCGGGGACGGCGACCCGGTCTCCCGGCGACAGGCACTGGAACAGCACCGTGGACGCGGCCAAGCCGGAGGCGAACAGGCGGGCGTCGAAGGCGCCCTCCAGTGCCGCCAGCAACTGCTCGACCTGGCGCCAGTTGACCGCGTTGTCACGCTGGTAGGAGAGCTCGGCGTCGACCAGGTCATAGTCTTCGTTGCGGGCGAAGGTGGTGGCCGGCTCGATGCCCGGCACCACCGCGCCCGAGGTGCCGACCGCGCCGCCGGCATGGGCAAGCCGGGTGGCCGCGGCCAGTGGCCGGGTTGGGGTCATGGGGTTTTCTCCTTAGAAGATGCCGGCCCGCGGTGGGCCTGGCTAGGGAAAGATGGCGTCGCCGTCGGCGTCACCGCCGTCCGGCTCGAGGATGTCCTCTTCGTTCTCGGCATGGGCAATGTGCACCACCGCGTCGCCCTCGTTGATCAGCGGGATCTGGGTTCGTCCAATGACGATGCCGTTGCACGGCGCCACCACCGGCTGGCGCCGCTCGCCGAAGGGATCGATGATCTCGCCGAGGACGTCGTCACGCGAAACGTAGGCGCCGAGCGGGGTGGTCAGGAACATCATGCCGCTGGTGGGCGCGCGCACCCAGGCACTGGAACGGGACACCATCGGCGGCCGCGGCCCGGCGCCGCGACCGCGGCCGGGGGACAGCATGCCGATGGCGCGCATCACCTGCAGGATGCCGCGCATGCCGGTGCGCACCGAGTACTCGTCCACCCGCAGCGCCTCGCCGGCCTCGTAGAGCAGCACCGGGGTGCCGGTCTCGGCCACGGCCTCGCGCAAGGAACCGTCGCGCAGCCGCGAGTGCAGCACCACCGGGGCGCCGAAGGCCAGTGCCAGCTCGCGGGCCTCGTCGTGCTCCAGGTTGGCACGTACCTGGGGCAGGTTGACCCGGTGGATGGCGCCGGAATGCAGGTCGATGCCGTGGCTGGCACGGGAGACGATCTCGTTCATGAACAGGTCCGCCAGCCGCGCCGCCAGCGATCCCTTGTCGAAGCCGGGGAAGGAGCGGTTGAGGTCACGACGGTCCGGCAGGTAGCGCGACTGGTGAATGAAGCCGTAGACGTTGACCACCGGCACCGCCAGCAGGGTGCCGCGCACCCGCGCCAGTGCGCGCTGCTGCATCAGCCGGTGGATCACCGCCACCCCGGTCAGCTCGTCGCCGTGCAGGGCGGCGTTGACGAACAGCACCGGCCCCGGCCGGCGGCCGTGCACCACGTGCACCGGCATCACCATGCGGGTATGGGTATACAGCTCGGGGATGGGGAGTTCGATGGTCTTGCGCGTACCCGGCTCGACCAGCTCGTCACCGACTCGGATCGCCTTCACGACCGCGTTCTCGTTGTCCTTGCCTGCGGCCGAGTATAGCGCGGCAGACGGCCGGAAAGCGCGGCAAGGACGCCGGCCGGGGCGATCCGGTCTAGCCCTGGCCGCGGGTCTTGGTGCGGTGCAGCCGGGTGTTGTTCTCGAGGAACTCGATGATCATGCTGGCGATGTCCTTGCCGGTAGCCTTCTCGATGCCTTCCAGCCCCGGCGAGGAATTCACCTCCATCACCACCGGGCCGTGGTTGGAGCGCAGGATGTCGACACCGGCCACGTTGAGTCCCATCTTGCGCGCCGAGCGCAGCGCGGTGGAGCGCTCCTCCGGGGTCAGCTTGACCAGCTTGGCGGTGCCGCCACGGTGCAGGTTGGATCGGAATTCGCCGGGCTTGGCCGAGCGCATCATTGCCGCCACCACCTTGTTGCCGATGACGAAGCAGCGAATGTCCGAGCCGCCGGCCTCCTTGATGAACTCCTGCACCAGGAAGTCGGCGCGCAACTGGCGAAAGGCGTCGATGATGGTCTCCGCCGCCTTCTGCGTCTCCGCCAGCACCACGCCCTTGCCCTGGGTGCCGTGCAGCAGCTTGACCACCAGCGGTGCGCCGTTGACCATCTCGATGAGATCCTTGGTATTGCGCAGCGAGTGGGCAAAGCCGGTCAGCGGCAGGCCGATGCCGGCGCGTGCGAGGATCTGCAGCGAGCGCAGCTTGTCCCGCGAGCGGGTAATGGCCACCGATTCGTTCAGCGGGTAGCTGCCCATCATCTCGAACTGGCGCAGCACCGCGCAGCCGTAGAACGTGACCGAGGCGCCGATGCGCGGGATCACCGCGTCGAAGAAGGGCAGTTCGCTGCCACCCAGGTGCACGCTGGGGTCGTGCGAGGCAATGTCCATGTAGCAGCGCAGGGTATGCACCACCTGGATCTCGTGACCGCGCGCCTCGGCGGCCTCGATCAGGCGGCGATTGGAATACAGCCGGTCGGCGCCCCGGGAAAGCAGGGCAATGTTGAGCTTGGTCATGGGGTGCTAGCGCGTCGTCGGTGGATGGCCGGCGTCCTTGACCGACACCTTCGGAGGCATGGGCAGTGGCGGACATCGCGGAAGGGGAAGCGGCCATGAAATCCCTGCCGCGTCGAGCATTTTACCGTGCCCGTGCGGGGGGTGTCGACCGCGCGGGGTGGCGCTCAGTCGCTGTTCGGCGGCACGTAGTGCGGATCGTTGGGATTCAGGAAGATGAAACGGAACTCGCCGTCGGCGACGTCGACGTAGTCCAGTACCGCGCCACCGAGCAGGTCGATGCTGGTGGCGGCGACCACCACGGTGAGGCCGTCGTACTCGTGCACGCTGTCGCTCTCGTCGATCTCGTCGAAGCCCATGGCATAGTCGATGGCGCCGTCGCCCCGCTGCATGGCGGCGATGCGCAGCACCAGCGGCGTTGCCTCGGCGTCCTCGCCGGCGGAACGGCGCACCTGCGCCACCGCCGCGTCGGTGAGCTTGATGGTCATGTCGTCTCTCCTCGTCGTTGCCGCATGCGCGCGATGAAGCCGGCCAGCCACGGGTTGGCGCGGGTATGCCGCTGGTGGGCATAGCTGGCCAGCACCCGGTCGACGACGATGCCGTCGTGCCGGCCGTCGACGCCGTGGCCGCGCAATACCCGGTAGGCGAAGGTCAGCGGGACATCGCTGGCCAGCGCGGAATGGTGAAACTCGTGGGCCGGCAGCGGCGCCGCCGCGGTGCTGCCGTCGCGGGCAGCGAGGCGCACCAGGCCCCGCCCCACCGGCTCTGCCCGCATGCCGGTGGTGGCCGGGATCACCCCGGCCATCGGGTAGCTGCACTGGTCCACCGTCAGCGATTCGCACAGGTACATCAGGCCGCCGCACTCGGCGTGCACGACACCGCCGTCGCGGGCATAGCCACGCACGGCGTCGCGCATCGACCGGTTGTCGGCCAGGCGCCGGGCATGGCGCTCGGGAAACCCGCCGCCCAGCCACAGGCCGTCGCAGTCGGGCAGGCCGGCGTCGGACAGCGGGCTGAAGAACACCAGCGTCACCCCGGCGGCCGCCAGCGTGTCGAGATCGTCGGCATAGTAGAAGCCGAAGGCCGCGTCGCGGGCCACCGCCACCACCAGGCCCTGGCCGTCCGGCACGCCGGTTGCGGCAGCCGGCGTCGGCGCGGTGCTGGCGCCGCGGGCGGCCATGCCGAGCAGGGCATCGACATCGACGTTCTGCTCCACCAGCGCGGCGGCGGCCTCGATCACCGCCTCCGCCTGGTCATGTTCGCCGTGGGGCACCAGGCCGAGGTGACGCTCCGGCACCGACAGCGCCGGCTCCCGCCCGATGACGCCGAGCAGCGGGATGTCGGTATAGCGTTCCAGCGCGCCGCGCAGCTTCGACTCGTGCCGGCTGCCGCCGACCCGGTTGAGAATGACCCCGGCAAGGGCGACCGGCTCGAAGTCCCGGTAGCCCAGCAGCAGCGGCGCGATGCCGCGGGTCATGCCGGCGGCGTTCACCACCAGCACCACGGGCAGGCCGAGACCACGTGCCAGTGCGGCATTGCTGGCCTGGCCCTCCACGTCCACCGAGTCGTACAGCCCCTGGTTGCCCTCCACCAGCCGAAAGCCGGCCTCTGGCCGGTTGAATCCCTGGTGGATCTCCTCCACCGTCTGGGTGTGGAAGTCCAGGTGGTAGCAGGGTCGGCCGGCGGCGGCGGCCAGCCAGCTGGCGTCGATGTAGTCCGGCCCCTTCTTGTAGGGCTGCACGCGGTGACCGCGCCGGGCCAGCAGGCGGCACAGCGCGGTGGCCACCGTGGTCTTGCCCGAGGACCTGGCGGTGGCCGAGACCATCAGCGCGTGGTCGTGCACGTGGACGACCCCGGACCGGTCAGCGGCCGTCGACGGCCGGCTGTTTCGCGTCCGTCGACGGCGTCACCTGGCCGAAACGCTCGGGCAGGAAGGGCAGCACCCGCATCGCCACCAGCATCACCAGCGCGGCAACGGCGATGCCGCCGACGCCGAGCATCGCCTCGGTCCACGACGGCCGGTAGTGCGCCACCACGCCGTCGAAGAAGCGACTGGACACGTCGGCCCCGGGAAACAACGCCAGGGGATAGGCCTGGCCACCGATGATGATCACGTAGAGCTGGGCGAAGGCGCCGGCGATGACCGCCAGCGCGGCGCTGCCGGTCCATGACCGCCCGCCCGGCCCGCGGTAGACCAGCAGCAACGGCACCAGCGTGCCGACGACCACCTGCATGCCCCAGAACAGCACCGGGTAGATGCCGCCGTCGAGCAGCAGGAAGCGCTCGATGCCGTGGTGCTCGGCGACGTAGAGATTGGCCAGGTGCGCGGTGGCGACGAAGTAGGCATTGGCCAGCACGGTCAGCGCCAGCATGCGCCCAAGACGCCGGGCCAGGGCCTCGGGGAGCGGCTGCCGGTCGACCCGGGCCAGGGCCTCGAGCACGAGGATGAACACCGCGCTGCCCAGGGCCAGCGACAGGCTGATGAACAGCGGTGACATGATGGCCGCGTCGTAGGCCTGGCGGGCCACCAGGAAGCCGAAGATGGCGCCGGTCCCGGTGGTCAGCGCCAGCCGCCAGGCCAGCGCGACGGTCCCGGCCAGGCGGGTGAAGCGTCCGCTGCGCGGCTCGAACTGGGTGTACAGGTACCACGTCACCACGGCGAAGAAGCCGGTGTACAGGAAGATGTTCCAGGCGAAGACGGAGCGGAAGTTCCAGGTGGTCAGGGCGATCACCAGCCGATCGGGCCGACCGAGGTCGAGCACCAGCACGAACAGGCCGCCGAGCAGCAGGGCGATGGCCGACAGCGCGGACAGCCGCGACAGGCCCGGATACCCCTCGCGCCGGAACACCGACACCAGCGAGGCCACGTTGAGCGCACCGGAGGCGGCCAGGATCAGCGCCACCGCGAAGACGTGGGGCAGTCCCCAGACCACCTGGTTGTCCATGCCGGTGACGACATGGCCAAGGGATTCCATGCGGTGGGCAGCATAGCCGCCCACCGCCACCAGCACGAGCCCGACCGCGAGCAGCGGCAGGAACGTGCTCCCGGACAACAGGTGGTAGCGGATACGCGGGGCCGTCATCCGCCTACAGATCCTCGTAGCGCACGGCGGTGTCCAGCGCCAGGTCGGCGCGGACGGCTCGGCTCGGCACCTCCCGCAGGCGGCGCGCCAGCGCGCCGTCGGCATCGTTCAGGTCGCCGAACAGCAACGCCCCGTGACCGGCCTCGCTGCAGGCCTCGACACAGGCCGGGGTGCCGCCGTGGTCCACCCGGTGCACGCAGAAATTGCAGCTTTCCACCGTGCCCTTGCCGCGTGGCGACCAGGGCCGCTGGTCGGTGAGATCCTCGTGCACGAAGGAACGGGCCTTGTAGGGACAGGCCATCATGCAGTAGCGACAGCCGATGCAGGTGTGCTTGTTGACCAGCACGATGCCGTCGTCGCGTCGAAAGGAGGCCCCGGTGGGACAGACATCGACGCAGGGCGGGTGGGCGCAGTGCTGGCAGAGCATGGGCAGCGAAGTGACGTGGCCGGTGGCGCGGTCGCGCACGGTCAGCTTGCGTATCCACACCGCGTCGGTGCGCGGCCGGCCAAGACCCTCGAGGCCGTGCTCGTCGTCGCAGGCGTCGACGCAGTCGGTGCAACCCTCGGCGCAGCGACTGGTGTTCACCAGCATGCCGTAGCGCACACCGGCGCCGCGGGTCTCGGCAGCGTCGTGCGCCGCCGCCAGCTCCACCAGCCGACCGCCGCCGACCGCGGCCAGGCCCAGGCCCAGCGCGGCGAGAAAGCGGCGACGGTAGCGATCGCCGAGCGACTGTTCCCGGGAACCGTTCATCGCTGCCTCGGCGCCAGCGCCTGCCAGCGGCGGGACAGTTCGCCGAACGCCAGTCGCTCCTCGTCATCGTGCAGGTGGTGGGCGTTCTCCTCCACGTGGGGCTTCGCCGCATGACACTCGAAGCAGTCCATCTCCACCGCCGCGTAGGCGTGGCAGGTGGCGCAGAACTGGCCCGGTGCATCCACCCGCAGGTAGTTGCCGTGATCATCGCGGTCGGCATGGCAGGACACGCAGCCGACCAGGTTGACGGCGGCGCCGCGCACGCCGCGCTCCACGGTCTCGTCACGCTGGTGCATGAGCATGTCCATGTGCTCGCGACGCATCACCTCCACCGGCGCCACGCACTGGTCTCCGCGCACCGCCACCGGGTCGGGCACCGGGGCATGGGCACCCACCGGCATCGCTGCCAGCATGGCCAGCAGCAGCCAACCTTGTCGCCAACCACGCCTCATCGCCCTACTCGCCCATGCCCATGTCGATGTAGCCGGTGGGGCAGACGTCGGCGCAGATGTGGCAGCCGATGCAGCGGCTGTAGTCGGTGTCCACGTAGCGGCCGAGGGTGGCGCGGTCCTTCTTTACCCGGAACACCGCGTCCTGCGGGCAGTAGATGACGCAGTTGTCGCATTCAAAGCACATGCCGCAGCTCATGCAACGACCCGCCTCGGCCACCGCCTGCTCGCGGTCGAGCCCCTGGTGGCGCTCAGAGAAATGGCCGATGACCTCGTCCCCCGCCGGCCCGACCAGGGCGCGACGCTGTCGATCGGCATGCTGGAAATGGGCCAGGAACAGCCGGTCGGAGGCAATCACCTCGTGGGCGGCGCGATCCTCGTAGTTGTGTACCGCGAAGCTGGACGACGAGGTGCCCCAGGTGGACTGGTGATCGTACTCCTCCGGGGCCAGGCCGCTCTCGGTCAGCTTGGCCAGCAGGTTGAAATGGTGCACGTCCACCTTCGGCCGCCGACCGCCGTCGCGTCCGTGCAGGTAGTCGGCGATGGAGTCGGCGGCAATGGCGGCCTGGCCGATGGCCGTGGTCAACAGGTGCGGACGCACGATGTCGCCGGCGACGAAGTGACCGGGCCGGTCCTTGACCCGGTAGAAGCGGTCAGCCTCGATCAGGCCACGGCCGTTGTCCAGCGCCTCCAGGCCGGCCAGGTCGCCGCCCTGGCCGATGGCGGCCACCACCAGGTCGCAGGGCAGTTCGAACTCGCTGCCCTCCACCGGGCTCGGCGCGCCGCGCTCGTCCACCGTGCAACGCACCATGCGCAGTGCCACCGCGCGGCCGTCCTCGCCCAGCACCACCTCCGTGGGCATCACGCCGTTGACGATGGTCACGCCCTCGCGGGTGGCATCTTCCACCTCTTCGACGGACGCGGTCATGCTTTCCCGCTCGAACAGCGAAGTCAGCGTGACGTGGGCGCCCTGGCGCATGGCCGCGTAGGCGGCATCGTGGGCGATGAAGCCGCCGATGACTTCCTCGGCGCGTTCCCGCGGATGCATCTTCTCGATGCGGCCCAGGCGTCGTGCCACCGAGACCACGTCGATGGAGGTGTCACCGCCGCCGACGCAGATCACCCGGTCGGCGGTGACCTGCAGGGTGCCGCGGTTGAAGGCGTCGAGAAAGCCGACACCGCTGACGCAGTTCGGCGCATCACCGCCGGGCACCGGCAGCGCGCGCCCGTTCTGGCAGCCGATGGCCCAGAGCACGGCATCGTGGTCGCGGTCGAGATCCTCGAAGGACAGGTCGACACCAACCCGCACCCCGGTGCGCACCTCGATGCCACCCATGTCGAGGATGCGGCGAATCTCGTGGTGCAGGCGTTCGCGCGGGATGCGGTAGTTGGGAATGCCGTAGCCCATCATGCCGCCGAGTTCCGCCTTCGCCTCGAACACCGTGGAGCCGATGCCGCGACGACGCAACTGGTAGGCCGCCGACAGGCCGGCCGGTCCGCCACCGATGATGGCCACTTTCTGCTCGCCGGCCAGCGGCGGCGCCTGGAAGGTGAAGCCGCCGTCGAAGGCGGCATCGCCGATGAACTGCTCCACCGCGTTGATGCCGACGAAGTCCTCGACGTTGTTGCGGTTGCAGCCGTTCTCGCACGGCGCCGGGCAGACCCGGCCCATCACCGCCGGGAAGGGATTCGCCTCGGTGACGCGACGGAAGGCGTATTCCTCCATGGCCATGTCCGCCGGCGTCTTCTCGATGCCGCGCACGATCTGCAGGTAGCCGCGAATGTCCTCGCCGGACGGGCAGCTGCCCTGGCAGGGCGGCGTGCGATGCACGTAGACCGGGCACTTGTGGGAATGGTCGGCATCGAAGATCTGCTCGTGCAGGCTTTCCCAGCGGTGTTCGCCGTCGCGGAAAGCACGCAGGGTCAGTCCCCCGCCGTTGTCACCTGCCGTTGCCATGGATGACCTCCTCCGGTGTGGGTCCGCGCATGTCGATGAACCGATGCATCGACACTAGTGCTGGTCGAAGACCAGCGCGTCACCGACCAGCTGGTGCACGCTGATGATCATGTCCATGCCCAGGCCGTAATAGGGCAGGACCTTGGAAAACTGCGACTTGCAGATGGCGCAGATCGCCGCCATGTGGGTGACACCGTGACTCTCGATCACCCGCGACAGCGCCTGTACCCGGGGCAGTGCGCCCTTGACCCGCAGCTCGGCCAGGTCGTCGGTGAGCAGGCCGCCGCCGCCACCGCAGCAGAAGGTGGCCTCGCCGATGGTGTTCGCCTCCATGTCCACGAACCGTCGGCACGAGGCGCGCAACAGGTCCCGCGGTATGGTGAACTGGCCGCCGGGGGTCGGGCCCATGCGCGAGCCCCGCGAGACGTTGCACGAGTCGTGAAAGGTCACCACCTTGTCGTCGTTGGCGGTGGCGTCCAGGTGCAGGGCGCCGCGTTCAAGCAGGTCGTGGGTGAACTCGCACACGTGCTGCGGCGCCGGGTAGTTCGGGTCGAGAAAGTCGAAGGGGCCGATCAGCGTGTTCCAGAAGCTGTAGGCCACCCGCCAGGCATGGCCGCACTCGCCGACCACGATGCGGCGCACGCCGAGATCCAGGGCAGCCTCGCGGATGCGCATGGCTACCTTGCGCATGTTGTCGTAGCTGCCGATGAACAGGCCGAAGTTGGCCGCCTCCGAGGCATGCGAGCTGAGCGTCCAGGAAATACCGGCCTGGTGAAAGACCTTGGCATAGCCGATCAGGCCGTCGACATGGGGCTCGGCGAAAAAGTCCGCCGACGGCGTCACCAGCAGCACCTCGGCACCGCGCTGGTCGAGGGGGAAGCGAACCGGCACCGAGATGTCCTCCTCCACCTCCTCTTCCAACCCCTCCAGGGTGTCCTTCAGCGCCGGCTCCGGCAGGCCGAGATTGTTGCCGATGCGGAACACCTTGCCGATGATCTCGTTGGCGTACTTCTGGCCAACGCCGATGGTGTCGAGGATCTCGCGGCCGGCCATGGTGATCTCGGCGGTGTCGATGCCGTAGGGGCAGTACACCGAGCAGCGGCGGCACTCCGAGCACTGGTGGTAGTAGCGATACCAGTCCTCCACCACCTCCTCGGTGAGATCCACGGCACCGACCAGCTTCGGGAAGTACTTCCCGGCTGGCGTGAAGTAGCGGCGATAGACGTTGCGCATCAGGTCCTGGCGCGCCACCGGCATGTTCTTCGGGTCGCCCGTGCCCAGGTAGTAGTGGCACTTGTCGGTACAGGCGCCACACTTGACGCAGGCATCGAGGAAGACCTGCAGCGAACGGTACTTGCCGAGCAGCTCGCCCATCTTGTCCAGGGCGACTTCCTTCCAGTTGTCCACCAGTTCCCCGGGATAGCCCAGCGGCTGCTGGTGCTCGGGCTTGGCACGGAAGGGCTTGCTGTGCGCCATCGAGCCCACCCGCACCGGCGGAATCTCCGGCAGCTCGCCGATCTTCGGAGTTTCGAAGTCGTCCCGGGCCATCGCCGCCTACCCCTGCCCCGCCACGACGCCGCTCAACTGCGCGCCCACGGCGCCTGGTGACGCCGTTCGCGCGGGTCGTCGCGCATGTTGCGGGTGGGACTGAAGAACACTCCCGGGGCGTGCAGCAACTTGCTGAACGGGAACACCAGCATCAGCACGATGACCAGCAACAGGTGCAGCATGAACAACGGGTCCGGCGGCAACGGATGGAAGTCCAGCTGCACGATGCCGAGCATGAAGGCCTTGGCCGCCACCACGTCGGTATGCCAGGCATACTTCATGCCGAGGCCGGTCAGGGCGATGGCGGCGAGCAGTGCCAGCATCAGGTGATCGGACGGCGCGGAGATGTAGCGCACACGGTCGACCAGCACGCGTCGCGCCCACAGTCCGGCAAGACCGAGCAGCATGACGAAGGCGGCGTACAGGCCAAGCCACTGCATGGCCGCCACCGGCGCCCACACTGGCTCGGTGAAGTAGCGCAGGTGGCGCACCAGCACCAGCAGCAGGGCGAAGTGGAACAGCCAGCCGAACAGCCAGGTCCACTTGCTGCCCTTGAACAGGCTTTCGAAGAAGATCACCTCGCGGGCCATGCGCGCGGCCACCCCGGTACGGGTGGTCGGCGCCGGTGTGGTCGGGATGACCAGCGGTGCCGGCGTCCTGGCATAGCGCCGGATGCGCAGCGCGAGACCGACCACGAATACCGCGGTGGCGAAGTAGACGAGGCCAATGAACAGGTAGGTCAGCATTTCGGGGCAGGCCGGCACCAGCGGCCGCCGGACCGCGGTCCCGCCATCGGCACGCGGCTATACGCAGCCGGTGGGCTTGGGCAGGCCTGCATACTTGCACGCCTGCTTGGCCGGGCCGTAGGGAAACAGCTGGTAGAGGTACTTGCTGTTGCCCTTGTCCTTGCCGAGCTTCTTGCCGATGGCCTTGGTCAGCACGC
>CAYGJZ010000006.1:0-26346 GCA_964350265.1 uncultured Gammaproteobacteria bacterium | reverse complement strand
TTGCTGTTGCCCTTGTCCTTGCCGAGCTTCTTGCCGATGGCCTTGGTCAGCACGCGCACCGCCGGGGCGATCTGGTATTCCTCGTAGTACTCGCGCAGGAAGTTGATCACTTCCCAGTGGTTGTCGCTGAGTTCGCAGTCGTCGATCTCGGCCATCTTCGCGGCCACCTGCTCGTCCCAGTCGGACAGGTTGGCGAGATAGCCTTCCTCGTCGGTGTCGTAGGTCTTGCCGTTGATCTCGAGTGTCATGTGGATGTACTCCGGTGGTTGTTCGTTGCGGTCAGGCCGTCATTCTACAACCAGGACTGTACCCGGTCGTTGCGCGCCGCCAGCTCGACGAAGCCGTCGTAGCCGACCACCTCGACGCCGTCCACCAGCCGCGCGGCATCGATGCCGCGTGCCTTCAGGTCGGCATCCAGCACGTGCACCCGGCGATCGGCGAGGGCGGTGATCACCATCGCCGCCGCCGCGCCGCCGGCGACGGCGCCGTAGACGGCGTCCTCGATCAGCAGGATGTCGCTGCCGGGCAACGACAGGCCGAGGCAACTGGCCAGGCTGTTCTTCTCGTAGGGCGACTTGTTGACGGTATGCAGCACCTGGCGGCTCCGGTCAGAAATTCAGCAACACGTCCTGCTGGTCCATCACGCGGGCCAGCTCGGCACGGTCGACCACCCGGATCGAGGGCTTTTCGGCATAGTCGTCGTCCTCGTCCTCGTAGGTCAGCGGCATCAGGTCGTCTTCGCACAGGCCGCGTTCTGCAAGCGACTCGCGCTCCACGTACAGCCGGGTGACATCGTAATCGCCGAGGGCGCGAAAGGCCGGGGCGAAATTCTTCATGCCGCAGGCCGAGGCGTCCTGGCCGCGCAGCAACTGGAACACGCCGTCGCCGATGAAGGCCATGCTGCACTCCTGGTCGAAGGCGGCGCCGATCAGCACCACCTCCAGCCCCTCCAGCGCGTAGATGCTGCCGTGCGGCGCGCGCCGGTTCACGTACATGAACTTCTTCACCGTGCTCATGCCCTGCCCCTCAGTCGCCGAACTCGAGCAGCCGGTCGGAGCGGATGCCCGCCTCGATCAACTGGCCAAGACCGGAAATGCGGAATCCCTCGGCAATGTTGTCGGCATCCTTGCCGTGTCGACGGGCCTCGTCGGCATCGACGATGCCGCGCCGCTGTGCCGCCGCCACGCACAGCACCAGGTCGATGCCGTGGCGGGTGGCCAGCTCGCTCCAGCGCTGCACCACGTTGCGGTCGTCCTGCGGCGGCACGGTCAGCCGGGTGCCGTTGTTGACGCCGTCGTGGTAGAAGAACACGCGAAAGACCTCGTGGCCGGCGTCGAGGGCGGCGCGGGCGAAATGGTAGGCGGTGTCGGAGGCCTGGTGGGTATAGGGGCCTTCGTTCACCATCAGCGAGAAAATCACGTCGACGGGGCCTTTGTCAGAAGCGGATATGGGCCGATGCGTTGAGGCTCTTGCGCGAGCCACGCCAGTTGTCGATATGATACTTGGTGAAGGGCAGTTCAGTCAGTTCAAAAAACCGCGGCCAGCCGATGCGCTCGACCCAGTCGTTGATCCGCTCCCAGTCCCGCGCGTCCTCGCGGTAGGTCTTCAGGATCCGCTTGACGATGGCGGTGGCCTCCGGCCAGCGCGGCGGATTGTTGGGGATGCCCGATGCCACCAGCTTCTGGAAGGTAGGCTTGCCACGCGCATTGGAGTGGTTGCCGCCGACCCAGATCGCCAGCTTGGAATGCTCCGGGTCGTTGATCTGCATCGGCGGACAGGGCGGATAGCAGGCACCGCAGCAGATGCACTTCTTCTCGTCCACCTCCAGGGTCGGCTTGCCGTTGACCTGGGCGGGACGAATCGCCGCCACCGGGCAGCGCGCCACCACCGAGGGACGCTCGCAGACGTTGGCCACCAGGTCGTGGTTGATCTTCGGCGGCTTGGTGTGCTGGACGTTGATGGCGATGTCGCCCTGGCCACCGCAGTTGATCTGGCAGCAGGACGTGGTGATATGCACCCGGTTGGGCATGTTGCAGTGACGAAACTCGTCGATCAGCTCGTCCATCATTGCCTTGACCACGCCGGAGGCGTCGGTGCCGGGGATGTCGCAGTGCAGCCAGCCCTGGGTATGGGAGATCATCGCCACCGAGTTCTTGGTGCCGCCGACCACGAAGCCGGCTTCCTCCAGCGCCGCGATCAGCGGGTCCACCCGGGCCGGGTCGGCAACCAGGAACTCGATGTTCGAGCGAATGGTGAAGCGCACGTGGCCGTCGGCATAGCGATCGCCGATGTCGCACAGCTTGCGCAGCGTGAACACGTCGAGAATGCGCTGCGTGCCCGCGCGCACGGTCCAGATCTCGTCGCCGCTCTCGGCGTGGTGCCGCAGCACGCCCGGTCGCGGATGGTCGTGCCAGCGCCACTGGCCGAAGTTCTTCGCCATCAGCGGGTGCATGTACTGGAAGCCGTCCGGGCAGCCGGACTCGATGGGTTCGCGCATGGGTGCCTTGGGCATGGGCTACTCCGCGGTGCCGGGCGCTTGGCCCGGGAAATGGATAGGAGAAGATCGGAACACGGCCCGGCGACTCAACCGGCGGCAGCCTTCTGCGCGCTGCGACGCTCGAACCAGCGCACAGCCTCGTCGTCCCAGCCGTCCATGCGCACGTAGGACGATTCGCGCGGGTTGGCGATCATGTGTGGATCGACGTCGATGCCGATGCCTTCGAGGAAGTTGACCAGGCCGATGCGCTCGATCATCTCGCCGCAACGTTCGTGTTCCAGGCCGTTCTCTGCCCAGAAGTCGATGGTCTCCTCGGCGATCTCGACGATGCGTTCGTAGTCTTCCTCGCTGTCGAGCTTCATGAAGGGCACGATCACGGTGCCCATCAGGTCGCCGATCTTCAGCGTGCGCTTGCCGCCGATGAGAATGGTCACGCCCTTGTCGTCGCCGGGGGACAGGGCCTTGGGCACCACGTTGAGACAGTGCATGCAACGCACGCAGTTGCGGTTGTCCACCGACAGCGTATCGTCGTCGTTCAGCGACAGGCTGTTGGTGGGGCAGCGGGAAATGATGTTGTCGACCACGTGCTTGCGCCCCTTCTCGGCCACGTACTCGGTGAAGGCCACCTGGTCCACCTTCATGTCGTCGCGCCAGGTGCCGATCACCGCCATGTCGGCGCGCTCGATGGCGTTCATGCAGTCGTTGGGACAGCCGGAGATCTTGAACTTGAACTTGTAGGGCAGTGCCGGCCGGTGCACGTCGTCGGTGAAGTTGTTCACCAGGGTGCGATGAATGCGGTGCTCGTTGGCGCAGGACTGCTCGCAGCGGGCCGAGCCGACACAGGACATGGCGGTGCGCACGCAGGGCCCGGCGCCGCCGAGGTCGAAGCCGTAGTCGTTGATCTCGTCGAAGAAGTGCTGGGTGTTCTCGGTGGTGGCGCCGATGAACATGATGTTGCCGGTCTGGCCGTGGAAGGTGACCAGGCCCGATCCCCAGCGTTCCCAGCTGTCGCCCAGCCGGCGCAGGATGTCGGTGGTGTAGTAGTTGCCCGCCGGCGGCTGCACGCGCAGGGTATGGAACTCGCGGGAATCGGGAAACTGCGCGCCGACCTCGGAAAAGCGCGGGATGATGCCACCACCGTAGCCGTAGACGCTGACCGTGCCACCCTTCCAGTAGCCCTTGCGGGTTTCGTAGGAATGCTCGAGCTGGCCGAGCAGGTCGTTGGCGACGCCGCTGATGCGTTCGTCGTCATGCTGGTCGCGCAGTCGCTTGATGCCGGAGACGAAACTCGGCCATGGACCGTTCTCCAGTTCATCGAGCATCGGGGTGGGGTGCTTCTGGTCGGCCATGGCTATCCCTCGTCGGATCGGATGTCCCGGCCCGGGAAATCCGGGTCGGCGACGTCGCCGGGTACGGTGTTGCTGAAGGCATTGTACGAGGCGGTGGGCGGTCGCACACTACCCCGTGGAGAGAGGGCGGGGGCCGTGCGGGTTATTCCGTTGGGAATAGAAATTCTGCTGCGTCGCACAAGGGCGTTTGCCCCGGACACGGACCGGGAACGACCAGTTTCCTTACATTTCATCGGGTTAGGCTTCGCGATGCGGCCGGCCGCCTGCCGGGGGCCACGGCCCGCTCACCGCGCCGCGCCGTCGCCGGCGCCGTCCGCGCCCGCGCCCACCGGCTTGCGCCGTTCGGTGCCTGGCCTACAATCCGGTTTCGTGAACCCGATCACCCACCTTGACCCCGGCCTGCCAGTGCCCGCACCCGTTGCGACGGGCCAGGCCGGGACGGCCCGCGCGCGACGGCGGTTGGCGGACGCGCTGGCCGCGTACCAGCGCTTCCTGCGCGCCCCCGTGGTCGACATCGAGGACCCGGCGGAACTGACCGTGGCCGAGCACCGCGCCCTGTCCGCACGACTGGCCGCCGCCAACATGGTGGTCTACCGGCTGCGCCGGCCGGCGTCCGCCAGGCGCGACGACCTGCTGCGCCTGGCCGCGCAGTTCGGCCTGCACACGCCCGGCCGCAATCCCTGCGCCGACGCCGACGGCTTCAGCGAGATCTGCAACCGGCCGGGCAGGCCATCGCGCTACCGCCCCTATACCGATGCTGCCCTGAACTGGCATACCGATGGCTGCTATGACCCGGACAGCCGCGGCATCGGCGCCTTCCTGCTGCACTGCCTGCGGCCGGCATCCAGCGGCGGCGGCAACCGCTTCATCGATCACCGCGTCCTGGTGCAGCAGTTGCGCGCCGATTCTTCGGTGACGGTCGATGCCCTGTTCGACGCCGATGGCTTCGTCGTGCCGGCCAACGTGGTCGACGGCATCGAGCTGCGACCCGCGGTGCGCGGCGCGGTACTGGCCATGCGCAACGGCCGCCTGCACATGCGCTACTCCTCGCGCCAGCGCAACCTGCGCTTCAAGGACGATCCGGCATTCAGCGCCGCGCTTGGCGCCCTGCGCGAACGCTTGAGACAGCCGTCGCTGGCCCTGGCCATCCGCCTCGAGGCCGGCATGGGGGTGCTTGCCGCCAACGTGCTCCACTGTCGCGACGCCTTCGTCGACCGCGGCCCGGGCCGGTTGCTGCTGCGCGCCCGCTTCCACGACGACATCGCCCCCGAAGCACTGACCGCCAGCGCCGATGATCTGGCTTAGCGAAATCCTGCTCCGTGGCCATGACCTGGCGAGCTTCGCGGCGCTGGCCGAGGCGGTGCGCGAGGAGGCCCGGGCCGGCGGACGCTTCCTGCGCCTGGACGTTCGCCCACCCTTCGGCGACACCCCGGACGACTGGGAGGAACGTCTCGAGGCGGCTTTCACCGGCAACCTCGACGACCACCGATGACCGCCCTGTACTGGTCCGAACCGGGATCGACGCAATCGCCGGCGCGCGGGCCGGACGTCGTCGATCTCGCCTTTCGCATCCACTGCCCGCGACTGCCGGTGGACCACGCCCTCGCCCTGGCCCGGGCAGTCCACCGGGTGCTGCCCTGGCTGCCGCAGGTAGAGGGCGCGGGCGTCCACCCGGTGCACGTGGCCGAATCCGCCAATGGCTGGCAACGCCCCGAGCACGGCGAGCTGGCCCTGCCCCGTCGCACCCGGTTGAAGCTGCGCCTGCCGCGCCGCCACCTCGCCGAGGCCGAGGTCCTGGTCGGCGAAACCCTGGTGGTGCTGGGCCATCCCCTCGAGGTGAGCAGTGCCAGCGTGTTGCCGCTGGTGCCCAGCCGCGCGGTGTTTGCCCGCCACGTGGCGGCACCGGAGGACGATGAAGGCGTGTTCGTCGAACGCATCGCGGCGACCCTGGTCGCCCGGAACATCCGTCCGATGAAGCTGCTCTGCGGCCGGCGCCATGCGCTGGCCGACGGTCGGCGGCCGCTGGCCGTGCGCAGCGTGCTGGTCGGCGAGCTTGGCGACGACGAATCCCTGCGCCTGCAGGCCGCGGGGATCGGCGACCACCGTGCCCTCGGCCTTGGCCTGGTGCTGCCGCACAAGGGCATCGACGCGGTATACGCCGATGTCGAACCATGAACCGCGAGCCTTGCCCAAGGCACGCAATGTCTTGCCACGCAAACCCGCAGGGAGACCTGAACCATGACTGACAAGCAGGCCATCATCCGCCGCATGATCGACATGCAGCGACAGTTCATCGAGGCCGAACACGCCGGCGAGGTCGATCCGCGCACCTGTTTCTCCCCGGCGCCGGATCACCCGCTGGCCAGGCACCGCGAGGATTTCCAGTCGCTGGCCAACGAACTGGTGGACATCGCCCACGCGGAAAAGGGATCGAAGCGCTAGCCGGGCCGGGCGTGGCCGGCGTCGTCAGGGTCGCGACCAGCGCCGCACCAGGTTGGCGTAGCTGGTTTCCACCAGGGCCGTGGCGTGGCTGTCCGGCGCGGTCTTCATGAGTTCGTCGCGGGCCCGGGCGAGGTCGTAGAGCAGCGAGCGCTGGGCGACGTCGGGCACCAGGCTCTGCGCCCAGGTCACCGCCACCAGCCGGCTGCCGCCGGTCACCGGCGAGACGCGGTGACGGAAGCCGGCCGGGTAGAGCACCGCGCTGCCCGCGGGCGGCCGCAACGCGGTCTCGCCGTAGCCGGTGTCGATGCACAGCGCACCGCCGGCGTAGTCGTCCGGCCCGTTCAGGAACACGCTGATGGCGACATCGCTGCGGTAGCGTCCACCGACGCCCATGACCGGGTCGTCGAGGTGTGCGCCGTAGCCCATGCCGATGTCGTAGCGGGCATAGATGGGTGTCGCCACGCGCAGCGGCAGGACCGCGGACAGGTAGGCGGGATGGCTTACCAGCGCGCCCATGACGATGCGGTTCAGCGGCTCGTTCTGCGGTGCGTCGGCGGGCAGCTCGGCATTGTGCTTGGCAGGCGCCGCACGGGAACCGGCACTGGCGGCGCCATCCACGAAGCGGCCATCGGCGAGCAGTCGATGCACCGAGTCGAGGGCAGCGGCATCGAGCAGGTCTTCGATGGTAATCAGCATCGGCCCGCCGCGACGGCACCGGCGTGGATGGACAGGCGTTGGCGGTCGCTGCCGCCCATCGCCATGCTAAGCTTGCCTCGGCCGGGTCGAAGCGTAGTCGCCGCATGCCATCGGGGCATCGGCACCCGGCGGGGGATCAGCCGACCATGCGTACGCGCAGCAAGTGGCGGCCCAGCGGCCGTACCCGCAGCCTTGCCGAGCAGGCCAACGCGCTTGCCTACATCGCCTGGCAGGTGGCGCTGGACGGCGCCCGCAACCTGCACCAGGAAGACTTCGACTATGCCGACGATGCCCAGCGCACCGGGGTGATCGCCGAGTACCTGTGCTTCGCCGTCCACCTCGGCGACCGCCTGGTGCACGGCCGGCTCGACGACCCGTCGCGGGCCGAGTTCGTCGGCGCGCTGGCCCATGGCGTGGCCCGGCACTACCAGCGCAACCTCGAGGACGTCTATGGGCGCGGACGTGACGACGACGCCTGGCTGATCGCCACCTGCAACACGCGCGCCGGCGAATACGCCGACTGCACCTTCGCCAAAGGCAGCGCCGGCTTTTCCCTGCTGCGCGCCCTGGCCCGCCACGTGCAGCGGGTGATGGGGGATTCGCAGGTCAATCGCTGGGTCTTCGACCAGGTGATCGAAATCGACGGGCCCGGTGCCGTCGATCAGCTGACCACCGCCTTCGACAACCTGTTCGGCAGCGCCACGCGCATCGACCACCGGCTGGTCCCGGACTAGGCGGACGATCCGGCAGCCGGGTACTGCCCGGCGTGTTCGGTACAGCGGCCCTTGCCGTCGGCGTAGCCGGCGCTGTAGGCATCCGTCACCCGCTGTTCTTCGCGGGCGGGGTTGCCAAGGTAGCCACCCATCCAGCCCTGGATGTAGTCCCGGCTGACGCCCTTCTTCTCCAGCTCGTCGACGAACGCGTAGTAGGTCTTGTTCACGAGGATCACCTCCTTCTTGCCGCGGGCGACGCCGGTCCGGCGCCAACCGCCGCGCAGGGGGCAAAAAGCCCGGCGGGGACCGGGCTTTTCGCGTGGACGAATCGACAGCGAGCTACTGCCGCTGGCTCGGCACCTTCAACGGGATGCCGGTGTTCATCACCGCCTCGTACAACTCCAGGGCCTTGTACTCGGGCCCCTGGGAGGCGAACGATGCCGCGCGCACCTGGCGGTTGCAGCCACCGTAGCGACGGTGGATGGTGCCCAGCGGCTTGCCGGCCAGTGCCCACTTGGTGCGGTACACCGGGAAGCCGGTGGTGTGGCCAAGACCGGCGCTGAGCACGTCGCCGCGCACCGACTGCCCGGCGGAATGCACGTGGCAATCGGCGCAGGAGAAGTTCAGCTGGCCACGCTTGGTCCAGTAGAACTCCCGACCCTTCTCATACCAGGCCACCGCGCCCGGATGCGACACGTCGACATCCACCGGCTGGCCGTTGAACTGCTCCTTGTAGGCGATCACCAGGCGCGCCATCTTGCCGTTGTTCAGTCCCTTGATCGGCTCCTCGCCGTTGGCGGTGAGACAGTCGTTGATGTCGCCGACGATGGTGCGCAGGTCGTCTTTTTCCGGCACGTAGACCGGGTACTCGTTGGCCGGCGGCCAGTCCTTCGCACAGTCGGCGAAAGTCTTGCCGTTGGCGAACGGCGTGGCCCATTCCTCGCGACCCTTCTCGACGTGCTCCTCGTAGGGCGGGAACTCCATCAGCAGCAGCCAGTTCTCGCGTCGCTCGGCATACTGCGGCAACACGTTGACGCCGTCGTTGTAGGCTTCCAGGGGAATATCCGGGAATTTCTCCTTGAAGTAGCCCTGGAAGGCGGCAATGTCTTCCGCCGGCGTGGTGTTCGCGGCTGCGCCGACGGCGTTGAGGCCAAGCGGCGTTTCGCCGGTGGTCTGTGCCGTGGCGACGCCGGCCAGGCCCAGCGACAACGCCGCCAGCACGGCAGCCGTCTTCGGCACGATCGGTTGTTTTCGCATGTTCTCCTCCTCGTGGTTTGCGTCGCGGCGCAAACAGCCGCGACTGCCCCCGTTGACTCAGCCGATGGTGGCTTCGGTACCGTCCGACTCGCCCTTGTTGTCGGTCCACTTCACCGAGACCGTGTCGCCGGGCTTGGCATTGCTGATGCTGATGCCCACCAGCGGGTTGGCGGAGATACCCTGGTTCAGGTTGGCCTGCGCAACCTCGGTGCCATTGACGCTGAACACCATGGTCTGGATGAAATGGGCCGGGATCAGTTCCCCGGTCTTGTCGTCCTTGCGCAGTCCGGTCTCCATCGGGTGCTTGGCCAGCACGAGCACGTCGTAGCCGCCATTGTCCCCGGGCTTGATCTTCATTTTGGTCGTCATTGCACTGCTCTCGTAGATTCGATGCGTTGTTCGGTGGGTCGTGGTGACAGGGCCGGATCAGCCGCCGCAACCACCCACCGTTACCTTGATCTCCTGGGTCTTGCGCAGCAGCTTGCCGCCGGAACTGACCACGCAGTGCACCGGCGAGGTTTCGCCCATCTTGATGCGAATGCTGTAGAAACCCCCGGCACCGGCGCCAACGTCAAGCACGCTGACCATGGGTATCGGGTTTTTCTCCGAGATGATGGCGATTCGCTCCACCGGCAACGAGGTGGAGACCTGGATCGGCACCACCGCGCCGTTCTCGGCCTGCAGCGGAGCCTTGATCTCGATGTCGTCGCTGTCGGTGACGTCGCTGGAGCCGAAGGCGGCATTCAGCGCGGCGTCGAGTTCGTTGGTGGACAGCGCGGTCTCGGGCCAGGCAGCGGCAACCACGCGGCGCGGCGTCAACAGGCCGGCACCGGCAGCCACGGCCAGCACCGCACCGGCCATCGAACCGGTCAGGAAGCTTCTACGTTTCATGGCGTTACGTTCTCCGATAGTCTTCGTGTCGTCATGCCGGCGACGGTTGGCGGCGACCCCGGGTCGCGCCACGCGCCAACGGGTCAAATGCTCAGCAGGAAGGCGACGATGTCGTCGATCTGCTCAGCGCTGAGAATGCCGTGCTTGCCGAAGGGCGGCATGCGGGAATTCTCCATGAACTGCCCGGCATCTTCGATCTGCGCGCGCAGCTTCGCGGCATCGGGAAAGCGCTGCTTCATGGCCACCAGCGGCGGGCCGACGTTGCCGCCGGGCGGGAAGCCTTCCGGCCAGGGATTGACGAGGATGGTGTGACAACCCAGGCAGTTGCCCTGGCGACGATTGATCGCCGTGCACCAGCCGCTGATTTCCTTCGAGGGGTTTTCTACGCTGCGGCATTCCGACTCGGTGGGATAGCCTTCGGCGGCTGCTTCCCGGGCCATGCCGGCCCCGGCTGCGACCGCGGCCGCGAGTCCGATCACGGCAAAGGTCTTTGACAACCTCAGCATGGGTTCTTCCTCCTGTCGCTTGTTGTATGAATGAGCGGGGACCCGCATCCGACTCGCCCGGGGCATGTTGCCACGGGGTCGATGGCCGTCGATCTGGCTCGCCGGCAACCGGGTTCGCCGAGTAACTAGACCATAGGTAATGTTTTTTCGCAAGCGCCCGGGGCGGCGCCGTCAGCCCTTGCCGTCGGCGGAAAACCGTGCCTGTTCCTCGCGCAACTCGGTGATGCGCGCATCGATGCTCGAAGCCAGGTAGTAGTTGCCGGTACTGTACTGGCGCGCCCTTTCCAGTTCCTCGATGGCGCGCGCGGTCTCGAACACGCCGGCATAGTACTCGGCGCGCGCCTGGAAGGACTCCGCGCGACGGCCGAGTTCACCGTCGACACGACTCAGCAACCACCACGTGTAGGGATTGTCCGGGTCGTTGCGCTGCCACTTGCGCAGCACCCGCCGCGCCTCTTCCCAGTGCGAGGCGGCGACGTGGGACTCCGCCAGGTAGCGGGCCAGCACGACGTCGCCGGGATCGTTCTCGTACAGGCGCGAGAAGCGTTCCACGGCCTCGTCGATACGGCCTGCGCGCAGCGCGACCTCGCCGCGGGCCAGCGTCACGTAGCGGTCATCCGGGCGTTCGCCGGCCAGCGCCTCGATCAACGTGGTGGCGCGGTCGTACTGGCCGGCGGCGAGGTAGGACAGCGCCTCGCCGTAGCGGGCGGCGAAGGCCTCGTCCGCGCCATCGGTCTCGATGTCGGTGAAGTAGCCGGCGGCGCGCAGCGGATCCTCCGCCGACTGGGCGCGCACCCGCGCACGCATCATCAGGTACTCGTAGCTGGAGGCCCGCGCCACCGGCGGGTAGTCGCCCACCCGCGCCTCGGTGTCGGCGATGCGGCTGACCGACAAGGGGTGGGTACGCAGGTACTCGGGCACGTCGGCGCCCTGCAGCATGGTGCCCTTCTGCAGCTTCTGGAAGAACGACGGCATGTCGGCCGGGTTGAAGCCGGACTCGGCGAGAATGCGGATGCCCACCGCGTCGGCCTCCTTCTCGAAGTCGCGGTTGTACTGCAACTGGTCCGCGGCCAGCGCCGCGTTGGCGCCGACCAGCGCCGCCGAACCGACCTGCCCGCCGACCAGGATGGCGGCCACCATGGCCGCCGCCGCCGGCAGCGAGCGCTGCTTGGCGCGGGCAATCATGCGCGGCAGGTGGCGCTGGGTGATATGGGCAATCTCGTGGGCCATGACCGATGCCAGCTCGCCTTCGCTGGCCGTTTCCGCGATCAGGCCGCTGTGCACGCTGATGAAGCCGCCCGGTACGGCAAAGGCATTGAGGTTCGGGTCGTTGACCACCGAGAAGGTGAAGTCGCTGCCGGACAGGTTCACCGCCAGGGCGAGTTCACCGCCAAGGGCGGTGATGTACTCGGACACCAGCGGGTCGTCGGAGAAATTCAACTGGCGACGGGCATTGCGCATGAACTGGCGACCCAGCCGCTCTTCCTCCACCGCGCTGACCACGTCCGAGGACGTGCTGCCCAGGGCCGGCAGTTGCTGCGCGGCGGTGGGCGCGGCGGTGGACACCAGCAAGGCCAGCACGCCCCCCAGCAGTGGACGGGTGAACCGTGCGGGATTCTTCGGCAGGTCGGGCAATCGGCTGGACAGGTTCATGGCAGGTCGCGGTCTGGCCGCGGGCGACGACGGCATCCCGGCATCGGGATCCATCGCTGTTCACGAGGCGGCGCCCATGCCGACCGGGTCGTCCACGGGGCGCCACGAACCGTCATGATACTACCTGGCGCGTACGCGGGCACCGGCCATCGCGTTACCGAATGCTTACCCGTATGCACGCCTTCGGGCCGGTAATTTATTATTTGATAATCTTCTAATACATTTGTATCATCGCCCGGCGATGGCATCCGCACCATCGCCGGGCATGGCAACATGCTGGACACCGTTGCACGATCTCAGGCAATGTTCCCGGAAACGGGTGGCCGCACACACACCGTGCTGCCCGCCGTCGCAATCCGATCCCCTGGAGGTAACACCGAAGATGGCCGACTTTGATCAAGAACTCGACGCCCGCGGTCTGAACTGCCCGCTGCCCATCCTGCGCGCCAAGAAGGCGCTGAGCACGCTGGAAGGCGGCCAGGTGCTGAAGATCGTGGCCACCGACCCCGGCTCGGTGAAGGACTTCGAGGCCTTTGCCAGCCAGACCGGCAACGAGCTCATCTCCTCCAGCGAAGAGAACGGCGAGTTCCACTTCCTGATGAAGAAGTCCGCCTGAACCCCGCGCGCAGCACGTTCATGTCCGAGAAGAAGCTGACCATCATCGCCACCAAGGGCACCCTGGACTGGGCCTACCCGCCGTTCATCCTCGCCTCCACGGCAGCGGCGCTTGGCTACTCGGTGAGCATCTTCTTCACCTTCTACGGGCTGCAACTGCTGCGCCGCGAACTGAAACTGAAGATCAGCCCGCTCGGCAACCCGGGCATGCCCATGCCCATGGGCATGGATCGCTGGTTTCCGGTGCTCGGCACCGCCCTGCCAGGCATGCAGGCGGTGATGACGGCGATGATGAAAAGCAAGATGCGCAGCAAGGGCGTCGCCACCGTGGAGGAGCTGCGCGAGGTGTGCCTGGAATCCGGCGTGCAGATGATCGGCTGCCAGATGACCATCGACCTGTTCGACCTGAAACGGGAAGACTTCATCGACGGCATCGAGATCGGCGGCGCGGTCACCTACTTCGGCGAGGCCGGCGACGCCGACGTGTCGCTGTTCATCTAGGCCGCCGGCCGCGGCCAGCCGCATGCCCTACTTCGTGTTCCGCATCGATCACGCCCTTGCCCGCACCTGCCTGGCATCCTTCGACGACTACCGTGCCGCGCGCGCGGCGGTGCGCGCCCGGCGTGCCGAGAATGACGCCCTGCCGGCGGAGAGCATCCGCATGGTGTTCGCCGAAGACGAGTTCCAGGCCGAGCAGTTGCTGGCCATGCCGCGCACGCGTACGCCGTCGGACGACGACTGACTAGCCGGCGAAACAGACCCAGGTGGTGGCGATGTACTTGCTGCCCGCTTCCAGGGTCACCGCCCGGTGCACGTGGGTCCAGAACGGCGGGAACAGGATCAACGCGCCACGCGTGGGCCGCACCTTCACCGACTGGAAGGCAAACTCGGTTTCCCCGCCCGGTCCGGGCACGTCGTTCAGGTACCAGGTCGCCACCAGCTGGCGTTGGCTGAACACGCCCGGGCCGCCGTCCACGTGCCAGTGGTAGTACTCGCCCGGGTGGTAGCGCTGCAACTGGTAGCCGGTGTCCTTGAAGGCGTTGTGGGCAAAGTACGGATGCAGCGCGGACAGCTCGCCGAGCGCGCGGGTCAACGAGTGGAACAGCTGCTGGTCGACGTCCTGCCACGGCGCGCGGCCGGACACGCGCAGGTCGGTGCTTCGCTTGATCGAGTCGACCACCTCGGCGCGCGGACCCTGTCGTCCGGGTCCGCGCTCGGGGTCGGCCTCGAAGCGGGCAACCACGTCGTCGCAGAAATCCGCGGCGAGCGCGGCAGCGTCGCGGTAGATGAAGGTGCCCTTGCCGAGTTCCTCGAGAGCCAACGGCGTCTCGCGGCCGCGATGCGGCGTCGAAGGCCTAGTGAACCTTCGGTGCCAGCTCGCCGCTGGCGTAGCGGGCGGTCATCGTCTCCAGGCTGACGGCACGAATGCGCGAGGCGTTGCCGGCGGTGCCGAAGGCCTCGTAGCGGGCCTTGCAGATCTCCTTCATCGCCGCGGTGGCGGCAGCCAGGTACTTGCGCGGATCGAACTCGGCCGGCTTCTCCGCCATGAAGCGACGGATGGCGCCGGTGGACGCCATGCGCAGGTCGGTGTCGATGTTGACCTTGCGCACGCCGTGGCGAATGCCCTCGACGATCTCCTCCACCGGCACGCCGTAGGTCTCGCCCATGGCGCCGCCGTGGGTGTTGATCACCTCGAGCCAGTCCTGCGGTACCGAGCTGGAACCGTGCATGACCAGGTGGGTATCGGGGATGCGCGCGTGGATCTCCTTGATCCGGTCGATGGCCAGGATGTCGCCGGTGGGCGGGCGCGAGAACTTGTAGGCGCCGTGGCTGGTGCCGATGGCGATGGCGAGCGCGTCGACATGGGTGTCGGCGACGAACCGCGCCGCCTCTTCCGGGTCGGTGAGCAGCTGGTCATGGCTGAGTTCGCCTTCCGCGCCGGAACCGTCCTCCTCGCCGGCCTGGCCGGTTTCCAGGGAGCCCAGGCAGCCCAGCTCGCCTTCCACCGAGACACCGCAGGAATGCGCCATGTCCACCACCCTGCGGGTGGTGCCGGCGTTGTAGTCGTAGTCCATCGGCGTCTTCATGTCCTCGCCCAGCGAGCCGTCCATCATCACCGAGCTGAAGCCGAGCTGGATGGAGCGCTGGCAGACCGCCGGCGATGCGCCGTGGTCCTGGTGCATGCACACCGGGATGTGCGGCCACTCCTCCACCGCCGCCATGATCAGGTGGCGCAGGAACGGCGCCCCGGCATACTTGCGCGCCCCCGCCGAGGCCTGCACGATGACCGGGCTGTCGGTCTCGTCGGCGGCCTCCATGATGGCCCGCATCTGCTCGAGGTTGTTGACGTTGAAGGCGGGGCAGCCGTAGCCATGTTCCGCCGCGTGATCCAGTAGCTGGCGCAGGGAAATGAGTGCCATGATGTAAGTCCTCTTGCTTTTCGTCGTTAATGGGCGCCCGCGGCGGCGCGGCCAGGCCGCGCTCAGCCGCCGCGTCGTTCCAGCATGGCCACCGCCGGCAGGGTCTTGCCCTCGAGGAACTCGAGGAAGGCGCCGCCGCCGGTGGAAATATACGAGATGCGATCACCGACACCGTACTTGTCCACCGCCGCCAGGGTGTCGCCACCGCCGGCAATGGAGAACGCGTCGCTGTCGGCAATGGCCTCGGCGAGCAGGCGGGTACCCTCGCCGAACTGGTCGAACTCGAACACGCCCACCGGACCGTTCCAGACGATGGTGCCGGCATTGCGCAGGTAGCCCGCGAACAGCTCGGCGGTTTCCGGGCCGATGTCGAAGATCATGTCGTCGTCGGCGACGTCCTTCACCGACTTCAGCGAGGCCTCGGCGGCGGGGTCGAATTCCTTGCCGGTGACCACGTCCACGGGCACCGGGATATCGCCACCGTTGGCGCGCAGCTTGCTGGCCAGGCGTGCCGCTTCCTCGACCAGGTCCTCCTCGTAGAGCGACTTGCCGACCCGGTAGCCGGCCGCGGCGATGAAGGTATTGGCAATCCCGCCGCCGACGATGAGCTGGTCGACGCTGGCCGAGAGACTGTCGAGCACGGTGAGCTTGGTGGACACCTTGGAACCGCCGACGATGGCCACCATTGGCCGCGCCGGGTTGTCGAGCGCCTTTTCCAGGGCATCGAGCTCGGCGCGCAGCAGCGGCCCGGCACAGGCCACCGGCGCGAAGCGGGCGACGCCGTGGGTGGAGGCCTGGGCGCGGTGCGCGGTGCCGAAGGCGTCCATCACGAACACGTCGCAAAGCGCCGCCATTTTCTGCCCGAGGGTCTCGTCGTCCTTCTTCTCGCCGACCAGGAAACGCACGTTCTCCAACAGCGCCACCTCGCCGGGCGCCACCTCGACGCCGTCGATCCAGTCGCTGACCAGGGGCACGTCGCGGCCGAGCAGTTCGCCCAGCCGTCGTGCCACCGGCGCCAGCGAGTACTGGGCATCGAACTCGCCCTCGCTGGGCCGGCCCAGGTGCGACATGATCATGACCCGGGCGCCACCGTCGAGGGCGGCGCGAATGGTCGGCAGTGCGGCACGGATGCGCGCGTCGGAGGTCACCTCGCCGTCGGCAACCGGCACGTTGAGATCCTCGCGCAGCAGGACGCGGCGACCGGCGAGGTCGAGATCCGTCATGTAGATGATGGCCATGGTCTTCCCTTCAGGTCCGGCGGTACCCGGGCGGCGACGCGGCCCGGCCGTTCGCCGCCCTGCCCCGTTGTTCGCCTCAGGCGGCGTTCATCAGCGCGACGGTGGTGTCGAGCATGCGGTTGGAGAAGCCCCACTCGTTGTCGTACCACGAGCAGACCTTGACGGTGGTGCCGCCGACCACGCGGGTCATGTAGGCATCGTAGGTGGAAGACACCGCGCTGTGGTTGAAGTCCACCGACACCAGCGGCTGCTCGTTGTAGGCGAGGATGCCTTTCAGCGGTCCGCTTTCCGCCGCCGCCTTCATGATGCCGTGCACTTCGTCCACGGTGGTGTCGCGACTGGCGCGGAAGGTCAGGTCGACGATGGACACGTTGATGGTCGGCACGCGCACGGCGAAGCCGTCGAGCTTGCCGTTCAGTTCCGGCAGCACCAGGCCGACCGCGGCGGCGGCGCCGGTCTTGGTCGGGATCATCGACTGCGTGGCGGAGCGGGCACGACGCAGGTCGGAGTGGTAGACGTCGCTCAGCACCTGGTCGTTGGTGTAGGCATGGATGGTGGTCATCAGGCCGTTCTCGACGCCGATGGCATCGTGCAGCGGCTTGACCAGCGGCGCCAGGCAGTTGGTGGTGCACGAGGCGTTGGAGATCACCGTGTCGCTGGCCTTGAGCACCTGGTGGTTGACGCCGTAGACGATGGTGGCGTCGACGTCCTTGCCGCCCGGCGCGGAGATGATCACCTTCTTCGCCCCGGCCGCGAGGTGGGCGGAGGCCTTTTCCTTGCTGGTGAACAGGCCGGTGCACTCCAGCACCACGTCGACCCCGAGCTCACCCCAGGGCAGCTTCGACGGATCACGTTCGGCGATCACGCGCACCCGGGCATCGCCGACGCGAAAGCTGTCGCCGTCCACGGTCACCGGCTGGCCGAAGCGGCCGTGGGCGGTGTCGTACTGCAGCAGGTGGGCATTGGTGGCGGCATCGCCGAGGTCGTTGATGGCAACAATCTCGATCTGCCCCTGGCGACCGGACTCGAACAATGCGCGCATGACGTTGCGCCCGATTCGACCAAACCCGTTGATCGCAACCTTGATGGCCATGAAGTGTCACTCCTGGTGAATGGTAAGCCTGTGTCGTGGCCCGGCCTTGCGGCGGGGCGCTAGCCGTCGATCAACGCGCGTACGTTGTCGACCACGTTGTCCACGGTGAAGCCGAAATGGGCGAACACCGCGTCGGCGGGTGCCGATTCGCCGAAGGTGTCGATGCCGACCACGCGGCCATCGAGCCCGACGTACTTGCGCCAGTAGTCGGTCACCCCGGCTTCCACCGCCACCCGCGCGGTCACCGCGGCCGGCAGCACCGACTCGCGGTAGGCGGCGTCCTGGCGGTCGAAGGCGTCGGTGGAGGGCATCGAGACCACGCGCACGCGACGGCCCTCGTCGCCGAGTCGCTGCCAGGCATCCACCGCCAGCGCGACTTCCGAGCCGGTGGCGATGATAACCGCCTCGGGCTCGCCTTCACAGTCCCGCAGCACGTAGCCGCCGCGGGCAATGGCTTCCACCTGGCCGGCATCACGTGCCTGGAAGGGGAGGTTCTGGCGGGAAAACAGCAGGCAGCTCGGCCCGTCGCCCCGGGCCAGCGCCTCGCGCCAGGCCACCGCGGTTTCCACCGTGTCGCAGGGGCGCCACACCGACATGCGCGGAATCAGCCGCAGGGTCGACGCCTGCTCCACCGCCTGGTGGGTGGGACCGTCCTCGCCGAGGCCGATGGAGTCGTGGGTGAAGACAAAGATCGATCGCACCTGCATCAGCGCCGCCATGCGCAGGGCATTGCGGGCGTACTCGGAAAACATCAGGAAGGTGGCGCCGTAGGGAATCACCCCGCGATGCAGGGCAATGCCGTTGCAGATGGCCGCCATGGCGAACTCGCGCACGCCGAAATAGATGTAGTTGCCGTCGTCGACGCCGCGCGACAACGGCACCGACCCGGACCACAGGGTGAGGTTGGAACCGGCCAGGTCGGCAGAGCCGCCGACCAGCTCGGGCAGTGCCGGGGCAAGGGCCTCGAGGCTGTTCTGCGACGCCTTGCGGCTGGCAATGGTGGCGCCCTCGGCCACCGTGCGGGCCACGTAGTCGGCGGCCACCTGCGCGAAGTCCGCCGGCAGCTCGCCATTCATGCGACGATCGAATTCCGCCGCCAGCTCCGGGTAGGCGTCGCGGTAGGCGCCGAAGCGCTTGCGCCAGTTCGCCTCGGCGGCGGCGCCGGACTCGCGGGCGCTCCAGGCCTGGTAGATGTCCGCCGGCACCTCGAAGGGCGGATGCGGCCAGCCGATGGTTTCGCGCACCTTCGCCACCTCCTCCTCGCCCAGCGGCGCGCCGTGGCAGGACTCGGTGCCCTGCTTGCCCGGCGAGCCCCAGCCGATGATGGTCCGGCAGCAGATCAGCGACGGCCGGTCGGTTTCCGCGCGCGCCTCGTCGATGGCCCTGGCCACCGCTGCCGGGTCATGGCCGTCGACCAGTTCGACCACGTGCCAGCCATAGGCACGGAAGCGGGCCGGGGTATCGTCGGTGAACCAGCCGCCGACCTCGCCGTCGATGGAGATGCCGTTGTCGTCCCAGAAGGCGACCAGCTTGCCCAGCCCCAGGGTGCCGGCCAGCGAGCAGGCCTCGTGGGAAATGCCTTCCATCAGGCAGCCGTCGCCGAGGAAGACGTAGGTGTGGTGGTCGACGATGACGTGGCCTTCGCGGTTGAAGTGGCCCGCCATCACCTTTTCCGCGATGGCCATGCCGACGGCATTGCTGATGCCCTGGCCCAGCGGCCCGGTGGTGGTTTCGACCCCGGGGGCATAGCCGTACTCCGGATGACCGGGGGTCCTGGAATGCAGCTGCCGGAAGGATTTCAGGTCGTCGATGCCAAGCGCGTAGCCGGACAGGTGCAGCAGTGCGTAGAGCAGCATCGAGCCGTGGCCGTTGGACAGCACGAAACGGTCGCGGTCCGGCCAGTCGGGGTTTTCGGGGTTGTGTCGCAGGTAGTCGCACCACAGCACCTCGGCGATGTCCGCCATGCCCATCGGCGCGCCGGGGTGGCCGGACTTCGCCTTCTGCACCGCGTCCATGGCCAGTGCGCGGATGGCGTTGGCCTTGTCCCGTCGCCGCGGGGCCTGGTTGGCTTGTGCTTGTGCCATTGACTCTCAAAAACCTCTTTATTTCAGAACGATATCAATTTCTCACGGCGCATTGCGCGGGGCTCGCGGTGATCGCGAACGGCGCGGGCCTTGGTGCGGGAGGCTGGCACTATGCCGCGATCGGCAGTGGATGGCCAGTAAAACTTTTTGATCCGCCGGCAAGACGCCCGGACCGCTCCCGCGGCGCCCGTCAGGCAGCCGGCCCGGGCCCGCCAGCGGGTGTCACCGGCGCCGCCAGGCAGTTCTGGCGAATGATCCACGCGCTCCACAAGGCGTGCAACTCCGGCGTCGAGGCCGCGATCACCGAGCGCTTGGACAGCGAGCGGCAGTTCAGCCCGAGACCGTCGAAGCTGCTCGCCAGCCCGCCGGCCTCGGCCAGGATCAGCGAGCCGGCGGCATAGTCCCACAACTTCTGCCCGCCGTGCAGGTACAGTTGCACCCGGCCGGCGGCCAGCCAGCACCACTCCAGCACGCAGGAACCGATGTTGCGCTGGGCGCGGTAGGGCGGCGAACGAAACAGCCGCTCGGCCACCGGCCCGGTGAGCCGCTTGTAGTCGATGTTGGCCACGCACTGCCCCAGCCGGTCCACCGGCCGGGTGCGCAGCGGCACCCCGTTGAGGCTCGCCCCGGCACCCCGTTCGGCGCAGAAGGTCTCGCCGCGGATGGGATCGTGCACCACGCCGAGCACGGCCTCGCCATTTTCCACCAGCGCCAGGGAAATGCCGTAGCAGGGAAAGCCGGCGATGAAGTTGGTGGTACCGTCGAGGGGGTCGAGAACCCAGAAGCGCTCGCTCTCGCCAGCCACCACCGAGACCTGGCGGGCATGGGGCATTTCCTCGCCCATGAAGGAAATGCCGGGATGTCGCTGGCCGAGACTGTGCTCGAGAAACTGCTGGATGGCGTCGTCGGTGACCGTCACCAGCGAGCCATCCTCCTTGCGCATCTCGCCGTCGCCGAACAGCGAGGCGGTGTTGAGGAAGCGGCCGGCGGCTTCCTCGACCAGTTCGCGCAAGGTTTCCAGTTCAGGCATGGCGCGGCGTCGATGGGGTGATTGCGCCCCCGCTGCGGGCGCGGCCTGGCCGGTGTCCGTTCATGTCGCCGGGGTCTAGTGCACCGTCTCCAGCGCGGCCGCCTGGGCGCCATCCCCGGTCAGCCCCTGGATGGAGCGCACCAGGTCGTCCAGCCGGTAGGGCTTGCTCATGTAGCCGTTGGCGCCGAGACGGGTGGCCTGCTCCCGGTGGCGGCTGCCGGCCCGCGAGGTGATGATCAGGATCGGCACCTCGCGCAGGTTGTCGTCCACGCGCACGCGACGGGTCAGCTCGAAGCCGTCCATGCGCGGCATTTCCAGGTCCACCAGCATGATGTCCGGCACCGTGTGCCGCAGCTGCTCGATGGCGTCGACGCCGTCCTTTGCCAGGATCACCTCGAAGCCGTTGTTCTGCAGGTCGCGACCCATGACGTTGCGCACCGTCATCGAGTCGTCCACCACCATCACCGTGACCTGGTCGCTGCTGGTCACCGAGGCGGCATAGGAGTCCTCGGCAATGCGCACCCGGCGCGCCTGCCACAGGTCGGGCACGTCGAGGATGAGCACGATGCTGCCGTCGCCGAGCAGGGTCACCGCGCCGATGCCGGGAATCGACTGCAGCATCGAGCCAAGCGGCTTGACCACCACCTCGCGGGTGTCGGAGATGGATTCCACCCACAGGCCGATCTCGCGCAGACCGGCACGCACCACGATCACGTTGGCCACGCCGCGCTCGCTGGCCCGGAACGGCAGGCCGAGGCGGTTGGCCAGGTTGAGCACGGGAATGCGACGGTCGTTGTAGTAGGTATAGGCGTCGGCGTCCTCGTCGCCGTCCTCCAGGTCGTCTTTCTTCAGACGCAGGACGTTGATGATCAACCGCGCAGGCACCGCGAACATCTGTTCGCCGGCATAGACCAGCAGCGCGTGGCTCACCGCCAGCGTTACCGGCACGCGCAGCACGAAGGTGGTGCCGGCCCCTGGGCTGGTCTCGACGCCGATGGAGCCGCCGAGCTGGCGCACCATCTCGCTGACCACGTCCATGCCGACGCCGCGGCCGGAGACCTGGCTGACCTCGCTGGCGGTGGACAGGCCCGGCGTCGCCAGCACGCGGACCAGGTCGTCCTCGCCCAGTTCCTGCCCGTCGCGCAGCAGGCCGATGGCGCGGGCACGCTCGGCGATGGCCGCGCGGTCGATGCCACGGCCGTCGTCGGCGATGCGGATGACGATGTCGTTGCCATCCTGCTCGACGCCGATACGGATGGTGCCGCCCGCCGGCTTGCCGGCCTGGCTGCGCGCGGCGGCATCCTCGATGCCGTGGGACACGGCGTTGCGAATCATGTGC
Organism: uncultured Gammaproteobacteria bacterium; assembly: GCA_964350265.1. GTDB lineage: Bacteria > Pseudomonadota > Gammaproteobacteria > Arenicellales > CAJQKF01 > BQJD01. Next base: position 4,523 of record CAYGJZ010000006.1, on the reverse strand, counting down.
TCGAAGGATGCCGCCATCTGGTCGAGCACCTTGCGATCCACCTCGACCTGGTCGCCGCTGATTTCCAGCGTGACCGGCCGGCCGAGCTCGGCGGCGGTCTGGCGGGTGAGGTGACGCAGGCGCGGCACCAGCGTGGCGAAGGAGATCATGCGCGTGCGCAGCAGCCCTTCCTGCAGGCTGTCGCTCAGGTGACGCTGCTGCTGCAGGGTGTTCTCGGCGTCCCCGGCAAACTCCGAGATGCCGGCCTGGATCGCGGTGAGGCCGCCGAGACTCTCGCCGAGATTACGCGCCAGGGTCTGCAGGCGGGAGAAGCGGTCGAGCTCCAGCGGGTCGAATTCCGCCGCGCCGCCCTCTTCCCGGATGCGTTCGTTGGTGGCCAGCATCTGCGCCTCGGACTCGATTTCCAGGTCGCGCAACTGGTCGCGGAAGGCGCGCACGGTCTCGCCCAGCTCGCCGAGGTTGGAACGCACCATGGCGATCTGCTGCTGCAGCCGGGAGCGCAGGATGCTGACCTCGCCGGCATAGCTGACCAGTTCGTCCAGCACCTCGGTGCGCACGCGCACGGCACGCGCCTCGCCGGCCTCCGCGGCCGGGGTGAACACCGCCGCCGGCGGTTGTTCGGCGGTCGCGGGCGGCGCCGACACCGTCGCCGTCTCGAGGGGCGACTCGACGCCCTCGTCGGCAGCCTCTCCGTCGTCGGCAAGGGCCAGCGGCAACGACCCGACCTCGATTTCGGCGGCCGGGTCGAAGTCGAGTACGCGGCGGTTGAGCCGCTCGAGGTCGGCGGCCACGGCCATCGACGGATTGGTCACCGCCATCAACGCCAGGTCGTGCATTTCCTGCACCAGGGAACCCACCGGGCCCGGCGAGGCGGCGGTCAGCCGCTGGTCCTCGAGCAGGGTCTCGGTGTGGTGGGCGAGATCGCCGAGCAGGCTCCAGCCCACCGCCCGGGCACCGCCCTTGAAGGTGTGCAGCTCCCGCCGCATCGCCGACAGCGCCTCGCCGGCAGGCGCACCGCCGCGCCAGCGATCCACCTGGGTGTCGAGACGGGCAAGGATTTCCTGGGCTTCCTCGCGGAAGGCCTCGATCAGTTCGTCGTCCTCGCCGATGCCGGGAGAAACCGCCGCCAGTGCCGGCGGCTCGTCCGCGGTGTCGTCCTCCAGCGCGACCTCGGCCAGCGGCATGTCGTCGAGGGCAAGGGCGTCATCTTCGTCGTCGAAGTCGATCACCGTCGGTGCGGCGGGCAAGTCGCCAAGGTAGGCAATCCGCTGGTCGAAGGCCGTGGCCAGGTCGTCGAACTGCATCGACAGCTCGGTGGACAGCGTCAGCGAATCGCCGAACCGGCCCGAGGCGAAGCGCATCAACCGGCCGCTCTGGTCCACCAGCACCAGGTCGACCTCCTCCAGCGCCTGGTGGCTGCGCACCTTGTGCTGCAGCAGGCGATCCAGGCCATCGGCCATCCGCGCCGGCGACGCCAGCCCCACCGAGCGGAACACGCCGCGCAGGGTATGGGCGGTGCGCAGCAACGGCTCGGAGATCTCCCAGTCGGGGAAACGACGCCGCGCCTCGGCCACGCTGGACGCGATCACCTCGACGTGGCCATTGAGCTCGGACAGGAACACGTCGTCCACCGCCGAGCCCGCGCTGGCAGGTGGCGGCGCCGGCGGCGGCGCCTGGCCATGCAGGGATTTCAGTTCCTCGCCCAGGAGAAGGGCCTGGTCGTCGTCCGCCGAGGCCGCTCCCTTGAGCTGCTCCGCCTCGCGCTGCCACGGCGCCAGCGACATCACTTCGCCGACGCTGCGCGCATCCACCATCGCGGTCAACGATTCCACCGCGCGATCGACGAAGCCGTGGATGCCGTCACTGTCCTCGGTTTCGCCGTCGATCACGCTGTTGAGCAGGTCTTCCACCGCGAAGGAAAGCTCGGCAATGGAGGTGGCACCGGCGAAGCGGCCACTGCCCTTGAGGGTGTGGAAGCCGCGCCGCAGGTCCTTCAGCGCCTCGCCGTCGGCGGGGTCGTCGTGCCAGCGCGAACGGTCGCGCTGCATGGCCGGGAGAATCTCCGCGGCTTCCTCGAAGAAGATGCCGACCAGCTCGTCTTCCTCGTCCGCAAGCGCGGCCGGGGAGGATTGCGCCGGCGGCGCCGCGTCGAGCTCGGCGAGCAGGCTGTCGACGTCGTCGGCCAGCGACAGCTCGCCGTCGTCATCGTCCGCCGGCGCCGGCGCCGTTGCCGGGTGCACCAGCTCCAGGTGGGCGGTGCGGCCACCCTCGCCGACACCGGCCAGCTCTTCCATGGCCCGACGGATGGTGACCTCGTGTCGCTCCAGGGTGTTGCCGGCACCGAGTTCGTCGGCGCACAGGGTCAGGGTTCCCACCGCCATGGCCAGCGCGTCGAGACCTCGGCCAGAGACGTTCTCGGCTTCGACCACCCGGCGCACCGCGGTGCGCAACGACTCGGCAAGACCGGCGGCACTGCCCTGCTCGAGGATCTCCAGCGTGCCCTCGATGCGCTTCAGGTGGGCCTCGACGCCACGCAGGCGCGCCGGCGGGGCTTCGCCCCCGGCGACCTGTTCCAGGGCATGTTCGACGTATTGCAGTTCGCCGCGCAGCTCGGTGGCCGCTGCCCGCGAGACATTGTCCACCCGCGCCGGCGACATCGTCGGCGCGGGGCCGTTGCCGAGGCCGGCGTCGTTGTCGATCACCGCGCGCAGGGAGGCCGTGCTGGCCTCGGCCTGTGCCCGCCATTCCAGTCCCGGCCGGATGCCGCTGCCGCTGTCCTGGATGAACAGCACCGCGCCGGCCATCTGCAGCGAGGCATTCTCGGTGTCCGCCACCTCGCCGTTGCCCACCGCCCTGGCAACGTCGGCCAGCGCCTCGACCAGCTCCTCGAGGACGTCGAGATCGTGGCGGCGGGCAGCCTGTGCCAGGGCGGAGAACCGTTCACCCAGGCGATCGAGCACCTCGCGCTGGCCGCCCTGGGGGGAGAAATACCGCGCCAGCAGGTTCTGCGCCTGCTCGATGTCCATCTCCGCCTCGCCGGCGAAGCGGGTCAGCGCGCCGCTCAGCGCCTCGACATCGGGCAGCGCGCCCTGGCGACCACGATCGATCCACTCGTTCAGGGCGAAACTCTCGCGGATGCGGCTCACCGTCTCGCCGTTGCTCTCGGCATAGGCCAGCACCAGCAGCGCACGCTTGATCAGCTCGTCCGGGGGCGCGCGGCGCTTGGCCGCGGGGGACTTGTCCTTCAGCCGCTTGAGCTGTTCATTGATGCGGGCGAGGATCGGCCGGACCTTCTCGTCCAGGGCCAGGCCGCCGTCGAGCAGGGCTTCGCTCAGGCCCGCGCCGATCCACCACAACTGGCGCAGCGAGGCGCGGCGGTCGATGGACACGAGGTTGTTGAACACCCGCGAGAACTCGGTCAGCGGGCCACGGTCCTGCGGGTTGCGCAGGGCGCCGAGCAAGGCTCGCTCGAAGCGAATGCGCAGGTCGTCGGCGAGCTTGAGGAACAACGCCGCATCCACCCGCGACTGGGCGGTTGCCTCGGGCGGGCGGGCGGCGAGATCCGGGGAGAACAGTTCCAGTTCCGGGATCGGCTCGAGCTCGCGGGCACCGCGCACGCGGTTGATCGGCTCGACCAGCTGCAGCGGCGACGGCACCGGGGACGACTGCAGTCCTTCGAGGTAGCTGGACAGGTCGTCCATGGCCCGGCGCAGCGCGGTGGAGACCTCGGCCTGCCAGGCCACGTCGCCATCGGCCACCTTCTGCGACAGGTGCTCGCACTCGTGCACCAGCCGCGCCGCGCCGTCGAGCTCGACCATGGTCAAGGTGCCGTAGATCTGGTGCAGGTGGGTGGCACACAGATTCATCGGAGAACGGTCGGCGGGGTTGTGCTCGAAGCGATCGAGCAGTTCCCGTGCCTGCGTCGCGGTGTCCTCGATTTCCGACTTCACCCATCCCAGGGTGCCGGCGTCGATGGTAGGTAACGTGCTCATCGGCTAGGCGCAGGACCAGGCGGGTTGCGGATGGATGATCGGCATCGGTACGCGGCTAGACCGTGAAGCCCGCCACCGACTCCTGCAGTTCCTGCGCCACGCGGTCGAGGTTGCTGATCGACTGCGCGGTGCTGCGCACGCCCTGTACCGCGTCGTCGGTGGCGGTGCGGATGGCGGTCATTCGCGAGGAAATCTCCTGGGCCGACTTCGAGTGTCGCAGGGTCTGCTCGGCGGTCTCCTGGATCAGCGCGGTGAGCTGCTCGGACTCCTGTTCGATCTCGGTCAGGGCGCGCCCGGCGGCATCGGCCAGGTTGGTGCCCTCGACCACCTCGCGGGTGGCCTGTTCCATCGAGGTCACGGCGTCGTTGGTATCGCGCTGGATGGTGTTGACCAGCTCGTTGATCTGGCGGGAGGCCTGCCCGGAACGATCGGCCAGGCGCTGCACCTCGTCGGCCACCACGGCGAAGCCGCGACCGGCCTCGCCGGCCATGGCGGCCTGGATCGAGGCGTTCAGCGACAGCACGTTGGTCT
>CAYGJZ010000005.1:70627-92400 GCA_964350265.1 uncultured Gammaproteobacteria bacterium | reverse complement strand
AGCTTGCGCGGCACGTTGGCCAGGCACTCGGCCGGGCCATCCTCGCGGATCAGGATGGTCTCGGTGATCTCGATGCCCCAGGTGTCCATCCACAGGCCAGGCATGAAGTGGAACGTCATGCCTGGCAGCAGCACGCTGTTGTCGGTCTGCCGAAAGCTGATGGTCCGCTCGCCCCAGTCCGGCGGATAGGACAGCCCGACCGGGTAGCCGCAACGGCCTTCGCGCTCGATGCCGGCGCGCTCCAGCGCGGCGTAGAAGGCGTTGGCGACGTCGGCGGCGCGGTTGCCCGTGCGCGCCGCTTCCAGGCCGTTCTCCAGTCCCTCGATGATGGCCTGCTCGGCCTCCACCATCTCCCGCGGCGGCTCGCCGAGGTAGGTGGTGCGGCACAGCGGCACGTGGTAGCGCTTGTAGCAGCCGGCAATCTCGAAGAAGGTGCCGGCGCCGCGGTTCAGTTCGCGGTCGTCCCAGGTCAGGTGGGCGGCGGAGGCGTCCACGCCGGTGGGCAGCAGCGGCACGATGGCCGGGTAGTCGCCACCGTAGCCGTCGGCGCCGCTGATGCCCTGGTGGTAGATTTCCGCCACCAGGTCGTTCTTGCGCATCCCCGGTTGCATCTTTTCACCGATGCGCTCGTGCATCTTCTCGACGATGCGCGCGGCGCGTCGCATGTAGCCGATCTCGGTTTCCGACTTCACCCCGCGCTGCCAGTTGACCAGCCCGGTGGCGTCGATGAAGGTGGCATTGGGCAGGTTGTGGCGCAGCGACTCGAAGGCGGCCGCGGAAAAGTAGTAGTTGTCCATCTCCACGCCGATGCGCACCACGTCCCACATGCGGTCCCGGAAGTAGCTGGACAGGTGATCCATGGGATGCCGGTCGGACGACATGACGTAGTGGTCGGCGTATTCGAGGATGCTGTCCTCGGGCATGTACACGGTGCGTCGCGCGCCGTTGGCGTCGATGCCGCGTCCCCACCAGTACGGGCCATCGCTCAACGACACGATGACTGCCTGGTGCACGTAGAAGGACCAGCCGTCGTAGCCGGTCAGCCAGGCCATGTTGGAGGGATCGACGGTGATCAGCACCTCGATGCCTTCGGCCTCCATGGCGTGACGGACCTTGGTCAGCCGTTCACCGTACTCCTCGCGGCTAAAGGGCAGTTCGACATCGGGCATGGCGCATGAACTCCGGGTTCGGGGACCCGTCGGATCCCGGGGATGACGAAGGCGCAGCGGCGCAAAAGGGGCGTAGTGTACCAGCGCGGTCAGCCGCGAAAATCGCCTCGATGCGACGCCAACGACACCGAATGCGTAGCGTTTGCGACAGCCATTGCACGTCGTGGCGACGCCGGTACAATGATGCGCCCGATGAATGATTCCAGCACGCCACCGGTCGCACCGCGCTTCGACGACATCCTCCACGCCGCCCGTCGCATCGAGGGCATGGTGCTGCGCACGCCGCTGCTGCGCAGCCAGTTGCCGGACATCGACGCCTGGCTGAAGCCGGAGTACCTGCAGGCCAGCGGTGCCTTCAAGCTGCGCGGCGCCAGCCATGCGCTGGCGCGGCTCGACGAAGGCCAGCGCCGGCGCGGCGTGGCCTGCTGCTCCACCGGCAACCACGGCCGCGCGGTGGCCTACGCCGCGCGCATGCTCGGCATTCCCGCCACCGTCTGCCTGTCGTCGCTGGTGCCGGGGAACAAGGTCTCGGCGGTGCAGGCGCTGGGCGCGCGGGTGTGCCGCGTCGGCAACAGCCAGGACGAGGCCCAGCAGGAGGTGGCGCGGCTGGTCGCCGAGGAAGGCCTCACCGACATTCCGCCCTTCGACCATGCCGACGTCATCGCCGGCCAGGGCACCATTGGCCTGGAGATCCTGCTCGATGCGCCGCACACCGACTGCATCGTCGTGCCGCTGTCCGGCGGTGGCCTGGCTGCCGGCGTGGCGCTGGCGGCGAAGACGCTCAAGCCCTCGCTGCGCATTGTCGGCATCAGCATGACCCGTGGCGCCGCCATGGCCGCCTCGCTGCGTGCCGGGCGGCCGGTGGAGGTTGCCGAGGTGGAGACCCTGGCCGATTCGCTGGGCGGTGGCATCGGCCTGCACAACCGGCATACCTTCGCCCTGTGCCAACACTACCTGGACGAGGTGATCGAGATCGACGAGAACGCCATCTACGCCGGCATGCAGTCGCTGTACCGGGTCGAACGCATCATTGCCGAGGGCGCCGCCGCGGTGGCCCACGGCGCCATCGCCAGCGGCCAGCTGCGGCCACGCGGCCACACCGTCTTCCTGGTCACCGGCGCCAACGTCGACATGGACCGCTACACCCGCATCATCGCCGGCGAAGCGCTGGAGATCGGCGGCGAGGTGGTGGGGGGCGGCATCCATGCGTGACATCCTGGTCCTGAACGAAGCCGCCCTGCGCCGCTGCGTGGCCCTGGACGACGAGGTCGTCGACGTCATCGAGTCGGCCTTCGCCACCCTGGCCGGCGGCGCGGTGGTGATGCCGCCGATCCTGTCCATGGCGATCGAGGATGCCAACGGCGAGGTGGACGTGAAGACCGCCTACCTGCCCGGCTTCGACGGCTTCGCGATCAAGGTCAGCCCGGGCTTCTTCGACAACCCGAAGATCGGGCTGAGAAGCCTCAACGGCCTGGTGATCCTGTTCTCGGCGCGGACCGGGCTGGTGGATGCGCTGATGCTGGACAACGGCTACCTCACCGACATCCGCACCGCGGCGGCCGGGGCGGTGGCGGCGCGTCACCTGGCACCCGCCGAGGTGGACACCGTGACCGTCTTCGGCAGCGGCGCGCAGGCGCGCCTGCAGGTCGAGGCGGCACGCCTGGTGCGACCCTTTCGCCGGGTGCATGTCTGCGCCCGCGACCCGGACCGGGCCGCCGCCTGTGCACGGGACATCGGGGCGAAGCTCGGCGTCGAGGCCGGCGTCGCCGGCGATGCCGCGGACGCGGTGGCGCAAAGCCAACTGGTCATCACCACCACCGCCTCGCGCACGCCGCTGCTCGAGGCGGACTGGCTGCACCCGGGCCTGCACGTCACCGCCATGGGCTCGGACCAGGTCGGCAAGAACGAGATCGACCCGCGGGTGCTGCGCGACGTCGACCTGTATGCCTGCGACCGGCTTTCCCAGGTGGAAGTGCTCGGCGAACTGGCCAGCGCCCGTGCCGCCGGCTACCTCGGCGACATCGAACCGGTGGAGCTCGGCGACATCGTCAGCGGCCGTCACCCCGGCCGCGCCAACCCGCGCCAGGTGACCCTGTGCGACCTCACCGGCACCGGCGCCCAGGACACTGCCATCGCCACCGTGGCGCTGCGCCTGGCCCGCGCCGCCGGTCTCGGCGAGGTCACCCGCGCCTGACCCGCGGCCCGACGGCGGGCCTGCCTACCAGCCGTTGCAGCGCGCCCAGTAGTCGGTCACCTGGCCATCGGCCAGCACCTGGTAGCCGGGATAGGCAGCCGCGGTATAGCAGGCATGGTTGGGCACGATGCGCAGCCGGCGGCCCACCGGCAACTCGGCGAACCAGCGTTCGTCGCTCACCTTGATCTTGCCGTGCTCCTGGTTGACCGCGTTGACCGACAGCGTGCCCAGCCGCACCAGCTCGGCGTCGCAGACATAGCCGAGGCCGGCATCGGGCAGGAAGTGATGGGCACTGACGTCCTTGGACAGTGCCAGCCCGCCGGCGTCCACCAGCACGATGCCGCTGGCACGGTTGTGGCCGATGACGGTGGCCAGCACGCTCAGGGCCAGGTCGGACCAGTGGCACACGCCGCGTGCGTACTGGTCGAGATCGAAGAAGGCATGCACGCCGCAGCGTGCCTCGCTGACGCCCTCGAAGGATCGGGCGAAGGCCACCGTCGGCGTGGAGCCGACGCTGACCACGCCCACCGGCATGCCGTGGGCACGCAGGCGCTCGGCGGCGCTCACCGCCGAGCGCCGCTCCTGCTCGGCAATCTCCGCCACCACCGACGGCTCGCGGCTGTCGTAGCTCTGCCCGGCATGGGTCATGACCCCGCGCAGGGTGGTGCCAACGGCCTGGTGCAGGCGGCCGGCGACCTCGAGCAGGGCGGCGCTGTCCGGCAGCACGCCGCCGCGGCCGTCGCCGCAGTCGACCTCGACCAGAAAGTCGAAGCGAACGTCGAGCCGGGCAGCGGCCGCGATCGCGGCCTCGACGGTGTCGACGTTGTCGGTCAACAGGGTCAGCTGCATGCCGTCCTGGCGGGCGAGGCTGGCGGCGCGTTCGAACTTGCCCGGGGCCATGCCCACGGCATAGAGGATGTCGCGGTAGCCGGCGGCGGCGAAGTACTCGGCCTCGGCCAGGGTGGACACGGTGACCGGCGCATCGAGGCGATCGCCGACCAGCAGGCGGGCGGCCTGCACGCACTTGCTGGTCTTCAGGTGGGGACGCAGGGCAATGTCGTGCAGCCGGGCAATGGCCAGGAAGCGCTCGGCGTTGGCGGCCAGCCGGTCACGGTCGAGCAGCAGGCAGGGGGTGTCGAGGTGGTCCAGCACGCCGCCGGCGGTGGTCGCATCGGTCATCGTTCAGGCACCGATGGCGGCGGAGGTCGGCGAATGCTGGAAGGGCATGCCGCTGGCCCCCTGCCCCTGCCGGAAGCTGGCCGCGTTGGGACAGCCGAACAGGTTGGGATACACCATCGCCTGGGCGGTGCGGGTCGTGTAGCGGGCCGACAGGGCGGCACGGACTTCGTCGGACAGGCGCGGGTCCAGGGTCATCGCGGCGGCGCCGCTGACATCGATGCGCGGCATGCCAAGGGCGGTGGCGAGATCGTGCCGGAAATCCACCAGGCCGGCGCAGGCCTGGGCCACCGCGCCGATGATGCGACGCCCGCCGGAGCCGCCGAGGGCGGTGCGCGTGTCACCGCCCTCGATCACCACCGGGCACATGTTGGCCAGCGGTGTCGCCCCAGGAGCCAGGGCATTGGCGCCGCCCGGCCGCGGGTCGAACCACATGATGCCGTTGTTCATCAGGATGCCGGTGGACGGCAGGGTGACCTTGCTGCCGAACACCGACAGCAGGGTCTGGGTCAGGGACACCGCGTGGCCGTCGCCGTCGACCACGCTCAGGTGGGTGGTGCAGGCGGGATCGAGGGCATCGTGGCCCATGCCGTCGAAGCGTTCGCCGAAGGCGCCGTGCAGGGATTCGGCGAGGGCCAGGTACCAGTGGGCGTCGGCCTCGGCGCGCGGCGCCAGGGCATCGAGGTCGGCGAGCACGCGGCGCAGCGACGGCCCGCCGGTCAAGCTACCGTCGGCATGCACGCGGGCGTCGCGGTAGGGGATGGCCAGGGCCTCGGACAGTGTCGCCGGGTAGCCGGCAAGGTCGTCGGCATCGATGCCGATGCCCACCGCGTCGAAGTCCGCCACCAGTTGCCGGGCCAGTTCGCCGCGGTAGAAATCCTCGCCGCCGGCCCGGGCCAGCTGCTCCAGGGTGGCGGCCAGCGACGGGTTCTCAAGCCGGGGCGGCGGACCACCCCACTGGCCGGCGGGCACGAAGCCGCCGGGCAGGTAGATGGATGCGCTGGACGGGTAGCGGCTGAGCACCGGGGCGGCCGCGGCGATGCGCACGGTGGCCACCCAGTCCGCCTCCACGCCCTGCCCGGCCAGCGTCACCGCCGGTTCCAGCAGCGCGCGCCAGGGCATGCGGCCGTGGCGCTGGTGGGCCAGCGCCATGCCGGCCACCTGCCCCGGGATGGCCACCGAGTACGGTCCGTGGACATTGCGGTCGTCGACCACCGCGGGCCAGGCGAACAGGTCGCCGCCGACACCGCCGGACAACGGGTAGTCGGCGGGGTCGAGCCCGTGCCCGGCGCGCATGCCGAAGTGGATGGACTCGGCCCGCGAGGCCCCCGGCGCCATCGAGATCATCAGGCCACCGCCGCCGATGCCGCTCATCCACGGCTCGACCACGCCGACGGCAAAGCTGGCGGCCACCGCGGCGTCGATGGCATTGCCGCCGGCGCGCAGGATCTCGGCGCCGACCTCGGCGGCCAGGTAGTGCTGGCTGACCACCACGCCACGGGGGGAATGGGCGACGGTCTTCTCGATCCGCCAGTGCTCGCTCGCCAAGGGAGTCTCCTTATGCCGTTGTCGTCGATCGCGGCGCGACCTGTGCCGGCCGCGCGCGCAGTACCTTGCCCGGGTTCATGATGCCGTTGGGGTCCAGGGCCTGCTTGACCATGCGCATCACCTCCACCGCCTCGCCCTTCTCGCGCTCGAGGAAGTCGAGCTTGCCATGACCGATGCCGTGCTCGCCGGTGCAGGTACCGCCCATGTCGATGGCCCGGTGCACCATGCGTTCGTGCACCGCGCGGGCGCGCTCGACCTCGTCGGCGTCTTCGTGATCGACCAGCAGGACGAGGTGAAAGTTGCCGTCGCCGACATGGCCGACAATGGGGGCCACCAGTTGGTTGGCGTCGAGGTCGGCGCGGGTGGCGGCAATGCACTCGGCGAGACGGGAGATCGGCACGCAGACATCGGTGGCCCAGATCTGGCCGTCCGGCCGCAGCGCCTTGCAGGCATAGGCGGCATCGTGACGTGCCCGCCACAGGCGGTTGCGCTCCTCGGTGTTGGTGGTCCAGTGAAAGGCACCACCACCGTGCCCGGCGGCAAGTTCTGCCACCGTCTCGGCCTGCTCGGCCACCGAGGCCTCGCTGCCGTGGAACTCCAGGAACAGGGTCGGCGCCACCGGGTAGTCGGTCTTCGAATAGCGGTTGATGGCATCCACCTGGACCGCGTCGAGCAACTCGATGCGGGCCACCGGCACGCCGAACTGGATGGTCTCGATCACCGTGTTGACGGCGTCGTCGAGGTCGGGAAAGTTGCACACCGCCGAGGAGATCGCCTCGGGCAGGCCGTACAGGCGCAGGGTGATCTCGGTAATCACGCCAAGGGTGCCCTCGGCACCGGTGAGCAGGTGGGTGAGGTCGTAGCCGGCCGCGGACTTGCGTGCCCGCGAGCCGGTGCGCACCACGCGGCCGTCGGCCATCACCACCTCCAGCGAAAGCACGTTCTCGCGCATGGTGCCGTAGCGCACCGCGTTGGTGCCCGAGGCGCGGGTGGAGATCATGCCGCCGATGGAGGCATCGGCGCCGGGGTCCACGGGGAAGAACAGCCCGCTGTCGCGCAGGTAGGCATTGAGCTGGCGGCGGGTGACACCGGGCTGGACCACCACGTCGAGATCCTCGGCGTGCACCGCGAGCACCTGGTTCATTTCCTGCAGGTTGATGGCCACGCCGCCGTGCAGCGCCGACACGCTGCCCTCCAGGCTGGTGCCGGCGCCGTAGGGGATGACCGGCACGCGGTACTCGTTGCACAGCGCGAGCAGTGCCGACACCTCGGCGGTGTCGGCCACCGTCACCACCACGTCCGGGGGCACCGACGGGTGGTAGGACTCGTCCTTGCCGAAGCGCGTGCGCAGGGCATCGCCGAAGCCGGCGCGGTCGCCGAAGCGATCCACGAGCCGCTCGACGAAGACGGCCGGCAGCGGCACGGATGGGACGACGTGGTTCATGGCGGTTGGACTCCCTGGCAGGTTGGCCCGGACACTATTGTCGTCACCGGCGGTGGTTGTCAACGCAGGTAGGCGGCGAATCCCGGTGCCTGTTCGAGCAGCGTTGCCAGTTGGCCATCGTCGGCGAGTTCGAAATCGTCGAAGTCGAAGCCCGGCGCCACGGTGCACCCGGCCAGCGCGTAGCGCCCCGGGCAGCGGGCGGCCTGCCAGCGCCCCGCCGCCACCTGTGCCAGCGGCTCGCCGCCGGCGCCCAGTACCCGCTCGTCGAGCTGGCCGTCGACCAGCTGGGCAAGCACCAGGTCATCACCGTCAAGGTGATGCCAGACCTCGTCGCTGGACACCCGGTGCGGCCGGCCAGGGGCGCCGCTGAGCAGGAACAGGATGGAGGTCATGGCCGGTCGCGAACCGCGTTCGGTAGCCACCACCGTCGCCGAGGTCACCACGCGACGGTACCAGCCACCCTCCGGGTGCGGGACGAGGTCGTGACGCTGCACCAGCCGCCGCGCCGCCGCCGGCAGCGTGTCCATGTCAGCAGCCCCGGGCATGGAACCAGGCGGTGGGCTCGCCGTCGATGCCGTAGGCAGGCAGGTAGCCGCCGGCGCGCGACGCGGGCGTGCCACCCTGGCAGGGGTCGGCGCCGAGCACGTCCACCTGCAGCCACGGATGACCGGCCAGCCAGGTCACGCCCAGCACCCGGGCCGGGACCTCGTCGCCGTCGCGGGCGAGGCGGAACGGCAGGCCCGCGCCCGGCTGCGGCCAGAGCACGCCGTCCCAGGCCGCGGTCAGGTAGTTGAGCCGGTTGACGGCCACCTCCGGGTAGCGGTGGAACACCGCCGCCGGGGCGTGCACCCAGGCGCTGCGATCACCCAGGCGAACCCGGTACCAGCCCTCTTGCGCCTGCGCCGTAACCACCACGGCCGGTTCCTCGTAGGCCACCTCGCGGCGCAACAGCGCCGACACCGGCACCGTTTCGGCGGCCTCGCCGCCGGCGCGCGGCGCCAGTGCCAGCGTCTCCGTCCCGGCGACCAGCAGGCCGCGCAGGGCATCGGCGCCGGGAAGACCGCTCAACGGACCGCCCTGCATCGCCGCCATGGCTTCGAGCTGGCGCGGCACGTGGCGCCCGGGCACGTCGACGAAGTCGGGCACGTCGCCGTTGTCGTCCAGCCGCCGGCTGCCGTCGCAGGTGCCGACCCGGGCCTGCCCGGCCTCCTCGCCGTCGACGGCGAAGACCAGGTAGCGCCCACCGACGGCGAGGGGCAGGCCGCAGGCGGCGGCCTGGGCGGCAGTGCGCCAGGTCCGGTCCAGCTGCCCCTTGTACGGCGAGCCGTGCACCTCGAATGCCAGGGCGATGTCGCCGTCCAGCGGCGAGACACCGCGCAGGGTGGCGAAGAAGACATGGTCAGCGGCGGCGAAATGGCCGGACAGGGTCAGCGGCCGGCAGCGGCAGGACAGTGCCTCGCCGGGCAGCCAGGCCACCAGCAGCACGAGCAGGCTCAACCAGGCGATCGGGCGGGTGTGCCAGGATCCGGGCATGGCGAAGCTCACAGCCGGTGGTGATGGGGCACGCCGGCCAGGCGCGCCATCTGCTCGACGCTGCGCCAGGCGGCATTGGTGGGCGCGCCCTCGTACAGCACCTGCCGGCCGCCATCCCGGGTCTCGGCAACGAGCTGGAATTCCCCGCAGCCGGCATTGACCATGCGCGTGTGCAACGCGGCCAGCTCGTCGAAGCGCACCAGCACGTCACCGCCGAGGGTGAAGCCACCGGCCACCGGGTCGGCCCGCAGCTGCCCGGCCCCGCTGGCGATCCGCCAGCCGCGCAGCAGGTAGGGCACCAGCGCCGCCACCAGCACGCCGCCGAGCAGGTAGCCCTCGCTGCCGCCGCGGGCCGAGACCGCGGCCACCAGCACGGCGAGCAGCCCGTAGCCGGCCAGCTCCGCCATGCCCTGGCCACGACGCACGCCGAGGCTGGCCGGTGCATGCGGCCGACGCTTCCAGCGCGCGGGCAACGGCAGGCCGGCCATCGGCGGGCCGGTCAGCGCAGCGAGTCGGGGGGATAGTCCGCCGGGTCGAAGTCCGGCGGCGGGAAGCGCGGATCCATCTCCACCAGGGTGTCGTGCAGCAACTGGGTCACCAGCGCATCGCGGAACCAGCGCTTTTCCGCCGGCACCACGTACCAGGGCGCGTCGTCGGTGGAGCAGCGCGACAGGGCCACCTCGTAGGCCGCCATGTAGTCGTCCCAGCGCTCCCGCTCGGCCAGGTCGGCGGGATTGAACTTCCAGTGCTTCTCCGGGTCTTCCAGGCGCAGGCGCAGACGTTCGAGCTGGTAGTCCCTGGACACGTGCAGCATGATCTTGATGATGCGGGTGCCGGCATCGGCCAGCAGTCGCTCGAACTCGTTGATGCGGTGGTAGCGGGCCTCGATCTCGTCCGCCGCCACCAGCTGGTGGACCCGCACCACCAGCACGTCCTCGTAGTGGGAACGGTTGAACACGCCGATGGAACCGCGCGGCGGTACGTGCTCGTGCACGCGCCACAGGAAGTCGTGGGCGAGTTCCTTGTCGGTGGGCTTCTTGAAGCCGGTGACCCGGCATCCCTGCGGGTTGAAGGGGGTGATCGCCTTGCGAATGGTGCTGTCCTTGCCCGCCGTGTCCATGGCCTGCAACACCACCAGCAGCGATTGGCGGGACTCGGCGAAGAGCCGTTCCTGCAGGTTGTCCAGCCGCTTGGTGTTGCGCTTGTAGATCTGTTTCGCCTGGTCCTCGTCGAGGCCCTGGTCTTCGCGGGTATCGCGCTTCACCAGGCCAACCTTTTCGCCCGGCGCCACGCGGTAGCGCAGGTAGTCCACGGCAGGATCGCTCATCGGTCGTTCTCCGCCATCGACCCGGCCGCCAGCAGTCGATGGGCAATCTCGGCAAAGCCCGCGCCACAGGCGGACGGTGCCAGGTAGGAAGGCGGCGTGCGCATCCGTTCGAGAAACTGCCCGGCATTGGCCACGCCGATGCCGAGGGGAAAGAATTCGAACATCGGCACGTCGTTGGGCGAGTCGCCGACGAACACGTAGTGACGGCGCAGGGCGTCGTCGTCCTCGTCGAACAGCTCCCGGGCAAGCCGCCGCGTCATGCTCAGCTTGTCGAAGTCGCCGAACCAGATGTTGACATGAATGGAGCTGACCTTGGCGGTGGCGCCGTGGGACTCGGCGATGGCCACGATCCGGTCGATGGCGGCATCGTCGAGCGGCGCCACGTCCTCGCAGAAGTCGATGGCGAGGTCCGCTACCCGGTAGTCCTGGTCGGAGGCGATGCCGCAGCCGGGCACCTCGTCGAGCACCTGGCGGCGGATCCCGGCCAGCTTCGCCACGTTGGCCTGGCGTTCCTCGCCGTCGAAGGCATAGTGTCGCCGCAGGCGGCCGTGGCCAGCCTCGCGGTGGAAGTACAGGGCGCCGTTCTCGCCGACCACCGCGGTGACCGGCCACATGCGGGCAATGTGGTCGCACCAGCCAGCCGGCCGCCCGGTCACCGGGATCACCCGGTAGCCGGCCGCGTGCAGGCGGGCCAGGGCGTCGTAGGCCTGGGCGGTGAGGTGGCCGTCGGTGGTCAGCGTGTCGTCGATGTCGGTGAACACGCCGCGCACCCTGCGCCAGTCGGATTCAGGCAGATTTCGCAGGGGTTGCATGGTGAAGCTTTTGTGATGATTCGTTCACAAAGTGGTGTTACATTTCGATCCGGCCAGCAGGCGGTCGCCGCCCAGCCGGTGGGAGCGCAGCGAAGAAAAGCCGCAAGTCAACGGCATCCCGCGCACCCGCAGGCCAGAAGTTTAAGGGTTCGCGTTCCGCTGGCCGGTACATTTTACCCTGTACGCCCTGTTGCACGCGGCGCGGGGTACCCGGCCGGCAATGCCCGAGAGGCGCATGCCACCGGGCGCCCGGTGCCCTGCACCCTACCGGAGGATACATCATGCCCAAGACCCTGCGCCTTGCTCCCCTTGCGCTGCTCGCCGCGATGGCCTTTCCCTTCGCCGCCGCCGCCCAGGAGGACTGCCCGCGCGGTACGCTGGATGCACAGTACTGCGATCGTGACGGCGATCTCACCGCCGACCTGCCGCTGGACCAGGCGAAGTGGGTGGACCCGGACACCATCATCTTCGCCTATACCCCGGTGGAGGATCCGGCCGTCTACCAGAAGGTCTGGGACGGCTTCATCAACCACATGGCCGAACTGACCGGCAAGAAGGTGGTGTTCTTCCCGGTACAGTCCAATGCCGCCCAGCTCGAGGCGATGCGTTCCGGGCGGTTGCACGTGGCCGGCTTCAACACCGGCTCCAACCCGGTGGCGGTTTCCTGCGCCGGCTTCGTGCCCTTCGCCATGATGGCCGCCAACGACGGTTCCTTCGGCTACGAGATGGAAATCATCGTTCCCGCCGACAGCGACATCCAGTCCCCCGCGGACATCAAGGGCCGCTCCATGGCCTTTACCGCGCCGACCTCCAACTCCGGCTTCAAGGCGCCCTCGGCACTGCTGAAGTCCGAGTTCGGCCTGGTCGCGGAAACCGACTTCGAACCGACCTTCTCCGGCAAGCATGACAACTCGGTGCTCGGTGTCGCCAACGGCGACTACGAGGCCGCCGCCATCGCCAACTCGGTGATGAAGCGCATGTTCGACCGCGGCGTGGTCGATCCGGCCAAGATCCGCACCGTCTACAAGTCGGCCACCTTCCCCACCACCGGCTACGGCCACGCCCACAACCTCGACCCGACCCTGGTGGCGAAGATCAAGCAGGCCTTTTTCACCTTCCCGTGGGAAGGCTCGACGCTGCAGGAAGAGTTCAAGGCCGAGGGCAAGTTCATCAGCATTGCCCACAAGACCGACTGGGACATCATCCGCAAGATCGACACCGCCAACGACGTCACCTACGACTGCAAGTAGCCGACCGTGTCCGGCACGGCGCCCGCGCCGTGCCGGACGACCTTCCCCCAGGAACACGGACCCGCCATGCTTCGACTGGAGAAACTGGTCAAACAGTACCGAACCGGGGACCGCGCCCTCACCGGCATCGACCTCACCGTTCCCCGTGGCCAGGTGCTGGCGCTGATCGGGCCGTCCGGAGCCGGCAAGAGCACCCTCATCCGCTGTGTCAACCGGCTGGTGGAACCGACCAGCGGCGACGTCTACCTCGGTGATCTCAACGTCACCCGGCTGGGCAAGTCGCCGCTTCGCGCGGCACGCCGACGCATGGGCATGATCTTCCAGGAATACGCCCTGGTCGAACGCCTGACGGTGATGGAAAACGTACTCTCCGGCCGGCTTGGCTACACCGGCTTCTGGCGCAGCTACTTCCGCAAGTTTCCGCAACGCGACATCGACGAGGCCTTCCGCCTGCTCGAACGTGTCGGCCTCGACCACATGGTGGACAAGCGCGCCGACGAGTTGTCCGGTGGCCAGCGCCAGCGTGTCGGCATTGCCCGCGCACTGATCCAGGAGCCGGAACTGCTGCTGGTGGACGAACCCACCGCCAGCCTCGACCCGAAGACCTCGCGCCAGATCATGCGCCTGGTCTGCGAACTGTGCGAGGAACGCGGCCTGGCCGCGATCATCAACATCCACGACGTGCTGCTGGCGGAAATGTTCGCCCGCCGCATCGTCGGCCTGCAGGCCGGCAGCATCGTCTACGACGGACCGCCTTCCGGCCTCGGCCCCGACGTGCTCACCACCATCTACGGTGAAGAGGACTGGACCGCCACCATCGACAGGGTGGACGACGACGAACTCAGCGAGGATGAGCGTCGGGAGCGCGAACGACTGATGAGCAAGGCGCCGTGACCGAGGCTGCCCCGTCGCGTCGCTGGCGCCGACCACCGTTCATCGCCAACCCGCTGCTGCGCTGGTCGCTGTGGCTGGGCAGCGCGGTCTACCTGGCGCTGGCCTTCGGCACCATCGACATCGACTGGGGCCGCATCGTCGACGGCGTTCCGCGTGGCCAGCGCTTCATCGCCTCGTTCTTCCCGCCCGACTTCACCTCGCGCACCGGCGAGATTCTCGACGGCATCTACGAGAGCCTGTGGATGACGGTGACGTCCACCGTGGTCGGCATCGCGCTGTCCATCCCGGTAGCGCTGGGCGCGGCCAAGAACCTCTCGCCGCGACCGGTCTACCTGGTCTGTCGCGCGGTGGTGGCGCTGTCGCGAACCTTTCCCGAGGTCATCCTCGCCATCTTCTTCGTCAAGCTGTTCGGCTTCGGTCCCTTCGCCGGCTTCCTGGCGCTGTCCCTGGCCACCATCGGCTTCTACGGCAAGCTGCTGGCCGAGGACATCGAGGACATGGACGCCACCCAGGCCGAGGCGGTCCGCGCCACCGGCGCCTCCTGGTGGCAGTGGCTCGTCTACGCCGTGCTGCCACAGGTGCTGCCGCGCATGATCGGCCTTGGCCTGTACCGCTTCGACATCAACTTCCGCGAGTCGGCAGTGGTCGGCATCGTCGGCGGCGGCGGCATCGGCGCCACCCTGCTGACCTCCTTCGACCGCTACGAGTACGACTCCGCCGCCGCCATCTTGCTGATCATCATCGGCATCGTCATGGCGGTGGAATACAGTTCCGGCTATGTCCGCAAGTGGGTGCAGTAATGGCGGTCAGGAACCAGGGTGACCTGAAGGTTTGGCAGCGCCGCGATCGCGGCACCCAGTTGGCCATCTGGGCGGCGTGGCTGGTGGGCGTGGCGATCTTCGTCTACTGCTGGCGGCTGATCTCCGAGAAGACCATCTGGATGTTCGTCACCGATGCACCGCGCCAGGCGGCCGACCTCGGCGCACGCATGTCGCCGCCGAAGTGGAGCTACATGAACGAGTTGTGGATGCCGCTGTGGGACACCCTCAACATCGCCACCCTCGGCACCTTGATGGCGCTGGTGTTCGCCGTTCCGGTGGCCTTCTGCGCCGCCCGCAACACCACCCCGAGCGTGCTCTTCGTGCGCCCGGTGGCACTGTTCATCATCGTCTCCTCGCGCTCGATCAACTCGCTGCTGTGGGCGCTGATGCTGGTGACCATCATCGGGCCCGGCGTGGTCGCCGGCATTCTCGCCATCGGCTTCCGCTCCATCGGTTTCTGCGCCAAGTTGCTCTACGAGGCCATCGAGGAGATCGACGAGAAGCAGGTCGAGGCGGTCACCGCCACCGGCGCCGCCGGCGGCCAGGTGCTGGCCTATGGCATCGTGCCGCAGGTGATGCCCGCCTTTGCCGGCATCAGCATCTTCCGCTGGGACATCAACATCCGCGAGTCCACCGTGCTCGGCCTGGTCGGGGCCGGCGGCATCGGGCTGCAACTCGACGCTTCCATCTCCACCCTGGCCTGGACCCAGGTGTCGGTGATCCTGCTCGCCATCCTGGCCACCGTGGTGGTCAGCGAGTGGGTCTCGGCCAGGGTGCGGCATGCCATCATCTAGGTCGCGGTGACCAGGTCCGTCGACGGCATCGGCGAGGTTGCCGACGCGTACGAGGTCTTCGTGGTCGACGTGTGGGGCGTGCTGCACGACGGCGACCAGGCCTGCCCCGGCGCCATCGACTGCCTGGCCGAGCTGCGCCGACGTGGCCGCCGGGTGATCGTCATGTCCAATGCCGCCCGGCGCATCGACGGTCTTGCCCGGGAACTCGCCGAGCACGGCATCGAACCCGGTCACTACGACCACCTGCTGTGCTCCGGGGAAATGGCCTGGCAGAAGCTGCACGAGGCCGACCGCGGCGGCTACGGCCGGCGCTGCTACTTCCTCGGTCCGCGTCGCAGCGCCGGTGTCATCGCCGACCTCGACCTCGACTTCGTCGAGGAACCCGCCGCCGCCGACTTCATCCTCAACACCGGTTCGGAGAGCGGGCCGCCGGACACCCGGGCGTTTCGCCCGCTGCTGGCCGAGGCCCACGCCGCCCGCCTGCCGATGCTGTGCGCCAACCCCGACCAGGTGGCGATCCGCCGTGGCGTCCTCGGCATCTCCGCCGGCGCCATTGCCCGCGACTATGCCGCGCTGGGCGGCGTGGTGGAATGGCTGGGCAAGCCGCATGCGCCGATCTACGCCCTGGCCCGGCAGGCGGTGACCAGCGGCGGACGCTGGCTGGCGGTGGGCGACGGACTGGAAACGGACATCCGCGGCGGCACCGATGCCGGGCTGTCCACGCTGCTGGTGACCAGCGGCATCCACGGCGAGGAAATCGAACAGGCCGCCGGCGGCCTGGACGAAGTCTGCCGACGCTACCGCGCCTGGCCGGACTTCGCCTGCCCGGGATTCCGCTGGTCGGCGAAGGCGTAGCGCTGCTTCAGGCCGGCTTCGCGCCGGCGGCATCGTCCTCCGTGGTCGCACCCGCGCCAGCGCTGCCGACGATGGCATAGGCCACCGAGACCAGGTGGGAATGCACCCGCTTGAGGTCGCGCAGCACGTCCTGGTGGAAGGAACTGGTCTCGATGCTCTCCTGCAGGCCGTCGCGCAGCCGGTGCAGGTGCGAGCGTTCCAGCGCGCGCTCCATGCGGCCGATGGTGCGTTTCTCCTCGATCAGGCGGGCGGCACTGGCGCTGTCCCCGGACATGAACACGTCGAAGGCCACGTGCATGGTATGCAGCACGTTCTCGTGCAGGCGGCGCAGGTCGGCCATGCCTGCCTCGGAGAAATTCAATCCGCGCACCGCCTTGCGCCGGGCATGCCCGGCACTGGACTCGACGATGTCGGCGATGTGCTCCAGGTCGGTGACGAAGGTGAGGATCTGCGTCGCCCGCCGGCTCTGCTCCTCGTTCATCTCGTCGCGGGTGGCGCGGGTCACGAACAGCTTGATCTCGCGGTGCAGCCGGTCCACGCGGTCATCGCGGGCGGCGATGTCCTTGGCCAGCATGCGGTCGTTCTCGCACAGGGCGGTGATCAGGTCGCGGTACATGTCCTCGACCAGGTCGCACAGGCGAATGGTCTCGCGCGCGGCCATGGACAGCGCGGTATCCAGGTCGCCGTTGTAGTCCTGTTCCAGCAGCCGCGAGCCGCCGGCGTCCTGCTGGTCGCCGCGATCCATCGGCATGCGCCGCTCGAGCATGGCGCCCAGCGGCCCGAGAAAGGGCAGGAACACCGCCGCGATGAGCAGGTTGAAGGCAATGTGCGCACCTACCGCCAGGGTCGAGGCGGACAGGTTCATCGGCTCGACGTAGCCGACCAAGAGATCGACGAAGGGCAGCAGCGCGACCACGCCGGTGGCGCGGAACATCAGGTTGCCCAGCGGCACCCGGCGCGCCGGGGCGCCCTGGCCGGCGGTGGCCGACCAGGCCGGCAGGCCGGCGCCGAGGTTGGCGCCGAGCACCAGGATCAGTGCCATGCGGGTGTCGATGACGCCGGCCGCCGCCAGCGACACGGTGAACAGCACCGCGGCGAGGCTGGAATGCAGCAGCCAGGTGACCAGCGCGAACACCACCACCGCGATCACCGGCTCGTCGGACAGCTCGCGCAGCACGATGGGCAGCACGTGGGATTCGGTCAGTTCGCCGGTGTAGCCACGCAGCAGCTGCAGCGCCAGCAGCACCACGCCAAGGCCCATGGCCATGCGCGCGCCCTGCCGCGCGCCGGAGCGCTCGGTGGTGCTGTGCACGATGAAGCCGGCCCCGATCAGCATCGGCGACAGCCAGGACAGGTCGAAGGAAAGCACCGCCGCCACCAGGGTGGTGCCGATGTCGGCGCCGAGCAGCAGGGCCAGCGCCGCGCTGGTGGCCACCGCGCCGCGCATCACGAAGCCGTTGACCAGCAATGCCGTGGCCGTGCTGCTCTGCATGGCCAGGGTGATGACGAGGCCGGAAAACAGCGCCACCAGGCGGCTCTTCAGCCAGCGCTGGAGCAGCACGCGCAGGCGGGTGCCGAAGGCGCGCTCGACGCCGGTGCGGACCATGCGCATGCCCCACAGGAGCAGCGCTACGGTGCCGATGATGTGTACCAGGAGGAGGGTCGCGGACATACCTTCGATAGCCTGCCGACCGGTTCATCCACCTGCCGGTCGGGGATTTCGGTCATCGTCAGCGGGCACGGGGCACGGACTGCGACGCCGTGTATCGAACGGACGGACGCCTGGTCGGGAATTGTTACAGTTTTATGACAACGCCGTAGTGTGCGCCCGGCGGCCGCCGCGGTCAACTGCTGCCAGCGGCGTTCCGACGCGGGAAACCATCGGGAACTGGGCAGGAACCGCTCCGAAACCGCCGGGAAGTCGCCCGCGGACGTCAGGACGACATCAGGACCCGGTATCCTTGCCGGCGCTGGCCTGGCGTGCCGGACGCCAGCGGATGGCGCGCCAGGTGCCGCCCCGGGAGAAGCACTGCCAGCCCCAGCGCAGCCAGCGAAACACGCTGAAGGCCAGCCACAGCGACCAGGCCAGCATCAGCAGGCGATAGGCCAGCATCGGCACCGAGACCACGCTGACCCCGGCCAGGGTAGACTCGCTGCGGTCCTGGTACCAGGCCAGGTTGCCGGCGCCGGAGCCGTTGCCGGAAACCTGCATGTCGGGGCTGCCGAGCAGGCCGGTCTCCACCGCCGCCACCAGCGCCCACAGCATCAGCGGGGTCAGCGCGACGAGGGCCAGCTGCGCCAGGTTGAAGGTCGCCTTGCCGGTGCCTTCGTGCATGCGTCCGCGGCGTTCGGCCAGCACGAACCAGGCCAGGATCGGCAGGGCGAACCACAGGCTGCCGTGGACGATGCCGGCGCCGAGCACGAACCACTCCCACCAGCGCACCGGCAACGAGGTCATGCGCGCAAGGCCAAGGGACGCCGCCAGCACGAAGGCCAGCAGCCCCCAGTAGAGGATGGCCGGCCCCAGGGCAGGCCCGTGCACCCACAACAGCCAGCGCCCGGCATCGGGGTGCACGGCGATGGTGCTGTTGACGCTGGGCGCGCCGAGATCCACGGTCGGCGAGCGGTAGACATTGTCCATCGCCGCCTCGCTGCGCCACTCCACCGCCACCTCCACCGTGCCGGGTCGCAGCGGGATGCGCAGCATCCGCTGGCCAGGGTCCACCGGGAGCACCTGGCCATCCACCCGCAACTGCTGCACGTCCACGCCCGCGGGCAGGGTCAGTTCGTGGTTGCCACCCTGGCTGCTGCGCAGCGACACGCCGAGACTGGCCAGCGTGCCCTGGCGGCCGGGGGTCAGGTCGAGCCGGCTGCGATCGATGGTCAGGGTCGGCCCGGCCACACCGTCGGGTCGTTCCAGCGACAGCGACAGCACTTCTCCCGGCCAGGGGTACCAGGTCTTCACCGGGCCTTCGCCGCCACCGGTCAGGACCGGGCTGACACCTTCGTGGCGGACGTGCCAGCGGGTGCCGGCATCCAGTTGCCAGCGCTCCACCCGGTTGGCATCCACCGGCGCCTCCAGGCGATAGGGACTGGTCAGCGCGAGCAGCGATTCCCAGGCAAAACGGTCCTGGCCGGCGGCGAAGGTGGCGCGCACGGTACCGTTTCCACTGGTGACGTTGCTCACCGGCGTCTCGCCGGGGAGCAACGCGACGTCCAGGGACAGCGGGGCGCGCGGATCGGACAGGCGCACCAGCTCGTTGCGCACCCGTGCATCCAGGCCCAGCACCAGGGTGCGGGTGAGCGAGAAGAACGGCGGCACCAGGCCGGAAGCCGGCATGCTTCCCGCTGCCGGCACCGCCTCGCGCTCGCGGAACAGGCGCAGCTGCCGGTCACGGCCGCCGGCGCGCTCCATGCCGGCCGATCGCCACTGCGCCGACTCCACCAGCAGACGGTGCGGGCGCAGCGGGAAGGTGAGCTCGATGTCGCGGGCATCGCCTACCGGACCGCTCACTTCCACCAGCCGGTGGCCGGCCGGCAACACCACCCGGGCGATGCCGTCGTCGCCGCGCACGCGGCCATCGGCGCCGTCCACCTCCACGCTGTCCGCCGACCAGGTGGCCGACGGGCCGAGCAGCGGCGCGGCGACTTCCTCGAGCACGGTGAGCTCGTAGAAGATGCGCAGCTCGCTGTCATCGGCGGTCACCAGCACCGAGTGCAGGTTGACGCAATGGGGCAGGCAGTCCGGCGGCCGCACCAGTCGTCGTTCCAGCTCCTCGAGCAGGGCCGGCGGCGGAAACTCGTCGGCCAGCGCCGGCTCCGGGGCCAGCAGCGGCAACAGCGCCAGTGCCGCCACGGCGGCTGCCAGTCCCGCTGCGCCGCTGGCGTCGTCGCCGGCGGCGGGCGGTCGCCGGTTGACCAGCAGGATGCCGAGGAAGGCGAGCACCAGCACGAAGCGGGCCAGGTCCAGCACGCGGTTGGCCAGCGGGCCGAGCACCACCAGGCGCACGCCGCGATCGGCATCCACCGGGCCGCCGAAGTGCAGCGTGTAGCGGTTCCAGTTCCAGTCGGGCACACCGGGACCGGTCTGCACCAGGGTGGTGTCGAAGGCCCGGCTGGGCGGCTCCACCACCCGTGGCGTGCTCGCCGCGGCGCCGGCCATGGATTCCAGCGCCAGGGTCGGCGCCGAGACCGGCGCCGGCGCCATGGCCTTGGCGTAGTGTCGCGCCTCGTCGAGCTGCGCGCGCGATGCCGCACCGGGCAGGAAGCCGGCCATGGGCGGCAACAGGCGCGCCTGTTCCAGTTGCGGGAAGACCACGGTGCGCGCGGTCTGCACCAGGTAGGGCGTTGCCACCACCACCACGAGGAGGATGGCCAGGCCACGCAGCAGGACCACCGCCCGCTGGAGGCGCGAGGGCTTCAGCGCGTGCAGCAGCGCCGAGGCCAGCAGCAGCGGCACCCAGGCGAACTGCGGCGCGCCGACGCCGTGCCAGCTCAGGGCCAGCGCCGCCAGCGCCACCGCCCCGGCCAGCGCGCCCCAGACGCGAAAGGCCGCCACCGACAGCACCAGCACCATGAACATGTCCAGCATCGACCAGCGGTCCAGCCAGGCGCCATCCACCCGGTCGGCACCGCTGGCGGAGACCAGCCGGTAGCCGGGCGGCAGTTGCAGCGTGGTGGCCACCTCGCGCAGGTCGCGGTTCCAGCCGGAGGCCGGCAACGAACCGTCGCGCTCGGACAGGCGCAGGTCGGCGACCAGGTCGAGGGGTCCGGGACGTACTTCCACGCCGTGGCTGCCGCTGCCCGCCAGCCGGGTAATGAACTGCGGCTCGCCGTGGAGCGCAACCCGTCCCAGGGTCATCGGCTGGTCCACCTCCAGTCGTCGATCACCGTGGACGACGCCGGCAATGCGGTCCTGGGCGGTGTAGCCGCCGCCGTCGAAGTCCAGCCACAGGGTGCGCTCCAGCGACAACTGGTCGCGCGGCGCATCCTGGGCGGTGACCTGCCCCGGGGACAGGGCAAGGGTGGCATCGGCGCCGGCGACGAAGGCCGGCAGCGAGCGCCAGGCATCCGGCATCCGGGTCTGCCGCGGGTCCACCGGGTCGAGCCCGCCGGGGCGCACGTCGCGCAGCGCCGGCCGGGACTGGAAGGACCAGACCTCGCGCGGCGGCAGCGGCGCGGTCACCGCGCCGCGGGAAACCGCCTCCACCGGGCCCGGCAGGCGGCCAAGCAGCTCGAACTCCAGCCGCCCGGGGCGCACCGCCATCTGGATGCGACCGTCGGCCAGCAGGCGGATCGGCAACGGCCCGGACAGTCGCAGCGGCACCTCGCCGGCAAGCAGCGGCGAGGGCAGCACCAGCTCGCGCTCGGCACCGGATACGTCCAGCACCAGGCGGGTCTGCACCTGGAATGGCCGGTCGTCGCGCAGCAGGCGAAACACGCTGACTTCCACCCGGTCGCTGGATGCGGGGGGCTCGCCGTGGCGCAGGGACAGGACGCCGCCAGGGTCCCGGGCCGGGTTCACCACCCGCTCGCCGTTGATGCGAAGCCGCACCACCGCACTGGCCGGCGGCACCGGCAGGCGGGCGGGCAGCGTGCGGTAGCGAAACGAGCCGCTGACCCGGTACTCCCCCGGTGCCAGGTACAGGGCGGGCATGCCGTCGACGTCGGTGACCTGTGCGGCGACGTCGTTGACCCGCACTTCCAGCGGCCACTGCGCGGCATCGCCCGGCAACGGCACGAAGGCAGGGTAGGAGACGGTCCACTGCTGCTCGAAGCGGCCACCGTCGTCGGCCAGTTGCAGCGACAGCGGCGAGGGCCATGCACAACCGGCGAGGCTGTCGCGGTCGTGCTCGTAGGTGCAGTGGGCGCGCTCCCCGGCCCCCTCGATGACCCAGTCCACCCAGGGCTGCAACGGCGCCGGCACGCTGGCGGCCAGCGGGGCGGCCAGCGGGGC
>CAYGJZ010000005.1:56079-70527 GCA_964350265.1 uncultured Gammaproteobacteria bacterium | reverse complement strand
GGCGGCCAGCGGGGCGGCCAGCGGGGCAAGCAGCAGGCAGGCGGCGAACAGCAGGCCGCCGCGCCAGGTGCGGGACGACATCCGGCGAGGCAACCGGGCAGTCATCAGCGCAGTGCCCGGGCCGCTACCACTGGCCGCTGTTGGGCATCGACGCCCAGGGTTCGCGCAGCGGCAGCGCCTCGCCTTTTTGCAGCAGTTCGATGGAGATGTTGTCCGGCGAGCGGACGAAGGCCATGCGGCCATCACGCGGCGGCCGGTTGATGGTCACGCCGTGGTCGGCGAGGTGCTGGCACAGCGCGTAGATGTCGTCCACCTGGTAGGCCAGGTGACCGAAGTTGCGCCCGCCGTCGTAGTCCTCCGGGTCCCAGTTGTAGGTCAGTTCCACCTGGGCCTCGGGATTCTCGGCGGCGCCGAGGAACACCAGCGTGAAGCGCCCGGCCTCGTTCTCGGTGCGCCGAAGTTCCTGCAGGCCGAGCTTGTTGCAGTAGAAGTCCAGCGAAGCGTCGAGGTCGGAGACGCGCACCATGGTGTGCAGGTATTTCATCGGGTCACTCCAAAGGTCGGGTTGCCAACCACGTCGGCGACGATGGTTGCATT
The DNA here is from genome assembly GCA_964350265.1 of uncultured Gammaproteobacteria bacterium. GTDB lineage: Bacteria > Pseudomonadota > Gammaproteobacteria > Arenicellales > CAJQKF01 > BQJD01. The sequence continues at coordinate 69,930 of CAYGJZ010000005.1, read as the reverse complement.
ATCGGCATGGCGCCGGCCGCGCGCCAGTGGCGCTACAGGCTGGTGGACAGGGCGGCGGTTCGCGCCTGCCGCGCCAGCGCCAGCTCCACCAGGCGGTCGACCAGGGCGCCGTAGGCGAGGCCGGCTTCCCGCCACAGCCGCGGGTACATGCTGATCGGGGTGAACCCGGGCATGGTGTTGATCTCGTTGACCAGCGCGCCGGAACCGTCCCGGGGCACCAGGAAGTCGACCCGGGCAAGACCGAAGGCCTCCACCGCGCGAAAGGCGCCGATGGCCTGCTCGCGCACCTGCGCGGTGGTGTCGTCGTCGAGCCTGGCGGGCACCACCAGTTGTGACTTGTCGTCGATGTACTTGGTCTCGTAGTTGTAGAACTCGGCACCGGGGATGATCTCTCCCAGCGGCGAGGATTCCGGCTCGGCATTGCCAAGCACGGCGCACTCCACTTCCTGGGCATCCTCCACCGAACGCTCCACCATGGCCTTGTAGTCGAAGCGCAGGGCGAAGTTCACCGCCTCGGTCAACGCGGCCACGCTGCTCGCCTTGCTCACGCCGACGCTGGAACCGAGATTGCACGGCTTGACGAAGACCGGCAGGCCGAGGGTGGCGACGACTTCCTCGACCAGCGCATCGGCACGACTCGACCAGTCGTCGCCGGTGATGGTCAGCCAGTCGGTCTGCGGCAGCCCCGCCGCGGCGAACACGCGTCGCATCAGCTCCTTGTCCATGGCCACGGCGGAACCGACCACGCCGGAGCCGACGTAGGCCACGCCGGCCAGTTCCAGCAGACCCTGCACGGTGCCGTCTTCGCCGCGCGGGCCGTGCAGCAGCGGGAAGACCACGTCCACCGGGATGTCGAGGGCGGCATCGGCAGGCGACTTCAGGTGGCCGCCGCCACAGTAGTCCAGGTACACCGCGGTGCCCTCGTCGTCCGCGACCTGGCCACCGGCGAAGGCGGCGGCGGCATCGTCGCGCAGCCACCAGCGGCCGCGCTTGCTGATGCCCACCAGGGTCACGGCATAGCGTGCGCTGTCGATGGCGTCGTACACCGAGCGCGCCGAGATCACCGAGACCTCGTGTTCACAGGACTGGCCGCCGAACAACAGCAGCAGATGGATCTTGTCGGCCATGGGCAGGACGTCTCCAGGCGAGGGAAAACGATGGATTGTCGCAGGCCCGGACGGACGAACCGTGGGCCGCGAGGTGGCGATTCGATGGCGGCGCGACCCCCGGCCGAGGGCGGCGACCACACGGCTGCCGACGTCGACGTTGCCAGCGGGCGCTGTGTAGAATAGCCGCTTCGAGTATTGCACATCCATCGCCTGCACGCATCCGTCACCAGCGGGCAGCGCGTCGTCCTTTATCTTTCCAGAGCTTGCACTTCCCCGGGGTTGACGAAGACATGACCACCATCAGGCAACCATACCTGTTGTTCCTTGGCGATGCGCCGGACCGCCTCGCCGCGAAGACCGCCATCGGCGTCCACGACTGGCGTCCCGAGGCCTGCGTCGGGCAGTTCCGCCTGCCCGGCTGCGTGCCGGACCTTGGCATCGACGAACCGGGGATCGCCGGCGCCGCCGAGCGCGGCGCGAAGACCCTGCTGATCGGCGTCGCCAACCGTGGCGGCATCATCCCGGAAAGCTGGCTGGCACCGCTCACCGAGGCACTGGAGCGCGGCATGGATCTTGCCAGTGGCCTGCATACCCGGCTGTCCTCCATCGATGCCCTGCGCGAAACCGCCGAGCGCCATGGCCGTGCACTGATCGACGTGCGCGTTCCGGACCGGCCCTATCCCATCGGCAACGGCGAGCCGCGCAGCGGACACCGCCTGCTGGCGGTGGGCACCGACTGCTCGGTGGGCAAGATGTACGCCACCCTCGCCATTCACCGAGAGATGCGGGCACGCGGCGTCGATGCCGACTACCGCGCCACCGGCCAGACCGGCATCTTCATCGAGGGCAGCGGCGTGCCGGTGGACGCGGTGGTGTCGGACTTCATCGCCGGCTCCATCGAGCAGCTCTGCCCGGCCAACGACGCCGACCACTGGGACGTCATCGAGGGACAGGGCTCGCTGTTCCATCCCTCCTTCTCCGGCGTCAGCCTGGGCCTGCTGCACGGCAGCCAGCCGGATTTCCTGGTGCTGTGCCACGAGCCCACCCGCGAGCACATGCGCGGCCTGCCGAAGCAGTCGCTGCCGGGCATCCAGGCCTGCATCGAGGCCAACCTGGCCTGGGCGCGGGTGGTCAGCGCCAACCCGCGCATGGCCGGCATCGCGGTGAACACCTACCACGTCGAGCCCGGGCGCCGCGAGGCGCTGCTGGCGGAACTGGCGGACGAGTTCGGCATGCCCTGCGTTGACCCCATGGTCACCGGGGTGGGCGAACTGGTCGACGCCCTGCTCGACGCCGCCGGATGAAACGTACCCTGGCGGTGGCGGCCGAGGAATGGCCGCTGACGCGGGCCTTTCGCATTTCCCGCGCCAGCAAGACCGCCGCCCACGTGGTGGTGGCGACCCTTCGCGAGGGCAGTGCCCGCGGTCGCGGCGAATGCCTGCCCTACCCGCGTTACGGGGAAAGCCCGGAGACGGTGATGGCGCAGATCGAGGCGGTGCGGCCGCTGATCGAGGACGGTGGCGACCGCGCCGCGCTGGCCGATGCACTGGCCCCCGGCGCGGCACGCAATGCGCTGGACTCGGCCCTGCTCGACCTCGAGGCGCGGCGCAGCGGGCAGCGCGCCTTCACCATCCTCGGCACGCCCGAGCCAGCGCCGGTGGTCACCGCCTACACCCTCACCCTGGACGACCCCGAGGCCATGGCCGCGGACGCGGCACGACACCGGCGCCGCGGGCTGCTCAAGCTCAAGCTCGGCCCGAGCGAGGCGGCGGACTGCGTGCGCGCGGTGCGTGCCGCGGCCCCCGACGCGGTGCTGATCGTGGATGCCAACGAGGCCTTCGACATCGACACCCTGGCCAACGCCCTGGACGACTTCGCCGCCTGCGGCGTGGCCATGGTGGAACAACCCCTGCCGGCCGACGCCGACCAGGCCTTGGCCGACCTGCGCGCACCGATGCCCATCGGCGCCGACGAGTCCTGCCACACCAGTGACGGGCTGGAGGCGCTGAAGGACCGCTACCAGGTGGTCAACATCAAGCTCGACAAGACCGGCGGCCCGAGCGAGGCGGTGCGCATGCATGCCCGCGCCCAGGCGCTGGGCTTCGAGGTCATGGTCGGCTGCATGGTCGCCACCTCGCTGTCGATGGCGCCGGCCATGCTGCTGACGCCGTCGGCACGCTTCGTCGACCTCGACGGGCCGCTGCTGCTGCGTGGCGACCGCCCCGGCGGCCTGCGCTACGAAGACGACCGGGTCTACCCGCCCGACGCCGACTTCTGGGGCTGAACACCGGCAAGCCGATGCACGGCGCACCGCCTTCGCGAACCGCGTCCCGGCCGTTGCGCCCCTCTCGTGTCCCTGGCTGGCAGCGCGCCTGGCTGGCGGCGCTGGCGTTCGCACTGGCGCTGCCCGCGGCCGCCGCGCTGCGCGCCAGCCACGTCGAAATCGTGCTGTCGGTGGCGCTGGACGGCTCGATGCTGGTACGCGAGACCCATACCGTGGTTGCCGACGCCGTCCACGGCACGCCCCACCGCGACCTTCCCGCCGTCGTCGTGCCCGGCGCCCCGGCCATGGACATCGAGATCCTCCGCGTTGCCCAGGGCGGGCAGCGCCTGCCCTGGCGCACGGCGCCAGTGGACGGCGCGCTGCGGGTGTTCTTCGGCGGGCCGCAGCGCCGCATTCCGCCGGGCCAGCGCGTCTACGAACTGCTCTACCATGTCGACGGCCACCTCGCCCGGACCAGCGGGCGAGAGTGGCTGCACTGGCGCCCGCTGGGCGAGGGCCTGGCCATGCCGGTGGCGTCACTGGTGGTGGAAGTCACCCTGCCGCGGCCGATCCCCGCAGACCATCTGGTGGCCGTGGGCGGCACGACCCTGGGGGAAGGCGATGCCGGCAGCGGCGCGGTTACCTGGCGATCGGTTGGCCCGTTGCCCGCCGGGCACGGGCCGTCGCTGCTGGTGGGCTGGCCGGCGGGGGTGCTGGCCGTCGCCAGCGACAGCGAACAGGCGCCGTGGCTGCGCCCGCGGCGCACCACGCTGGCCTTCGCCGCCGTGTCCCTGCTGCTGCTGGCCATGGGCGTCGTCGTCGCCGGCCGCCGGCAGCCGCTGCGTCGAATCCTGCCGGCGGTTGCCGGCTGTGCCGCCCTGGCGGTGCTCTACCTGGCCGGCGCCGGTGCCGCGCAGGACCCTGGCCGGTTCGCCGTCGCCTGGGTGCTCGGCCTGCTGCTGGCCGCCTTCTGCTTCCTCGCCCGCGGCTGGCTGGCCGATGCCCATGGCCGCCCGGTCTACCTGGTGATCGCCACCGCGCTGGGCTCGGCGGCGGTGTACCTGTGGGTGCACGAGGTTTCGCCCTGGTACCCGCTGCTGGTCCTGGCCCATGCCGACCTGGCCTGGTGGATGCTCCTGCGCGCACGCCGGGAAGGCACCCGCCCGGCCGCGCCGCGGACGGTGGCCGAGCCGGCCGGGACGACGGCACCGACGGCGGCCGTGCAGGAGGACCGGACCGCGCGGACGGAGCAACCGCTGCCGCGCGACCAGCCGCCGCGGCTGGCGCCGCTCGACGACGAAGGCAGCGAAGACCCCGGGGTCGGCTTCGTGTTCGGCGACGACCTGCCCGACGGTCGCCGCATGCCCTACTTCGACGACCCGCTGTCGCCCCGCGACCCGGACGACGGCATCAGTCCTCCTCGGGACGCTGGTAGGCGTCGGCAAGACGCTTCTGTACCTCGGCGGGGGCCGGTTCGTAGGTACTGAAGGCGAGGTCGAAACTGCCCTCGCCACCGGTCATCGACTTCAGCCGCGACTGGTAGTCCTCGATCTCGGCCAGCGGCACATGGCCGCTGATCACCAACTGGTCGCCGGCCAGGCTGTCGGTGCTGTTGACCCGTCCACGCCGCGACGACAGATCGCCGGTGACGTCGCCCATGGCACTGCCGGGCACGGTGACGGTGATGTCCATGACCGGTTCGAGCACGATGGCACGGGCCTTGCCGATGGCATCGAGGAAGGCCTTCTTGCCGGCGGAGACGAAGGCCACTTCCTTGGAGTCCACCGGGTGATGCTTGCCGTCGTAGACGGTGACCTCGACATCCTGCAGCGGGAAGCCGGCGATGGCGCCGCTGTCCAGCACCTGGCGCACGCCTTTCTCCACCGCCGGCACGAACTGCGACGGGATCACGCCACCGACGATCTTGTTGACGAAGGAAAAGCCGCTGCCGCGCGGCTGCGGCTTCACCCGCAGGTAGACCTCGCCGAACTGGCCGGCACCGCCGGTCTGCTTCTTGTGCCGGCAGTGACCCTCGGCCTCGCGGGTGATGGTTTCCCGGTAGGGCACGGTGGGCGCGGCGGTTTCCACCTCCACGTTGTACTGCTCCTGCAACCGCTCGATGACGGTGCGCAGGTGCAGTTCGCCGAGACCACGCAACACCACCTCGTTGGCCACCGCGTCGCGCTCCAGCGCCAGGCAGGGGTCCTCCGCTACCAGCTTGCCGAGCGCGTCCATGAGCTTCTGCTCGTCACCGCGCCGGGCAGCGGTGATCGCCAGCCCCATCATCGGCGCCGGCATCTTCTGCGGCTCCAGGCGGATGTGGTCGTCGTCGTGGGAGTCGTGCAGCACGGCGTCGTAGTACAGCCCGTCGACCTTGGTCATGACCACCAGGTCGCCGGGCACCGCGCTGGCCACCTCCGACAGCTCCTTGCCGAAGGCCCGCTGCAGGGTGCCGGGTTTCAGCGGCTTGCGCGCATCGCCGATGTACAGCGCGCTGTCCTTGCCGAGCACGCCCTGGTGGACACGCAGGTGGGCAATGCGACCGACGAAGGGATCGAAGGACACCTTGAAGACATGCGCCAGCACGTGACGATCCGGATCCGGCGTCACCGTGACCACCTCGGCGTCGTCGCCCTCGCCGTTGCGAAACACCGGCGGGTTGCCCTCGGCGGGATTGGGCAGCAGCCGGAGGATCACCTCCAGCAGCTCGGCGACGCCGGCGCCGCTGGCCGCGGAGGTGAAGCACACCGGCACCAGGTGTCCCTCGCGCAGGGCCTGCTCGAAGGTGTCGTGGAGCTGCACCGGGGCCACCTCGCCCTCCTCCAGGTAGACCGTCATCAGGTCCTCGTCGACCTCGATGGTCTGGTCGATGATGGCGGTGTGCGCCTCCTCCACCGAGGAAAAATCGGCCTCGCCGTCGGGATTGAAGAAGCAGTCGACCACCTTCGTCGCTCCCGCCGCGGGCAGGTTCAGCGCCAGGCACTCGGCACCGAAGGCGGACTGGATGTCGGCATAGACCGCGGCCAGGTCGACGCCCTCGGCATCGACCTGGTTGACGATGATCACGCGGCACTGGTTGCGCTCGGCCAGCACCTCCATCATCCGGCGGGTCATCGACTCGACCCCGCGCGCGGCATTGATCACCACCGCCACCGTGTCCACCGCCGGCAGCACGCCAAGAGCGGCACCGACAAAGTCGGCATAGCCGGGGGTGTCGACGAGGTTGACGCGGTGGCCCTGGCAGTCGAAACCGACCACCGACGACGACAGCGAGTGGCCGTGCCGGCGTTCCAGCGGGTCGTGGTCGCTGACCGTGCTGCCCCGCTCGATGCTGCCCGGCTGATCGAGGGCACCGGCCCGGTGGGCCAGGGATTCGCAAAGCCGTGTCTTGCCGGCGCCGGCATGCCCAACCAGCGCCACGTTCCGGATATCGCCGGTGCTGTACTCCGCCATGGTAGCTCCTCGTGGTCGTTATCTTTGTACAATCCACGACGGGGCCACGTGCGCGGGCCATCATCCCGATGGCTCGGCGCGCTGCGCCCCGATCGGTACTGGTGTCATTGTTTATACCCGAATCAATCCCGTGAATGAAGAGCGCAACGGTGCCGCCGCCTGGGCCAGGCGCTACCGCGAGCAACGCACGCCCTGGGATCGCGGCGACGTCTCGCCGGCGGCCATCGACTGGCTGGAGCGGGGCGTCATCGGCAAGGGCCGCGTGCTGGTGCCCGGCTGCGGCACCGGCCACGAGGTGGTGGAATTCGCCGCCCGCGGGCTCGCCGTCACCGCGGTGGACTTCGCCGAGGAGCCGCTGGCGACGTTGCGCGAACGTCTCGCCCGGCGCGACCTGAAGGCCGAACTGGTCTGCCAGGACCTGCTGACCTACGCCCCGGCCACGCCCTTCGACGCCGTCTACGAGCAGACCAGCCTGTGCGCCCTGCCACCGGACCGCTGGCCGGCCTACGTCGACAGGCTGGCCCAGTGGCTGCGGCCCGGCGGCCTGCTGCTGGCGCTGTTCATGCAGACCGGGCGCGCCGGCGGGCCGCCCTGGCACGTCGACCCGGTGGTGATCAGCCGGCTGTTCCGACGGCCCCGCTGGCGCATCGTGGAAGGTCCCGGTACGCCGCTGCCCCACCCCGGCGGCGTGGCCGAGTTGCCCACCGTGCTGGCACGCGCCGACGGCAGGTGGCGAGGAACCGTCGGGGCCACCTGAAAAAGCGCGGAAAATCTCGCCATGGCAAGGAAAACCGCACTTCTGGTGCTTGCTTCGCTACCCCTCATTCGCTATGGTACGCGCTCCGTTTTTTCGTGGAGAGGGTTCCGGTGAAATCGACCATTGCGGTACTGGCTTGTGCCTTCGGACTGGCTGCCGCCACGGCGGCAAGTGCCGAAGGTGACATCGCGGCCGGTCGTGACAAGGCCTTTACCTGCACCGGCTGTCATTCGGCCCCGGGCATGCGCAATGCCTATCCCGGCTACACCGTGCCGAAGCTCGGTGGTCAGCACGTCGAGTACCTGATCATCGCCCTCAAGGCCTACCAGTCGAAGGAGCGTTCGCACCCGACCATGCAGGCCCATGCCGCCACCATGAGCGAGCAGGACATGGCGGACATCGCCGCCTACTTTTCCTCGCTGGGCGCCGAGTAGCGCCACGACCGATTGCACCGGAGACGATCATCCATGAAAGCCCTGCTCGCCACCCTGATCGCCGGCATCGGCCTCGTTGCCGCCAGCGCCCATGCCGCGGCACCGGGAGACCCGCAAGCCGGACAGCAGAAGGCGCAGACCTGCACCGCCTGCCACGCCGCCGACGGCAACAGCGAGAACCCCATCTACCCGATCATCGCCGGCCAGTACCGCGACTACCTGGTGCAGGCCCTGCGCGACTATCGTTCCGGGGCGCGCAACAACCCGATCATGCTGGGCTTCGCCGCCTCCCTGTCCGACGAGGACATCCTCGACCTGGCGGCCTGGTTTTCCCGGCAGCCCTCGGCACTGGCCACGCCGAAGCCGGAGTAGCCGCCGAGCCCGGCGCCCGCAACGCCATCCCCGGAAAGCCGGCGCACCGCCGGCTTTTTTCGTCCATGCGATACACTTCGCGCAAGTCCAACAAGACGCCGTGATGAGCGACAACGCCAGAAGCAACTTCATTCGCCAGCGCATCGACGCCGATCTTGCCGCGCAGAAGGTCGACACGGTGGTGACCCGCTTTCCGCCCGAGCCCAACGGCTACCTGCACATCGGTCATGCCAAGAGCATCTGCCTGAACTTCGGCATTGCCCGCGACTACCAGGGGCATTGCTACCTGCGCTTCGACGACACCAACCCGGAAAAGGAAACCGTCGAGTACGTCGAGTCGATCAAGCGCGACGTGCAGTGGCTGGGCTTCTCCTGGCAGGACCGGCTGAGCCACGCCTCGGACTACTTCGAGCAGCTGTATGCCTGCGCGGTGGAACTGGTCACCGCCGGCAAGGCCTTCGTCTGCTCGATGAGCATGGAGGAAATCCGCGCCAGTCGCGGCACCCTCACCGAGCCGGGGGTGAACAGCCCCTACCGTGATCGCAGCATCGAGGAGAACCTCGACCTGTTCGCGCGCATGCGCGCGGGGGAATTCGCCGACGGCAGCCACGTGCTTCGGGCGCGCATCGACATGGCCTCGCCCAACGTCAACCTGCGCGATCCGGTGCTCTACCGCATCCGCCACCAGCATCACCAGAATACCGGCGATGCCTGGTGCATCTACCCGCTGTACGACTTCACCCACTGCATCAGCGACGCCATCGAGGGTGTCACCCACTCGCTGTGCACGCTGGAGTTCGAGGACCACCGGCCACTCTACGACTGGGTACTGGACAACACCTCGGTGCCCTGTCACCCGCAGCAGATCGAATTCTCCCGGCTGTCCCTGGGCTACACGGTGATGAGCAAGCGCATGCTCACGCGCCTGGTGCAGCAGGGCGACGTCGAGGGATGGGACGACCCGCGCATGCCCACCATCTCCGGCCTGCGCCGACGCGGCTACACGCCGGCCTCGGTGCGCGACTTCTGCGAGCGAATCGGCATCACCAAGAGCGACAACAAGGTCGAGATGGCGCTGCTGGAGAGCTGCATCCGCGAGGATCTCGAACGCAGCGCGGAACGGCGCATGGCCGTGCTCGACCCGGTCAAGCTGGTGATCAGCAGCTACGGCGACGGCGAGGAGACGTTCACCGCCGCCAACCATCCCGCGGATGCCGACTTCGGCCAGCGCTCGCTGTCCTTCTGCCGGGAACTGTACATCGAGCGTGACGACTTCATGATCGATCCGCCGAAGAAGTTCCACCGCCTGGCCCCGGGGCGCGAGGTGCGGCTGCGCTATGCCTACCTGGTGACCTGTACCGGCTACGAGACCGACGACGAAGGCCGCGTGCAGGTCATCCACTGCGTGCACGACCCCGACAGCCAGGGCGGCAACGCGCCGGATGGACGCAAGGTACGCGGCACCATTCACTGGGTCAGCGCGCGCCACGGCGTCGCCGCCGAGGTCCGCCTCTACGACCGCCTGTTTCTCGACGAGAACCCGGCGGCGCACGGGGCCGAGCACTTCCGCGGTGCGCTGAACCCCGATTCGCTGACGCTGGCCGAAGCGGTGGTGGAGCCGGCCCTGGCCAGTGCCGCGCCCGGCGATCGCTTCCAGTTCGAACGGCTGGGGTATTTCTGCGTCGACCAAGACGCGCACGGCGAGCGACCGGTGTTCAACCGCACCGTCACGCTGCGCGACTCCTGGGCCCGCCAGCAGGGTCGGGGGAATGAAAAAGCGCGCGGCTGACCCACCCTTCGCCGCCGACGCGCTTGGCCGCTCGCTGCGCGGTGCCGGCTTCAACCTGCTGGTGGCCGACATGGGCCGTGCACTCGACTTCCATCGCCAGGTGCTGGCAGTGAACATCGTCTACGCCGACGCCGACTTCGCCCTTGCCGACAGCGACGGTACACGCTGGATGCTGCATGCCGACCATACCTACCTCGACCACCCGATGTCGGGCATCGTGCGCGACCTCGCCGGCCGCGGCGCCGGCGTCGAGCTGCGCCTGTACGGGGTCGACCCGGACCAGGCCGAGGCCCGCGCCCGCGCCGCCGGACAGGTGGTGCTGGCCGGCAGCGCCGACAAGCCCCACGGGCTGCGTGAGTGCTACCTGCTCGACGAGGATGGCTACACCTGGGTACCGTCGCGACCGCTGGCACCCTGAACCGACACACCCTGCAAAGCGCTGCCCCGCCGATCATGTCCGATACCACGATGACCTCCAACAACCAACTGCGCGGCTGGCTGCGGGTGGACCGCTCGGCGATCCATGGCCGCGGCCTGTTTGCCCGCTGTGCGCTTGCCCGCGGCGAGTACCTCGGTACCTACCACGGCCCACGGGTGAAGGAGAACGGCATGCACGTGCTGTGGGTGGAAGAGCGGCCGGGTCGCTGGGTGGGATGCGACGGCAAGAACATGTTGCGCTACCTGAACCATGCGGACCGACCCAACGTGGAGTTCGACGGCCTCGACCTGTATGCCCTGCGCAACATCCAGGCCGGCGAGGAACTGGTGTTCGACTACGGCGAAGATCCCGCCGCCTGAAGCCGGCGTGGCTAGTGGAAGCGCAGGAAGCGGTCGATCGGCCCCGGTTCGCAGACCAGGTTGCCCTGGATCATGTCGACGCCGAGTTCCACCAGCACGTCGCGGGTGGCCTGGCGTTCGACATGTTCGGCGATGGTGCGCTTGCCGAGCTTGGCCGCCAACGCGATGATGGAATCGACGATGGCCAGCTTCACCGGGTCGTCCTCGATGCGGTTGATCAGGCTGCCGTCGATCTTGAGGATGTCGGCGGGGATCTGGCGCAGGTAGCCATAGGAGGACAGGCCGGAGCCGAAGTCGTCCAGCGCCAGCGCGCTGCCGAGGTTGCGCATGGTGGAGAAGAACTGCCCCGCCTTCTCGATGTTGCCGATGGCGGCAGTCTCGGTGACCTCGAAGCAGATCATCTCCGGCGCGATGGCATAGTGACGGAAACGGTCGAGGACATGGTTGTAGAAGGCACCGTGGGCCAGTGACTGTCCCGACACGTTGATGCTGAAGGTACCGGCATACTCGGCCCGGTTGTCCAGGTCGGCCAGCATGCGAAAGGCGTGCTCGATGACCCAGGTGTCCAGGCGCAGGCCGTAGTGGAATTCCTCCACCGCCGAGATCATCATGCTGTTGGGAATGTAGCTGCCGTCGGCCTTGCGCATGCGCAGCAGCAGTTCCAGCGACCGCGGCGCATCGCTGTCGGCGCGCGCCGGCACGATTTCCTGGCCGAAGAACTCGAACAGGTCGCTGTCCAGCGCCTGCTGGATCTTCGGCGCCCAGCGCGCTTCACCGTAGTGTCGCTCCACCACCTCGTCGTCCGACTTGAACAGGTAGACCGTGTTGCCGCCGATCTGCTTGGCGCTGTAGCAGGCGGCATCGGCCTGGGTCATCACCTCGGTGACGCTGGATGCGCCGCTCTTGATCGGCACCATGCCGATGCTCACGGTCACGCCGATGCGTTCGGCGTCCACGTCCTGGCGGAAGGAGGCGATGGCCGCGCGTATGCGTTCGGCCAGGGAACGCGCATCGCCCGCCTTCATGCCCTTGAGGAACAGCGCGAACTCGTCGCCGCCGACCCGGGCGATGGTGTCGGAGGGGCCGAGCAGCGAACCGAGCCGGCGGCCCAGGGCGCACAGGAATCGGTCGCCGGCGACATGGCCGCAGGTGTCGTTGATGACCCGGAACTGGTCGATGTCGAGCAGGCACAGGGTATGCTCGGTTCCGTCCCGCGCACCCTGCTCCACCGCGTCCTCCAGTCGGCGCAGCAGTTCCACGCGGTTGACCAGGCCGGTCAGTTCGTCGCGTCCACTCTGGTAGGCCAGGCGTTCGGCCAGCTCGATGGACTCGCTGACGTCTTCGCCGGCCAGCAGCAACTGCAGCTGGCCATCGCCCTGGCGCACCGAGCGGCCGCTGACACGGAACCAGACATGCTCGCCGCCACGATGGCGCAGCAGGAACTCCTGCCGGTGCACGTCGTCCTCCTCTCGGCACAGGGTGTCGATGAAGGTGGCCAGTTTCGGCGCCTGGTTGGAATGGAACAGGCCGACCACCGGCTTGCCGATCAGCTCCTCGCTGGACCAGCCCAGGTGCTCGGCGCCGAAGCGGTTGATGGACAGCAGGTCACCGCCGCCGTTGAGCGTCATGAAAAAGGACGGCGTGTCGTTGTAGAAGGAGCTGTAGCGGTGCTCGCTGGCACGCAGCTCCACCAGGCTGCGCTCCAGCACCTGGCCCTGCTCGGCCAACTGGCGGGTGCGGAACTCGACCTTCTGCTCGAGGGTGTCGCGCATCTGCTGGATCTGGTCGGCCAGCCGCTTGCGGTGCAGGTGGCGGTTCAGCCTGGCCAGCAGGATCGGGAAGTTGATCGGCTTGGACAGGAAGTCGGTGGCGCCGGACTCCAGCGTGGCGACGATGTCGCCGGAGGTGTCCTTGACGGTGAGCATGATCACCGGCAACTCGATCTCGTCCCAGCGCTGGCGGATGCGGCGCAGCGTCTCCAGGCCGTCGATGCCGGGCATGATGATGTCGAGCAACACCACGTCCGGGCGCTCGGCCTCGATCACCGTGAGCGCCTTGTAGCCATCGGCGGCCTCGAAGATGCGGTACTCGCTGTCCTCCAGCACCGAGCGCACCAGCGAGCGCGTGGTGGGCCGGTCGTCGACCACCAGCACCACCGGCTTGGGCCTGCGAACGGCCTTCAGTTCTTGTACGGTTTCGGTATTCAATGGGCGCGAGCCAACCCTGTCCGGGTCGTGGACGTACACGATCAACAGCTAGTATACAGCGACAAATGGCGCGAATCAGTACGCCTGCCCCATGTCTCGCGCGCCAACACGGCCAAGAGCCCCGGCCGGCGGGAAAAAACCGCGCACCGGCCGGCCATCGCCGGCCGGTGACGCTGGATCAATAACCGCGGTCTTCCTGGGAACGGATCAGGTAGCGCATGTGGTTCAGGTCCCGCTCGTCGAGATTCATCGCGTTGTCCACCCAGTCGGAGACGAACTGCATCAGTCGCTCACGCGACACCGGGTCGTCGGCATGCACCGCCTTGCGCAGCGCGGTGGCTGCGCGGGCATGGTTGCGTTCGCGGTGCACCACCCGACGCACCGTCTCCTCGCCTTCACCGGTCTCGGCGATGTAGTCGACCACGCCCATCTCGTGCAGTTCCTCGGCGCCGTACAACTTGCCGGAGAGAATGAAACGTTGGGCCGCGTTCGGCGTCATCCTGCGCGAGAGAAACTGGTAGGCGCCCATGCCCGGGAACATGTTGAACAACACTTCCGGCAAGCCCATGCGCACGTGCCGCTCGGCCACGATGATGTCGGCGGACAGTGCCGCTTCCATGCCACCACCGAGGGCATTGCCCTTGACCAGGGCGATGCTGGTCATCGGCA
>CAYGJZ010000005.1:40168-55979 GCA_964350265.1 uncultured Gammaproteobacteria bacterium | reverse complement strand
TCCATGCCACCACCGAGGGCATTGCCCTTGACCAGGGCGATGCTGGTCATCGGCAGCTCGAAGGCACTGGCATTGTCGTAGACGAGATCGACGCAGTCGCGCGCATAGGCCGCCAGCTTCTCGCGACGCCCTTCTCGGATCAGCCGCAGGAAGTAGGACAGGTCGCCGCCGAGGTTGAAGATGCCGTCGATGTCGGAGGTCAGCACGTGGTAGCGAGGTACCTCGTCCGCCGGCAGGTTGCGCATGCGGATGGCGAAATCGACCTGGAAGCGACGCAACTGGGCGACCAGTGCGGGGGTGAACTTGGGCGGGCAGTCCGGTGTCAGGCGCCACCAGTGGATGCCGGATTCCGCCTCCACCTGCGATTCGAAATAAAGCGGCTCAAACCCGCTTGGCTGACGATCGGTATTCTCCAGTAGATGGACGGTATCAATCAGTCGCCGATTGGTCGGAACGGCTGCGTTGATCGATTCTTGAACAGGTAAATTCATGACTTTCGGACCTTGCTGTGTTGACGGTAAAATGAAGGGAATAGCCTGATTTTTCGGGCTTTTTTACATCCATGAAGCTACTTTACTCCTCACTTGGGCGATTTTGAATGCCGTGTTTGCGCAACTCGGTAATCGACCATGACGACGGGTTTTTTAATCCGTCCTGGATACTTAGTCATCGAAGAAAAAAGGAGATGGATGTCGTGTATTCTCGTGATCGCAAAGACGCGTAACGGGAATCGTTTATTCACGCCACACGGAGCAACCAAGGAAAGATGCACAAGTTCGATATCAAAGCCGCCACCTCGAAGGACATTCGCCAGCACGCCTTCGGCGTCGTCTCGGAAGTTTCCGGACTCGCCGTCGACGAACTCGATGCCGGCATGAGCATTGCCGAGGACATCGCGCCGAATTCCATTGACCGCATCACGTTGTTCATGGCGCTGGAAGACGAGTTCGGCGAGTCGATCCCGGAAAGCGAGGTGCGTGACATCACCACGCTCGCCGAACTGCTCGACTTCGTCGAGTCGCGCGTGCGCAGGCTGCAAGCCACGTAGCGCCCACGACACCGGTCGTTGCACACGCGAGTCGACCGGTACCCACAACAAGCACCCTGGGGGAACGCACCAGTGACCATGGACATGGACACCGACCCGGTCGTGATCAGCGGTGTCGGCCTGACCTGCGCACTGGGCCAGGGCGTCGACGCCGCCTGGCCGGCCATGTTGCGCGGCGAGGCAGTGGCCAGCGCCATACCCGATGCCTGGCTGGCGGGCGGTGCCTGCCAGTCGCGCGCCTGGGCGCCGCTACCGTCGCTGGATCACGCCCGCCACGGCCTTGGCCGCGCCGACGAGCTGCGTTACGACCGCGTCTCCATGCTGTCCATCGGCACGTGCCTGGAAGCGCTCGACGATGCCGGCCTGGTCGTCCGTCCGCTGGAAGCGCGGGGACAGCGCATGCGCATCGAGGGCTTCGACGCGCACCGCATCGGCGTGTACATCGGCACCGGCATCGGCGGTATTCGCACCACCCTGGCCACGCACCTGTTCCACGCCATGAAGGACGTGCGTGATGCACTCGGTGCACTGGGCGACGATTGCGCGCAGGCACACGCCCTCGCCGAGCGCATACGCATCGATCGTCGCTTCAACCCGCTGGCGGTCACCATGCTCATGTCCAACGCGGTCAGTGCCGCGCCCGCCGTTCGCCTGGGCATTACCGGGCCATGCCGCACCACCACGCTGGCCTGTGCATCGGGCACGGTGGCCATCGGCGACGCCTGTCGCGCGGTGGCACGCGGCGAGGTCGACCTCGCCCTCGCCGGCGGCGCCGAGTACCTGTTCGACGAGTACGGATCGATCTTCCGTGCCTACGACATCACCGGGGCACTGACCCGGGGCATCGAAGACCCGGCCCGCGCCAACCGGCCATTCGACACCGAGCGGGCCGGATTCCTGTTCAGCGAGGGTGGCGCCGGCATGGTGGTGGTCGAGCGCGCATCCACCGCCAGGGCGCGCGGTGCACGACCCGTCGCGCGGGTGATCGGCTTCGCCGAGAGTTTCGATGGCCACGACCTCATCGCCATGGCACCCGACGGCGCCGGCATCCGCGCCATGCTGCAGGCGGCGCTGGCCGATGCCGGCATCGACGCCGCGGCGGTGGACTACCTCAACGCCCACGGCACCGGCACCGAGATGAACGACCGCATCGAGCTCGAGGTGATCGGCGAGATCTTCGGCAACGACCTGCTGGTCAATGCCACCAAGGGCCTGGTCGGTCATACCATCGGTGCCAGTGGCGCCATCGAGGCGGTGGTCACCGCGCTGTCCATCCGCGATGGCCAGGTGCATCCGTGCGTCAACCTCGACCATCCCATTGCACCGATGAACTTCCCCCGCGTCGCCACCGGGGCCGACATCGGTGTCGCGGTGAGCCAGTCCTTCGCCTTCGGCGGGCACAATGCCTGCCTGGTCATGGCGCGGCCGTGAACCCGATCGCCGCGCGGCCAGGCAACCGCGGAGGAACGCCGGCGCAGCCACCGCGGGGCGGCCAAACCTGCGATGCGGGCGGAACACATCGCTTCAATGGTATGATTCCCTTGCAGTTTCCAGGGCGCGAGCCCCTGGCCGGCCGCGCGGCTGACGCAACCGGCCCGGTCGCGCCATCCCTATCCCCGCCCCGGTGTGAGCCGCGCTGACCACCGATGAGCGAAGCCAAGCCAGTCATGACCCGAGCCTTCCACGCCGCGACCACGCGGCTGAAGCGGGTCTTTGCCACCAACCTCGCCGAACTGGAACAGGCCGTGCTGCGCCTGGTGGTCGGCGGCGTCATCCTCACCTGGCTGTTCTTCCACGACCAGCTCGACACGCTGTCCGACCAGTTGCTCGGCTCGGCCTTCCTGCTGGTCTCCGGCAGCATCTTCTTCTCCATCCTCGCCTGGCCTGCGGCCAACACCCCGCGGCGGGTGCTCGGCATCCTGGTGGACATGGCCAGCATCGCCTATGCCATGCATACCGGCGGGCCGCTGGGGGCGCCGGTGTTCTTCGCCTTCATCTTCGTCACCATCGGCAACGGCTTCCGTTTCGGCAACCCGTTCCTGTTCGTCGCCCTGGGCCTTGGCCTGGCCGGGTTCGGCGCGGTGGTGTGGTTCGGCGAGTACTGGCGCGCCAACCTGCCCTTTGCCATCGGCGTTGGACTGAGCATGCTGGTCATTCCGCTGTACGCGGCCAAGCTGATCGCCCGCCTGGCCGAGGAACGGGCACGCGCGGAACAGGCCAACAAGGCGAAAAGCAATTTCGTCGCCAACATGAGCCACGAGATTCGCACGCCGTTGAACGGCGTCATCGGGCTGAGCGACCTGCTCAGCAACACCGAGCTAGACCGCGAGCAGCGCGAGCTGGTGTCCACCATCCAGACCTCCGCGCACAGCCTTCTGTTCCTGGTCAACGACATCCTCGACTTCTCCAAGATCGAGGCCGGGCTGGCCGAGAGCAAGCGCCGCGAGTTCGACCTGCGCGGGCTGCTCGGCGCCACCATCCAGATGCTGAGGCCCCAGGCCGCGGAGAAGAACATCGAGCTGCGCAACAGCATCGACGGCCATCTCCCAGACTTCGTGGTCGGCGACGACCACCACCTGCGACAGGTGCTGGTCAACCTGGTCGGCAACGCGGTGAAGTTCACCGACGAGGGCGAGGTCGAGGTACGCATCGTGCATGCCGCCACCGACGACGGCGAACACCGGGTGCGCTTCGAGATCATCGATACCGGCATCGGCATCGCCGAGGACGACCAGCGACGCATCTTCGAAAGCTTCCAGCAGGTCGACAATTCCCTGACCCGTCGCCACGAGGGCACCGGGCTTGGCGTCACCATCGCCAAGCAGCTGATCGAGCTGATGGGCGGCAATCTGCACCTGCAAAGCTCGCCGGGCCAGGGTTCGCGCTTCTGGTTCGACCTGGTGTTCGGCGCCTGCGGCAAGGAAAACGTGGAGCGCGCCAGCGTCGAGTCGGACAACGTGGTGCTGTTCAACCGCCCGGCCAAGGTCGCCGGTGGCGGCGGCACCCTGGAGATCCTGGTTGCCGAGGACAACCCGGTGAACCGCAAGGTCACCTCGATGATCCTGGAAAACGCCGGCCACCACGTGCAGATGGTCTCCAACGGCGCCCAGGCGCTGGAGGCACTGGAGGTGCACGACTACGACCTCGCCATCGTCGACATGCACATGCCGGTGATGGGCGGTCTCGACGCCATCAAGACCTATCGCATGGTCAACCACATGCGCTCGCGGCTGGTGCCCTTCCTGGTGCTCACCGCCAATGCCACGGTGGACGCCCGCGAGATGTGCCGGGAAGCAGGCGCCGATGCCTTCCTGACCAAGCCGGTGGACGCCAACCAGCTACTGCACTACGTGGCCGAGCTCACCCACCTGCACGATCGCGAACGACCGGCCACGCCAGCGGCGGCTGGCAGCAGCTCCCGACAGGAAGTGTTCGATCCGGACGTGCTGATGGAACTGGACGTCATTCGAAAGCGGCCGGAGTCGCTCACCGACCTGATCCGCCTGTTCCGCCACGACGCCGACGAGCTGCGGCGACAACTGGCCGACGCGGTGGATCGCGGCAGCATCGCCCAGCTCAAGGAAGAGGCCCATGCCTTGAAGGGCAGCGCGGCCAACGTCGGCGCCAACCGCATCGCCGCGACCTGCAACCTGGCCAGCTCCATGCGGCCGGCGGAGCTGCCGCGACGGGGACGCGAAATGCTCGAACGCCTGGACGAGGATTTCCGCCAGTTCGACACCACCTTCCGCGACTTCATCGCCAGCGGGCGCGCCCACCGCAAGGATCACTGAGGCCGCGTTCAGTCGCGCAGCACCAGGCTTTCCAGTTCCAGCGGGTGGACGTGATCCTCGCTGACCACCCGCCCGGCGACGGAGACTCCGGCCTCGACCACGCTGTCGGGCGTGCCCGATACCAGCGGATGCCAGTCGGCCAGGCCGCGCCCCTCCGCCAACCGGCGGTAGGCGCAGCTCGACGGCAACCAGCGGTAGTGTTCGCGCGGCAGTTCGCGCACCGCCAGGCAGCCGGGCACGCGGCGAAAGCGGTGGGCATAGTCGGTACAGCGGCAACGTTCCGTGTCCAGCAGCCGGCAGGCCGCCCGGGTATAGAACACCCCCTCGTCGGAGTCGTCCTCGAAGCGCACCAGGCAGCATCGCCCGCAGCCGTCGCACAGCGACTCCCACTGCGCGTCGCTCATCTGTGCAAGGGGAACGGATTCCCAGAATGGTTGGCTCATGCGTCGTCCTCGCCGGGTCGGCGGCGGGGAGTTTGCCCCGCGAACCGTACCAGGGCAAGCACCGTGCCCACGCCCGCGTACACCGCCATGGCCCAGAAGGCATCGGCGCCGTAGCGGCCGTAGAGGAAGCCGGCGGTCAGGACCGCCAGGCCCATGAAGCCCCCCATCACCACCATCGAGTACATGGCCAGGGCATTGGCGCCGAGGGACTCGGGCACCCGCGAGCTGATGAAGGCGATGGCACCGAGATGGGTCGCGGCGAAACTGATGCCGTGCAGGGATTGCAGCAGCAACAGCCAGGTCGGCGACGTCACCACCGGCAACAGGGCCCAGCGCAGCGTCGCCGCGACACCGCCCACGGCCAACAGCCCGGTGGCACCCAGCGCCCGAGGCAGCACGCCGCCGAGCAGGAAGACGGCGATCTCCACGCCGATGCCCACCGCCCACAGCAAGCCGATGGTGGCCTCGCCGATGCCCAGGGACTGGAAGTGAATGGAACCGAAGCCGAAGAACATGGCGTGGCTTCCCTGCACCAGGCCGGCGACGACGAGCATGTCCACCATGCCGGGCACGGCGGAGACGCGGCGCGCGGAGAAGCCACGCACCGTGTTGCCCGCGCCGGAGCCCGGCGGTGACGCCAGCGCGGCGAGGACGAAGCCGACCAGCAGCACCACGGCCACGCCGTGGGTGGCGCCGATGCCGCGTCGCTCCAGCCAGGCGCCGACCACCACGGTGGCCAGCAGGAAGGAGACCGAGCCCCACATGCGCACGCGACCATAGTCGAAGCCGTCGCGGCGGGCGCGATCCACGACGAGGAATTCCGTGGTCGGCATGACCGGGATCCAGAAGACGAAAAACACGAGCTGCACCAGGACCAGCGCCACCATGGCGTCGACGAAGGCGAAGGCAACAAACACCAGGGTCGCCATGGCCGCGGTGGCGGCCAGCGCATTGCGGGTGTTGCGGGCATGGGAGGCGAAGCGCCGGAACAGGGGATTGACGACGATCTTGGCCAGGAAACCAAAGCCGAGCAGCAACCCGAGCGCGGTCTCGTCCACGCCGCCTGCGCGCAGCCACAACGGCCAGTAGGCCATCTGCACGGCGACGAAGGCGAACACCAGCGCGAACAGCAACGACAGGCGGACGGCGTTGGTGGCGACAGGCATGCTGGGCGGCGAATGGAGGTTGATTCGGTTTCGCCGACCAACGACCCGGCCAGGTGGCGTTGGTCACTTGACCTTGACCCGCCGCGGTATATGATGCGGCGAGATCGAAACACCCGGAGGACCCGATGGAGTTCGCGCTCGAATACGGCCTGTTCCTGGCCAAGGCAATCACCGTGGCCGTGGCCATCCTCGTGGTGGTCGGCGGCGTGGTGGCCATATCAACACGCCAGCGCGGCCAGGGCAAGCCGGAAATCGAGGTCACCCGCCTGAACGACCGCTACCGTCGCATGACCCAGGTGCTGGAGGCGTCGCTGCTGCCGGCGGACGAACTGAAGAAGCGTCAGAAGGCGGAGAAGAAATCGAAGAAGAAGCGGGACAGGGACGCCGCCGAACGCACGCGGCTGTTCGTCATCCAGTTCGAGGGCGACATCCGCGGCAGCAACGTGGCCCACCTGCGCGAGGAGGTGACGGCGGTGCTTACCGTGGCCCGCGCCGGCGACGAGGTGATGGTCAGGGTGGAAAGTGGTGGCGGCGTGGTCCATGCCTATGGCCTGGCCGCCTCGCAGCTGGAACGAATCCGCGCCCGCGGCATACCGCTGACGGTGTGCGTGGACAAGGTCGCCGCCAGCGGCGGCTACCTGATGGCCTGCGTCGCCAACCGCGTGGTCGCCGCGCCCTTCGCCATCATCGGCTCCATCGGCGTCATCGCGCAGTTGCCCAACTTCCACCGGCTGCTGAAGAAGCACGAGATCGACTACGAGCAGATCACCGCCGGCGAGTACAAGCGCACCTTGACCCTGTTCGGCGAGAACACCGACAGCCAGCGCGAGAAGATGCGCCAGGATCTCGAGGAGACCCACGGGCTGTTCAAGGACTTCGTCCTCGAACACCGCCCGGCGCTGGACATGGCCAGGGTAGCCACCGGGGAATACTGGCTGGGCCGCCGCGCGCTGGAACTCGGCCTGGTCGACGAACTGCGCACCAGCGACGACCTGCTGCAGGCGGCGGTGGAGGAACGCACCATCCTGGAAGTCCGACATCGCCCGCGCCAGGGCGTGATCCGCCGGGTGGCGGGCGCCGCGGCCAAGCTTGCCGCCCGCTTCGGCCACGACCCGGAGAACCGCAACGCCCACCTGCTGGTGTGAACCGATGATCCATCCCTTCGAATCCCACTGTCCCTCGGTGCACGAGGACGCCTTCGTCGCCGACAGCGCCGACCTGGTCGGCCAGGTCGAGGTGCTGGCTGGCGCCAGCGTCTGGTTCCAGGCCGTCCTGCGCGGCGACAACGACCTGATCCGTGTCGGCGAGAACAGCAACGTCCAGGACGGCAGCGTGATCCACACCGATGCCGGGCTTGCCGTGATCATCGAGGACCATGTCACCGTCGGCCACAAGGTCATGCTGCATGGCTGCCATGTCGGCGCCCATTCGCTGGTCGGCATCAACTCGGTGGTGCTCAACGAGGCCCGCATCGGCCGCTGGTGCCTGATCGGTGCCAACACCATGGTGACCAGCGGCAAGGTGATCCCGGATCGTTCGCTGGTGCTCGGTTCCCCGGGCAAGGTGGTGCGCGAGATCACCGACGAGGAGTGCCAGATGCTCAGCCGCGGCGCCCAGGAGTACCGCAACAAGGTGGATCGCTACCGTGCGTCGTTGCGCGCCGCGGCGGAAGGAAGCCGGCCCGGGTGATCATTCTCGATTCACCGCAGGCGGCAGCCAACTGGTGCGCAGAGAAGCTCCGCGAGGGACGCAGCATCGGCATGGTGCCAACCATGGGGGCGCTGCATGCCGGCCACCTGGCGCTGGTCGACCGCGCGGTGGCGGAGAACGACCTGTGCGTGGTCAGCATCTTCGTCAACCCGTTGCAGTTCAACGAGGCAGCGGACTTCAACGCCTACCCGAGGGACATCGAGGATGACGCCCGCATGCTCGCCGAGCGCCATTGCGACATGGTGTTCAGCGGCGAGTTGCTGCAGTTCTTCCCCGGCCATGCCCATGCCGAGGACATTCCCCGGCTGGACCCCGGCCCCCATGGCCAGGACCTGGAAGGCGATCACCGCCCGGGGCACTTCGCCGGCGTGCGCACCATCGTCGAGCGCTTGTTCGACACCGTTCGACCACAACGTGCCTACTTCGGCCAGAAGGACTTTCAGCAGACGCTGGTAATCCGTGACCTCGCCCGGTCCATGGGCTATCCCGAGATCGTCGTCTGCGACACCGTGCGCGAGGCCGACGGTTTGGCCATGTCGTCCCGCAACCGCCGCCTCGATCCGGCCGACCGCGCCAGGGCCACGGTGCTCTACCGGGCCCTGCTGGCGGCCCGGGATGCCTGGCGCGCGGGCGAACGACGACCCGGCCCGCTGGCCGATGCCATGCGCGCGGTGATGGCGGACAGCGACCTTGCGCTCGAGTATGCCGCGGTGCGCGATCCGATGGCCTGGCAGGAAGACGATCCATGGCGACCGCTGGCCCGGGGCCAGGCCCTCATCGCCGCCCGGCTCGGCACGGTGCGACTGATCGACAACCTCGATCTCGACCGCTGACCGGCCCAGTCGCGACACCGCCGACAACAACCGCGACACGCCCCTGCCCCGCCGGCTCGACAGGCACGACGCCAGCGACGGACAATTTCCGGCCTGTTCCGCGCAGGGGGTCGAAGACGATGCAAGCCATACTCGATGCGGTGGCCGCCACCCGCAACGGCGATCGCGGTCTGCCCAACGAGGTCTACCGTTCCGCCGGGTTCTTCCAGTGGGAATACACGCACCTGTTTGCCCCTGGCTGGTTCGCCATCGGCTTCGCCCAGGACGTGGCCAGACCCGGCGACATGCGACGGGTGGACGCCTTTGGCCGTTCCTACCTGCTGGTGCGCGATGCCGCCGGCGAAGTGCGAGTGTTCCACAATGTCTGCCGGCACCGCGGACGACGGCTGCTGGACGATACCTGCCGGCATGCCGCCGCCATTCGCTGCCCCTACCATGCCTGGACCTACGACCTCGACGGCAGCTTGCGCGGCACCCCGCATATCGGTGGTGCCGGCAGGCACCGGGTGGCCGGCTTCGAGCAGGCCGAGTACCACCTCTGGTCGGTACGAAGCGCGGTGTGGATGGGCATCGTGCTGGTCAATCCGAACGGCGAGGCGGCACCGTGCCAGGAGCTGCTGGCGCCGCTGGATCGCCGCCTGGCGCGGCTGTGGGGGGAGGACGGCCACGGCGCCTTCCAGCCGGCCGGCGACGGCACGCTGGACCTGGAAGTCGCGTCGAACTGGAAACTGGCGGTGGAGAACTACCTCGAGGCCTACCACCTGCCGATGGTGCATCCGGGACTGAACCGCTACTCGCCGCTGGCCAGCCACTACTGCTACCACGACGAGGGAAACTTTGCCGGCCAGGGGGTGACCGCCTACTTGCCGGACCGTGCCATCGACCGTCCCCTGCCCTCGGTACCCGGCTGGTCGATGCAGCATCGAACCACCGCCGAGTACCCGGCGCTCTACCCGAACACCCTACTCGGCGTGCAGCATGATCACCTGTTCGTCATGATCCTGCTGCCACTGGCCCACGACCGCACGCTGGAACGGGTTGCCATCCAGTTCGTGGACCCGGCGGCCAGCGACGAAAGCTGGCGCGAGGGAAGGCGACAGGTGCTGGAAGGCTGGCGATCGGTGTTCGCCGAGGACGTGGCCGCGGTGGAAGGCATGCAGGCGGGCAGGTTTTCCGATGCCTTCGACGGCGGCGTGTTCACGCCGGTGCAGGACCAGGCCACGCGGCACTTTCACCGCTGGTTCGCCGAGCGCGCGGCTGCTGCCGGGCATCCGCCGCCACCGTCCACCGCGAACGCGGACGGTGGCGCTGCGAATCGTTTGCCGGCTGGCGCCTAGTCGGGCCGCGCGGCGAAGTCGCCGCTGCCCATGAACAGCAGGGACAGGCCGCCGAAGAAGAAGAAGGCCTGCAGTTCCAGCTTCCAGCCACCGGTCTGGGTGATGATGCTCAGGTCGCCCATGTGCACCAGCAGGACCGCGAAGACCATGTTGATGGCGATCAGCAGTCCGCCGATGCGTGCGAACAGCCCGATGATGACCAGGATCGGCGCCAGCACCTCGCCCACGTAGACGCCGTAGGCCAAGAGGTCGGGCAGTCCCAGTTCCACCACCTTGCCGGTAATGAACTCGATACTCCCCGGGTTGGTCACCTTGGCGACGCCGTGAAACAACATCAGTCCACCGAGGGTGAGTCGGAAAATGAGTTTGCCCAACGAGTCAGATGCATTCATAGCGCTCTCTCCTGCCAGTTCGTCGACACCATCTGCCGGTTTTGTCATGCCTTGTACGGTCGGCAGCGACAGCGGGATTTAAACACACTCCCCCGGGCCTGTCCCGATTCTCCGGGAATCTCCCCTGCGGCCGCGCCTCGCCGATATGATACCCTGTTGGGCAGGAAATGTGCCGTACCGCGCAGACGGTACGCCGACCGCCACCAACCGGCCGATCGGCGGTACACGGCACGCACAGGCCGTGGGAACGGAAGCGTTGCCCGGCACCGCCGACCGGCCAGGAAAGGGGAATATGAACAAGCTCCGCGTGGTTCTCGTCAAGCCCAGCAAGTACGCCATCGACGGCGCGGTGGAACGCTTCGGCCACGGCTTCATGCCCAATGCCAGCCTGTACCACATCGCCAGCCTGACGCCGCGGGAAATCGACGGCGTGGCGGTGGAGGTGCACACCGTCGACGAGTACGTGCGCAGCGATCTCGCCTACCTCGACCAACTGCGCGCCGACCCCTCGTCACCGACCCTGCTGGCACTGGTCGGCGTGCAGTCACACCAGTTTCACCGCGCCCTCGACCTCGCCGCGCTGGCCCGCTCCCGGGGCGTGGAACACTGTGTCATCGGCGGTCCCCACGCGATGACCTGCGACACCCGCGAGATGCAGGGCAACGGCATCTCCATCGCCATGGGCGAAGCCGAGGTGGTGTGGATGAACATCCTGCACGATGCCATCGGCGGGCGACTGGACGATGTCTACAGCCCCGGCATTCGCTGGCAGAAGCAGCTGGAAGGCGCGGTGGTCGAGCCGCCCTCGGCCGGCGAGCTGGATCGCTACGTGCTGCCCATGCTCGGTCTGTACCCGGTGCGCGGCTGCCCGTACCGCTGCAACTACTGCTCGGTGGTGAAGATCGCCGGGCACCCGGTACGCAGTGCCGCCATCGAGACCACCATGGAAAGCCTGCGCCGGGCACGTGACGGCGGTGTGCGCTACATCGCCTTCGTGTCCGACAATTTCAACAAGTACCCGCAGGTGACCGAGCTGCTCGAGGCGATGATCGACGCCGATCTGGGCCTGCGCTTCTTCTGCCAGTGCGACACCCATGTGGTCAACCAGGAGCCGCTGTTCGACCTGCTGCGCCGGGCCGGCTGCTTCGAGATGTTCATCGGCGTGGAATCCTTCAACCGCGAAACCCTCAAGGCGGCGAGCAAGTTCCACAACTACCCGAAGAAGTACGCCAAGCTGGCCGCGCTGTGCCGGGACAACGGCATCCGCGCCCACTTCTCCAACATCATCGGCTTCGCCGAGGACACCGAGGAAAGCATCCTCGACGGCCTGGAAATCCTGAAGGGCCTGAACCCGCCGGTGGCCTCGTTCTACGTGCTTACCCCGATTCCAGGCACCGAGCAGTACGACGACTTCATGGCCCGTGGACTGGTGCGGGAACGCAACCTCGACCGCTTCGACACCACCTGCTCGGTCTGGCGCCACCCGACCCTGCCGGGCCCGGAGCTGGAACGGCTGCTCTACCACTGCTACGTGGACTACTACCGCCACCTGATGGGGCAGCGAAACCGGATGGACGAGTTTCCCGAGTTCACCGTGTTCTGTCGCTACATCGCCTCGCAGGGCATCCACCCGATGGCGGGCGGCACCGGCCGGCTGGTGCTCGACCGGGTGGAGGACTACCTGCACCTGCGCCGTGCGACCTACGGTTTCGAGCATGCCGCGCTGCCCACCAGCCTGTCGCTGTCGGCCGCGGACCAGGCCTTCAACGCCGACAGCGACTGGCGTCGGGCGGTGGCGCGACCGGCCTGAGCGACCTGGGCGGCGACTACTCCGAGGCGTCGGGCAACGGCGGCAGTGCCTGCAGGTAGGCGATGATGGCGGCACGGTCGTCGGCGGTCAGCCGGGCGGTGCCGTGGTCCACCACCTCGGTCATCGAACCGCCGACGAAATCGCCGTCCGGGTACATGCCGATCTCCAGCAGGTCCGACAGGTCGCCGGACGACCAGCTACCGATGCCGCTGTCGTGGGGCGTGATGTTGGGCACCGACTCGCCGTCGGCGCCGTTGGCATTGCCGGCCAGTTCCCGCGAGGCGTCGACCACGCCAATGGCGTTGCGCGGGCTGTGGCACTCGCCGCAGTGCCCCAGGTGCCGCACCAGGTAGGCGCCGCGGTTCCACTGCTCGTCGCGGTCGGGATCGGCGACGAATTCGCCGGGCTTGAAGAACAGCGTCTTCCACGGCCCCAGTGACCAGCGCATCGAGGCATACCAGGCGAGTTCGTGGGCACGGTTTTCCCGCCGCACCGGCGCGACGCTGTCCAGGTAGGCCTTGATGGCCAGCAGGTCCTGGTCGCGAATGCCGGTGTAGGAGGTATAGGGAAAGGCCGGGTAGTAGTGGCGCCCGTCGGGCGCGACACCTTCGCGGAAGGCGCGCAGAAAGTCCTCGTCGCTGAATCCGCCGATACCGGTTTCCACGTCGGGGGTAATGTTGGGGGCGTAGAAGGTGCCGAACGGAGAGGCCAGCGCCCGGCCCCCGGCGAGGTAGTCGGCGTCTTCACCGTCCTCGACGGTGTGGCAGCCCACGCAGCCGCCGGCGGCCACCAGGTAGGCACCGCGCTCGACCTCGTCGGCGACGGCGGGAACGGGGAGCATGGCCAAGGCCAAGGCGAGCAGCGGCAACCGCGTCGTCATCGTTCAAGCTCCGTTGCTGGGCGAACTGGCGGCACGCCGACCCGGCCCGCGGGCCGGATCGACCGGGCCGAAGGGCGGCTAGTGCTCGCCGCCGGCCTTGAAGTTGAACACCGCACCGGAACGGATGCCCGACGGCCACCGGCTGGTCACGGTCTTCATGCGGGTGTAGAACCGTACCCCCTCCGGGCCGTGGATGAAGTGATCGCCAAACAGCGAACGCTTCCAGCCGCCAAAGCTGTGGAAGGCCAGCGGCACCGGGATCGGCACGTTGACGCCCACCATGCCGATACGGATGCGGTGGGCGAAGTTGCGCGCGGCGTCGCCGTCGCGGGTAAAGATGGCGGTGCCGTTGCCGTACTCGTGGTCGTTGATCATCTGCACCGCCTCCTCGTAGTCCCTGGCACGCACCACGCACAGCACCGGGCCGAAGATCTCGTCGGTGTAGATGCTCATCTCGGGACGCACGTGATCAAAGATGGTGGCGCCGACAAAGCAGCCGTTCTCGTGGCCGGGGACGAGAACCTCGCGACCATCGACCACCAGGGTGGCGCCTTCCTCGACACCCTGGTCGATGTAACCCTTGATGCGGGCCTGTGCCTGCGGCGTGATCACCGGGCCCATCTCCGACTCGGGGTCGGTGTACGGGCCGACCTTCAGCGCCTGGATCCGCGGCACCAGCTTTTCCATCATCGCGTCGGCGGCCTGGTCGCCCACGGTCACCACCACCGAGATGGCCATGCATCGCTCGCCGGCCGAGCCGAAGGCGGCGCCCATGACCGCGTCGGTGACCTGGTCCATGTCGGCGTCTTCCATCACCACCATGTGGTTCTTCGCTCCGCACAGCGCCTGCACCCGCTTGTTGTGCGCGCAGCCGGTATGGTAGATGTACTCGCCGATCTGGGTGGAGCCGACGAAGCTGATGGCCTCCACCACCGGATCGGTGAGCAGCGTGTCCACCGCCTCCTTGTCGCCGTTGACCACGTTCAGCACGCCGTCCGGCAGACCCGCCTCGCTGAACAGCTCCGCCAGCCGCAGCCCGGTGGAGGGATCCTTCTCCGAGGGCTTGAGAACGAAGGTGTTGCCACAGGCAATGGCCACCGGGAACATCCACATCGGCACCATGGCCGGGAAGTTGAACGGCGTGATGCCGGCGCACACGCCCACCGGCTGGCGCAGGCTCCAGCTGTCGACGCCACCGGCCACGTTGGCGGTGTACTCGCCCTTGAGCAACTGCGGGATGCCGCAGGCGAACTCCACCACCTCCAGGCCGCGGGTGATCGAGCCCTTGGCATCATCGATGGTCTTGCCGTGCTCGGAGGAGAGCATCTCGGCCAGCTCGTCCATGTGCTCGCGGATCAGCGAGCGGAAGTTGAACAGCACCTGGGCGCGGCGGCCCGGGGCAAGCTCCGACCAGGCCGGAAAGGCCTTTGCCGCCGCCTCGATGGCAACGCGGACCTCGTCGGCGCTGGCCAGCGGCGCCTGGGCGGTGACTTCGCCCAGCGCCGGGTTGTAGATCGGGCTGAAACGGCCGCTCGTGCCTTCGACCTTTTTTCCATTGATGTAGTGGTGTAGGGTTTGTGTCACCTTGGCATCCATCGGCATTTCCTCGAATGTGCAGTGCATGGCGAAGCAGGCAGCTTCCACGGCGAACGCGCCGGGCCCGGAAGACGGGCATGCGTCGCCGCATTGTGCGTGGTGTGCCAGTGTGCTGCAACCCGGTCGGCACCAGTAGGGCCAGTACCCGGCGACGGCATGATCCAACCCGGCCACGGGCCGGGCGGTCGGCGTTGTGCGCCCTCGCCCTGCTGGCAGGCACGGCGGCCGCGCAGGACACGGACCACGCTGGCGCCCTCGCCGACCTCGTCTACCGCGTGGAGGTGGCCAGCTACTGCTCGCTGGTGGCGCCGCTGGTGGCGGAGGGCTTCCGCCGCGAGCGGGACCGCATCATCGCGGCCGGCTCGTTGCAGGTCGACGACGTCGAGCAGGCACGCATGGAAGGCTGGAAACGGGCCGATGCCGAATGGCAGAACCGTGGCCTCGGCGGTTTCCGCAACTGGTGCCGCACCGAGGGCCTGGAGGCGGCAGACTTTTTCCGCGGCATCGCCACGCAGCCCTAGCCGGATGCGCGGCCGGAACGTGGCTGCTGCTCGACCACGTCCACCCCGAACCATTGCCGCAGGGCCGGTCGACCGCGGGCAGTGACCCGTACCGCGCGGCTGCCCGCCGCGCGCTCGATCCATCCCCTGGCGAGGAAGCCGTCGAACAGCGCGGCACCGAGGGCGCCGGCGAGGTGGTGACGACGCTCGCTCCAGTCCAGGCACAGCCGGGCCATGCGCCGACGACCGCGCTCCAGCGATTCGATGTCGATCCCCTCGGCAAGGAAGAAGTCGCGCCCGCCGGG
>CAYGJZ010000005.1:0-40068 GCA_964350265.1 uncultured Gammaproteobacteria bacterium | reverse complement strand
GCTCCAGCGATTCGATGTCGATCCCCTCGGCAAGGAAGAAGTCGCGCCCGCCGGGCGACAGGACAACCTCGTCGCCTGCCAGCGCGAGATGCCCGGCCCGGCCGAGGGCATCGAGCAGTTCGACGCCGAGGCGCCCGGCCAGGTGGTCGTAGCAACTGCGCGCCTCGCGCTCGGCGTCCTCGCGCGGCGGGTGACGCGCAGGCGGCGTCGAGGCGCCGAGCACCATCAGCGACTCCAGCACCGATGCGACCTCGTCGGAGGCAAGACGGAAGTAGCGGTGCCGTCCCTGCCGCTCCAGCGACAGCAGCCCGCGAGCGGTGAGCTTGGCGAGATGGGCGCTGGCGGTGGCACGACCGATGCCGGCCTCCACCGCCAGCTCGGTGGCGGTGCGGGCACAGCCGTCCATCAGCGCCGAGAGCATCAAGGCGCGGGCCGGGTCGCCGATCAACGCGCCGAGGGCGGCTATCGGGGGTGCAGGCATGGTTCGTTACCCGTCGAAGTATCCAGGCAGCCTATTCCCCTACCCTGCATGCTGTCAAAGGTCTGGTCAACGACCCCGCCGGGGGCGAGAATTGCCGACCTGCCCGCAGCCAACGAATGCCAACAAGGAGCCAAGCCATGATCGCGGTGATCTTCGAAGTCACGCCCCACGAGGACCGGCGCAGCCACTACCTGGACACGGCCGCGGCGCTGCGACCGCTGTTGGAAACCATCGACGGCTTTCTCTCCGTCGAGCGCTTCGAGAGCCTGTCCACCCCCGGCAAGGTGCTCTCCTTGAGCTTCTTCCGCGACGAGGAGGCGCTGGCCAACTGGCGCAACCTGCCGGAGCACCGCAAGGCCCAGGCACTGGGCCGGTCGAGCTACTTCAAGGACTACCGGCTGCGCATCGCCGAGGTCGTGCGCGACTATGGCATCGATGACCGCGACCAGGCGCCGGCCGACAGCCGGCAGCAGCACGACGAGGGCTGAGCGCCGCCTCAGTCCGGCGCCGGCGGCCCCTTCAGTTCCACCACGTTGCCGTCGGGGTCGCTGATGTAGATCGACGGTCCGCTGCCCTCGGCGCCGTAACGACGCGCGGTTTCACCCGCTTCGACGCCATGGCTGGCCAGGTGACGGCGTATGGCCGCCTCGTCGAAATCCAGCAGGCGCAGGCACAGGTGATCCATGTTGCGCCCCCCGGTTCCCGGCGCCGCGCCGCCTGCGCGACCAAGACTGCCGTCCACGGAGACGATGTCGACCAGTGCGTTGCCGGCGCGCAACTGCACCAGGCCGACCTCGGGCGCGGTGCGTCGTTCCACCGCGCAGCCAAGCACCTCGCCGTAGAAGGCCACCAGGCGCTCGGCATCGGCGCTGCGCAGCACCACGTGGTCGATTCCCGCCACCCGGATCATCGAGCTGCCCCTCTCACACCGCGCGGGCGGCGCGACACAGGTGGTCGAGCTTGGCCCGCGCCCGCTCCCGGCCGAGCAGGCCCAGGCCACAGTCCGGCGCCGCCACCAGTCGTTCGGCGTCCACCACCGCCAGCACCTCGCGCATGCGACGGCGAATCTCCTCCACCTCTTCCACCCGGCTGCGGGCGACGGCGACGAAGCCGATGATCAGGGTGGTCTGCCGAAAGCGCTCGAACAAGGCCGCGGCGTTCGGTCGATGGGCATCCTCCAGCGAGACCGCGTCGATGCTGGAGGCTTCGATGGCATCGGCCAGTTCCAGGTAGGCATGACGGTCGGCCTTGGGATAATCCGGGTTGTCCAGGCGATCGGGGTAGCCGCAGCACATGTGCACGGTGCGGGTGACCTCCGGCGGACAGTGGGCGAAGGCACGCTCGAGGTTGGCGAAGCCATAGGCCAGGGCTTCGGTCGGCTTGCGCGCGAACAGCGGTTCGTCGATCTGGATGTGCCGGCAGCCGGCCTCGGCCAGCGCCAGCACCTCGCGGTTCAGCGCATCGGCAAGATCGGCGCCGAGGCGCGCGGGATCGTGGTAGTAGTCGTCGGCATTGGTGTCGGTAATGGTCATCGGTCCGGGCATGGTGATCTTCACCGGCCGATCGCAATGTGCCTGGGCACGGCGGTAGTCGTCGACGAGGAAGACATCGCGGGCGGCCACCGGCCCGGTAATGGTGGGCAGCCTGGCGGTATAGGCGCCGTTGCGCAGCACCTTCTCCGTCAGCGTGGAGAAGTCGAAGCCCTGCAGGTGTCGGCAGTGGTAGTGGATGTAGTTCTCGCGCGGGATCTCGCCATCGGTGGGCACGTCGATGCCGGCATCCACCTGGTCGGAGATGGCCTCGGCAACGCCGCGGTCAAGGATCTCGGCGGCATCCGGTCCGAGCGCGTCGAAGGCGGCCTGCCAGGTCTCGGTGGGATCGGCGCTGTCCGGGCCGGCGGGAATGGAGAACCAGTCCGGCAGGCGGACATACTCCGGTTTCGGGTAGGCCCCGATGCAGGTAGTGCGTACTGGCATGTGAATGCGGGCCTCCCTACCGGTGGTTGCTGGCGATCGTCGTCAGGCGGTCGCCGTGGACACTGTACCCGCGGCACCGCCCGGGCGCTAGTCGCCGCCGACCTGGCCCTTGAGGTTGGTCGGCGCGAAGATGCCCTGGTAGCCGCCTGCACCGTCGCCGTTGCCGGCGTCGTCCGCCGGCGGCTCGGCTGCCTCGGTACCCTGGCCCTCCTGGCCGCCCACCTGCCCTTCCAGGTTGGACGGGGCGAAGATGTTCTGGTAGCCCTCGGTGCCCGCGGCCGGGGCGGCATCGCTGCCGGCCGCCTCGCCCTCGCCCTTCACCTGGCTTTCCAGGTTGGACGGCGCGAACATGCCCTGGTAGCCCTCGGTGCCCTTGGCCTTGATGCCGCTGGTGCCGGCGGCGGCGTCCGCGGCGCCCTGGCGACCGTCCGGCTGCGCGCCCTGGAACATCTGCCGCTGGCGCAACTCGCGAATGCGCCGCTCCACGTCGCGCTTCTTCTCCGCGGCGACCTCGGCCTTGCACTCCTCCACGCCGACGCTGCCGGCATAGTAGGCGGTGCCGATACCGGCGACGAAGATCAGGATGATCATGGCGAAGGCCGGATCGATCAGCCGGTTGCTCTGCCGACCCAGCCGCGACAGCGCGTCGGTACCCTCGATGACGGCCTTGGAAATCGCCTTCTCGAAGGCCTCGGTGCGGCGCTTCTTGATCTCCATGACGATGGCGGCGAACAGGGTCAGCGCGACGATGACCACTGCCAGCGCGCTGATCGACGGGTTGATGCCGTAGCGCACCTTGCTCGCCAGCACCGTGGTCAGGGTGCTCTCCGAGGTGATGGTGAACACGGTGGTGTTGTAGTTCTCGAAGGAGGCGAGGAAGGCCAGCACCGCGGCCGAGCCGATGGCCGGCTTCAGGAACGGCAGCAGGATCTTGCGAAAGGTCTGCACGTGGCTGGCGCCAAGGTCGAGCGCCGCCTCTTCCAGCGCCGGGTCGAAGCGCTGCAGGCGGGAGATGAAGACCAGCATGGCATAGGCCGAGATGAAGGTGGTCTGGCCGATGATGGTGAGGAAGATGCCGTCGTAGAAAACCGACTCGTAGTCGGCGTTGAACATGGCGCCGAGACGGTCCCAGAAGATCAGCGTGGAGATGCCGAGGACGACACCGGGAATCAGGATCGGCGATACCACGATGGTGTAGTACCAGGGCCGCACCCGCTGGCCGACCTGCATCAGCACCAGGGCGCCGGCAAGACCGATGGGCACCGCCAGCAGGACCACGCCGAAGCCGATGATGAAGCTGTTGCGCAGCCCCTCCATCAGCTTGTCGTCGTTCATCAGCACGTCGAACCACTCCACGGTGAAGCAGTCCCACGGCGAGACGCGCGGAAACTCGGCGGTGTTGAAGGCGGTGATGCTCATGATGATGAGCGGGCCGAACAGGTAGGCGAAGAACAGGCCCACGAACAACAGCACCGCGAGCTTGCCGATGCGGTCGCTGATCACTTGGCGATCTCCCCGAGCTTGACCTTGAACACCCGCATCATCAACAGCACGAAGACGATACAGGTGGCCAGCAGCACGATGGCATAGGCCGAGCCACGTGGCCAGTTGCCGCCGGAGTTGAACCACTGGTAGATGATCTGGGTAAACCACAGGCTGCTCGGACCACCGAGAATCTGCGGCGCGGCCAGTGCCCCCGCGGTGAGCATGAACACCATCGTGCAACCGGAGCTGATGCCCGGCTTGGCGAAGGGCACGACGATGCGCCAATGGATCCGCCACCACGGCGAGCCAAGGTCGCGCGCGGCCTCGATCTGGTTCCTGTCCAGGCTCTCGATGGCGTTGTACAGCGGAAAGATCATCAGCAGCACGAAGGCATAGCCGAGTCCGGCGTACAGGGCGATGTTGTCGCGAATGAACGGATAGGGTTCATCGATCAGCCCGATCGCCAGCATGCCCTCGTTGATGATGCCGTTGGTGCCGAAGATGATGCGAAAGGCAAAGGCGCGCAGGATCTCGTTGACCCAGAACGGCACGATCAACGACAGCACCATCAGTCGCGCCCAGCCGCCCCTGGCCACCTGTGCCAGGTAGTAGGCGATGGGGTAGCAGATGGCAAGATCGAACAGGGTGACGAACACCGCCGCGCCGATGGTGCGCAGGAATACCGACAGGTCGATGAAGTTGTAGGAGTCGGCGCTCTGCGCGCTGCCGTAGACGAGGAACTTGTAGTGGCTGAGCGTGTAGACATCCTTGGGTCCGCCCACTTCCGCCGGAGGCAGGTTGTAGCGGAAGGAGAAGTCGAACATGAACACCTGCGGCAGCACGATCAGGAAGAAGATCCAGAATCCCACCGCGCCGAGAAGGAACAGCGACAGGGCAACGCCGTTGCGCTGGAAGAACTCCCTGAAAAAGGCGGTCAGTCCCATGGCGACCTCCCCTACTCGGCGGCCAGCGGGCCTGCGCGCAGCGCCACGGTCAGGCTCGGGTCGCAGACCAGGTCGACCCGTTGCCCGATGGTGCGCTCGGAACTGGACCCGTCGTTGACCATGGACATCTTGATGACCTTGTCGCTGTTGGCCACCTCGAAATACACCTGCCAGAAGTTGCCTTCGAACTCCTCGTTGACGATGGTTGCGCTGATCCGGTTCACGGCCTCGTCGCCGCGGGCGAAGCGCAATGATTCGGGACGGTGGAAGACATGGGCGTCGTCACCGGTGGTAAGCACTTCCACCGCATTGTCGGGGATCCGCGCGGAGAGCCTGCCGACGTTGGTCTCCACCTCGGCCATGCCGTCGCGCACCGCCGTCACCTTGCCGCGGAACAGGTTGTTCTCGCCGACGAAGGAGGCAACGAAGGGGGTGCCCGGGGAATCGTAGATGCTGGTGCCATCGCCGACCTGCTCGATGACGCCTTCGCGCATCACCGCGACGTGATCGGACATGGTCAATGCCTCGCCCTGGTCGTGGGTGATGTAGATGAAGGTGATGCCGACCCGTTGCTGGATGGCGCGCAGCTCGGTGCGCATGTGCTGGCGCAGCTTCAGGTCCAGCGCGGAGAGCGGCTCGTCGAGCAGCAGCACCTTCGGCTCCGCCGCCAGGGCACGGGCAATGGCGACACGCTGTCGCTGGCCGCCGGACAGCTCGCCGACCATCTTGTCGCCCTGGCCGGTGAGGGCGATCAGTTCCAGCAGTTCGTCGGCCTTCTTGCGCCGCTGCGGCGCCTTCACGCCCTTGACCTCCAGCGCGAAGGCAATGTTCTCCCACACCGTCATCAGCGGGAACAGGGCAAGGTTCTGGAAGATCAGCGCGGTGGGGCGGCGATTGGGGCCGTAGCCGGCCATGTCCTGGCCGCCGATCAGCACCCTGCCCTCGGAGGGCTTGAGAAAGCCGGATACGGCGCGAAGGATGGTGGTCTTTCCGCAGCCGGACGGGCCAAGGAAACTGAAGAACTCGCCGCCGGCGATGGTCAGGTCGATATCACGTGCGGCGACGAACGACCCGAACTTGATCGAGACATTCTCCAGCCTGACGTCTGCACTCATGCATCTTTCCCCGCTTCGGTGTGGCGGGCGACTCCGGCCTCCGGCTGGCGCCGGATTCGCGCTCCGCCCGTCGCGGGCGGCGCTGTCGCCACCTTGTCGTCCCGGTGGTCACCACCGGGCATGCGCACGCTGCCGCCAGCAAGGCGGCAACGCCGGGGCCGGTGGCGCATCGCCACCGGCCCGGGAAGCGGCTTAGGCAGCCGCGAACTTGTTCTCGAACTCGGTGCGCACGTCGGCGTACCACTGCGGCTCCTTCGGCCAGGGCCACAGGTTGGCCAGCGACTCGCCCGGGTAGACCGAGGCGAAGGTCTTGGCGTAGTTCTCGCTGGCGAACTTGTCGGCGCCAAGCACCGCCGAGTTGTAGCCATGGCCACCCCAGGACTCGTCGCCGCCGCCGTCGATGGACTTGCCGGCCGGTTCGGCCATGAAGCAGAACTCGAGGAAGGCATAGACCTCGTCGACGTTCTCGGCACCGGCCGACAACGACATGCCGTCCACCCAGGCCAGGGAACCCTCGGCCGGGGCGCGGTACTGGACCGGGTCGCCGTTGTTCATCATGGTGATCGGCGGACCATCCCAGGTCTGGCCGACCAGCACGCCGTCGTTGAGGAAGCCGTTCTTCTGGCTGTCGGCATCGTTCCAGAACAGCTTGACCTGGGCCTTGTTGGCGATGCAGTAGTCGGTGACGACGTTCCAGACCTTGCGCATGGTCTCCTCGTCGTTGTAGGCCGCCTTCATCGCACCCGGCTCGAGCTTGTCGGTGGTCTCCAGGTACAGGCCGGCGCCGAGCATGCCGGAATGGCGACGCATCATGGTCTTGCCCTTGACGTCTTCCTGCCAGATGTCGCCATAGCTCGGGATCTCGCCCTCGCGCGGCGGCGTCCACAGGTCGGTGCGCCAGGCAACGCCCTCGGTACCCCAGATGTGCGGCAGCCAGTGCGAGCCCTTGTCACCGAAGTTCCATTCCTCGTCGCCGACCTTGAGCATGGCCGGGTTGACGTTGGACAGGTTGGGGATGCGGCTGTAGTCGAAGGGTTGCAACAGGCCGAGCTCGATCCACTGCGGCGAACGCATGTTGGTCGGGCTGCAGATGTCCACGCCGCGACCCTTGGTCGCCTTCATCTTGTTGATGATTTCCTCGTTGGAGCCGATACCCGTGTAGTTGACGGTGATGCCGGTTTTCTCCTTGAAGGCGGCGAGGAAGCCGGTGGGCAGGTAGTCCGACCACATCAGCACGTTGACTTCGCCGGAGGACGCCAGCACCTTGGGGCTGACAATCCACGGTCCGACCGCGGCGGCGGTACCCGCGGCCGCGGTGCCCTTGAGGAACCTGCGACGACCGGCACTTGCTCGAGTTTTTTCTGGACTGCTCATAGTTACCCTCCGAACGATGTGTCAAATGGATTGACGGATAGCAGCCGCCCGGAGCGGGTCCGGGCGACCCTTGTAGAAATAGTTATATTAACGAAAAAGTATCATAACCCCCCGGAACTTGGGTAATGAATTTTGCGTGAAACCCGGCCCGGGAACGGCAGCGCCGCACGGTCGTCCCCGGGCCCGGTCCGCCTAGCTCATGGCCGACAACGCGGTGCGCAGCTTTTCGCACATCTCGTCGATGTGCTCGCGCTCGGACACCAGTGGCGGCGCCACCAGCAGCGAATCCCCGGTGGCCTTGAGGTTCAGGCCGCCGCGGTAGAGCAGCTTCTGCGCCTCCAGGCCGGCCACGCCGGGCTGCTGCCGCGGCTTGACGTCGATGCCCACCAGCATGCCGTAGCCACGGATGTCGGTGATCACCGGCAGGTCACTCAGGGCGTAGATGGCGTCGAGGAAGTACGGCGAAAGCTCGGCGGCACGGTCGAACAGTCCTTCCTTCTCGAAGATGTCCATGGTCGCGATGCCGGCGGCGCAGGCGGCCGGATGGGCCGAGTAGGTATAGCCGTGGAACAGTTCGATGGCCTTCTCCGGGGCAGCGCCCATGATGGCATCGTGCACCTTGTTCGACACCGCCACCGCGCCCATCGGCTGGGCGGCGTTGGTCAGCGCCTTGGCCATGGTCATGATGTCGGGCACGACACCGAAACTGTCGGCGGCAAAGGCCTTGCCGGTACGGCCGAAGCCGGTGATGACCTCGTCGAACACCAGCAGGATGCCGTAGGTGTCGCAGATCTCGCGCAACCGTTCGAGGTAGCCCTTGGGCGGCACCAGGCAGCCGGTGGAGCCGGCAATCGGCTCGACGAAGCAGGCGGCGATGGTGTCCGGACCGAAGTTCAGCGCCATGCGCTCGAGATCGTCGGCGAGCTCGGCACCGGTTTCCGGCTGACCCTTGACGAAGCGGTTTTCCGGCAGCCAGGTGTGACGCATGTGCACCACGCCGGGCACGCCGGCGCCGAAGGCCTGGCGGTTCTTGATCATGCCGCTCAGCGAGACACCGCCCAGGTTGACACCGTGGTAGGCGCGCTCGCGGGACACGAAGCGCTGGCGCTGCCCTTCACCGCGGGCGTAGTGGTAGGCATAGGCGATTTTCATCGCCGTATCCACCGACTCGGACCCGGAGTTGGTGAAGAAGATGTGGTCGAGACCTTCCGGGGTCAGCGCGGCAACCCGGTTGGCGAACTCGAAGGCCAGCGGCTGGCCGGTCTGGAACGGCGGCGAGTAGTCCAGGGTCTGCATCTGTCGATGCACCGCCTCGGTGATTTCCGGGCGGCAGTGGCCGGCGGCGCAGCAGAACAGGCCCGACGAGGCGTCGATGATCTTCTCGCCGCGGTCGTTCCAGTAGTAGACGCCCTCGGCTTTCACCAGCAGGCGCGGCTCGGCTTTGAAGTCCCGGTTGCCGGTGAACGGCATCCAGAAACTTTGCATGGATTCGTGGTCTAGTTTCATCAGTTGCTTCCCTTTCCGTCGCAGGTTTACACTCGATCTGAGGCTTATGGATGTCAACACATTAGTCCCCGCCCCGTTTTGCTACATAGCACCAGTACTCCCATCGTGATGAGGCCAGTGGATGTCGGACATCCTGTTCCAGCTGCCGGATGACGACGGGGCCAACCTGCAGACGCGAATCCGCGAAATGCTCGTCGGCGCCATCCTCGACGGTCACCTGCCGCCAGGCAGCCCGGTGCCCTCGGGGCGAAAGCTGGCCCAACAGCTCAAGGTTGCCCGCAACACGGTGGTGCTGGCCTACGAGCACCTGGTGGACGAGGGCTACCTGGTGTCCCGGGAGCGCAGCGGCTTCTACGTCAGCGAAGACATCGTCAAGGGGCATGCGCGCGGCGCACGGCGGCGCCCGGCAGCGGCGGCCGAACCGGCCCACTGGGTCGGCCGCACCCGCATCGACCTGCGCCGCCAGCGACAGATCGAGAAGCCGCAGGACTGGCAGCAGTACCCCTATCCCTTTCTTTACGGACAGTTCGACCCGGCCCTGTTCCCCATCGCCGACTGGCGCGAGTGCTGCCGCGACGCCGCCTCGGTGCGCGCCATCCGTGCCTGGGCCGGC
Organism: uncultured Gammaproteobacteria bacterium; assembly: GCA_964350265.1. Taxonomy (GTDB): domain Bacteria; phylum Pseudomonadota; class Gammaproteobacteria; order Arenicellales; family CAJQKF01; genus BQJD01. Next base: position 30,574 of record CAYGJZ010000005.1, on the reverse strand, counting down.
GATCGTGCCGACCGCGACGACCCGGAGCTGATCGAGCAGATTCACACCCGGGTGCTGCCGCGGCGCGGCGTGTGGGTGGACCCCGACGAGATCCTGGTGACACTCGGCGCCCAGCACGCGCTCTACCTGTCGGCGCAACTGCTGCTCTCGGCCAACAGCACCGTCGGCGTGGAGGAGCCTGGCTACACCGACGCGCGCAATGTCTTCAAGAGCCTCACCCGGCGGGTGCGGCCGCTTCCACTGGATGGCGGCGGGCTGGTGGTCGGCGGCAGCCTGCGCGGCTGTCACTGCGTCCACGTCACCCCCAGCCACCAGTTCCCGACCACCGTCACCATGCCCATCGAACGCCGCCAGGCGTTGCTGGAAGCGGCCAGCGAGCACGACTTCATCGTCATCGAGGACGACTACGAGTCCGAGCTCAACTACGCCGACGAGCCGGTGCCGGCATTGAAGAGCATGGACGATGCGCAGCGCGTGATCTACATCGGAAGCCTGTCGAAGACCCTGGCGCCGGGGCTGCGCATGGGATACCTGGTGGGTCCGCGGTCATTCATCGAACAGGCCCGGGTACTGCGCCGCCTGATGCTGCGACACCCGCCGGCCAACAACCAGTACATCGTTGCCCAGTTCCTGAAGCGTGGCTACCACGACGCCCTGGTGCGCCGGCTGCATCACACCCTGCGCGATCGCTGGCGGGTGATGGTCGAGTCCCTGGACACCCACTTCCCCGGTTCGGTCACCCACCGCGCCTTCGGCGGCTCGGCGTTCTGGCTGCGCCTGCCCGAGGGCATCGATGCCGACGCGCTGGAGACGCGGGCGCGGGAACGCGGCGTCCTGATCGAGGCCGGCAACGTGTTCTTCAACCGCCCACCGACACCGTGCAACCATGCCAGGCTCGGCTTTTCCTCGATCCCCTCCAACCAGATCCCGGCCGGGCTGGCCGAGCTGGCGGCCCTGGTACACGCCGGCGGTGGCCGCTCGCGGCGAGACTAGCGGGACAGGCCGAGCCACGGGCCGGAATAGCCCGCGCTAGACGTAGTACAGCACCAGCGTCGCCGCCAGCAGCACCGCCACCCACAGCGCCATGCTGCCGGTCGGCCAGCTCTGCGCCAGCGCGCCCTGCGGCCCGTGGTGCCGCACCAGGGAGTAGACCAGTCGACGATAGCGCCCGAGCACCGCGCCGCGCACCGCGCGGTCGACGACGCCGATCCAGTGGGCCAGCCGATCCACCACCCGCGGCCCCAGCTTGCGATAGGTCCACTCGATGTCGATGTTGGTGGAGTGCAGCTCCGGCGGATAGATCCCCGACAGCTTCAGCCAGGTAAAGGCCGCGGCGGAAAAGAACAGCAACTGCAACTGGGTCAGCACGTGGCTGGCATCGTAGGGATGGTAGTCCGAGGCAAACGGCAGGATGTCGTAGAGCACCGTCGGATAGACCCCGAGGAAGATGCAGACGAAGGCTGCCAGGCCCATGGCCGCGAGCATGTTGCGCGGCGGTTCGCCGGGACGCAGGCCGCAGTCCTTGTAGTAGAAGGCGAAGAACGGAATCTTGATGCCGGCATGGTGAAACACGCCGGCGGCGGCGAACAGCAGCATCAACCAGACCACCGTGTGTCCACCTTCCAGCGCCGCGGTCATCACCATCGACTTGCTGATGAAGCCGCTGAACAGCGGGAAGGCGGAGATCGATGCCGCGCCGACGATGCAGAAGGTGGTGGTCCAGGGCATGGTCTTGTACAGGCCGCCGAGGTCCGAGCCGTTGATGCGGCCGGTCATGTGCAGTACCGCGCCCATCGACATCAGCAGCAGCGCCTTGTAGATGACATGGGTGAAGACGTGGGACACGGTGCCGTTCAACGCCAGCTCGGTGCCGATGCCGACGCCGACCACCATGTAGCCGATCTGGTTGATCATGCTGTAGGTCAGCACCCGTCGCAGGTCGTTCTCGATCACTGCGAAGAAGATCGGGAAGCAGGCCATCACCGCGCCGATGTAGATCAACACTTCGGTGCCGGGGAAGCCACGCACCAGGGCATACACCGCCACCTTGGTGGAGAAGGCACTCAGGAACACGGTCCCGGTGGGGGTAGCCTCGGGATAGGCATCGGTGAGCCAGTTGTGCAGCAGCGGAAAGGCGCACTTGATACCGAAGGCGAGCAGGATCAGACCACCGGCCACGCCGTGCAGGCCGATGTACTCGAAGGTGAGCACGCCGGTCTGGCGATACCACAGCAGGGCACCGGCCAGCAGCAGCACCCCGGAAAGCACCTGGATCACCAGGTAACGCATGGCCGCGCGCCGCGAGCGATCGGTGCCGCGGGCGAGAATCAGGAAGACCGAGGACACCGCCAGCACTTCCCAGAACACGAACAGCGTCATCAGGTCGCCGGCAAACACCGCGCCCTGGGCACCGCCGGCATAGAGCATGGCGCTGGCATGCTGGGTATTGTCGCGCAGGTGCAGCGAGAACAGCACGCCGATGAAGGCGGCAAGATGGAACAGGTAGCCGAACACGCGGCTGAGGTCATCAACCCGGTAGGGGGTGACATCGAAGCCGAGCAACTGCATCTGCACCATGGTGCCCGAGTCGATGCCGGCCAGGTGGATGAAGCCGGCCACCGGCACCAGCAGCATCACCGCGGCGCGCAGGCGCGCGCCGAGCACCGGGATCAGCAGCGCCGCAACGAGGTACGGAACGAATGCCGGCAGATCACTCGTCCACAGGTTCATAGTAGTCCTCGCTACGCATCAGCAGTTTGCGCATTTCCTTGGCCAGCAACACCAGGACCACGCAGGCAATGAAACCGAAGAAGGCGTAGAACCCGAACAGCGATTCCAGCGGGTTGATCACGTGGCGATGGATGACCAGGTCGGCCAGCACCAGCAGCACGCAGCTCACCGCCAGCGCCCGCACCACGAAACGCACGTTGCGCGGGTCGTCGAACAGGTGCTTCTTCTCGTTGCTCATGCCAGGATTCTTGGAAGGTTGGTCGTTCATGTTCCTCTCCCCCGCCGGGTTACCCGGTCAGCAGGGTGGCCGCGCGGTACAGCGGCTCCGGGTAGAAAAACAGCACCACCGACGCAGCGGTGGTGACACCGATGGCCAGCCGGCACGGGACCGGCGCCTCGCCGTGATCTCCCCCGTGGTCGTCCGCGGCCGGCTTGAAGAATCCGCGCACCGGAATCTCCAGCAGGTACCAGATGTTCAGCAGGGTGCTGACCAGCAGTACCGCCAGCAGCAGCACGTGCCCGGTCTCCACCGTGCCCAGCACCAGGAACCACTTGCTCCAGACGCCACCGCCGGGCGGCAGCCCGGCAATGCTCAGGCTGGCAATGGCAAAGGCGGCCAGGGTGAAGGGCATGGCGCGACCGAGGCCGTCGAGTTCGCTCACCCGGGTCTTGTGCGCCGCCACCAGGATGGCGCCGGCACAGAAGAACAGCGTGATCTTGCCGAAGGCATGCATGGCGATGTGCATGGCACTGCCGACGATGCCGGAATCCACCGCCAGCAAGGCGCCGAGCACCACGTAGGACAACTGGCTGACGGTGGAATAGGCCAGCCTCGCCTTCAGGTTGTCCTTGCGCATCGCCACCAGCGAGGCGGCAAGGATGGTAAAGCCGGCGACGTAGAGCAGGAAATCGGTGGTCGCGATCTCGCCGACACGGTCGGCGCCGAAGGTGTAGACGACGATCTTCAGCACCGAGAAGACACCGGCCTTGACCACCGCCACCGCGTGCAGCAAGGCGCTGACCGGGGTCGGCGCGACCATCGCCGACGGCAGCCAGCGATGAAACGGCATCAGCGCCGCCTTGCCGATGCCGTACACGAACAGCACCAGCAACACCGCCAGCAACCAGGCCGGCGTGCTGTCGTCGAAGACACCGCCGACGACGAAGTCGACCCGTCCACTGGTCACCGCGGTGGCGATGATGGCGACCAGGAACAGCGCCATCGAGGTGGTGATCAGGATGCCCAGGTATACCCGTCCTCCCGCCCGCGCCTCGTCGCTGCCGGCATGGGTGACCAACGGGTAGGTGGACAGCGTCAACACCTCGTAGAAGAAGAACAGGGTGAACAGGTTGCCGGAGAAGGCCACGCCCATGGTGCTGGCGATGGCGATGGCGAAAAACAGGTAGAAACGGGTCTGGTGCTGCTCGTGGTGGGCACGCATGTAGCCGATGGCATACACGGTGGTGACGATCCACAGGAAGCTGGCAATCAGGGCGAACAGCATGCCCAGCGGCTCGGCACTGAGCACGATGGCCAGGCCAGGCAGCGGCTCGGCCAGCACCACTTCGGGTCGAGCGCCACCGAACACCGCCGGCGCCAGGGAAACCACCACCGCCAGCAGCACCACGCCGGCACCCAGGCTCATGCTCTCGCGCAGGTTCTCGCGTTTCCCGGTGATCGCCACCAGCGTGGCGCCGGCCAGGGGGACCAGCAGCGACCAGAGCATGGCCGAACCGCTCACGCACCACCCCCGGAAAGATAGCCGGCGGCGAGCCCGGCCAGGCCCACGCTGTACTCGGTGAAGATGCCGAAGTAGAGGTTGGCCAGGGCAAGAATCCAGGTCGGCAGCAGCAGGGACAGGGGTGCTTCGCGCACCGCCACGGTTTCTGCCGACGGTCGGTAGAGCACTTCCACCACCCGCCAGACATAGATCACCGCGAGCAGCGAGCCGATCACCACCACCACCACCACCGGCCACCAGCCGATCTCGATGGCGGCACTGACCAGCAGCCACTTGCTGGTAAAACCGGCGGTGAGGGGCACACCGACCAGGCTGATGCCGCCCACCACGAAGGCGGCCGTGGTCCAGGGCATGCGGCGACCGAGCCCGGCGAGCTGGTCGAGCAGCACGGTGCCATGACGGTAGACGATGCAGCCGAGGGCCAGGAACAGCGCGCCCTTCATCAGTGCGTGGTTGAACACGTGGGCGATGCCCGCGGTCAACCCGGCGGTGGTGGCGAGGCCGATGCCGAGCAGCATGTAGCCGATCTGCGCCACGCTGGAATAGGCCAGCATGCGCTTCAGGTTGTCCTGGAAGATGGCCAGCGTCGAAGCGATCAGCACCGCCAGCACCGCCAGCGTGGTCAGGATCATCGACAAGGGCATGGCGTCAAAGGAAAACGATTCGCCGAACACCCCGTAGACGAAGCGGATCAGCACGTAGACCGCGACCTTGGTGGCGGTGGCAGCGAGAAAGGCCGAGACCACGCCGGGGGCATAGGCATAGGCATTGGGCAGCCACAGGTGCAGCGGGAACATGGCGATCTTCAGGCCGATGCCCACGGTGAGGAAGGCAAAGGCGCTCTCGGTGGTCCGTGAGGCGCCGATTCGCTCCAGGTGCGCGGCAATGTCGGCCATGTTCAGCGTGCCCGTGCTCATGTACAGGAAGCCGACGCCGATGAGGATGAAGGTGGCACCGATGGTGCCCATGACCAGGTACTGGAAGGATGCGGTCAGCGCGCGCCGGTCCCGCCCCATGGCGATCAGGGCATAGGAGGAGAGCGAGGAGATCTCGAGGAAGACGAACAGGTTGAAGGCATCGCCGGTGACCGCGATGCCGAGCAGCCCGGCCAGGCAGAGCAGCCAGGCGGTGTAGAACAGGCCGTGCTGGTCGGCGTCAATCTCCGCGTCGATGCTGACCCGTGCCGACCACAGCACCAGCGTACCGATCCCGGAGACCAGCAGCAGGATGAAGGCATTGAGCAGATCTACGCGGTACTCGATGCCCCACGGCGCGTCCCAGCCGCCCAGGTAGGTGACGACGATGTCACCGTCGATCACCATGGTGGTCAGCACCACCGCGCAGACGAAGGAGATGGCGCTGGTCAGCCAGGCGATGCCCCAGGCCAGGCGACCGCCGGTCAGCACGCACAGCGGCGAACACAGCAACGGCACCACGATGGCCAGCACGGGCAGGTTCTGCAGGATCACGCGTCACCATCCGGGCCGTAGATGTCGTCCTCCTCGACGCTGCCATAGGCCTCCTTGATCCGCACCACCAGGGCCAGTCCGAGGGCGGTGGTGGCCACGCCGACCACGATGGCAGTGAGGATGAGGACGTGGGGGAGCGGGTTGGAATAGATCTCGACCCCCTCGCGCAGCACCGGTGCGGCGCCGTCGTCGACCACGCCGAGGGAGATGTAGAGGATGAACACCGAGGCCTGGAAGACGTTCAGGCCGACGATCTTCTTCACCAGGTTGCCGCTGGAAACCACCACGTACAGGCCGGTCATCATCAGGAAGACCACCACCCAGTAGTGGTAGTGCAGGAAGAAGCTGGTCATCGCGCCCGCCCTCGCCCGGCGAACACCTGGAACAGCACCATCATCACCGAGGCCACGGTGATGCCGACGCCGAGCTCGACCAGGAAGATGCCCAGGTGCTGGCCACCCACGGCGGTCTCACCGAGGTAGTCGTAGTCGAGGAAGCCGCCGCCGAGCAGGAGCGTCGCCACGCCGACGCCGCCGTAGAGGAAAACCCCCAGCGACATGAAGAACTTCAGCACCGACAACGGTATCACGGTACGCCCGGCCTCGAGCCCGAAGACCATGGTGTAGAGCACGAAGGCGGAGCCGAAAATGACTCCGGCCTGGAAACCGCCGCCGGGCCCGAAGTCGCCGTGGAACTGGACGTAGAGGGCGAACAGCAGGATCAACGGAATCATGATCTTGCTGGTAACACGCAGTACCGGGTTGATCTTCATCGCTTGCTGCGATCCTTGCCGCGACGACCGCCGAGCAGCGCAAGCACACCGATGCCGGCAGTGAAAATCACCGTGAGTTCGCCGAAGGTGTCATAGCCCCGGTAGCTGGCCAGCACCGCGGTGACCAGGTTGGGCACGTCGATCTCGGTGCTGGACTGCTCGATGTAGCGCACCGACACCCCGGTATTGACCGGCGACTCGGGATCGCCGAACAGGGGCATGTCGAGGGTGCCGTAGAGCAGCACTGCGCCGGTCAGCGTCACCACCGTCAACGGCAGCAGTTTCTGGTGGGAGGACGGTCGCTCCCAGCGATCGGTCAGGACCAGCGTCGCCAGCATCAGGATGGTGGAAATGCCCGCCCCCACCGCGGCCTCGGTGAAGGCCACGTCGACCGCGTCCATGACCACGAACATCGACGCCGCCAGCACGCTGTAGATGGAGAACATGATCACCACCGCGAACAGGTCGGTGAGACGGATCGCGGCCAGCGCGATCACGATCATCATCACGAACAGGGCGGCGAGTACCGGATCGGTCATGTCGCGTCCCGTCCCGACCTGCGCGGATCATCGCGACCGTCGTCGCGCCAGGGACGTTGCTGGTAGTGCATGTAGGCACGCGCCAACGCATGCGAGGCGGTGGGATTGGTGAAGATCAGGATGCCCAGGATCAACAGCAGCTTGACGCTGACCAGGCCGAAACCCGCCTGCACCATCAAGCCGAAGATGATCAGCGCCGTGCCCAGGGTATCGGTGATGCCGGCGGCATGCAGCTGGGTCAGCGCGTCGGGCAGGCGCAGGATGCCGATGGTGCCGATCAGCACGAAGGCGGCGCCGCTGAGCAGCAGGACGCCGCTGACCATGTCCAGCAACAGGCTCATGTGCGGTCGTCCTCCACTTCGCGGGTGAAGCCGCCCCACTCCACGCAGCGCAGCACGGCGACCATGCCGATGAAGCCGATCACCGCGTACATCAGGGAGATGTCGATGTAGTCTTCCGGGGTGCCCGCGATGAAGCCGATCACCGCGATCAACAGCAGTGTCTTGGTATTGAAGGAATTGGATGCCAGGATGCGCTCGAATACCGTCGGTCCGCGCACGGCGCGCACCAGCGCCAGCGCCATGCCGAGCAACAACGCCGCGGCGACCACGCCGATGATCATGATTCCCTCGCCATGCGAATCACCCGCCGGTCCATCTCGCCGTCGGCGAGGCTCCCGGCAGCATTCGCGGTCAATGCGTGCACGTCGATCTCGGCGTCGTCCACCGACAGTGTCACGGTGCCCGGCGTCAGGGTGATGGAATCGGCGTAGCAGACCCGCGCCACGTCACTGCGCGCCGCCGACCGCACCTGGAAGCGGGACGGTGCCAACGGCAGCTTCGGGTCGAGGATGACCCGCGCGATCTCGATGTTGGACTCGACGATGCGCGCCGCCAGCCAGGCCAGGTAGGCTGGTGATCGCGGGGCCATGTGCAGCGGGAAACCTTCGCGGTCGATGAGCGACATGCGCGCGGCGAGGTAGGTCACCAGCAGTACCGAAGCCGCGCCGAGGACGAGGATGTACCACTTGGTGTGACCCGACAACGCGAACCACAGCCCGCCGAGGAACAATACGTAGACTACCTTGATCACTGTCAGCCGCAGGCCCGCTGGTCATTATCTATTACGGTCAGGCCGACTGCGGCCCGTCCAATCCGTTGCGGTCGCTAAACTACCAAATGCCGGTTGATCCGGCAATTCCATCGACCGCTTGGTGAACGTCTGTAAATCTGCCGGATCTGGTCCATCGTCACGGCCCGCGCTGGCACTGTTTTGGCGTACGCCGCTCTACTATGGTGCAATACGTCGGCCGCCGGTGCGCGCGGTTTCGCCGCCCGCATCGTAGGCAGCAAACCCACCCAGAACCAAAGGATTACGACCCATGCTGATAGGCGTTCCGAAAGAGATCAAGAACCACGAATACCGTGTCGGCATGGCCCCGGCCAGCGTGCGCGAGGCGATCAAGCACGGACACGAGGCGGTCGTGCAGAGCCAGGCCGGCGAGGGCATCAACTGCAGCGACGACGACTACCGCGCCGCCGGTGCCGAGGTCGTGGACAGCGCCGAAGAGGTGTTTTCCCGCGCCGACATGATCGTCAAGGTCAAGGAGCCGCAGGCGGTGGAGCGCGCCATGCTGCGCGAAGGACAGGTGCTGTTCACCTACCTGCACCTGGCGCCGGACCCGGAGCAGACCCGGGAACTGGTCGCCAGCGGCGCGGTGTGCATTGCTTACGAAACGGTAACTTCGCGCCACGGTGGCCTGCCATTGCTCGCGCCGATGTCGAAGGTGGCCGGCCGCATGGCCATCCAGGCCGGCGCCTACTGCCTGGAGCACCCCCACGGCGGGCGCGGCATGCTGCTCGGCGGCGTCCCCGGTGTCGATCCGGCCAAGGTGGTGATTCTCGGCGCCGGCGTGGTCGGCACCCATGCCACCCACATCGCCGTCGGCATGGGCGCGGACGTGTGGGTGATCGACCGCAATCCCGAGGTCATCGAGGCGCACTGGCGACACTTCGGCCGTTCCACCAACACCGTGTTCTCCACCGACGACGCGCTGGAACGGCACGTGACCGAGGCCGACCTGGTGATCGGCGGCGTGCTGATTCCCGGCGCCGAGGCGCCCAAGCTGGTCACCGCGGAGATGGTGCGCAACATGCGCCCCGGCGCGGTGATTGTCGACGTCGCCATCGACCAGGGTGGCTGCTGCGAGACCTCGCGTCCGACCACCCATGCCGAGCCGACCTACGTGGTCGACGACGTGGTGCACTACTGCGTGGCCAACATGCCCGGCGGCGTGCCGCTGACCTCCACCTATGCGCTGAACAACGTTACCCTGCCCCACGTGCTGACACTGGCGAACAAGGGCTATGCGCAGGCGCTGCGCGACGACCCCTACCTGCGCGCCGGCCTCAACGTGCACCGCGGGCACGTCACCCAGCGCGAAGTCGCCCACGACCTCGGCTACGACTTCCACGACCCGGAACGGGAGCTCGCTGCCTGACAGCGGTCATCGATGGCGTCGCGCGGACTCGCCGCGCGACGCCGGTCAGCGACGCCCGTAGCTGGCGAAGCGCTCGATGACCTCGGCCATCTGCGCCTCGTCGAGCAGCACCGGCTCACCCGCCGACAGGGCCAGCAGGTACTGCCGTGCCAGTGCCTCGACCTCCACCGCCAGCGAGTAGGCCCGCGCCAGGTCCACACCGGTGGCGATCATGCCGTGGTTGGCAAGCAGGCAGGCCCGTCGGCCGGCCAGCGCCCGGCACATGTGGCGGGACAGTTCGGCGGTGCCGAAGGTGGCATAGGGCGCGCAGCGGATATCGCTGCCGCCGGCCATCGCCACCATGTAGTGAAAGGCCGGGATGGGACGTCGCTGGCAGGCCAGCGCGGTGGCATGGGGCGGGTGGGCATGCAGCACCGCGCCGGCATCGAAGTGACGGTAGATGTCCGCGTGCATGCGCCATTCCGATGTCGGCACGAGCTCCGCCGGCGCGCTGGACGAACGTTCCAGCACCTGTCCGTCCAGGTCGATGTGCAGCATCATCGACGGCGTCATCTCGTCGTAGGGCACGCCGCTCGGCGTCACCAGGCAGCCGCGATCGGTGCGAACGCTGGCATTGCCGGACATGCCCTGGTTGATGCCGGCCTGGTTCATGCGCCGACACACCTCCACCAGCGAGCGACGCGGGGTCATCTCATACCACCCGTCGGAACAACACCACGGACACGGCGATGAACAGCACCAGGGGCAGGATGGCACCTACCGCCGGGGCCACGTCGTAGGCCAGCACCACGTAGCCCAGGGACTTGTTGGCGGCATAGAAGCCGAGTCCGAGCATGATGCCGATGAACAGGTTGCGCCCGGTGGTGCCGCTGCGCAGGCTGCCAAAGACGAAGGGAATGGCCAGCGCGATCATCACGCCGATGGAGATCGGCAACACCACCTTGGTCCAGAAGGCCAGTTCGAAACGCGATGTCTCCTGGTCGTTGCGCCGCAGGTGCTGGATGTAGCGACGCAGCTGCCACACCGACATCTGCTCGGGATCGACCAGGAACACCGACATGATCTGCGGCGACACCGAGGTTTCCCAGTTGGCGCTTTCCAGCTGGCGGATGGTGGCGCCGCCCTCCTTCTCGATCACCGTTTGCCGCACCTGGGCCAGGCGCCAGTTGTTGCTCACGTAGCGACCGCTGGCCGCATACACCAGGGAGCGCAGGCGGGCGTCGCGGTCGAACTCGAAGATGCGCACGCGCAGCAGGGTCAGGTCGGGAAGTATCTCGCCGATGTTGACGTAGGTGGTGGTATCCCGCATCCACAGGCCGTACTCGGTCTGCTGGCTGACGTTGCGCTGCAGGGCACTGGCACGGCCGTTCTTGGCCATCGTCTCGGTCACCGGGCTGACCACCTCGCCGACCAGGAAGGCGATGCCCACCATCACCACGCCGACCTTGAGCACCGACGAGGTGATCTGCACCAGCGAGAACCCGGCCGCGCGCAGCACAACAAGTTCCGAGTCGTTGGCCAGTGCGTTGAGTGCCAGGATGGTGCCGAGCAGCGTTCCCATCGGGAACAGCTCGTAGAGGTTGTAGGGGATCGACAGGCCGACGAAGCGGATCACCTGCCACAGGTTGTAGTTGCCGATGCCCAGGTCGCCGAGCTGGTCGACCAGGTTGATGAAGGTGAACAGCCCGACCAGCACGCCCAGCGCGATCAGCGTGTGGTGGGCGATGGTGCGGGCAAAGTAGAGGTCAAGTACCATGACCTGGCTCCGGCCGACGGCGACGCGGTCGGCGACGACCCGGCTGTGGCAGTAACGGCCTGTTGTTCAGCTTGCGTCGGAAGACGTAGATGCCGAGCAGCAGGAAGAACCCGTGCACGTACCACACGCCAAGATACGGATCGAGTTCGCCGCGTCGCATCAGCGCCACCGCGAAGCCGACCAGGTTGGCGTAGGCGAAGTACACCAGGAAGGCAAAGATCATTCCCGGCACCCGGTTGCGCCGGTTGTCGACGCTGGACAGGGCCAGCGCGAACAGGATCAGCACCGGGATCACGATCACCTTGGAGATGCGCCAGTTCAGTTCCGCCACGCGCACGCGGTGGCCGGACTCGAGCAGTTCGCCGGTGGGCATGCCCTTGACCGGGATGGCCAGCGCGCTCGGCGGCTTCTCGTCCAGGCGGATGGCGTAGGTCTCGAAGTCCACCACGGTGTAGGCCGGCTCGCCAGGCGTGCCGGTGTAGCGGGTGCCGTTCTTCAGCACCAGGAAAATGTCGTTGGTCTGCACGTCCACGCTCTGGAAGCCGATGCCGGAGATCACCACCAGTTCCTCGCCCCGTTCCTGGCCGTAGAAGAAGATGTTCTGGTAGAAGCCGCCGAGCGGGTCGAAGCGCTCGATGAAGTACACCCCGCCCTGCTTGGTCTCGGTGAACACGCCGGGGGTGATGCCGGTGATCTCCTTGCGATTCTCGAATTCCTGCTGGATCGACTCGATGGCGCGCACCGCCAGCGGGGAAAGGTACAGCGAGAAGGCGCCGACCAGCGTCGACATGATCACCGCGAGCCAGGCCATCGGCCGGAGAAAACTGGCCGGGCTGATGCCGCAGGCGCTGATCACCGTCATCTCGCTGTCGCGGCTCCAGCGTCCGAGCACCATCAAGATGGCGACGTAGAGCACCAGCGGGAGGATGATGTCCATGTTGGTCATCACCCGCAGGAACAGGATCTGCAGCACGCTGTCCAGCGGAATGGCGCCCTCGGCGGCCTGTCGCAGCACCGCCACCAGGCGAATGACCAGGAAGATCGACAGCAGCACCAGCGCCACCGCGCCGCTGGTCTGCAGGGTCTCGCGCATCAGTGCCCGGTTGAGGATCATGGCGATCCCCTGCGCGGGGTGCGACAACCCCTTCCGGCATGATTCAGGATGAACATCAACGATGGCAGACCAGTGACGATGGCGTGGGCGACTTCCAGTCCGCTTGCCGTCGCCTGCACCGGCGAAGGTCGCCGGCCAGGGCGCGCGGAGGATTCGTCAAACGGCGGCATTCTACCAGTGACGCGGTAGCGCGAGAATCCTCGCCGCCGCCGCCGATCTTGGGCAAAGCCGGATCTCCCTGATATAGTCGTGGCGATTCGCCCGACAACCGGAACCCGGCGCGATGGGCGCCGAATCCCCCCCTACTTCGCACAGGAACGCCCGCCAGCATGAAATACCAGGTCAAGTCGTCCAACCCGCTGAACCAGTCCACCGGCTGCCTCGCGGTCATGGTGCATGCCGACGGCGCGCTGTCGCCCAGCGCCGCCGCGGTCGACGAGCGCTGCGGCGGCGTGGTGGCCGCCGCGGTCAAGCGCGGCGACATCAAGGGCAAGGTCGGCGACGCCCTGCTGCTGCCGGGGTCGGCCGATGCCCGGCATGAACGCCTGATGCTGCTCGGTGCCGGCGATCCGGACAAGCTCGGCGTGGCCGCCGCCGGCCGCATCGGGCGCGCCGCCATCGGCGCCCTGTCGCGCAGCGGCGCGACCGATCTTTCGCTGGCACTGGACGACTTCAACGTGGTCGAGCGCAGCCATGCCGACAGCGTCGCGCTGCTGGTCGAGGGCATGGAGTACGCCGGCTACCGCTTCGACGAACTGAAGAAGGAAAAGTCCCCGCTGCGAATCAAGACGGTGACCCTCCTGGCCAACAGCAAGGCGCGGGCCACCGCCGCCCAGACCGGCGCCGGCCGCGGCAGCGCCATCGCCCAAGGTGTGCGCCTGGCGCGCGATCTCGGCAACCTGCCCGGCAACATCTGCACCCCCACCTACCTCGCCCAGCAGGCCCGCAAGCTGCAAAAACGCCTCGGCCTGAAGGTGTCTGTGCTCGACGAGAACCGCATGAAGCGCCTGGGCATGGGCTCGCTGCTGTCGGTCTCCCGCGGCAGTCGCGAACCGGCCAAGCTGATCATCATGGAATACCACGGCGCCGCCAAGCCGCAGGCGCCGGTGGTGCTGGTCGGCAAGGGCCTGACCTTCGACGCCGGCGGCATTTCGCTCAAGCCCGCCGCCGCCATGGACGAGATGAAGTACGACATGTGCGGTGGTGCCAGCATCCTTGGCACCATGCAGGCCGTTGCCGAGATGAAGCTGCCGATCAACGTGGTCGGCATCGTGCCGAGCAGCGAGAACCTCCCCGACGGCGCTGCCAACAAGCCCGGCGACATCGTCACCAGCATGGCCGGCAAGACCATCGAGATTCTCAACACCGACGCCGAGGGCCGCCTGATCCTGTGCGACGCCCTGACCTACTCGCGGCGCTACAAGCCGGCGGTGGTGGTGGACGTGGCCACCCTCACCGGCGCCTGCGTGGTCGCCCTCGGCGCCCATCCGTCTGGCCTGTTCACCGCCGACGAGGAACTGGCCGGGGAACTGCTCGCCGCCGGTGACCAGAGCGGCGACCGTGCCTGGCGCCTGCCGGTCTGGGACGACTACCAGGACCAGCTGGACAGCCCCTTCGCCGACATGGCCAACGTCGGCGGACGCAACGGCGGCGCCATCACCGCCGCCTGCTTCCTGTCCCGCTTCACCGACGGCCTGCGCTGGGCCCACCTGGACATCGCCGGCACCGCCTGGACCCAGGGCAAGAACAAGTCCGCCACCGGCCGCCCGGTGAGCCTGTTGACCCGTTTCGTGCTCAACCGCTGCGACGGATGACGCCGACGGACCCGGACAGCGCATCCATTGCCGGGGTGGACTTCTACCTGCTCGAGTCCGCCCCCGGCAATGCCGTCGACCGCCTCGCCTGCCGGGTGGTGGACAAGGCCTACCGGGCCGGCCACCGTACCTTCCTGCTGGCCCGGGACGACCAGCACTGCCGTGAACTCGACGAGCTGCTGTGGAGCTTTTCCCAGGGCAGCTTCGTGCCCCACGCCCTCGCCGACGAGGACGACCGCGGGCCGGTGGTGATCGCCGCGGCGCCCCCGGACGCGGCCAGCGACTACCAGGTGGTGGTGACGCTGGCCGAGCAGCCCCTCGCCAAGGCGTTCCATCACTTGAGAATTGCAGATATGATTGGCGCCAGCGATGCCGACCGCCAGGCGGCACGGCATCGCTACCGCTACTACCGGGAGCAGGGCCTGGACCCGCGCACCCACCGGCTCTAGCGCCGGCCATCGAGCCGAAACCCGGCCAGCCGTGGACCCGCCATCGTGACAGCGAACGACGACGAAAACCCCCACTACGACGACCTGATCCGGGAACTGCGCGAACTCAAGCGGTTTATCGAGGGCAATGGCGAAGCGGCCACGCCGGCCAAGGAGCGTGCCGCCAGGCCATCGCCATCCCCGTCCAGCCGCCAGGCACAGCGCCCCGCCCCGGACGACGTCGACCCGGCCCCGGCGACGCCGGGCAATGGCCCCGGCCCGGTGGCGGGCACCCGTCAGCAGGCCGAGGAGGCCGGCACGGCCGGACCTGCGACGGTGGATGCCGACGACGGACCGCCCACCCTGCGCGAGGCGGTGCACCGCCCGGGGCGCCGGGACGAGCTGCAACTCGACCTGTTGAGCGTCTCCCGTCCGGAGGACCTGGTCACCGACGACGATGACGCACCGGGGGACGAGGACGACGAGGCCGTGCACCAGGACAACGAAACACCGGCGCCCATCGCCTCGGCACCGGTGGCCGGCGCGGTGGTCGACCTGGCCGGCGAGGACGACGAAGACGAGGAAGACGACGGCGACAGCGACCACCCGTCCGCCGCCCACGCCCTCGACGAGGAAGACGACGACACCCCGCCCGGCGACGACGACGAGGAGGTGGTGCGCTTCGTCCTCGACCTGTCCGACCGCATCCTCGACGCCATCGAGGACAAGCTGCTCGAGCACAGCGGCGAACTGCTCCCCGCCGAGGTCCGCGGCGAGCTGCGCGAAGCGGTGGGCGACATCCTCTACGAATGGTGCGAACGCTAGGCGCGTCGGGCCGACGCCGCGCAGGGCGGCGTCGATGACAGTATAATTCCGCCCCTCCCGGCACCCGAACGGGAATCCGCGCGCCCGTCGGGCGACGCGCTGACCACATCCGGCACCGAAGCAACGCGATCATCATGAGCACCACGCCCCTGGACAAGACCTACGACCCCCATGCCATCGAACAGGCGCTGTACGAGGAATGGGAGCAACGGGGCTACTTCCGACCCTCGGGGAACGGCGAACCGTACTGCATCATGATCCCGCCGCCGAACGTCACCGGCAGCCTGCACATGGGCCATGCCTTCCAGGACACGGTGATGGACGCCCTCACCCGCTACCACCGCATGCGCGGTCACAACACCCTGTGGCAGGCCGGCTGCGACCATGCCGGCATCGCCACCCAGATGGTGGTGGAACGCCAGCTCGGCCAGCAGGGGTTGACCCGCCACGACGTCGGCCGCGAGGAATTCATCGAGCGGGTCTGGCAGTGGAAGGCGACCTCCGGGAACACCATCAGCCGGCAATTGAAGCGGATGGGTGCGTCGGTGGACTGGGAGAGCGAACGCTTCACCATGGACGAGGGCCTGTCCGACGCGGTGCAGGAAGTCTTCGTGCGCCTGTACCGGGAAGACCTGATCTACCGCGGCAAGCGACTGGTGAACTGGGACCCGGTGCTGCACACCGCGCTGTCCGACCTGGAAGTGCTGAGCGAGGAAGAGTCCGGCAGCCTGTGGTACATCCGCTACCCGGTGGCCGACGGCGACGGCCACGTGGTGGTGGCGACCACGCGCCCGGAGACCATGCTCGGCGACTGCGCGGTGGCGGTGAACCCCGCCGACGAGCGCTTCGCCCACCTGGTCGGCAAGGAACTCACGTTGCCGCTGACCGGGCGCACCATCCCGGTCATTGCCGACGATTACGTCGACCCGGAGTTCGGCACCGGCTGCGTGAAGATCACCCCGGCCCACGACTTCAACGACTACGCGGTGTGGCAGCGCCATCGCGACCATCCGCGCATCGCCGCGCTGCCCGCCGGCGGTCTCATCAACATCTTCACCGAGGACGCGGCCATTCGCGTCACCGACGGCGAGGAGGCCGGCCTGTTGCCGGAAGCCTATGCCGGCCTCGACCGCTTCGAGGCGCGCAAGCGCATCGTCGCCGACCTGGAAGCGGCCGGGCTTTTGGAACGCATCGACGACCACAAGCTGATGGTGCCGCGCGGCGACCGCAGCGGCGCGGTGGTCGAGCCCTATCTCACCGACCAGTGGTACGTGCGCGCCGCGCCGCTGGCGAAGGCCGCCATCGAGGTGGTCGAGAACGGCCGTATCCGGTTCGTCCCGGACAACTGGAAGAACACCTACTACGAGTGGATGCGCAACATCGAGGACTGGTGCATCAGTCGCCAGATCTGGTGGGGGCACCGCATCCCGGCCTGGTATGACGACGACGGCAACATCTACGTCGGTCGCTCGGAAGAAGACGTGCGCGCCAGCCACGGCCTCGGCGACGACGTCGCCCTGCGACGCGACGAGGACGTGCTCGACACCTGGTTCAGTTCCGCGCTGTGGCCGTTCTCCACCCTCGGCTGGCCCGACAGCACGGAACGGCTGTCCACCTTCTATCCCACCACCGTGCTGGTCACCGGCTTCGACATCATCTTCTTCTGGGTGGCGCGGATGATCATGTTCGGGCTGAAGTTCATGGACGACGTGCCCTTCCACGAGGTCTACATCCACGGCCTGGTGCGTGACGCCCACGGCAACAAGATGTCCAAGTCCAAGGGCAACGTCCTCGACCCCATCGACCTGATCGATGGCATCGACATCGAGGCGCTGGTCAACAAGCGCACCAGCGGCCTGATGCAGACCCACCTGGTGGAGAAGATCGAGCGACAGACCCGCGAGGACTTTCCCGCCGGCATCCCGAGCTTCGGCGCCGACGCACTGCGCTTCACCTTCGCCTCGCTGGCCTCCTTCGGCCGCGACATCAACTTCGATCTCGGCCGCATCGAGGGCTATCGCAACTTCTGCAACAAGCTGTGGAACGCGGCCCGCTACGTGCTGCTCAACACCGAGGGACAGGACTGCGGCAGCGACGATGCCGCCGAGGTGGTGCTGTCGCCGGCAGACCGCTGGATCATCTCGCGACTGCAGCGCACCGAGGCCGAGATTACCGCCGCCACCGAGGGCTACCGCTTCGACCTCGTCGCCCAGCACCTGTACAACTTCGTCTGGAACGACTACTGCGACTGGTACCTGGAGCTGTCCAAGCCGGTGCTGAACGACGCCGACGCCGATGCCGCCGCGCTGCGCGGCACCCGGCGCACGCTGGTCCGCGTGCTCGAAACGGTGCTGCGCCTGGCCCACCCGGTGATGCCCTTCATCACCGACACCATCTGGCGGCGGGTGGCCGCCCTTGCCGGCGTCGAGGGACAGAGCATCATGACCCGTCCCTACCCGGTGGCCGACCCGTCGCGCATCGACGAGGAGGCCGAGGCGGAGATGCGCTGGGTACAGCAGTTCGTGCTCGGCATTCGCCGCATCAAGGGGGAAATGAACATCAAGCCGTCTGCCCCGGTGCCGGTGCTGCTGTCCGGGGCCAGCGCAGAGGACCTGCGCCGCGCCACCAGCCACCGCGCCTGCCTGGACTTCCTGGCCCGCACCGCCTCCATCGAGCCGCTGGCCGATGGCGACGAGGGTCCCGAGTCCGCCACCACCCTGGTGGACTCGCTGAAGGTGCTGATTCCGCTGGCCGGGCTGATCGACCGCGATGCCGAGATCGCGCGCCTGAGTCGCGAGATCGAACGCCTCGACGGCGATCGCGCCAAGGCCGCCAACAAGCTCGGCAACGACAGCTTCGTGCAGCGCGCCCCGGCCGAGGTGGTGGAGAAGGAACGGGAGAAGCTGCGCCGGATCGAGGAGAGCCTGACCCATCTCGGCGGCCAGCTCGAACGCATCCGCGCCCTGTAGCGGCATCTTGAACCTTCCCGGCCAACGACGAGTGCAACCACCGGTCCGCGGGGGCTCGGCGCAGTGATCGGCGACGCCCGCATCGCCGAACTGCGCCGCCAGCTGGCCGAGCTGCGACTGGAACATCGCGACCTCGACCGGGCGCTCGACCTGATGCAGGAAAGCACCTACATCGACCAGATCCAGGTGCGAAGGATGAAAAAGCGCAAGCTCATGCTCAAGGACATGATCTCCTACCTGGAAAACGCGCTGATTCCCGACGAGCCGGCCTGAGCCTGGAGCACCAGGCGCGCCGCGGCCACGATCGCCACCGCGGCCGTCTCCACCCGCAGGATGTGTCCGCCGATGGCCACCGGCCGGAAGCCCGCCGCCAGCACCTGCGCACGCTCCGCCTCGTCGAGGCCGCCCTCCGGGCCCACCACCACCACGCCCCCGGCGGCGTGGCCGGCGGCGACGGGCAGTTCACCACCGGGGTCGGCCAGCCAGCGAAAGCGGGCATCCACCGCCGACGTCGCCTGCGCCAGCCAATCCGCCAGCGGCGTCGCCTCGTCCAGGTGCGGCAGGTGGTTGCGGCGGCACTGCTTGCAGGCCTCCGCCAGCACCCGCAGGTAGCGGTCACGGCGCCCGCCCCGACGCTGCTGCGGCGTGCCGTGGGCGAACACCAGCGGTGTCACGCGGTCGACGCCGAGCTGGGTGGCCATGTCGAGCAGGGTCTCCATGCGCTCTCCCCGCGGTACCGCCACGCCGAGGTGCAACGGCGCCTGCGTCGGTGGCTCCACGACGATCGCGCCGACTTCCACCTCGACCTCGCCGCGCCGGCCCACCCGCACGATGCGCCCCCGCGCATGCCGGCCGAGGCCGTCGAACAGTTCCACCTCCTCGTCCGCGGACAGCCGCCGGACGCGGGTCGCATGGCTGCTCTGCCGATGGTCGAGGGCAATGCTCCCACCCTCCCCGGCGTCGGCAAGCTCCGGCAGGTAGAAGCGGTCCGGGGATTTCACGTCGTCGCCCCGATGGCCGGGTCCAGGTACACGTCGTAGCGCACCGTGCGGCCGGCGTGACGGTGATGCACGCCATCGGCCAGCGGCGGCGCCTTGTCGGCACGCTTGACCACCACCCGCCGGCAGCGTGCCCGTGCCAACGGCAGCAGGTCGGCGGCATCCTCGTCGTCGCCGGCCAGGGCACGGGCCAGGGTCATGGCCCGGCGTGGTGTCGACTTGTGCCGATCGGCCCGGAACATGGGGTCGAGGTAGACCACGTCGGCCACCCGGCGCGCGATCACCGTGGCGGCATCGTCGACGATGAGCGTCAGGCGGGCGCGCAGCGCATCGTCCAGTCCGTGGATGGCGTCGTCCAGCAATGCGGCGATGACCACGCAACGCTCCACCGCGATGACCCGGTAACCCAGGCGGGCAAGGTGGATGGCGTCGCCGCCGAAGCCGGCGGTGGCATCGATGACATCGCGACTGCCCCGGCCAAGGGCGCGGACCAGGCGATCCGAGCCACTGGCACGACGCGGCGCGGTATCGATGACGAAGGGACGCCGACGACCCACCTCGAACAGGCCAAGGCGCCCCTCGTGCCAGTCGAGCCGGAAGCGATGCGGCGCATCGACGTCGCTGGTCACGGCCTCGCCGACGATGTCGCGCACCCGGGCATGGGCCGCCGGGGCGAGGTGGCGGAAGTCGGCCAGCACGGTGACCGCCGCGGCCCGCTCAGCGGTATCCGGGTTGGTGCTAGAATGACGGTCTTCCAGCGAACCGCGGCCGCCCTGGCCCGCGCGGCCCGCGTTGCCCGTCGTCACTGAACCGGTTCGCTTCATCAATTGCCTGATCATCGACAGCGGATACACGATACCATGGGATTCCTAGCCGGAAAAAAAGCACTCATCGTCGGCGTGGCCAGCAATCGCTCCATCGCCTTCGGCATCGCCAATGCCATGCGCCGGGAAGGCGCCGAGCTGGCCTTCACCTACCAGACCGACAAGTTGCGGCCCAGGGTGGAAAAGTTTGCCCAGCAACTGGACTCGGAAATCGTCCTGCCCTGCGACGTGCACAGCGACGAGCAGATCGACGCGGTGTTTTCCTCGCTCGGCGACTACTGGGACGGCTACGACATCCTGGTCCACTCGGTGGCCTTCGCACCGCGCGAGGAACTGGAAGGATTGTATCTTGACTCGGTCACCCGGCAAGGCTTCCTCACCGCCCACGAGATCAGTTCCTACAGTTTCGCCGCCCTCGCCCGCGCCGGGCGCGACATGATGGCCGGCCGCAACGGCGCCATGCTCACGCTGTCCTACATCGGCTCGGTTCGTTCCATGCCCGGCTACAACGTCATGGGCCTGGCCAAGGCGTCGCTGGAGGCCAATGTCCGCTACCTGGCCCAGTCGCTGGGCCCGGAAGGCATCCGCGTCAACGCCATCTCCGCCGGGCCGATCAAGACGCTGGCGGCTTCGGGCATCAAGGGTTTGAAAGTAATGCAGGAGTTCTGCGAAAAATCCTCGCCGTTGGGACGCGGCGTCACCATCGACGAAGTGGGCAACACCGCTGCCTTCCTGTGCTCCGACCTGGCCTCCGGGATCACCTCGGAGATCACCTACGTCGACGCCGGCTTCAACGCGGTGGGCATCAGCCAGCGATTCGTCGAGTAGCGGGCCTCGCCACGGCCGGATGGGTTTCGGTCGGGGAACTGTCGGATCGTTCCGCTAGCCCGCCGGGTCTTCGCCGAGCTGGCCGGGATGGATCTCCACCTCCACGTCTTCGCGCAGCGCCTGCTGGAAATCGCGGTACAGGCCTTCCGCCGCCCGCGCACGCAGCAGGTTGCGCACCGCCTCGCGACGTTCCTCGTCGACGCTGGCCGGATCCCCGTCCACCACCTCGGTCAGGCGGTAGAGCAGGTAATCGCCCGAGGAAGTGGAAAAGCCGCCGTTGACCGCCTCGCCCGGATTCCAGCCGAGCTCGAACAGCACCGGCACGAGGGCGCGGGACTCGGCATCCAGCGCATCGGAGCGGGTACCGGAGAAGGAGGCCGCCACCAGGTTGTTGTCGGCGACCACCTGTTCGAAGGAGGCGCCGTCGTTGATCGCCTGCAGCAGGGACTCTCCCCGTTCGCGCACCGCGTCGGCACGGCGGTTGGCCACCAGCGTCTGGCGGATCTCCTCGCGCACCTCGTCGAGGGTCTTCGGCCGGCGTTCGCGCACCTCGAGGCGGTGCACCGCGGCGGTTCGCTGGTTGTCCAGCTCGAAGGCGTCGCTGTTGAGGTCGTCGACACGGACGTCCTCGGAGAAGGCAATGTTGCGAAACCGCTCGTCAGCGGCAATGCCATCGCCGGCATCGCGGCTGAACCAGTCGCTGGACTGGATGTCGAGCTGCAACTCATCCGCGGCCGCCTGCAGATTTTCCGGCTGCTCGTAGACCAGCGTGGCAAAGCTCTCCACGCCTTCCAGGTACTGGCCCTCGGCCTGCCGTTGTCGAAGCTCGGCCTCGATCTCGGCGCGTACGCTGTCAAAGGGTGCGGTGTCCGCCTCGCGCAGGGCGGTCAGCTTGATCACGTGAAAGCCGAAGCGGCTGCGCACCGGATCGCTGACATCGCCTACCGCGGCGAGGGCATTGGCGGCATCCTCGAAGGGCTTGACCATGGCGCCACGGGTCAGCACCCCGAGGTCGCCACCACTGGCCGCCGATCCGCTGTCGTCGGAATGCGTCCGCGCCAGCTCGGCGAAGTCCTCGCCGCCGCGGGCACGCTCGGCCAGCTCGGCGGCTCGGGTTCGCGCGGCAGCCTCGGCATCGTCGTCGGCATCGGCCGGCAGCGACAGCAGGATATGGCTGACACTGCGCTGCTCCGGCCGCCCGAAGCGGCCCGGATTGCTCTCGTAGTAACGACGCGCCTCTTCCTCGCTGATCTCGATGCCGGCGGCGATGTCGTCCACCGACAGCACCAGGTAGTTGACCCGCATCTGCTCGGGCACGAAGTAGTCGTCGCGACGGGACTCGTACCACTCGGTGATGTCCTGCTCGCTGACATCCACGGAAACCGACGGATCGTTGGCCGACAGCACCGCGTAGTCCGCGCTTCGAGACTGCTCCAGCAGCACCAGGGCACGATCCACCTCGGCGTCGGCGACGAAGGCGGACTCGGTGAAGGCACTGCGAATCTGGTCGGAGATGAGTTCCTGGCGCTGCTGCTGCTCGAAGCGCGCCACGCTCATGCCGGCGTTGGCCACCAGCGCCTGGTAGCGCTCGGCGTCGAAGCGGCCATCGCTCTGGAAGTAGGGAAGCTGGCGAATCCAGCGTCCGAGGGTTTCGTCGCTGACCCGGTAGCCGCTCCGGTCGGCCCAGGCCGTCTCGGCGGTGTTCTGGATCAGGCCTTCGAGCACCTGGCGACGAAAGGCCGGGGACTCGAAGTAGTCCGAACCGGGGTTCTGCTGCATCAACTGGGTCACCACCCGGCGTTGCTCGGCAACGGCGCCCTGGAAGGTGTTCAGGTCAATGTCGACACCTTCCACGGTGGCCACCACCGCTTCGCCACCGCCTTCGAAGTAGGAGTTCACTCCCCACAGGGCGAAGGGAATGGAGATGATGATCACGATGACCCACGCGAGAATGCCGGTGGCCTTTTCTCTAATCTTCGTCAGCATCGGGGCATTCCATCAGGAAAGGTCGCGGGGCAGCGGGGCCGGCTGCCCCCGATCCCGCCGCGCGCCGGCCTGGCGACGTGCGGAGAATCGAGGGGGACAAGAGCAAGTGGCGGAGCGGACGGGACTCGAACCCGCGACCCCCGGCGTGACAGGCCGGTATTCTAACCAACTGAACTACCGCTCCGTTTCAGGCTTCGACGTAAACCTGGCTTCGGTGGTGGGTGCTGCAGGACTTGAACCTGCGACCCTCGCCTTGTAAGGGCGATGCTCTCCCAGCTGAGCTAAGCACCCGGGGGGCGCGCTAGTTTACGGCATCCTTCAGGGCTTTGCCAGCCTTGAATTTCGGTACCCGAGCAGCGGGGATATCGATGGTGGCGCCGGTCTGCGGATTGCGCCCGGTACGGGCAGCACGGTTCGAGATCGAGAATGTCCCGAAACCACTGATGGAGACACTGTCGCCCGACTGCAGGGTGCCAGTGATGATGCCCACGAGTTCGTCGAGAACCTCGGCGGCGTCGGTCTTGGACAATTTCGCAGACGTGGCCAGTGCGTCAACCAGTTCGGATTTATTCACGATTCTCTCCTGAAAATATCGGTTTGTTGTCGGTCCGGATCGAGAAAGCCATCCTGGAATGCTCGCCGGGTACACAGGTTCGTGGCGGGCAACCCGGATGGTCGCAGACGATCTTTCGAGTCCTTTAAAACGGCTTGGGTTATACCAAGCGGTGAAAATTGATGTCAAGGTAAACCCCCGTTGCACGTCCGTGCAGCGGGAGTTCGCCAGGGAACGTGGTGGCGCTCAATGCGCCCGCACGCTGTCGTTATTGACGTTGTCGGACACGCCGGAAGCCTCGCCGGCCTCCTTCGCATCGTCGGCGCCGGCCGTCGGCACGTGTTCCAGTGCAATCTCGAAAACCTCGTCAATCCATTGAACGGGCTTGAGTTCCAGGCCTTCCTTGACGTTGTCCGGAATCTCCGCGAGGTCCTTCTCGTTCTCACGCGGGAAGATCACCGTCTTGATGCCGCCACGGTGGGCGGCAAGCAGTTTTTCCTTCAGCCCGCCGATGGGCAGCACCTCGCCACGCAGGGTGATCTCGCCGGTCATCGCCACGTCGGCACGGGCCGGCACCTTGGTCAGGGCCGAGAGCAGCGCCGTGCACATCGCGGTACCCGCGCTCGGGCCGTCCTTCGGCGTGGCCCCCTCGGGCACGTGCACGTGGATGTCCCGGTCCTGGTAGAACCCCGGCGCAATGCCGTAGTTGCGGGCACGGCTGCGGATCACGCTGACCGCGGTCTGGATGGATTCCTGCATCACGTCGCCGAGCTTGCCGGTGTAGATCTGCTTGCCCTTGCCATCGATGGTGACGACCTCGATGGTCAGCAGGTCGCCACCCACCTCGGTCCATGCCAGGCCGGTGACCTGGCCGACCCGGTTCATCTCCTCGGCGCGACCGAAGCGGAACTGGCGCACGCCAAGATACTTCTCCAGGTTGCGACGGCTGACCGACACCTTCTCCTTGCCTTCGTCGAGCAGCAGCTCCCGGGCCACCTTGCGGCAGATCTTGGAGATCTCGCGCTCCAGGCCACGCACACCGGCTTCGCGGGTGTAGTGACGCACCACGTCGTAGAGCACCGCCTTGCCGATGCTGATCTCCTCGCTCTTCAGCCCGTTGTTGCGGATCTGCTTGGGCACCAGGTAGCGCGTGGCGATGTTGATCTTCTCGTCCTCGGTGTAGCCGGAGATGCGGATCACCTCCATGCGGTCGAGCAACGGCGTGGGAATGTTCAGCGTGTTCGCGGTGGCGATGAACATGACCTCGGACAGGTCGTAGTCCACTTCCAGGTAGTGATCGCCGAAGGCATGGTTCTGCTCCGGGTCGAGCACCTCGAGCAGCGCCGAGGACGGATCGCCGCGGAAGTCCATGGACATCTTGTCCACCTCGTCGAGCATGAACAGCGGGTTGCGCGACTTGATCTTCGACATGTTCTGGATGATCTTGCCGGGCATCGAGCCGATGTAGGTGCGACGATGGCCACGAATCTCGGCCTCGTCACGCACGCCGCCCAGGGACATGCGGATGAACTTGCGGTTGGTGGCACGCGCAATGGATTCGCCGAGGGAAGTCTTGCCCACGCCCGGCGGTCCCACCAGGCACAGGATCGGACCCTTGATCTTGCGAATGCGCTGCTGCACCGCGAGGAACTCGACGATGCGCTCCTTGACCTTCTCCAGGCCATAGTGATCGGTGTCGAGGATCTTCTCGGCGCGGGCGATGTCCTTGGACACCCGGGTGCGCTTCTTCCACGGCACCGACACCAGCCAGTCGATGTAGTTGCGCACGACGGTGGCCTCGGCCGACATCGGCGACATCATCTTCAGCTTCTTCAGCTCGCCCTCGGCCTTGTCACGGGCCTCCTTGGGCATGCCGGAATCCTTGATCTTCTCGGCCAGCTCCTCGAGCTCGTTGGGGGCATCGTCGAGGTCGCCCAGTTCCTTCTGGATGGCCTTCATCTGCTCGTTGAGATAGTACTCGCGCTGGCTCTTCTCCATCTGCTTCTTGACCCGGCCGCGAATGCGCTTCTCCACCTGCAGCAGGTCGATCTCCGATTCCATCACGCCGAGGATGTGCTCGAGCCGCTCGCGCACGCTGCCCAGTTCGAGGATGGACTGCTTGTCCTCGTTGCGCAGCGACAGGTGGGCGGCGATGGTGTCGGCCAGCCGACCGAGATCCTCGATGCCGTTGAGCGAAGTCAGGATCTCCGGCGGGATCTTCGAGTTCAGCTTCACGTACTGCTCGAATTCCGACAGCACGGTACGCTGCAGCACCTCGGCCTCGCGTTCGCTGACGTCGCGGTCCTTCAGCGGCACGGTGTCGACCACGAAGCAGGCGTCGGTATCGACGTAGCGCACGATGGAAGCGCGCCGGATGCCCTCCACCAGCACCTTGACGGTGCCGTCAGGCAGCTTCAGCAGCTGCAGGATGTTGGCAACGGTGCCGGTCTCGTAGATCTGCTCCGGGCCCGGATCATCGTCCGAGGCGTCCTTCTGGGCGGCCAGGAAGATGTTCTTGCCCGCATCCATCGCCTCTTCCAGCGCCTGGATGGACTTCTTCCGCCCGACGAACAACGGAATCACCATGTGCGGGAAGATGACGACGTCGCGCAGGGGCAACATCGGGAAGCGGGTTTCTTCGATCACGGACAATCTACTGCTCCAGTTCTGCCGGGGCGCACCCGGGTGAGGTGGCCGGTGGGGCGACGGCTGCGATTGGCGCCGCGTGCATCGTTCCCCCGGTCGGCGGTCGTTGGCCTAATATGACGACAATGCGGGCGGAATTCAACAGGACCGGGGGACGGGAATTTCCCCGCTTCAGGGCAGCAACAGGAGGGATGCGGATGATGGCCGCACCGGCATGCCGCCGGCGCGCATCACCGGGTCAGGCCGGTCAGTCGCCGGTGCCGCTCTTCTGGTCTTCCTCGAAGACGTACAGCGGACGCGAGCCGTCCTCGATGACACTGGCATCGACGCTGACCATCTTCACGTTCTTCATCGACGGCAGTTCGTACATGGTATCGAGCAGGGCGTTCTCGAGAATGGAGCGCAGTCCGCGAGCGCCGGTCTTTCGCTCCATGGCCTTCTTGGCAATGGCGCCCAGCGCATCCTGGCGAATCTCCAGCGAGACCCCCTCGAGCTCGAACAGCTTCTGGTACTGCTTGACCAGTGCATTGCGCGGCTCGGTGAGAATGGAGATCAGTGCCGACTCGTCGAGTTCGCGCAACGTGGCCACCACCGGAAGGCGGCCGACGAACTCGGGAATCAGTCCGAACTTGATCAGGTCTTCCGGCTCGAGATCGGAAAGCAGCTTCTCGGCGCGGCTGGCCGTGTCCTTGCTCTTGATGTCGGCACCGAAGCCGATGCCCGACTTCTCGGTACGCGCCTCGATGACCTTCTCCAGGCCGGCGAATGCGCCGCCGCAGATGAACAGCACGTTGCGCGTGTCCACCTGCAGGAATTCCTGCTGCGGATGCTTGCGACCGCCCTGCGGCGGCACCGAGGCCACGGTGCCCTCGATCAGCTTGAGCAGGGCCTGCTGCACGCCTTCACCGGACACGTCGCGGGTGATGGACGGGTTGTCCGACTTGCGCGAGATCTTGTCGATCTCGTCGATGTAGACAATGCCCATCTGCGCCTTCTCGACTTCGTAGTCGCACTTTTGCAGCAGCTTCTGGATGATGTTCTCGACGTCTTCGCCGACGTAGCCGGCCTCGGTCAACGTGGTGGCGTCGGCAATGGTGAACGGCACGTTGAGCTGCCGGGCCAGGGTCTCGGCGAGCAGCGTCTTGCCCGAGCCGGTGGGCCCGATCATGAGGATGTTGCTCTTGGAGATATCGACGTCGCCGGCGGTATCCTCGTTGTCGATGCGCTTGTAGTGGTTGTACACGGCGACCGAGAGGATCTTCTTCGCCTCGTCCTGGCCGATCACGTACTCGTCCAGGCGCTGGCAGATTTCACGCGGGGTCGGGTAACCGGCTTCCTTCTTCTGCGACTCGGTGGCCTCGGCCGCCTCCTCGCGGATGATCTCGTTGCACAGCTCCACGCACTCGTCGCAGATGAACACGGAAGGACCGGCAATGAGCTTGCGCACCTCGTGCTGGCTCTTGCCGCAAAAGGAACAGTAGAGGAGCTTGTCGCCCTTTCGGTCGTTGGTGTCGTCGGCCATATCGTTCTTCAGGTACTTCGGTGGACGTCAAGGTCCGCGAACCGCTGCCGCGGGGTGTCGTGGCGAGCCTTCGGCAGGCAGCGAATGGACACCCTAAAGATGCAGATTTTCCCGGCAAAAAGCAAGTAGACGGGCCGCCGACAAGGCTCGGCGGCACCGATTCCGGGGGAATTCCCGCGCCCGCCAGGGGCGCGGACGGTCAGCTCTTCGGACGGTTGGTGATCACCGAGTCGATCAGCCCGTAGGCCACCGAGTCCTCGGCGCTCATGAAGCGGTCGCGCTCGGTGTCGCGGCCGATGGTCTCCACGTCCTTCCCGGTATGGTGGGAGAGGATGCCGTTCAGCCGCTCGCGCAGCATGAGGATCTCCCGCGCGTGGATGTCGATGTCGGTGGCCTGGCCCTGGAAACCGCCCCAGGGCTGGTGCACCATGACGCGCGAGTTGGGCAGCGCGTGGCGCTTGCCGGCGGCACCGCCGGCGAGGATGACCGCGCCCATGCTGGCCGCCTGGCCGATGCACACCGTGCTGACGTCGGGCCGCACGAACTGCATGGTGTCGTAGATGGCCAGGCCCGCGTTGACCACGCCGCCGGGGCTGTTCACGTACAGGTGGATGTCCTTGTCCGGATTCTCCGACTCCAGGAACAGGAGCTGCGCCACGATCAGGTTGGCCATGTGGTCCTCCACCTGGCCGACCAGGAAGATGACCCGCTCCTTGAGCATGCGCGAGTAGATGTCGTAGGCACGCTCGCCGCGGCCGGTGGTCTCGATCACCATGGGCACCAGGCCCAGGTTCTGCGCCGGCGTCATCCCGGACGATTCGTTGCTTGCATTCATGGTCGTTCCCGGTTCGGTTGGGGTCAGGCGCCGGTGGCGTTGACGAACTCTTCGAAGGTCACCGTCTTGTCGGTCACGCTGGCCGACTCGAGCAGAAATTCCACCACCTGGTCCTCGAGCACCATGGCCTCGATGTTGGCCAGCCGCGAACGGTCGGCATAGTGCCACTGCACGAACTCCTCGGGGCGCTCGTAGCTGGCCGCCATTTCCTCGACCCGCTCGCGCACGGTGGCGTCGTCGGTCTTGATCTCGTTGGCGCGCACCACCTCGTGCACCACCAGGCCGAGGGCCACCCGGCGACGGGCTTCGGGCATCACCGTTTCGCGCTCCACCGGGAAGTCGGCAACGCCCTGCTGGGCCAGCCGCGCCTTGGTCGACTGGATCACCCGGTCGGCCTCTTCGTCGGCCAGTTGCGCCGGCACCTCGATGGGATTCAGCGCCAGCAGCTTCTCCATCACCTGGTTCTTCACGTTGGCGCGGATGCGGTCCTTCAGCTCGCGCTCAAGGTTCTTGCGCACCTCGGCGCGCAGCGCCTCGTCGGTACCCTCTTCCACGCCCAGCCCCTGGATGAAGGTTTCGTTCACCTCCGGCAGCCGCGGGTGGGAAACTTCCTGCACGGTAATGGCGAAGGAGGCCGTCTTCCCGGCCACGGCCTGGCCGTGGTAGTCCTCGGGAAAGTTCACCGTGGCGGTGGGGGTGTCGCCGGCGCGGGCGCCCTCGAGGGCTGCCTCGAACTCCGGCAGCATGGCGCCCTGGCCGAGTTCGAACTCGTGGCCCTCGGCGCTGCCGCCCTCGAAGGGCTCGCCGTCGATGGTGCCGACGAAGTCGATCTTCAGGCGGTCACCGGCGGCGGCGGCATCCTCGGTCGGATCCCACTCCACCGCGCGCTTGCGCAGCGAATCGACGGTGCGGTCGATGTCGGCCTCGGCCACCTCGCATACCGGCCGCTCGATGGACTCCCCGGAAAGGTCGACACGGGTGATTTCCGGGAACACCTCGAACTCGGCGACGAATTCCAGGTCCTTGCCGCGCTCGATGGTCTTCGCCTCGATCTTCGGCGAGCCGGCCGGGATGACCTTCTCTTCGCCGAGGGCATTGCGGTAGCTCTCGTTGATCAGCTGCTCGGCAACTTCCATCACCACCTGGCCGCCGTACTTGGACTCGATCAGCTTGCGCGGCGCCTTGCCCGGGCGAAAACCCGGCAGGCGGATGTTCCGGCCCATGCTGGACAGGCGCTTGACCACGTCCTCTTCCATGCGTTCGGCGGGAATGGTCACCGTCATCTTGCGCCCGATGGCGCCGGTGCTCTCCAAAGAAACCTGCATCAATATGCCCCTGACATCGACAGTAAACGGGTGCCGCGCGAAGGCGACGGGGATGTGGCTCGCGCTTGGCGGTGTGGTGCGAAAGGGGAGACTCGAACTCCCACGGGTTTCCCCACTGGTACCTAAAACCAGCGCGTCTACCAATTCCGCCACTTTCGCCGCAGTCAACCCCAAGGAGAAGTGGTGGGCCGTGAAGGACTCGAACCTTCGACCCGCTGATTAAGAGTCAGCTGCTCTACCAACTGAGCTAACGGC
Source organism: uncultured Gammaproteobacteria bacterium (assembly GCA_964350265.1). Classification (GTDB taxonomy): domain Bacteria; phylum Pseudomonadota; class Gammaproteobacteria; order Arenicellales; family CAJQKF01; genus BQJD01. The sequence goes on along the minus strand of CAYGJZ010000005.1, from coordinate 144 downwards.
CCCAATTCATCCATGCGACGCGCATCGAGCGCATTGTCCCGCGACTACTCGCGGCGTTCGTCGGCGAACCGACGGACGGTGTGGAAAAGGTGGGGTGAGCGATGGGATTTGAACCCACGACCACCGGAGCCACAATCCGGGGCT
>CAYGJZ010000004.1:88351-98231 GCA_964350265.1 uncultured Gammaproteobacteria bacterium | reverse complement strand
GGCCGCACGGTGGCCTTCGCGCGTGCCGAATCGGCCTCGCGCTGGGAGGGATAGCGTGGACGACCTGGTCATCGTGGGTGCCGGCGCGGCCGGTCTCGGGGCTGCCTCCAGCGCTGCCTCGCTGGGGCTGGCGACCACGCTGGTGGAGGCTTCGCACCGTATCGGTGGCCGTGCCTACAGCGAGGACATTGCCCCCGGGATTGCCTTCGACCTCGGCTGCCACTGGCTGCACTCGGCGTCGTTGAACCCCTTCGTCGCCGATGCCGACGCGCTTGGCCTGCGCTACGTGGCCGGACCGCGCTTCACGCCGCGCCTGTTTGCCGACGGTGCCTTCGCCAGCGCCGCCGAGCACGAGGACTTCCATCGTTACTGGCAGGCCTGCGAGTCGCTGCTGGAGGCGGACGGGGTGGCCGACATCGCGGTGGCCGAGGCCATCGACCGCGACAGCCGCTGGACGCCCTGGTACGACTACTGGACCGCGTTGATGACCTCGGTGGACGCCGACCGGGTATCCGCGCTGGACCTGTCCCGCTACCACGACACCGGCGAGAACTGGCCGGTGGTGGATGGCTACGGCGAACTGGTGCGTCGCCGCTTCGCCCATCTCCCGGTGACGCTGAACTGCGCCGTGCGGCGTATCGAGCGGCGACGCGACGGTATGCGCGTGCACACCGTGCGCGGCGTGCTCGAGGCCCGCGCGGTGCTGGTCACGGTGTCCACCGGGGTGCTTGCCGCCGGCGCCATCGAGTTTCATCCCGGCCTGCCGCCGGCCCTGTGCGAGGCCATTGCCGCGGTGCCGGTGGGCAACCACAACCGCATTGCCCTGCGCTTTCGCGAGAATCCCTTCGGTACCGATGCGCCGGCCCATGTCATCGACCTCGACGGCGACGTGCCGATGCTCATCGACATCCGGCCCGACGGCCACGACTACGCGGTGGGCGTCACCGCCGGACGCTATGCAAGCTGGCTCGAGCGCCAGGGCACCGAGGCGGCGGTGGAACACCTGCTCGAACGGCTGTCGCGGCTGTTCGGCAGCGCCGTGGAACGACAACTGGCCGGGCGCATCGTCACCGCCTGGGGAAGCGACCCGTGGACCCTCGGCGCCTATTCCGCCTGTCTGCCCGGCCAGGCCCACCAGCGCGCGGTGCTGGCCGAACCGGTGGACGGGCGGCTGTGGTTCGCCGGCGAGGCCACCTCCCTGCACCATTTCGCGACCTGCCACGGCGCCTGCCAGGCAGGCATCGACGCCGTGCACCGCATCGCCGAAGTCCTTGCAACGCCGGCCGCCGGCCGTGGACACTAGTCGCATGTGCAAATTGCTCCCGCGCCTGCCTGGCCCGCTCGTGCTGGCCGCGTGGCTCGTCCTGCAGGCGATGACGCCGGCGGCCGCCGACGACACCCTGGCGGTCCGTCTGCCGCTGGTGCTCGACCCCGTGTTCCTCGAGCATGCCCTGGCCAGCCAGGTCTATACCGAGCCGGGCCGGCGGGCACGTGTCTTCGACGATGGCAGCGGCTGCCACTACCTGGTGCTGTCCGAGCCCCGCGTCACCGTCGACGGTGGCCGCCTGCGCCTGGTGAGCCGCGCCGAGGCGCGGGTCGGGCGGGCCTTCGGCGAGCGCTGCGTGCTGGTGGTGGACTTCAGCGGCGACCTGGCGACCTGGCAGCAGGTCGCCGCCGACCCCGGTGGCACGGCCATCGCCTTCGAGGTGGTGGACTCGGCGCTGGCCGACGGCGGCACCGTCGGCGACGCCCTGTGGAACATGGTCAAGCAGCACGTGCACCCGCGCATCGGCGCGGTGCGCATCGATCTTGCGCCGGCATTGACCGAACTGCGCGCCATGTTGCCGTTGCTGCTGCCGGGTCCGGCGTCGAGCGCGGCCGCCATCCTCGACAGCGTGGTGCTGCAGTCCGCCGGCGTCGTCGAAGGCGGTGTCGAGGCCGTGCTCGGCTTCTCGGTGCCGGCCGTCGACGAGCCGGGGCGGGCCCCGGCGGTGCCCGCGGAGGAGGCACTCAGCGAGGAGGAGCTGGCACGCTTCGGCGAAGTCACGCGGGCCTTCGACGGCTTCGTCACCTACGTGGTGAAGTCGCTGGCGGCGCGGGCCGGTCCCGAGGTGCGGCGGGGACTGCTCACGGTGCTGATCGAGGCCCGCTACGACATCCTGCGCATTCTTGCCAGCGACGTCGACGCCCGTGGCCCCGACCCGGTGCGCACGTTGTTTCTTGGCACCTGGTCGCGGCTGCGGCCACTGCTGCGCGAACTGGACCCGTCGGCGCCGGGCGAACAGGGCCTGAACCTGCTCGGCTTCATTGCCGCCGCCGACGCCCTGGCCGCCCTCGACGCCATCGGTCCACGCGTCGCGCTGGCGCTGTCCACCGACGGGCTGCGACGCATGGCGCGGATGCTGGCCCCGGCACGCGAGGACGATCCGCTGCAGGTGCGCGAGGGGGTGGACGAGGAACTGCGCGGGCTGTTCGACTTTCCCCCGCCACGCCCGGCGCCGCAGGAGGAGCAGCCGCAGGGCTGGTGGCCGGGTCCGTCGCTGCTGCCCGCCCACGCCGCCGACGCGACGTTGTCGAAGCGTCTCGATGGCTGGGTGCCGGACGACGACGAGCTCGACGAGTACCTGCCGCTGGTGCACCGGCTGCTGGTGGCCACGGTGGACGAAGTGCTGTCCGGCGCGTCGCTGGACGGCGCCTACCGGCCCATGTTCCGCGCCATGGTGCTGGCCACCGCCTGGCAGGAAACCTGCTGGCGACAGTTCATGCGCGCCAACGGCCGTGTTCAGCCACTGCGTTCCGGCGGTGGCGCGGTGGGCATCATGCAGGTGCTGCCCGCGGTATGGCGCGGCTTCTACGACGAGAAGCGGCTGGCCCGGGAGATGGGCTACAACGCCGCCGCCGGCAGCGAGATCCTGCTGCACTACCTGGTGGACTACGCCATTGCCCGCGGCGAGCACGAGCAGGCCGGCGGTGTCGACAACCTGCCGCGTGCCGCCTACGCGGCCTACAACGGCGGCCCCTCGCACCTGTCCCGCTACCGTTCGTCGAAGACCGCCGACTCGCTGAAGCGCATCGACGCCCTGTTCCAGGAAAAGTACCTCGCCGTGGCCGGCGGCAACGAACTGGCGGTGGCAGCCTGTTTCAACGGTTGAGCGGCGCCGGGCACGCTGGCCCGACGCCGGCCGCTACGTTGCCCTCCGGCCGTGCTATCTTTCCTTACGTTGTTTCCGCGGGCCCGACCATGTCCATTCTCGCCAAGACGCTTGCCGCACCGCTGGTTGGCCTGTGCCTGTACACGGGTTTCGTGGTCTATTCCGCCATCGGCTACCGCGAGGCCAACGATGCCCTTGCCGCGATTGCCGAACAGTACCCGCCAGCCAGCCGGCTGGCGGCCGAGAACCTGCGCCTGTTCGTACAGTCGCGCGCCGTGTTCGCCGAGGCGCTGATCGCCGGCGAGCAGGAGTGGATCGCCCGCGCGGTGGAACTGGAACGACGCCAGGACCTCGCCTTCGAGCAACTCGCCGGCTACCCGTTGCTGGTCGACGCCGACGCGCTGCTGCGCCTGCGCGCCGCCGTGCGCCACTACCACGACAACGCCCGCCTGCTGGCGCTGGCCATCCTCGCCGACGACGACGGCAGCGACCAGCGCCTGGTGCAGCAGGTGGAGATTTCCTACACCGACAGCCAGGCCGGCCTGGAGCAACTGCAGCGCGGCATCGGCGAGCGCTTCCTTGCCGAGGTCGGCGTCGCCACCAATCGCTTGAACCACCTGCTGCTGCTCTCCGGCCTGGTCACGGTGCTGTTGTTGCTGGTGGTGGCCGCGGTGTCGGTGATGCTGTCGGTGCGCAATCGCGCCAGCCTGCGCGGGGTGATCGGCGGGATGAAGTCGCTGGCCGGTGCCGAGGCCGACTTCAGCGCCCGCCTGTCCACTGGCCGGCGCGACGAGTTCGGCGCCCTGGTGCACGGCTTCAACGACCTTGCCGAGAGCCTCGAGCGGGACTACCGCGCGATGGAGAAGACCGCCATCACCGACAAGCTGACCGGGCTGAACAACCGCGCGCGTTCGGATGCCTACCTCTCCGGCATGCTTGGCGAGGGCGGTCGTCGGCCGCTGTCGGTGATCCTGTTCGACCTGGATCACTTCAAGACCATCAACGACCGTTTCGGCCACGTTGCCGGCGACGAAGTGCTGGTGCACCTGGCCGGCCGGCTGCGCGCCTGGGCGCGCAGCGGCGAGTTCATTGCCCGCTGGGGCGGCGAGGAATTCATCGTCATCCTCGCCGGCGTCGACGAGGGCGAGGCGGCGACCCGCGCCGAACTGCTGCGCCTGGCCATCGCCCACCAGCCGTTTCCCAACGTCGGCCCGCTCACCGCCAGCTTCGGCGTCACCGGCACGGTGGACGGCGAGGACGCGGTGGAGGTGATGACCCGGGTCGATGCGCGGCTGTACTTCGCCAAGCGTCGCGGGCGCAACCGGGTGGTCGCCGCCGACGAGCCCGCGCCGTCGCCGGAGAGCGACGACATGGCCGCGGCGTCGGCGCGGAGGAAGGCGTGACGCGCTCGCCGTTGCCGGCGGTCGACATGCTATGCTGGCGCCGATCACGGCCCGGAGAACCTGGATGAAAATCGTGCGCAGCGAGCAGCATCGATTGCACTTCCCGCGCGGCGAACTGTACGGCGGCGAACTGGTGCGACCCTTCGAGTGCCCGGAGCGATGGGACATCATCGTCGGGCGCCTGCAGCGCCAGGGCTATGCCGAGTTCATCGACCCGGGCGCATTCGATCCGGCGCTGGTGGCGAAGGTGCATGCACCGGACTTCATCGAGTTCCTGGAAACCGCCTGGTCGCAGTGGCAGCAGGCCGGCTACGCGGGCGACGCCATTGCCACCGTGGTGCCGGCGCGGCGCATGACGCAACGGCCACCGCGGCATATCGATGGCCGCCTCGGCTACTATGCCATGGCCATCGAGACGGCGATTACCGGCGGCACCTGGCAGGCCGCCAAGTCCGCCGCCGCCTGTGCCGTGACCGCGCAGCGACAGGTGGCGGTGGACGGTGCCGCCTTCGCCCTGTGCCGGCCGCCCGGGCACCACGCCGCCGCCGACCTGTTCGGCGGGTACTGCTTCTTGAACAATGCCGCCATCGCCGCCGAGGGCTTCCTCGCCGACGGTGCCCGCCGGGTGGCCATCCTCGACGTCGATTTCCACCACGGCAACGGCACCCAGGACATCTTCTACCAGCGCGACGACGTGCTGTTCGTGTCCCTGCACGGCCAGCCCGAGGACGCCTTTCCGCACTTCCTCGGCTACCGCGATGAAACCGGCGCCGGTCGCGGCGAGGGCTACAACGCCAACTACCCGCTGCCGCCAGGCACCACCTATGCCGCCTGGGGCGAGGCGCTGGAGCACGCCTGTCGCCGCATCGCCGACTATGCCCCCGACGCGCTGGTGGTGTCGCTGGGGGTGGATACCTTCGAGAACGACCCGATCAGTTTCTTCAAGCTGGGCAGCGACGACTTTTCGCGCTACGGCGAGCGCATCGGCCAGTTGCGACTGCCGACCCTGTTCGTCATGGAAGGAGGCTACGCGGTGGAGGAGATCGGCATCAACACGGTCAACGTGCTCGACGCCTTCCGCGGCGCCTGAGTCGACTCAACTGCCGCTGCCGGCCGCCTGCCGCGGGCCTTCCAGTTCCGCCTCGAGTGCCTCCACCCGGCTCCTGAGGTCGGCGTTTTCGCGGCCCAGGCTGTCGATGGACGATTCCAGCGCGGTGCGCTCGGTCATCGCCCGCCCGGCGGCGGTGCCGGCCTCCACCCGCAGTGCCTCCAGGGCCTCGCTGGCGGCGGCCGCCTCGCGCCGCGCCGCGTCGCGCTGGCGGGAGACATCGGCGAGCTGGCTTTCCAGGCTGGACTGCGCCGCTTCGCGGCCGGCACGGTCGCTGGCGGTCTGTGCCTGCAGCACCTGGTTGCGCTGCTCCAGGTCGGCGGTGCGGGCCTTGGCCGCGGCCAGCTGCTCGCGCAGGTCGTTCATGGCCTGCTGGCGGGTATCCAGGTTGGCGCTGATCGCGGCCAGCTTGGAGTCGGCGCTGTCGGCATCGCGGCGGAGGCGCTCGGCGCTCGACTCGCTGGCCGCGCGCAGGCGTTTCTCCTCGGCCAGGGCGGCGTTGAGCGCGGCCACTTCCCGGCGCAGCGCATCGACACTGGCGCGGGTGCGCACCGTCACCGCCGCCAGCGTGCCGTCGACTTCGTAGACCAGCTGCCGCGGCTTGTCGTCGACGCTGTTCTTGTTGGCCTGGTTGTCGACCACGTTCAGGGTCAGCGTGCCGCGCAGGCGCTCGCCGTCCACCGTGATGTCCACCCGTGCGGTCTCGGTGCCGCCGACCAACCGTTGCTCGTCGGCCGGCACGGCGATGTTCACCTCGCGCTCGGGAATGCGAACCGTGTAGCGATCGCCGTCGCGGTTGATCAGCCAGGCCACCTGCTGGCGGGCGGCGTCGCGGCCGAGGATCTTGCCGAGCAGGGGAATCTTCGACAGCGTGGTATCGAACTTGACGCCGGTTTCGTCCACCAGCCACACGCCCGCGGCATCGGCGACGGCGCCCTGGCAGAACAGCGTGGCAAGCAGACCGGCGATCACGGCGAGGGAGCGTCGGTGCATCGTGCGGTGGCGGGTCATGGCATTCTCCGGGCGGTGCGGTTCTTCGTTCACGGTGTGGCGGCCGGTGGCCGCGTTGCACCCTCGCCGAGCTTGTCGCCGAAGGGACAGCGAAGCGCGAAGGCATCGATGTCCGCACGATAGACGTGTTCGACCATTCGCGCCAGTGCCGGGTCGGCGTAGAAGCCGGCGGCGGCCGGCAACCGGCCGGGGTCGAGCCGCGTCGGCGACCGGTCGGCGGCATCGGCATCGAAGTACTCGCAAAAGCGGCTGCGGTTGTGATGCCTGCGCAGGGAGACCAGCGACGCGGCATCGATGCCGTGCTGCGCGAGGATGCCGGGCAGGCGTTGATCCAGGTGCTCGAGGGGCACGACGTGGTCGAAGGACAGGCCGTTGAGTCCCGCCGACTGCGGTTCCAGGTGGTGCTGCAGGCAGGACGGGCGCAGCAGGCGAAGCCGCTCGACCAGTTCGCGGAAGGTCAACCCGGCGGCGTCGAAGGTGCGGTAGCGGTCGAGCCACGACTCCCTGGAACCTTCGACGATCTTGCTGGCGTAGAAGCTCAGCAGCCGCGTCCACGGGTCGCGCACCACCAGCACCCGGGTATGGTCGTGCAGCTGCTCGAGGGCGTCGCGGGGCAGGAAGTGGCGATGGCGGTTGCGCAGGCCGAGATGACGATGGATGTCGCCGACATGGGGCGCGCCGTCTACGATCTCGCAGAAGACGTGCTTGATGGTGGTGCAGCCGGCCTTGGCATTCCAGAAGAAGACCAGCCGATGCTGGTGGTCGGCGAGGGTGTAGTAGCCCATGGAGCGGTTCCGGCGCGGACAGCGGCCAGTATACCGTGCCGGCGACCACGGCGCCGCCGGCGGGCGTTGCGCCCCGCGCCCGCCGGGCGCAGGGCGCGGAGCACTACCGGCCGAGCAGCTTCCAGGCCAGTGGCAGGGCGGCGGTGCCGACCGCGATCTTGGCCAGGTCGCCGGCCAGGAAGGGCAGAAGACCCCAGGCCAGCAACGGCTGGTCGAAGCCGAACAGCACGCCCAGCCAGGCCAGTCCGGGGAGGTAGATGGCGCACATGCCCAGGGCCATGGCCAGGGCCGCGGTCAGCGGCCGGCGGTCGAAGCCGCGCTCGGCGAGGTGGCCGCACAGTACCGCGGCGAGGAAGAAGCCGACCAGGTAGCCACCGGTGCCGCCGAGCATGTAGGCCAGGCCGATGCCCTTCTCCGGGGTGCCGGCGAACACCGGCAGGCCGAGGGCACCCTCGGCCAGGTAGCACAGCACGGTGATGCCGCCGAGCCTGGCGCCGTAGGCCATGCCGATGACGACGACGAAGAAGGTCTGCAGGGTGATCGGCACCGGGTAGAAGGGCACCTGCAGCTTCGCCGAGGCGGTCAGCAGCAGGCTGCCGGCCAACACCAGCACCAGGTTGCGCAGCAGGCTGTTCGACGGCCGGGCCGGCCAGGCGGCATGGCTCATGGTGGGGTAGATGGCGGCATGCGACATGATCGGGGATCCTCCTGGTGTCGTGGTTCAAGGTCGTGATGGCGTCGCCGACGAGCGCGCCAGAAATGTAAACATAATCGAAATCAAAATTGTTGACAATCCGGAATGCCTTCTCGTAAGGTGCCTGCATCACGACAGGAGCAGGACCAACAATGGCCAGGAAAACCCAGCGCAAGCTGAACGTCGTCCAGCAAGAAGACGGCGCCACCGGCATGGATACCATGCGCTTCGTCGACGAGCTTCGTCGGCGAATCGTCAACAACGAGCTGATGCCCGGATCGCGCCTGCGCGAGAGCCAGCTGGCCGACGAGTTCCAGGTTTCCCGCGCCCGCATCCGCGATGCCTTCGGCATTCTCGAGGAGCGCGGCCTGATCGAGCGCATCCCGAACAAGGGCGCGGTGGTGATGCGCCTGGAAGCCGACGGCATCCTCGAACTGTTCGACGTGCGCGAGGTCACCGAGGGCCTGATGGTGCGCCTGGCCACCCAGCGCGCCGAGCCGCAGACCTGGGAAGCGCTGCTGGAGGTGTTCGGACCCGACCTGAAGCAGGCGGTGGCCGACAACGACTTCGCCGCCTACACCGATGCCATCGCCGTGTTCCGGCGTACCTGCATCGACGCCGCCGACAACGAGACCCTGCGCGGCCTGCTCGACAGCATCTTCGACCGCGTGCAGGCGATGACCCGGCGGCTGGTGCTGGTCCCCGGGCGGGCCATGGAAGGACTGCGGCAGCACCAGGAAATCCTGCGCGCCATGCGCGACGGCGAGGCCGAGCGGGCCGAGGAACTCAAGCGCGAGAACATCCGCAGCGCCCGCCAGTGGTTCGACAAGTACAAGGACTTCCTGCTGTGAGCGCGCAACGTGGACCGTTGACCGGGATGCGGGTGGTCGAGCTCGGCTCCACCGTGGCCGGGCCGTTCTGCGCCCGCCTGATGGCCGACTTCGGCGCCGACGTGATCAAGCTGGAACAGCCCGGCGGCGACGCGGTGCGTTCCATGGGCACCCAGCACGAGGGCGAGTCGCTGTACGGCGCCTCGATCTTCCGCAACAAGAAGATGGCCTGTGTCGACCTGCGCACCGAGCGTGGCCGCGACATCGCCCGGCGGCTGTGCGAGAAGGCGGACATCGTGGTGGAGAACTTCCGCCCCGGCACCATGGAACGTTTCGGCCTCGGCTACGACGCGCTGTCGGCGGTCAACCCCGGCCTGGTGCTGGTGCGCATCAGCGGCTTCGGCCAGGACGGTCCCTACAGCCAGCGTGGCGGCTACGGCGTGGTCGGCGAGGCGGTCAGCGGCCTGCGCGGCATCAACGGCGATCCCGACCGGCCGCCGCCGCGCGCGGCCACTTCGCTGGCCGACTACATCGCCGGCCTGTATGCCGCCTTCGGCGCCATGATGGCGCTGGTGGAGCGTGACCGCACCGGCCGCGGCCAGGTGGTGGACTCCTCGCTCTACGAGGGTTCTTTCAGTTTCATGGAGCCCCACGTGCCGGCCTACGGCCAGGCCGGCGTGGTGGCCAGGCGGGCCGGGCCGCGACTGCCGGGGAACACGCCGAACTCCATCTATGTCACCGCCGACCACGGCTACGTGGTCATCGCCGCGGCATCGGACTCGGTGTTCCGTCGCCTGTGCCAGGCCATCGGCCGCGAGGAGCTGCCGGATGATCCGAAGTTCCATACCGGCCTGGCGCGCAACCAGCATGCCGCGGAACTGGACGACATCATCGGCC
>CAYGJZ010000004.1:80333-88251 GCA_964350265.1 uncultured Gammaproteobacteria bacterium | reverse complement strand
GGCGTGGTGGTCCTGGCCGACGAACCGAACAACAGCGAAGCAGCAAAGGCATGAGCAACAACGAGCACAGCGGGCACCAGCAGCGCATTGACGAGCTGCACCGCCGCGAACACGCGGCACGGCAGATGGGTGGCGCCGAGCGCCTGGCCCGGCGCGACGCCGCCGGGGTGATGAATGCACGCAGCCGCATCGACGCGCTGCTCGACGAGGGTTCCTTCTTCGAGTCCGGACTGCTGGCGGTCTCCAACGGCCCGGCCGCCGACCGCGACCGTACCCCCGCCGACGGCAAGGTGGCCGGCTTCGGCGAGATCGACGGCCGCACGGTGGCGGTGGTCTCCAACGACTTCACGGTCAAGGGCGCTTCTTCCAGCCTGACTAACATGAAGAAGATCGGCCACGTCAAGCGGGTCGCCACCGAGCGCGGCTTTCCGTTGGTCTTCCTCGGCGAATCCTCCGGCGCACGCATGCCCGACAACATGGGTGCGCGCGGCATGGGCACCATGCTCGGCAACGATCCGCAGCAGTACGTGCGCAACCGCGAGTCGCCGTGGGCATCGGCCATCCTCGGCCAGTGCTTCGGTTCGTCGGCCTGGTACTCGTGCATGGCCGACTTCACCGTCATGCGCAAGGGCGCGGTGATGGCGGTGGCCAGCCCGGCGCTGGCCTCGCTGGCCATCGGCCAGAAGGTCGAGGCCGAGGATCTCGGCGGCTGGAAGATGCACCACGAGGTGACCGGCCTGATCGACCGCGTGGTCGACAGCGACGAGGAAGCCCTGGCGGAGATTCGCCGCTTCCTTTCCTACATGCCCGCGCACCATCGCGAACTGCCGCCGCGCGGCGAATCGCCGGGCAACGACGACGATCGCGCCGCGCGCATCTGCGACATCCTGCCCGACAGCCGCAAGCGTGGCTACGACGTGCGCCGCATCATCGACTGCCTGGTCGACGAGGGCAGCTTCTTCGAGTTCAAGCCGCGCTTCGGCCGCACCGCCGTGGTCGGACTGTCGCGCATCGATGGCCGCGTGGTCGGCATCGTGGCCAACAACCCGATGGCCAAGGCCGGGGCGCTGGACGTCGCCGGCTGCGAGAAGGTCACCCGCTTCCTGGTGCTGTGCGACTCGTTCAACATCCCGCTGGTGATGCTGGTCGATACCCCCGGCTTCGTCATCGGCATCGAGGGAGAGCGGCAGAAGGCACCGGGCAAGATCATCAACTTCATGACCGCGCTGCAACTGTGCAGCGTGCCCAAGCTGTCGGTGATCATGCGCAAAAGCTACGGCCAGGCCTATCTCAACATGGGTGGCGGCAGGAACGCCGACGAGGTCGCGGCCTGGCCCACCGCCGAGGTCAGCTTCATGGATGCCGACTTCGCCACCGAGGTGGTCACCTATGGCCGCGAGGTCGACGACGAACACAAGCAGAAGATCCGCGAAGGCATGACCTTCGATACCTCCTGCTACGGCCTGGCCGAGATCTACGCGGTGCAGACCGTGATCGCGCCGCAGGCGACCCGCGCCTACCTGGCACGGCAGCTGGACATTCACCAGTCGCGGATGGACGGCGGCATCAGCCGTCACCGTCTCGCCAACTGGCCGACAACCTACTAACCCGAGGAACAAGCATGGCCAAGATCGATATCCACTCCGAGGTAACCGGCACGGTGTGGAAGGTGGAGATGTCGGAGGGCGACGCGGTGCGCAGCGGCGACGTCATCATGATCCTCGAGTCGATGAAGATGGAGATCCCGGTGGAGGCCACCGAGGACGGCACCCTGGTCTCCATCGTGGTTCAGCCCGAGCAGTCGGTGGACGAGGAGCAGGTGCTGTGCACGATCGAGACATGAGCGACGACGCCGAGGCGGTGCCCGCGGGCATCGGGGAGATCCACGCCCGTCGCCAGGCGGCGGCGCAGATGGGTGGCGAGGAGGCGGTGGCGCGGCAGCATGCCAACGGTCGTCTCACCGTGCGCGAACGCATCGAGCGGTTGACCGACGAGCGCAGCTTCCGCGAGGTCGGCAGCCTGGCCGGCAGCGCCGAGTACGACGAGAACCACCGCCTGGTGTCGGTCAAGCCGGCCCCCTACGTGGCCGGCGTGGCGCGCATCGACGGCCGCCCGGTGGCCATCGGCGGCGAGGACTTCACGGTGCGCGGCGGCACTTCCTTCGGCGCGTTGCGGCGCAAGGGCGGGCAGGGCGGCTTCATCGAGGATCTTGCCCATCACTACAAGATGCCGCTGGTCAACCTGATCGACGGTGCCGGCGGTACCGTGACCTCGGCCAAGCGTCGTGGCTACGTGGTCTTCCCCGGCGTCGACGGCTTCGAGCGCTCGGTGGAGCTGCTCGGCGAAGTGCCGGTGGTATCGGCGGTGATGGGTACCGCGGCCGGTGGCCCGGCGGGTCGTGCCATCCTCTCCCATTTCTCGATCATGGTGCGTGGCACCAGCCAGGTGTTCGCCGCCGGCCCGCCGGTGGTGAAGCGTTCGCTGGGCCAGGACATCGACAAGGAGGACCTCGGTGGCGCCGCGGTGGCGGTGGACAAGGCCGGCACCATCCACAACGCGGCGGCCAGCGAGGACGAGGCCTTCGAGCAGATCCGGCGCTTCTTGTCCTACATGCCGCAGAACGTGTGGGAACTGCCGCCGGTGGCGGCCTGCGACGACCCGGTGGACCGCTGCGAGGACGCGCTTGCCCATATCGTCCCCGAGCAGCGCACCCGGCCCTACCGCATGCATGACCTGGTGGAGATGGTGTTCGATCGCGGCTCGCTGTTCGAGATCCAGCCCACCTACGGTCGCTCGGTGATCACCACCCTGGCGCGGCTCAACGGTCGGCCGGTGGGCGTGGTCGCCAACAACCCGCGGGTGTACTCCGGCGCCATGGATGCCCACTCGGCGCGCAAGCAGATCCACTTCATGGAACTGTGCGACACCTTCCACATCCCGCTGGTGTTCCTGGTCGACGTGCCCGGCTTCATGGTCGGCCTGAAGGCCGAGCAGGAGGCCACCCTGCGCGAGGGCATGCGCGCGGTCTACGTCGCCGGCCAGCTCAACGTGCCCACCATCACGCTGGTGATTCGCAAGTGCTACGGCATGGCGGGCATGGCCACCTGCAACAAGAACGATATCGACCTGAAGCTGGCCTGGCCCAGCGGCGAGTGGGGTTCGCTGCCGGTGGAAGGTGGCGTTGCCGCCGCCTTCCGCCGCGACATCGCCGCCGCCCCCGACCCGAAGGCGCGCGAGGCGGAACTGGAGGCGGAACTGCGGGCCTATGCCTCGCCGTTCCGCACCGCCGAGGCCTTCGCCGTGGAGGAGATCATCGACCCGCGGGAAACCCGGCCGGTGCTGAGTGGCTACATCGATCTTGCCGAGTCGCGCCTGAAGACGGCCCTCGGTCCACGTTCAAAGAACGGCGTATCGCCGTAGGCAAACAACGATATACCAGGCAACGGACAACGTTGACACGATAAACCCAGGAGGAAACCCGATGAAACTGAGAAAGATCACCCGTATCGCCGCGGCCTGCGCGGCACTGGCCCTGGTCGGTGCCGCCCAGGCGCAGGACCGCATCGCCTTTGGCACCACCGCGCTGAAATCGGTGCACTACACCTATGCCGCCGCGGCGGGCAAGGCGATCAACGAGCATTCCGGGGACAAGGTGGCGGTCACCGTCATCTCCACCGGCGGTGCGGTGGACAACCTCAAGCGCATCGACCGCGGCCAGATCAACATGGGTCTTGGCACCTATGCCACCATCTACCAGGCCTACAAGGGCATCGGCAAGTTCGAAGGCGCGCCGATGGAGAAGCTGCGCGGACTGTGGGTGCATGCCCCCGCCCTGCAGGCCTGGGTGGTGCGCGAGGATTCCGGCGTGACCAATCTCGAGCAACTGGCCGGCCAGGCCTTCACGCCCGGTCAGCGCGGCTCGGCCACCGAGCAGCTCGGCATCCAGATGCTGGAAGCCCTGGGCATCGAGCCGGAGCTGTTCCGCGCCAGCCTCGCCGACGCGGTGGCGGCGGTGAAGGACAACCGCTCCATCGGCTACGTCAAGGCCGGCGGCACCGCGGTGCTCGACGGCACCACCCTGGAGCTGATGGCCTTCACCCCGATCCGCCTGCTGCACTTCAACGAAGAGCAGGTGGCGAAGGTGAAGGAGCAGTTCCCGTTCATCAACTTCGAGCAGTATGCCGACAACGAGGTCGACGGCTTCCCGGCATTCACCTCGCCGGTGCAGGTCATCGGCCAGTTCGCGCTGTCCGACAGTCTCACCGACGACCAGGTCATCGCCATTCTCGAGGGCATCGTCGACAATCCCGAGCCGCAGGTGTCGGCCTTCCCGTCCTTCGGCAAGCTCGACGTGATGCAGGACTCGGTCAACCTCATCACCATCCCGCTGCATGCCGGCGCGGTGAAGTTCTACCGTTCCCGTGGTATCGAGGTGCCCGAGCGCCTGGTGCCGCCGGAAATGCAGTAGGCACGACCCCGCCCGACCGAGCGCGAACGACCCGTCGTTCGCGTCCGTGGCCGCCGTGACCGGTTCACGGCGGCCTCGTCACCCGATGCGGATGATTCGTCTATGAGCAGCATCGATTCGCAGCAGGATCTCGACGACCTGCCGCGCCTACTGCGCGTACTGGTGTGCGTGCTGTGCGTGGCGCTGGTGGCCTTCCAGGTCATCACCGCCGGCTTTGGCCAGTTGCCGCCGCTGTCGCAGCGCGCGGTGCACGTCGGCCTCGGCCTGGCGGTGGTCTACCTCGGCCTGTCGCGGCTGTCGCCGGGTGGCGGCATGGCGCGCCTGCGGCGCTACGCCGACCTCCTGGCAGCCGTGCTGGCGGCAATTGCCACCGGCTACATCGTCAGCCAGGAAACCCGCATCACCGAGTCGTTCAACCTGGCCGCGTCGACGCCGGACCTGCTGCTCGGCAGCGTGTTGACCGTGGTGCTGCTGGTGGCGGCCTGGCGAACCACCGGCTCGGCCCTGCCGATCATGACCCTGGCCATGCTTGCCTATACCCTGTTCGGCGATCGCATTCCCGGCTACTGGGGTCATACCGGCTTCGACTTCGCCTTCCTGATGGAGCACCTCTACCTCGGCACCGAGGGCATCTGGGGCACCGTCACCGGCCTGTCCGCCGATCTCATCGCCATCTTCATCATCTTCGGCGCCTTTCTGCTCGCCACCGGCGCCGCGCAGACCTTCATGGACCTCGCCCTGCTGGCGGCCGGGCGCTTCCCCGGCGGTGCCGCCAAGGTGGCCACCATTTCCAGCATGATGTTCGGCATGCTCAACGGCGCGGCGGTGGCCAACGTCGCCACCACCGGCGCCTTCACCATCCCGACCATGAAGCGGCTCGGCTACAAGCCGGCCTTCGCCGGCGCGGTGGAAGCCACCGCCTCGTCCGGCGGGCAGATCACGCCGCCGATCATGGGAGCGGGGGCCTTCGTCATGGCCGAGCTGCTCGGCGTGCCCTACCTGACCATCGTCTATGCCGCCGCCATCCCGGCCATCCTGTTCTTCGTCTGCGTGTGGATGTCCATTGACGTCGAGGCCCGGCGCGAAGACATGCGGGCGGTGGAGAACGATGCCATACCCACCGCGCGGGAAGTGCTCGCGCCGATGCGGGTCGGGCCGCTGCTGGTCACCCTGGCGGTGGTGCTGGGCAGCATGTTCTCCGGCAACACGCCGACCCTGGCCGCCTTCTACGGCATCTGCGCCAACGTCGGCCTGTACCTGCTGCTGGGTTCCTGGAAGCGCGATGCCATCGTCGAGCGCCTGTCGTCGCTCTACGACGGCGCCATCTCCGCCGCCTTCAGCATCACCGGCATCCTTGCCCTGCTGGTGGCCGCGCAGATCGCCCTGTCGCTGATCGGCCTGACCGGCGTCGGCATCAAGCTGTCGGAGCTGATCATCAGCGGTGGCGGCGGGCACCTGCTGGCCAGCGTGCTGCTGTCGATGCTGGTGGCGCTGGTGCTGGGCATGGGCATGCCCACCACCGCCGCCTACCTGGTGGCGGCGGCGGTCGCCGCGCCGGCGCTGATCCGGCTCGGCATCGATCCGATCATCTCCCACTTCGTGGTCTTCTACTCGGCGCTGCTGTCGGCGCTGACGCCGCCGGTGTGCACCGCGGTGTTCACCGCCGCGGTCATTGCCAGGACACACTGGTGGCCGATCTGCGTCACCGCCATCCGGCTGGCCCTGATGAAGTACTTCCTGCCGCTGTTCTTCGTCTTCCGCCCGGCGGTGCTGCTGCAGTCCGATCCGCTGGACATTGCCTGGTCGCTGGTCATGGGCCTGGTGGCGTCCTTCCTCATGGCGCTGGGCGCCGGCCGCTTCTACCGCGCGCCGATCCCGCTGCCGGTGGGCCTGCTGCTGATCGTGGTGGCGGCGCTGGTGGCGGCGGACCGCTGGTGGATCGATCTCGCCGCGCTGGTGGCGCTGGTCACGGTGGTCATCCACAACCGGCGCAGTGCGCGGACGGCGTTGCCGGCCACGCGTGCTGCCCACGAGACAAGTTCATGAAACCGATCCAACACGTCCTCGTCGCCAACCGCGGCGAGATTGCCTGCCGCATCCTGAAGACCTGCGCCGAGATGGGCATCGGCACCACCGCGGTCTGTTCCGAGGCCGATGCCCATGCCCTGCACGTGTCGCTGGCCGAGCGGTCGGTGGCCATCGGTGCGGCGCCGGCGGCAAAGAGCTACCTCGACATCGACGCGGTGCTCGCCGCCGCCCGCGACAGCGGCGCCGACGCGGTTCATCCCGGCTACGGCTTCCTCGCCGAGCACGCCGACTTCGCCCGCGCGGTGGAAGCGGCCGGGCTGGCCTGGATCGGCCCGGCGCCGGCGGTGATCGAGGCCATGGGCGACAAGGAGCGCGCCCGCGCGCTGGCCGCGGCGGCCGGCATCCCGGTGCTGCCCGGCAGCGAACGCTTCGCCGAGGGCGATGCGGTGGACGTCGACGCGGTGGCGGCGAAGGTGGGCTTTCCCCTGCTGGTCAAGGCCGCCGCCGGCGGTGGCGGCATCGGCATGCAGCGGGTCGATCGGCACGAGGACCTGGCCGCGCGGGTGGCCAAGACGCAGTCGCTGGCCGGTCGCGCCTTCGCCGATTCGGCGGTGTACCTGGAGCGCTTCGTCGCCCGTGCGCGTCACGTCGAGGTGCAGGTGTTCGGCGACGGCGCCGGCGGCGGCCTGGCCGTGTTCGACCGCGACTGCACCATCCAGCGGCGTTTCCAGAAGGTCATCGAGGAGGCGCCGGCCCCGGGCATTCCCGGCGAGGTGCGCGAGGCCCTGCGCGCGTCGGCGCTGGCGCTGGTGCGCGAGCAGCACTATGCCGGGGCAGGCACGGTGGAGTTCATCTACGACTGCGACCGCGACGCCTTCTACTTCCTGGAGATGAACACCCGCATCCAGGTCGAGCACACGGTGAGCGAGATGATCACCGGCATCGACCTGGTACGCT
The DNA here is from genome assembly GCA_964350265.1 of uncultured Gammaproteobacteria bacterium. Taxonomy (GTDB): domain Bacteria; phylum Pseudomonadota; class Gammaproteobacteria; order Arenicellales; family CAJQKF01; genus BQJD01. The sequence goes on along the minus strand of CAYGJZ010000004.1, from coordinate 80,798 downwards.
GGCAGATCGAGCAGGCGGCCGGCCAGTGGACGCCCCCCGCCGGCGGCATCCAGGCCAATGGCCACGCGCTGCAATGCCGGCTGTATGCCGAGCGTCCGGCGAAGAACTTCCTGCCCTCGCCCGGGACGCTTGAGAGCCTGCGCTTTCCCGCCGCCTCGGCGCGGGTGCGCATCGACACCGGGGTGCGCGAGGGCGACGTGATCACGCCCTACTACGATCCGATGATCGCCAAGCTGGTGGTGCTCGGCAGTGATCGCGACGATGCCATCGCGCGCATGCGCGAGGCGCTGGCGGCGGTGGAGATCGGCGGTGTCAGCAGCAACCTCGAGTTCCTCGACGAGGTGCTGGTGGACCCACTGTTCACCACCGGCTCGATGACCACCCGCTACGTCGACGACCACTGGCAGGCGAACCGGCAGGCCCGGCAAGCCGCCAGCGGCTGAGCGGGCGACGCCCGCCGGGCGG
>CAYGJZ010000004.1:77399-80233 GCA_964350265.1 uncultured Gammaproteobacteria bacterium | reverse complement strand
CCCTCGCCGTCGAGGACTTCGCCGGCACCGAGGGCGCGCTTGGCGGTGGCGGCGACGTCGCCGACGAAGCCCGCGGTGGAACCGGTGGGCTTGCCGAGCAGGGCGGCGCTCAGGATGGAGATGTTCAGCTCCAGGCCGATCAGGTGGAAGGGCTTGTACATGGCCGAGTAGCGTCCCGTGTCGTCGGTGTTCATGCCGTACTGCCGAAAGCAGGCGGCGGCATAGTCGTTGGGTGCCTCGATGACCACGTACACGCCCCAGCGCAGGTCGCGGGCCACCGGCCGGCCGTCGCGTTCCAGCGACGACACCACCTCCACCTGTCCCTTGTGGTGCAGTTGCCCGCCGGCCTGGCGCGGCCGCAGCACGTGGGCGAGGTCGTCCATGCCGCAGGGCGGAAAGGCGAGGCCGTCGGGGGGCGGCGCCAGGGCGGTGGCATTGGCGATGGCCGCCATCTCCAGCGCCGACTTGGTGCCGTCGAGGAAGGAGTTGAACATCTGGCTGTTCATGCCCGCGGCGCGGGCCTGGTCGGCGGTGAGCCCGTAGTGGTCCCACACCGTGTCCGGGGTCGAGGCATGGTAGGCGGGCAGGTACTTGGTGCCCTTGCCCGCGGCCACCACGTCGAAGCCGCAGGCACGCGCCCATTCCACCAGCTCGCAGGTCAGCGCCGGCTGGTCGCCGTAGGCCATGGAGTAGACCACCCCCGCATCGCGCGCCTCTTCGGCCAGCAATGGCCCGGCCAGCACGTCGGCCTCGACGTTGACCATGACCACGTGGCGGCCGGCGGCGAAGGCGGCGCGGGCATGCTCGATGCCCACCGTGGGGATGCCGGTGGCCTCCACCACCACGTCGATGCCGTCCATCGCCACCATCGCCGCGGCATCGTCGGTGAAGGTGGTGGCGGCGATGTCGTCGTCGCGCCAGCCCACCGCCCGGCAGGCGGCGCGGGCGCGGTCGGGATGAAGGTCGGCGATGGCCGCGACGGTGAGCGCCGGGGTGTTCGGCACCTGGGAAAGAAACATGGAGCCGAACTTGCCGGCGCCGATCAGGCCGACCCGCACCGGTCGTTGTTCACGGGCGCGGGCAAGCAGTTCCTGGTAGACGTACATGGGTTCTCCCCGCGCTCAGGCGGCGTTGCGGGCCAGTTCGAGCAGGCAGTCGTCGGCGAGCGGCTCGATGGCGGTGAAGTCGCGGTGGGCGATCCATTCGGCGCGCTGGAAGCGGCGAATGTGGTTGTCCACGTGGCACAGCGACAGGTAGACGATGGTGCGGTCGAAGGGGCTGATGTTCGGCGGGCTGGCATGCACCAGCAGGGAGGAGAACAGCAGCACGCTGCCGGCCGGACCGGTGGGCGCCACGCAGCCGCCGCGCGAGGCCAGTTCACGCACCTTGTCGCGATCCAGCGTCCACAGCGGGTAGCTGGTGGTGGCAAGGTCGTGGCCGGCTTCGACCACGCCCGCTCGATGCGAGCCGGGGATGAACAGCAGCGGGCCGTTGGCGGCGGTGACCTCGTCGAGGAACACGGCGATGTTCATCGCCCGCGGCTCGGGCATGTCGTCGTCGCGCTTCCAGGTGCCGTAGTCCTGGTGCCACTGCCAGACGTCGCCGTCGAAGGCGGCCTTGGCATTGATCTTGTACTGGTGCATGTAGACCGGGCCATCGAGGATCTGCATCACCGGGTCGAGCAGGCGCGGGTGGGCGCCGAGGCGGCGGTGGGCCTCGTCGTAGGTATGCGCGGCGAAGGCGGTGCGGGCGACGCCACTGGATTCGCGCCACACCTCCTGGCGCTCCTGCCGGTAGATGTCGTCGGCGGCACGCTTCAGCACCGCGACCTCGTCCTGGTTGAACAGGGACGGCCAGAACAGGTAGCCCTGTTGGTCGAATCGGTCCAGTTCATCGCGCGAGATTTTCATGGTTTGCAAGCCTCCTCGTGTTCGCCGGCGCGCAGCCGCGCGGCGGTGGTCTCGCCCGCGTCGCGGGCATGCGCTTCGGCCAGTTGCGCGGCATGCGCGGCATCACCGGCCAGCACCGCCTCGCAGATCGCCCCGTGCTCGGACCAGACCGCGCCGCGGCGGGCTCGGTCCTCGAGCACCGCGTGCATGCAGCGGCGGAAGTGCACCCACTGCGGCGCGGTGATCTCCTCGATCCACGGATTGCCGCTCATGCGGTAGAGCATCTGGTGAAAGCGCGCGTCGTCCGCCAGCCGGGTGGCCAGCGAGGCGCGGGACTTTCCGCCACGGTAGCGATCCACCAGCCGGGCCAGGGCATCGGCTTCGGGCCTGGCAATCTCCCCGGCGGCCATGCGCTCGGCCGCCGACCGCGCCGCCAGCGCGTCGAGACTTGCGCGCACCGCGTACAGGCCACGCAGGCGTTCCGGCTCCAGCGGCGCCACCGTCAATCCCTTGCGCCCCAGGTGGACCAGCACGCCCTGGCGCTTGAGCACCTCCAGCGCATGGCTGACCGGCTGCCGCGACACCCCCAGCCGGCGTGCGATGACGTCCTGGGCCAGGCGTTCGCCGCTGCGCAGGGTGCCGTCGACGATGGCGCCGACCAGGGCTTCGCGTACCTGCTCGGTGAGTGCCGGGGTGTTGCCGATGGGTTCCATGTTCGGAATTCTGAATTCTGAAACAGAAACTTGCAACGGGTACCCACCCGGAACACCGAAGTCGCCCGGTGGCCGACTGCCCGCGCGCTGGCACGGTTTCGCCATGGCTTCGACACCTGCTCGTGCTCTAATGCATGCCGTCGCCGCGCGGCCTCGTGCCGTGCGGGTGTCCCGCCTACCCGGAGCCTTGCCCACATGGTTCGATCCCGCCTGTCGCCGGTGGTTGCCGGTC
>CAYGJZ010000004.1:0-77299 GCA_964350265.1 uncultured Gammaproteobacteria bacterium | reverse complement strand
GCCCGCGTGCTGGAATTCTCCCCCGCCCACTGGACGCCGGATGCGCGCCAGGCGGTGGCCCGCTTCGACCGGCCGATGGTGGCCTTCGGCGATGCCACGGCGGCTTCGCCCTTCACGGTGGACTGCGCGGTGGGTGGCAGCGGCCACTGGCTCGATCCGACACGCTTCGTGTTCGACTTCGACCAGCCCCTGCCGGCCACCACGCGCTGCCGCTTCCACGCCGATGCGCGGATGCAGGCCCTGGATGGCAGCGCGCTGACGCCGTCGCTGCATGCCGTGGATGCCGGCCCCGCCGGGGTGGTGCACGTGGCGCCCTTCGACGGCCACGAGGCCATCGACGCCGAGCAGGTCTTCCTGCTCGGCTTCGACGCGCCGTTGGACGCCGACAGCCTCGGCCGCGGGGCGTGGTGCGAGATCGACGGCATCGCCGAGCGGGTCGAGGTCGAGGTCCTGGCCGGCGCCGAGCGCGCTGCCCTGCTCGCGGACTACGAGGACTTCCGCCGGGTCTACCGCCACCGTCTCGATGGCTATGACAGCCGGCCGATCTCCATGCTGCTGGACGGCGAGGTGCTGGCCGGCGACAACGCGGCGCGCTTCGCGCGGCTGTGGCAGGCCGCGCCCTCGCCCGTGGCGGCGCTGCGTTGCCGCCGCCAGTTGCCCCCGGACACCGGGGTGGTGCTGGCCTGGGACGAGGGCGTGCGGGGCGTCGACGGGGCGGCGGTGGCGCCGGCGCGCTTTCGCTGGCGCACCCGGCCGGACTTCCGTGCCCGCTTCTCCTGCCGCCGCGCCAGTCCCGAAGCCGGCTGCAACCCGGTGTTGCCGATGACCGTCACCTTCAGCGCGCCGATTCCCCGGCAGGCGGCGCTGGCCGCGGAACTGGTGGATCTTGGCGGGCGGGTGCGCCGGCCGGTGCTGGCCGACGACGAGCCGCTGGCCTGGCGGCTGGACTTCCCGCCGCCCTTCGACGAGGACAATCTCTACACCCTGTCGCTGCCGGCGCCGCTTCGCGACGATGCCGGCCGCGTGCTGGTCAACGCGGCGCGCTTTCCCCTCGACGTGCGCACCGGGGTGGCCGGGCCGCTGATCAAGTTCCCGGCCGAGTTCGGCATCATCGAGCACGACGAGGCGGCGGCGCTGCCGGTGACCCTGCGCGACGTCGAGCCGGAGATTCCGCTCCACCCGGCGCCGGGCGGCAAAGTCGCCGGCGACGGGGAGCGCGGGGCCGCCACGGGCTGGCTGTCGCGACTGCGCGAGTCATGGTGGCCGGCGCCGGCGACGGTGAACGGACGCATGCAGCGCATCGACGACCCGAACCGTGCCCGCGAGGCCATCGAGCGGGTGCGCGAGTCGCAGCGACAGCACGGTCACTACGCGCCGGAACTGCGTCGCTACGTGGTGGATCGCCACCCGGGCGAGGTGTCGTTGTTCGACGACGACGACCACACCACCGCCTTCCGCCTGCCCAAGCCCCACGGCCGCCGGGCCATGGAAGTCATCGGCATCCCCATGCCGCGACCCGGCTTCTACCTGGTGGAGATCGCCAGCCCGCGCCTGGGCGCCGCCCTCTACGAGCAGGCCAGGCCCTACCATGCCCAGACCGCGGTGCTGGTGACCGACCTGGTCGTGCACTTCAAGCACGGACGCGAATCGTCGCTGGCCTGGGTCACCCGCCTGCACGACGGCCTGCCGGTGGACGGTGCCGAGGTGACGGTGGCCGACTGCGACGGCAGCGTGCTGTTCCAGGGCCGTTCGGACGCCGACGGCATCCGCCGCATCCCGCGGCCGCTGCCCGCGCTCACCGGCGACTGCTACGACTACCTGGTCAGCGCCCGCCTCGGCGAGGACATGACCTTCACCCTGTCCGGCTGGAGCGAGGGCATCGAGCCCTGGCGCTTCTCGCTGCCGCACGCCTCGTGGACCACGCCGCACCTCGCCGCCACCGTGTTCGACCGGCCCCTCTACCGCGCCGGCGAGGTGGTGCACATGAAGCACTACCTGCGCCGTCATCGCGCCGACGGCATCGCGCTGCCGGATGCGGCCACGCTGCCGGAGCAGGTCGAGCTGGTGCACGAGGGCAGCGGCGAGCGCCTGGCCCTGCCGGTGCGCTTCGATGCCGAGGGCATCGCCGAGGGCAGCTGGTCGATTCCCGGCGAGGCCCGCTCCGGCCGCTACCAGGTGCAGGTCTCGCTGGCCGGTGAAGGCGGCGAGGTGACCCTGCCGGCGGGCGGCTTCCGGGTGGAATCCTTCCAGCTGCCCAGCATGACCGCCGAGGTGCGGGCGGTGCCCGACTCCCCGGTGCGGCCGGCACGGGTGGACGCGAAGGTGCAGGTCAGCTACCTCAACGGCGGCGGCGCCGCCGCGCTCGAGGTCGGCGTGCGCAGCCGCTGGCGCACGGTGCCGCCGTCCTTCGCCGGCTACGAGGACTACGCACTGGCCAACGGCGACGTCGTCACCGGCATGGAGAGCGAGGTGGACGAGGTCGAAGCCACCATCCCGGCCCTGCAACGGCTGACCCTCGACGGCGACGGCGGCGGCCAGCTGACGCTGTCACCCGGCCCGGTGGTGCAGGCGCCCACCGAGCTGACCATCGAGGCCGAGTACCCCGACGCCAACGGCGAGATCGCCACCAGCGCATCGCGCACCATGCTGTGGCCGTCGTCGGTGCTGGCCGGGCTGCGCGTGGACGGCTGGGTGCTGTCCCGCGACAACCTGTCGCTGCGTGCGCTGGCCCTGGACACCGATGGTCGCCCGCTGGCCGGGCAGACGATTCGCGTGGACGCCTTCAAGCGCACCGTCTATACCCATCGCAAGCGCCTGGTCGGTGGCTTCTACGCCTACGAGTCCCGTCGCCAGACCGATGCCGTCGGCCGCCTGTGCGAAGGACGCACCGATGCCCTCGGTGGTCTCGACTGCCGGCTGCCGGCCCCCGCCGAAGGCAACCTGGTGCTGCGTGCCAGCGTGGTCGACGACAACGGCCATGCCTCCCATGCCTGGCGCGAGGTCTGGGTAGCCGGGCAGGAACACTGGTGGTTCCAGGTCGGAGACGAGGACCGCATGGACGTGATCGCCGAGCAACCACGGCTGGAGCCGGGAGACACCGCCCGCCTGCAGGTACGCATGCCCTTCCGCCGCGCCACCGCGCTGGTGACCCTGGAGCGCGAAGGCATCCTCGATGCCTTCGTCACCCGTCTCGACGGCCGCCAGCCGGTGCTGGAAGTGCCGGTGCTGGCCAGCCATGCGCCCAACGTCTTCGTCTCCGTGCTGGCGGTGCGCGGGCGCATCGCCGGGCGCGCGCCCGACGGCCTGGTGGATCTCGACAAGCCGGCCTTCCGGCTCGGCATCGAGGAACTCACCGTGGGCCGCGCGGCCCATCGCCTCGACGTCGCGGTGTCCACCGATCGCGCGGTCTACCGCGACGGCGACAGCGCGCGGGTGGCGGTGGAGGTTCGCGGTCCGGACGGCACCCCGGCGGCCGCCGCCCGCATCGCCCTGGCGGCGGTGGACGAGGGCCTGCTGGCCCTGGCGCCCAACCCGAGCTGGCAGTTGCTCGAGTCGATGATGGGCCGGCGCGGCATCGAGGTGCGCACCGCCACCGCGCAGATGCAGGTGGTGGGCAAGCGTCACTTCGGCAAGAAGGCGGTGGCGGCCGGCGGCGGCGGTGGCCTGGCGCCCACCCGGATGCTGTTCGACTCCCTGCTCAGCTGGCAGCACGCGGTGACCGATGCCGATGGCCGGGTCGACCTCGTGGTGCCGCTGAACGACGCGCTGAGTGCCTTTCGCATCGTTGCCGTGGCCAGCCACGGCGCCGACCGCTTCGGTACCGGCCAGGCCAGCATCGCCAGTCGCCGCGCGCTGATGCTGCTGCCCGCGGTTCCGCCGCTGCTGCGCCACGGCGACGTGTTCCAGGCCCGGGTGACGGTACGCAACGGCACGTCGCAGGTGCGCGAGGTGGCGGTCAGCGCCAAGGTCGATGGTCGGGCCTTGCCGGCGCAGCATCACGAACTGCCCGCGCAGGGTTCGGTGACCGCCCGCTGGCGACTGGTCGCGCCCGCCGACGGCGACACCATGCAGCTGGTCTTCGACGCCCGCGCCGGCGACACCGGTGACCGCGTGGCGGTGCAACGACCACTGCGTGCGGCGGTGCCGGTCACCGTGCAGGGCTCGACGCTGCTCGACCTGGCGAAGCCGCGCGACCTGCCGGTATCGCCGCCGGCCACCGCGCTGGCCGGCCGCGGCGGGCTGCGTCTCGGCTTCTCGGCGAGCCTGGCCGGCGACCTTCGCGGTGTCGTCGACCACATGCAGGCCTATCCCCATCGCTGCCTGGAGCAGCGGCTGTCGCGGGCGGTGGTGCTGGACGACGCGGCACTGCGCCAGGCCTGGCTCGACGACCTGCCGGCCGCCCTCGACGGCGATGGCCTGGCACGCTACTGGCCGAGCCAGTCCCTGGGCAGCGACGTGCTCACCAGCTACCTGCTGTCGCTGTCCGATGCCGCCGGCTGGACGCTGCCCGATGCCGCGCGTCGTCGCATGCTCGACGCCCTCGCCGCGCTGCTCGACGGCCGCCTGCAGCGGGCTTCGCCGATGGCCGCGCCGGACCAGCTGCTGCGCCGGCTGGCGGCGCTGGAGGCGGTGTCGCGCTACCGCCCGCTCGACCCCGGCTGGCTGACCACCATCGAGGCGGACCCCGGCCACTGGCCGACCTCGGCGCTGCTCGACTGGCTGGCGATCCACCGCCGCCAGGGCGACCTGCCCGGAGCCGCGGACCGGGTGCGCCGGGCCCGCGCGCTGCTGCGTGCCCGCCTCGACGTCCGCGGCGGCGTGGTCGACCTGGCCGGGCGCGACGACGACACGCTGCCGTGGCTGATGATCAACGGCAACGGCAATGCCGCGCGCACGTTGCTGGCCCTGCTCGAGGCCGGCGACGACGACGCCGCGCGGATGGCGCGTGGCCTGCTGGCGCGTCGACAGCAGGGCCACTTCGGCACCACCACCGCCAATGCCTGGGCGATGCTGGCCCTGCGCGCGGTGCACGGGGGCGAACGGCCGGCCGCGCCTTCCGGCGAGACCACGGTCTCGTCCGCGGACGCCGCGCTGGCATCGTGGTCGTGGCCCGGGGGCCGCGACGGATCGGTGCTGCTGCCCTGGGCGGGCGCGCAGCCACTGCGCATCGAGCATCGTGGTGACGGTGCCCCCTGGGTCACGGTGGACAGCCTGGCGGCGGTGCCGCTCGACGCGCCGGTGGCGCGTGGCTACCGCGTCGAGCGACGCGTGGAAGCGGTGGTGCAGCGCCGGCCGCCCGGCTGGCAGGTGGGCGACGTGGCCCGGGTGGTGCTGACCATCGAGGCCACTGCCGAACGCGCCTGGGTGGTGGTGGACGACCCGCTGCCGGCCGGTGCGCGCATTCTCGGCAGCGGTCTTGGCAACGACAGCACGCTGTTGGTGGACGACCGCGGCCACCTCGCGCCGACCTTCGTCGAGCGTGGCGACGACGCCTGGCGCGGCTACTTCGCGCGCCTGCCGCGGGGCCGCTGGCAGGTCGGCTACACCGTGCGCTACCAGGCCAGCGGCCGCTTCGGCCTGCCACCGACCCGGGTGGAGGCGATGTATGCCCCCGAGGTGTACGGCGCCTGGCCCAACCCGGTGATGACGGTGGCCGGCGAATGAGCAGGTCGCGGCGGCTGTCCCGTCGAACGTGGCTTGCCGTGGTGCCGGCGACGCTGCTGGCCGCCGTGCTGGCGGCGGTCAGCACGGCACCACGGACGGTGGACTACGCGGCGCTGCGCGGCGGCTTCGCCGCCAGCGATGCCCTGCTGCTGGATCGCCACGGCCAGCCATTGCACGAACTGCGCGTGGACCCGCGCGGACGACGCCTGCCCTGGGTCGATCACGAGGCGCTTTCCCCGGCCCTGGCGCGGGCCATCGTGGCGGCCGAGGACCGCCGTTTCGCCGACCACCGCGGCGTCGACTGGCTGGCCGCGGCGGCGGCGCTGGCGGCCCGGCTGCGCGGCGGCGACCGCGGCGGTGCCAGCACCATCAGCATGCAGTTGGCGGCGCTGGTCGACCCGCGCATCGCCGCCTCCGGTCAGCGCGGCCTGCTGGCCAAGGTGCGCCAGGTGCGCGCGGCGTGGAGGCTGGAGGGCGCCATGGACAAGCCCGAGATCCTCGCCGCCTACCTGAACCGGGTCACCTTCCGCGGCGAACTGGTCGGCATTGCCGCCGCCAGCCGCGGCCTGTTCGACAAGCACCCCGGCGGGCTCACCGCCGAGGAGTCGGCGATCCTCGCCGCCCTGGTGCGTGGTCCCAACGCCGCCGTGGCACAGGTGGCGGCGCGTGCCTGCACGGTGGCGCGGCGGCTGGACGCCGCCGCCGACTGCGCCGCCGTGCACGAACGCGCGACACGGGCGCTGGCCGATCGCCCCCGGCTTCGCCAGCGCCACGACCATGCGCCCCACGTGGCACGCCGGCTGCTCGGCGACGCTGCCCGCCAGGTGGTCAGCAGCCTCGACGGCACGGCCCAGCGCATGGCCGGGGAGGCACTGCGCGATACCCTGCGCGCCCTGCGTCATCGACGGGTGCGCGACGGCGCCGTGCTGGCGGTGGACAATGCCAGCGGCGAGGTGCGCATCTACCTCGGCAACGGCGGCGAGGACAGCTCGGCCTGGTACGTGGACGGCGTCCAGGCGCCGCGCCAGGCCGGCTCGACCCTGAAACCCTTCCTCTACGCGCTGGCCATCGGCCAGCGTCGTTTGACCGCCGCCTCGCTGCTGGCCGATTCGCCGGTGGACCTGCAGACCCCCGCCGGGGTCTACGTGCCGCAGAACTACGACCGCGGTTTCCGTGGCCACCTGAGCGTGCGCTCGGCCCTGGCCGGCTCGGTCAACGTGCCCGCGGTGCGCACGCTGATGCTGACCGGGGTCGACCCGTTCGCCGACTGGCTGCGCGCGGCCGGCTTCGACCACGTCGTCCACGACGGCGATCACTACGGCTACTCGCTGGCGCTGGGCTCGGCGGAGGTCAGCCTGTGGCAACTGGTTTCCGCCTACCGCGCCCTCGCCACGGGCGGCGAGCAGACGCCGCTGACACTGCGGCCCGGTGGCCCGGCCGCGCCGCCGCGCCGGCTGCTCGACCCGGCCAGCGCCTTCATCGTCGCCGACGTGCTCGCCGACCGCGGCGCCCGCGCCGGCAGCTTCGGCCTCGACAACGTGCTGGCACTTCCCTTCGCCGCCTCGGTGAAGACCGGCACCAGCAAGGACATGCGCGACAACTGGTGCGTCGGCTTCTCCTCCCGCTACACGGTGGGCGTGTGGGTGGGCAACTTCGACGGCTCGCCGATGGGCGATGTCTCCGGGGTCAGCGGCGCGGCGCCGCTGTGGGCGCGGGTGATGCGCATCCTGCATGCCGGCCAGGCGCCGCCGCCGCTGGCGCCGCCGGCCGGGGTGGAGCGCCGCCCGGTCACCTTCGGCGGCCACGAGCCCCCGCGCGGCGAGTGGTTCGTCGCCGGCACCGCCATGACCCGCTTCGCGCCCCGCGGGCAGGGCCGGGCGGCGCGCATCCACTACCCCGCCGAGGGCATGATCCTGGCGCTGGACAACGACATCCCCGCGAGCCGCCAGCGGGTCTTCTTCGATGCCTCGGCACCGTCGCCGCGCTGGCGCCTGGACGGGCAGGGCGTCGCTGCCGGGGATGGCTGGACGCCGCGACCGGGCCGTCATCGCCTGGAACTGGTTGACGCGGCCGGCGCGGTGGTCGACCATGTCACGTTCCACGTTCGCGGCAACAGCCCGTGAACGCACCCACCAGGCCAGCAAGAACCCCATGCAATACCGACCACTGGGCCGCACCGGTGTCGAGGTCAGCGCGCTGACGCTGGGCTCGATGACCTGGGGCAGCCAGAACAGCGAGGCCGAGGGCCACGCGCAGCTGGATGCCGCCATCGACGCCGGCATCAATCTCGTCGACACCGCGGAGATGTACCCGACCACGCCGCAGTCGTCGCAGACCACCGGGCACACCGAGGCCATCATCGGCAGCTGGCTGGCCCGGCGTGGTCGCCGCGACGACGTGCTCATCGCCACCAAGATCACCGGCGAGGGTCACGGCTACATCCGCGACGGCGCACCGATCACCGCCGAGGCCATCGACCGCGCGGTGGCCGACTCGCTGCGACGGCTGCGCACCGACTACATCGACCTCTACCAGCTTCACTGGCCGAACCGGGGTTCCTACCACTTTCGCAAGTGGCCGGACTACGACCCCTCCGACCAGGCGCGAAACGTCGACGAGGACATCGCCAGGTTGCTCGGCGCCCTGCAACGCCACGTCGACGCCGGCGCGATCCGCTTCGTCGGCCTGTCCAACGAAACCTGCTGGGGCACCGGCCGCTTCCTCGCCGCCGCCGAGGCCGGTGCCGGGCCGCGGGTGGTCTCGATCCAGAACGAGTACAGCCTGCTGTGCCGCGGCTTCGATCTCGACCTCGCCGAGCTGGCCCACCACGAACAGGTCGGCCTGCTGGCCTTCTCGCCGCTGGCCGCGGGCATCCTCACCGGCAAGTACGCCGGCGACCTGACCCCGGCCGGTTCCCGGCGCAGCATCAACGACACCGTCGGCGGCCGCCTGACCCCGGCGGTGACGGCGGCGGTGGACGAGTACCTGGCGGTGGCGCGACGCCACCAGCTCGACCCGGCGCAGATGGCGCTGGCCTTCTGCCTGTCGCGGCCGTTCATGACCTCGGCCATCTTCGGCGCCACCAGCATGGCGCAGCTGGACAACAGCCTCGCCGCCGCCGACCTGGTGCTCGATGCCGAGGTGCTGGCGGAGATCGGCGCGGTGCACCGCCGCTACCCGCTGCCGATGTGAGCCGTCGGCGCCCGGCGCTGGTATCATCGCCGCCTCCGCCACGGCTTCTCCTGTCATGACCGACGTTCTCGACCTGGTCCGCCCCGACGACTGGCACCTGCACCTGCGCGACGGCGATGCCCTCGCCACCACCGTGCCGCACAGCGCGCGCCAGTTCGCCCGTGCCATCGTCATGCCCAACCTGGTGCCACCGGTGACCACCACCGAGATGGCACTGGCCTATCGCCAGCGCATCCGCGCGGCGCTGGCCCCGGAGCAGCGGTTCGACCCGCTGATGACCCTGTACCTGACCGACCGCACGCAGCCGGCGGAGATCGGCCGCGCACTGGCCAGCGGCCACGTGCCCGCGGCCAAGCTGTACCCGGCAGGCGCCACCACCAACGCCGACCACGGCGTCACCGACCTTCGCCACATCGCCGCGGTGCTGGACGAGATGGAAGCCCGCGGCATGGTGCTGTGCGTGCACGGCGAGGTGACCGACCCGGCGGTGGACGTGTTCGACCGCGAGGCGGTGTTCATCGACCAGGTGCTGGCGTCGCTGGTGCGCGACCACCCGGCGCTGCGCATCGTCTTCGAGCACATCACCACCGCCGAGGCGGTGCAGTTCGTCGTCGATGCGCCGGACACGGTGGCTGCCACCATCACCCCGCAGCACCTGATGTACAACCGCAATGCCCTGTTCCGCGGCGGCGTGCGGCCGCATCACTACTGCCTGCCGGTGCTCAAGCGCGAGCGGCACCGCCAGGCGCTGGTCGCCGCCGCCACCGGCGGCAACCCGAAGTTCTTCCTCGGCACCGACAGTGCCCCGCATGCCCGCCATGCCAAGGAAGCGGACTGCGGCTGCGCCGGCTGCTACAGCGGCTACCACGCGCTGGAACTGTACGCGGCGGTGTTCGAGGCGCACCAGGCGCTGGATCGCTTCGAGGGCTTTGCCAGCTTCCACGGCGCCGACTTCTACCGCCTGGCGCGCAATACCGAGCGGGTGCGCATCGAGCGCGTCGAACAGGTGGTGCCGGCCGCCTTCGCCTACGGCGACGGCGAGCTGGTGCCGCTGGCGGCGGGAGAGACCTTGCGCTGGCGCCTGGCCCACTGACCCGGTCCCCCGGCGGCGGCACCGTCCATGCCCTACGAGCTCGCCGCCCTGGGATCGGCACTTTGCTGGTCGCTGACCGGCATCATCTCCACCGGACCGTCGCGCTACCTGGGCGGGATTGCCTATACCCGCATCCGCATGCTCATCGTCTTCGCGCTGATGATGGCCTGGGTGCTGCCCAGCGGCGCCATCGCCACCATCGGCACGGAGCACTTGCCCACCATCATCCTCTCCGGGCTGGTCGGCATCTTCATCGGTGACACCGCGCTGTTCACCGCCATGGCCCGGCTCGGGCCGCGCCGCACCGGGGTACTGTTCGCCACCAATGCGCCGATGACGGTGGTGATCGGCTGGCTGATGTTCGGCGAGGCGCTGGGCCCGCTGCAGATCCTCGGCTGCCTGGCGGTGGCCGCGGGGGTGTCGGTGGCGATCTTCTACGGTCGTCCGGCCAGCGCCGGCCATGCCCTGGAAAGCGTGCACGGCGCCGTCTGGCCGGGCGTGCTGATGGGGCTGCTGGCGGCGCTGTGCCAGGCGGTGGGGGCGCTGATGGCGAAGCCGGCGCTGATGTCCGGCGCCGACCCGGTGGCGGTGACCGCGGTACGCGTGGGTGTCTCGGCACTGGCCCTGCACGCCGTCCTGCTCACCCCGCTGACCGTGGTGCGGGCGAAGAACGCGCTGAACTTCGACATGTTCTGGCGGGCCACGCTGGCCGGCATCATCGGCATGGCGATGGGTATGAGCCTGCTGCTGTATGCCTTTGCCCACGGCAATGCCGGCATCGCCGCCATTCTCTCCACCACCTCGCCGGTCATGGTGCTGCCGCTGTTGTGGCTGATCACCCGCCAGCGCCCCTCCGCCGGCGCCTGGCTCGGCGCCCTCATCTGCGTTGCCGGCACCGCGCTGATCCTGTCCCGCGGCCTGTGACGGGTGGCCGCGCGGCGTGGCTCAGTTCGACAACTCGCTCTCGGCGGCACCCATGGTGGCCTGCTGCTGCAGCACGGCGCGCTCGACCTCGGCGGAGGTGTCGATGGATTCCTCGTGGATCCTGCGCCCGGCCAGGCTGCGCGACACCAGCGTGGCCATCGCCGCCACCGTCTCGGCCGCCTCGGTCTCACCGGTGCGCTGGTAGATGCGCACCAGCTCGGCGAACTGGCGCGTGTCGACCAGGAAGTCCTCGCCGCGGGACGGGTAGACCGCGGCGAAGCGCCGCCGCGCCACCTCGACACCTTCGTTGTCGATCCAGTGGCTGACCGCCACCGCCAGTGACGGCCGGCCGGGTCCGGCGGCCTGCGCCGCGGTCGTCGCCGCCAGCAGGCAGCCGGCGAGCAGGAGGGTCAGTGCGCGCGTGGGCATGGTTCCGCTCCACCGACGGGCAGGGCCGTCGTTCAGTGGTCCAGGTAGACGTAGTTCTGCCAGCTCTTCATGCGCAGCAGGATCTTGCGCATGATGGAGACGTGGTGAAAGCTGTCGGAGTACACCGCCACCTCGGCGCGGCTGCCGTCGGGCAGGTGGTAGGCGGACAGGTCGTCGGTGACCTTGAGCTTGACCACCACGCGCCCGGGCCGGGCGAAAAACTCGGTGCCGCCGAGCTGTCCGGTGGCCTGGATCGACGCCTCGCCCACCGCCGGCAGCACCTCGACCACCTCGCCGGAAAACACCCGCCCGGGCAGGGCGGGGAACAGGAACTCGGCGTGAAAGCCTGCTTCAAGTCGCTGCACGGAGTTTTGCCGGAAGGCGGCAAAGTAGAACTTCTCCTCCTGGTGGACGAACACCATCACCGGGCGCAGCGGTGCCGGCAGCGCCATCATGCCCGGGCGCAGGGCGACCTGGGTGACGTAGCCGTCGGTGGGCGCGCGGACCACGGTTTCCTCGAGGTTGAAGCTGGCCTTGGCGAGCTCGGCGCGAATCTCCGCCACCTTCGGGTCCTCGCCATCCACCTGGGTGTCGCTGGCCTGGCGGGCGCGCTGTTCCTCGGCCAGGGATGCCTCGTAGGCGGACTTCGCCGCCAGGTACTGCTGGCGACGGTTCTCGAAGTCCTCCTGGCTGACCGCACCCTTCTCGTAGGCCTGGCGATAGCGTTCGTACTCGCGCTCGGCACGGTCGAGCTGGGCCTTGGCCTGGGAACGCTGGGAACTGGCCACCTCGGCGGAGGCGTCGAGCTGCACGTCGCCGCTCTGCGCATCTTCCAGCGCGGCGTTGAGCCGGTCCACCTCGGCGGCGAAGGGCAGCGGCTCGATGACGAACAGCGGGTCGCCGCGGTGCAGCGGCTGGTTGGGCCGCACCGGCACCTCGATCACGCGCCCGCGCACGGTGGGCACGATGGGGGTGGTGGCATAGGCCTGGTTGGCGAGACTGGTGAACGGGTGGTTGTAGTTCATCAGCAGGATCAGCGCGCCGATCAGGAAGACGCCGCCGAGCACCGCGGTGGGCACCGTCCACTTGTTCATCGGGATGCGGAAGATCTTGAAGGCGGCGATGCAAAGCGCCGCGTAGGTGCAGATCAGCAGCAGGTCCATCAGCGCACCTCGCCGTCGTTGCCGCTGGCCGCCTCGAGCCTGCGCAGCCGCTCGGACAGCGCGGCGATCTCGTGGTGCAGGTCCTGCTGCCCCTGCTCGATGCGGGCGAAGCCCCAGCCGCGATCCGGTCGCCACAAGGTCGCCCAGATCCACAGGAAGGGCCAGATCACGTGCAGCGTGAACAGGCTCACCCAGCCGGCCACGTGGATGGCGTCCTGGTGCGGATGGTCGCGCTTCACGGCCATCTCGTAGGGAATGTCGTGGATGGCGATGACGCCGTAGAACAGCACCAGCACCGTGAACAGCAGCAGGCCGAGGGCAATGTAGTCGAGGGTCATGGCGGGTGTTTCCCGGTATCGTTATCGTCGCGCGATCATAACCGAAGCCCGTGGACGAGACGAACGGTGCGGGCAAGCGCCGCGTCCGCCTGCGCCGGGTTCCGGTCGCTCCACCAGGCGGCGCTGACCAGCGCCACCACGGCGCGCATCAGGATCAGCTCGGCATCCGCCACCGGGCGGGGCGCGGCCTCGTTGTAGGCGGCGAGGAAGGCGTCGGTGTCGGCCGCGTCGGCGTCTCGGTCGTCGCACCAGGTGGCGAGATCCCAGCTCGCCCGGCCGCGGTGGGCGTACTCGAAGTCCAGCAGCACGGTGTCGCCGCCGGCGCGGGCGGTGACCACGTTGCCGGCGGTGACGTCGCCGTGCAGGTTCACCAGCGCCACCGCCGGCAGCGCGTCCAGCGCCGCGCCGAGTCGCTCGGCGAGGGCGGCCTGGCTCGGCCGACAAGTGGTGGCGGGCAGGTTCCACGCCAGCGCCTGGCGCGGCGTCGCGACATCGACGAAGGCCGCGGCGCGGTGGTGCAACCGGGCCAGCGCGCAGGCAACGTCCGCGTCCGCGGCCAGCGGCGTGGCAGCCAGCCAGGGGCTGACGATGGCGCCGCTGGCCGGCTCGAAGGCCAATGGCATCACCGCCACGCCGACCGCGGCGGCGCGCTGCTGGTTGGCGTGTTCCGCCGCCGGCTCGATGAAGCGCCGGCGGCCGGGCAGGCGCACCACGTGGTCCTTGCCGTCGAGGGCGAGACGACAGACCCGCCGGTCGTCGGTGAGCCAGCGCGGCGGTCCGCGCCGCCGACCGGCCAGCGTCGGCAGGCGGTCGAGCACGGCGTCGATGGCCGCTGCGCCGCAGGCGGGCCGGGTGGTCATTGGCCGAGGTAGTCGACGATCACCGGGTCGTCGGCGTCGAGGATCCCGGCGGTGGCCGCCAGCGCATGCACGCGGCCCTGGTGGAGGAAGGCGGTGCGCGGCGATACCCGCCGTGCATCGCCGGGGTGATGGCTGACCAGGATGGCGGCCATGCGCCGCTCGCACACCAACTCGGCGATCAGGTCGAGCAGCTCCGCGCGCAGCGCCGGGCCGAGGGCGGTGAGCGGTTCGTCGAGGAGCAGCACCGGCCGCTCGCGCACCAGCACCCGGGCCAGGGCCACCCGCTGTCGCTGGCCGCCGGACAGGGCATCGGGGCGGCGTCCGGCGAGGTCGTCGAGCCGCACCCGGGCGAGCGCCTCGTCCACCTGCCGTCGCCCGGCCGCGTCCAGGCGCAGGCCCGGCGAGGTGCCGAGGGCGACGTTGTCGAACACCGACAGGTGGGGGAACAGGTTGTGCTCCTGGAATACGGTGGTCACCGGCCGCGACTCCGGGGCCAGCGCGGTGATGTCCTGTCCGTCCACCCAGACCCGGCCATGCCGCGCGGCGAGGAAGCCGGCGACCAGCATCAGCAGGGTCGACTTGCCGGCACCGCTGGGGCCGATGACGCTGAGAATCTCGCCGCGTTCCACCGCCAGGTCGAAGGTGAAGCGCTGTTCGCCGTGGGCGAAGGTGAGCCCGTCAAGGCGCAGCATGATGCCTCCCGCCGACCAGGCGCTCGACCAGCACGAACAGTGCCAGGCAGCCCAGCAGCAGCACCAGCGCGGTGACCGCGGCCTCGCCCATGCGGTAGGCCGACAGGTACTGGTAGAGCAGCAGCGGCATGGTGGTGGTGCCGTCGCCGGCGAACAGCGCCACCACGCCGAGGTCGCCGAAGGACAGCGCGGTGACCAGCGCCGCGGCCATGCCCAGCGGGCGGCGCAGCAGCGGCAGGTCCACGCGCAGCAGGCGCTGGCGGCGGGTCATGCCGAGGCTGCGGCACAGTCGCCCGTAGTCGGCCTCGCGTCGCCGCATGGACGGCGCCAGCCCGCGGATGACGAAGGGCAGGCCCATCAGCGCATTGACCAGCACCACCATGACCACGGTGACGCGGTCGAGGTCGAGGAGACCGTGCAGCAGCAGGAAGTAGCCGGTGCCGATGACCAGTGGCGGCACCACGTAGACCAGCGCGCCGAGCATCTCCAGCGCGTCGGCGGCGCCGCCGCCGGCGCCTGTGCCGGTGGCCAGGCGCGCGGCGGCGGCGGTGATCAGCCAGCCTCCCGCCGCGGCCAGCACGGTGGCGGCCAGCGCGATGGTGCCGGACAGCGCCAGGCTGTGCCACAGGGCCGCGCTGGACAGCACCTGGAACACCGGGCCGGCCAGGGCGTCGACGACGATGGCGGCGAGGATCACCCCCACGACCAGGATGCTGGCGGCGATGACCAGGCCGTCGCCGAGGCGCAGCCACGGACCATCGATGATCACGGTGGCCCCGCTGGTGTCGATTTCCCCCGCCGGGTGGCGGGCCAGGCGGGCGGCGACCAGGGCCAGCAGCCCGCAGACGGCGAGCTGGACCAGCGCCAGGGAAACCGCCCGGGCGGGGTCGAAGTCGAAGCGCAGCGACTGGTAGATGGCCACCTCCAGGGTGGTGCTGCGTGGACCACCGCCGAGGGTCAGCACCACCGCGAAGCTGGTCAGGCAGAGCATGAAGACGAGCAGCGCGGCACCGGGCAGGGCGCCGCGCAGGGCCGGCCACTCGAGGTGGCGGAAGACCTGCCAGGTGCTGAAGCCGAGCTGGCGCGCCAGCCGCCACTGCGCCGCCGGGACCTGTTCCAGCGAGGGCAGCAGCAGTCGCGCCGCCAGCGGCAGGTTGAAGAACACGTGGGCGATGAGGATGCCGGCCAGGCCGTAGAGACCGCGGCCCAGCGGCAGGTAGCCGTCGGCGCCGAACACCGCCACCACGCCGAGTACCGCCACCACCGACGGCACCACCAGCGGCAGTCCCATCAGGCCGAGCAGCCAGCGTCGCCCCGGCAGGGTGCGGCGGCGGGCGAGGGCGCGTGCCACCAGCACCGCCGGCAGCACGCTGAACAGGGTCGACAGCGATGCCTGCCAGAGGCTGAACCACAGCACCCGGCGCAGGTAGGCGTCGTGCACGATGGACAGGTCCGGCCAGCCGCCGGCGCGCCAGGCCAGTGCCGCCACCGGTGCCAGCACCAGGGCCGCCACCACCGCCGCGGTGGCCACGCCGCCGGCGATTCCCGGGCGGGTCATCGCCGTGGCGCGGTGCTCAGCGGCTCAGCGCCTCGAGCCACTCGTCGATCCAGGCACGGCGGGAGGCGGCCACCTCGTGGTCGTCGAAGGCCAGCACCGGGGCCGGATCGACCAGCGTGGAGAAGGCCGCGGGCAGGGTCGAGGGGTCGGCCGCCGCCGGGTACATCCAGTTGCTGGTGGGCAGGACGTCCTGCACCGCCGGCGACAGCAGGAAGGCGAGAAAGTCCCGTGCCAGCGCCGGGCTGTCGCTGGCGGCGAGCCGTGCCGCCACTTCCACCTGCAGGTAGTGGCCCTCGGCGAAAGCGGCGGCGGCGAAGCGCTCGTCCTCCTCGGCGATGGCGTGGTAGGCGGGCGAGGTGGTGTAGCTGAGCACCATCGACGCCTCGTTCTTCAGGAACATGCCGTAGGCCTCGCTCCAGCCCTGGGTGACGGTGACGATGCGCGGTGACAGCGACTGCCAGGCACTGGCGGCCTCGTCGCCGAACACCTTCTTCATCCACAGCAGCAGGCCAAGCCCCGGGGTGCTGGTGCGCGGATCCTGGATGAGCACGGTGGGACCGTCGTCGTCGTTGACCAGTGCCGCCAGGCTGGCCGGCGGCGTGGCCAGTCGCTCGCGGTTGTAGACGAAGGCGAAGTAGCCGTAGTCATAGGGCACGAAGACATCGTCGTCCCAGGCCAGCGGCAGGGCCAGGGCGCCGAGGTCGGTGTCGTGGGCGGCGAACAGGCCGCTGTCTCGGGCCTCGGCGGTGAGGTTGGTGTCCAGTCCCAGCACCACGTCGGCCTGGCTGCCGCTGCCCTCGATCTTCAGCCGGTTGAGCAGGGTGACGCCGTCGGCCAGCCCGACCAGCTCGATGTCGCAGCCGCACTCGGCCTCGAAGGCGGCTTCCACCTTCGGTCCCGGACCCCAGTCGCTGGTGAAGGAATCGTAGGTGTAGACGGTCAGGTCGGCATCGGCCAATGCCGGCGGCGTGGCCAGGGCCAGGACGGCGGCGAGCAGGGAGGGAATGCGCATCGATTGCTCCACGTCGGTGATCGGAAGGATGCGAGGTGGGCAACAGCGTCACTCACATCCCTACGCGGGTACGAGCCCGGTCAGGTTCAACGGGTTGGGAACGATCCCTCTCAGCGCGCGGACGGGCGCACCCCGATGAGTGTCGATGGATCATAGTGGAGCGCAACCGTCGCCGGCAAGCTGGCCGGGGACAATGCGCGGTAGAATAGCGGGGAACGCCGCGGGGGCGGCACACCAGGGGACCAGGGGACATGGCAAACGGCAACAACCGAACTGAGCGCGTGGGGCTGGCCGGCACCGGGCTGATGGGCACGCCGATGGCGCGCCGCCTGCTGGCCGCCGGCTTCGACGTCGGCGTCTACAACCGCACCGCCGAGAAGGCGCTGGCGGCGGTCAACGGCGATGCCGCGCGGGTTCACCAGACCCCGGCGCGGCTGGCGGCGGGGGCCGACATCGTTATCTGCATGCTGGCCGATACGGCCACCGTGGAACAGGTCGTGCAGGGTGCCGACGGCATCCTCGAGTCGCTGTCTCCCGGTGCGCTGGTGATCGACATGGGCACCACCGCGGTGGCGGCCACGCGGGCGCTGGCGGAGGTGGTGCGTGATGCCGGCGCCGAGTTCATCGATGCCCCGGTTTCCGGCGGCGTCATCGGCGCCGAGCAGGGCAACCTGTCGATCATGGCCGGTGGCACCGAGGCGTCGGTGCAGCGGGCGATGCCGTTGTTCGAGGTGCTCGGCGCGCGGGTCACCCGGGTCGGCGACAGCGGTGCCGGGCAGATCGCCAAGGCCGCCAACCAGGTCATCGTCGGGCTGACCATCGCGGCGGTATCCGAGGCGTTGGCACTGGCCGGGCGGGCCGGCGCCGACGTCGGCAAGGTGCGCGAGGCGCTGGCCGGCGGCTTCGCCTCCTCGCGCATCCTCGAGGTGCACGGCGAGCGCATGCAGACCGACAACTTCGTTCCCGGCGGTCGCTGCGCCACCCAGCGCAAGGATCTCGCCCAGGCCCTCGACCTGGCGGGCCAGCTCGGCCTCGATCTGCCGGTGACCGACCTGTGCCGTGACCTCTACGACCGCGTCATCGACGCCGGCGGCGCCGACCTCGACCACTCGGCCCTGTTCACCCTGTACCGCTGACCTGGTCGTCGCGCGGCGCGCCGTGGGCGCGTTCGCGCGCTGACTGCACCACCCGGTACAGCGGCGGTACCAGCACCACGCCGAACACGGTGGCCGCCAGCATGCCGCCGAACACCGCCAGGCCGATGGAGACCCGGCTGGCCGCACCCGCACCGCTGGCGAAGACCAGCGGCAGCACGCCGAGGATGAACGACACCGCGGTCATCATCACCGCGCGGAAGCGCAGCTCCGCGGCACCGAGGGCGGCATCGACGATGGCATGCCCTTCGCGGCGCAGGGAACTGGCGAACTCGACGATGAGGATGGCGTTCTTGGAGGCGAGGCCGACCAGCATCAGCAGGCCGATCTGGGTGTACAGGTTCACCGGCATGCCGACCAGGGCGATGGTTGCCAGCGCGCCGAGGATGGCCACCGGCACCGACAGCAGCACCGACAGCGGGATCGACCAGCTCTCGTACTGGGCCACCAGGAACAGGTAGACGAAGACCAGCGACAGCAGAAGGATGATGGTGGTCTGGCCGGCGGCGCGGATTTCCTGGTAGGACATGCCGGTCCAGGCAAAGCCCATGGTTTCGGGCAGCGCCTGTCCGGCGACCGCGGTCATCTCGGCAATGGCGTCGCCGGAGCTGGTGCCGGCAGCGGCATTGCCGCTGATGGTGGCCGAGCGAAACAGGTTGTAACGGTTGATGATGTCCGGTCCGGTGATGGTGTTGAAGCTGACCAGGGTGGACAGCGGCACCATCTCGCCGGCCTGGTTGCGCACGTACAGCCGGCCGATGTCCTCCGGTGCGTTGCGGTGCTCGGCGTCGGCCTGGGCCATGACCCGGTAGACGCGCCCGCCGCGGTTGAAGTCGTTCACGTAGACACCGCCGAGCTGTGCCTGCAGGGTGGTGAAGACCTCGCCCAGCGGCACGCCCAGGGTCTTCGCCTTGGCGCGGTCGATGTCCAGCCAGATGCGTGGCGAGGCGGTGGAGAAGGTCGAGTACACCTGGCTCAGCCGCGGCGAGCCGTTGGCCGCCACCAGCAGGCCGTTCAGCGCCGCCTGCAGGTCGGCCGGGGTGCCGCCGGCGCGGTCCTGGAGGACGAACTCGAAGCCGGAGGTGGAGCCGAGCCCGGGGATCGGCGGCGGCACGAAGGGCAGCATGCGGGCATCGGGCAGGGCCAGGGCAATGCCCTGCAGGCGGCCCATGATGGTGGCGAGCGCCAGTTCCGGCTCGGTGCGGTTGTCCCAGTCGTCGAGGATGCCGATGGCGAAGGCGGTGTTCGAGGACAGGGCGCCGTTGAGCAGGCTGAAGCCCGGCACCGACATCACGTCGGTGACACCGGGTATGGCCAGCAACTGGCGCTCGACATCGGCCAGCACCGCTTCGGTACGGTTCAGCGAGGCGCCGTCGGGCAGGGTCAGGTCGACCATGAAGGCTCCCTGGTCCTCGTTCGGCAGGAAGGCGCTGGGCAGGCTGCTGAACAGTTGCCAGCTACCGCCGAGCACCGCGGCGAGAATGGCCAGGGTGACCACGACGCGGCGCACCAGCAGGCCGGTGGTGCGCACGTAGACGCCGGTCAGGCGGCCGAACAGGCGGTTGAAGCCCTGGTGCCAGCGCGCGCCTTCGCCCTGCGGCTTGAGCAGCACCGCGCACAGCGCCGGGCTCAGGGTCAGCGCGTTGATCGAGGAGATCGCCACCGCCGCGGAGATGGTCACCGCGAACTGCCGGTACAGCTCGCCGGTGATGCCGGGCATCAGTGCCACCGGCACGAACACCGCCAGCAGCACCAGGGTGGTGGCCACCACCGGCCCGCTGACCTCGCGCATGGCCAGCGCGGTGGCCTCGGCCGGCGCGCGGCCCTCGGCGATGTGACGCTGGGCGTTCTCCACCACCACGATGGCGTCGTCAACGACGATGCCGATGGCCAGGATCAGCGCGAACAGCACGATGGTATTGAGCGAGAAGCCGGCCACCAGCAGCACCGCGAAGGTGCCGACCAGGGAAACCGGCACGGCGATGCCGGGGATCAGGGTGGAACGCCAGTCGCCGAGGAAGACGAACACCACCAGCACCACCAGCACCAGCGCCTGCAGCAGGGTCACCACCACCTCGCGGATGGAGATGCGCACGTAGCGGGTGGTGTCGTACAGAATGCTGTGGGCGAGGTCGGGCGGAAAACGCGCGGACAGCGATTCCAGTTCCGCCGCCACCGCGTCGGCCACCTCCAGGGCGTTGGCGTCGGGCAACTGGTAGACCCCCATGACCACCGCCGGGGCACCGTTGAGCCGGCCATAGGCCTCGTAGGAGGCCGCGCCCAGCTCCACCCGGGCGACGTCGCCGAGGGTGACGCGGGAGCCGTCGGCGGCAACCCGCAGCATGATCTCGGCGAACTCCGCGGCGTCGGCCAGGCGGCCGCGGGTGACCACGGTGTAGGTGAACGACTGGTTCTCGGTGAGCGGCGGTGCGCCGATCTTGCCGGCCGGCACCTGCACGTTCTGCTCGTCGAGTGCCTGGATGATGTCGGTGGTGGTGATGCCGAAGCTGGCCATGCGCTGCGGATCGAGCCAGATGCGCATGGAATAGGACAGTTCGCCGAGGATCGACGCCTCGGCCACGCCGGGCACCCGCGAGAGGGCATCGCGGACGTTGATGGCGGCATAGTTGGACAGGAACAGGCCGTCGTAGGTGCCGCCGGGGGAGGACAGGTTGATCACCAGCACCATGTCGGTGGAGGTCTTGCGCGTGGTCACGCCCTGGCGGACCACTTCCTCCGGCAGCCGCGAGGTGGCCGCCGCCACCCGGTTCTGCACGTTGACCGCGGCCAGGTCGGCGTCGGTGCCGACGTCGAAGGTCACGGTGATCGACATCGAGCCGTCGTTGGCGGACTTCGAGGACAGGTAGATCATGTCCTCGACACCGTTGATCTCCGCCTCCAGCGGCGCCGCCACGGTTTCCTCCACCACCTCGGCATTGGCGCCGGGGTAGACCGCGTTGACCTGCACGGTGGGCGGCGTGATCTGCGGGAACTGCGCAATCGGCAGGGCGTTGAGCGCGAGCAGGCCGACCAGGGTGATGACGATGGAGATGACGAAGGCGAACTTCGGCCGGTGGATGAAGAACTGGCTGAACACGATGGCGGGCCGTCAGCGATCGATCACGTTGACCGGCTGGCCGGGGCGCACCTTCTGCAGCCCGTTGACCACCAGTCGCTCGCCGGCCTCGAGGCCGGCGGTGATCACCTGCATGTCGCCGTCGACCTCGCCCACGCTCACCACGCGCTGCTCGACCACGTCGTCGTCGCCCACCACCAGCACGCTGTGGCCGTCCTGGCCGGCGAGGACCGCCGACTGCGGCGCCATCAGCACGGCCTCGCCGGTGGTGCCCTCGAAGACCACGGTGACGAACTGGCCCGGGCGCAGCAGCTTGTCGGGGTTGGCAAACACCGCCCGCGCGGTGATGGTGCCGGTGCCGGGGTCGATCTCGTTGGCCAGCATCTGCAGCCGGCCCGGGTGCGGGTAGTCCTCGCCGTCGGACAGGCGCAGCCGCGGGGCGATGTCCGGCGGCGCCTCGCCGGCCTGGCTGTCGCGGCGGAAGGCGAGGTACTCGACGTCGCTCAGGGTGAAGCGCACGTGGATCGGGTCCAGCGAGACGATGGTGGCCAGCACGCCGCTGTCCGGTCCGACCAGGTTGCCGACGTCGATCTCGGCCTCGCCGATGCGGCCGGAGACCGGCGCGTCGATGGCGGTGCGGCCGAGGTCAAGCTCGGCCTGCTGCAGCGCCGCCTCGGCGCCCTTCAGCGCGGCGCGGGCGACCTCGGCGGCGGCGCGGGCCGCATCGACATCCTGCTCGCTGACATTGCGGTTGACGCTGAGGCGTTCCATGCGCGCAAGCTGCACCTCGGCATCGGACACCGTGGCCTTGGCCGACTCCACGCTGGCGGCGGCCTGCTGGACCAGCGCCTGGTAGGTGTCCCGCTCGATCCGGAACAGCACCTGGCCGCGTTCCACCTCGCCACCCTCGTCGAAGTCGCGAGCCTCGAGGATGCCGGAGACCCGCGCGCGCAGTTCCACCCGGTCCGGGGCATCGGTGCGACCGATGAACTCGCGGTGGATGGTCAGGGTGTCCGGCGCGACCACGTGCACCCCCACCGACGGTGGCGGCAGCTCCACCGGTGCGGGTGCTTCGGAACAGGCATGGAGAAGCCCCGCGGAGAGCGCGGCGAGTACGGCGGTACGGAACATGGCTAACCGATCGTGTTTGTTCTTCGCGGCCAAGTGTAGCCCAATCCCGTGACCGTCGCCGCCGCGCCCTCGCCGGGCCACCGCGATATTTTGTATAGTGCGGTCCGTGACCGCGAGCGGCGACGCCCGCGAACCGACAACCCGCACCTCGGCCCATCCCATGCCCTTTCTACGATCCGGACCGGTGGCCCTGCACTACCAGGCACACGGCGACGCCGGGCGCACCGCGCTGGTGTTCAGCAACTCGCTGGGTACCGACCTGCGTATCTGGTCGAAGGTCGCCCCGGCCTTCGCCGACGACTTCCACGTGGTGCTCTACGACAAGCGCGGCCACGGCCTGAGCGATGCGCCACCGCCGCCCTACCGCCTCGACGACCACGTCGACGACGTGGTCGCGCTGATGGATGGCCTCGGCGTGGAGCGGGCCATCGTCTGCGGCGACTCGGTGGGCGGCATGATCGCCCAGGGCGTGGCGGCGCGGGACCCGCGGGTGGTGGCGCTGGTGCTGTGCGACACCGCCGCGCGGATCGGCGACCACGATACCTGGACGGCACGCATCGAGGCGGTGCGCGAGGGCGGCATCGAGGCGCTGGCCGACGGCACCATGCAGCGCTGGTTCACCCGTGCCAGCCTGGCGCGCAACGATGCCGAGCTGGCCGGCTGGCGCAACATGCTGGTACGCACGCCGCTGGCCGGCTATCTCGGCACCATGATGGCGATCCGCGACGCCGACCTCACCGACGATACCGATGGACTGTCGGTGCCGGCGCTGGTGGTGGTCGGCAACGAGGACGGCTCGACACCGCCGGCGCTGGTCAAGGGCCTGTCCGACCTGATCGACGAGTCGGAGTTCCACGTCATCGACGACGCCGGTCACCTGCCCTGCATCGACCAGCCCGAGGTGCTGGTGGCCTTGATGCAGGCATTCTTCCAGCGCAACGAGCTGGTTCCCTGAGGACGCCGCGACGGCGCCTCGTCAACGCGGAACTGACCATGTCCGACGCCTACATCTGCGACTACGTACGCACCCCCATCGGCCGCTTTGCCGGGGCACTGGCCACGGTGCGCACCGACGACCTCGCCGCGGTACCGCTGCGCGCCCTGGTCGAGCGCCACCGCAAGCTCGACTTCGCCGCGGTGGACGACGTCTACTACGGCTGCGCCAACCAGGCCGGCGAGGACAACCGCAACGTCGCGCGCATGGCCCTGCTCCTGGCCGGGCTGCCCGAGTCGATCCCCGGCAGCACCATCAACCGGCTGTGCGGCTCGGGCATGGACGCGGTGCTGTGCGCGGCCCGTGCCATCGCCAGCGGCGATGGCGAGCTGCTCATCGCCGGTGGCGTGGAGAGCATGTCGCGGGCGCCGCTGGTGATGCCCAAGGCCGAGCAGGCCTTCTCCCGCCGCGCCGAGATCCACGACACCACCATCGGCTGGCGCTTCGTCAACCCGTGGATGAAGCAGCACTACGGCATCGACTCGATGCCGGAGACGGCGGAGAACGTGGCCGCCGACTTCGCCGTTTCCCGCGCCGACCAGGACGCCTTCGCCGCGCGTTCGCAGCAACGCGCCGAGGCCGCCGCGGCCAGCGGCGCGCTGGCGCGGGAGATCACCCCGGTGTCGGTGCCGGCCCGCCGCGGCGCGCCGCAGGTGGTGGACGCCGATGAACATCCGCGTGCCGGCACCACCGTGGAGCAGCTGGCGAAGCTGCCGACGCCGTTCCGCGACGGCGGCACGGTTACCGCCGGCAATGCCAGCGGCGTCAACGACGGTGCCGCGGCGCTGCTGGTGGCCTCCGCCGCCGCGGTGGAACGTCACGGCCTGACCCCGCTGGCACGGGTGCTCGGCGGCGCCGCCGCCGGCGTGCCGCCGCGCATCATGGGCATCGGCCCGGCGCCGGCCAGCCGCCGGCTGATGACGCGTCTTGGCCTGGGCATCGAGGACTTCGATGTCATCGAGCTCAACGAGGCCTTTGCCAGCCAGGCGCTGGCGGTGCTGCGCGAACTGGGCCTGGCGGACGATGCCGCCCACGTCAACGCCCAGGGCGGCGCCATCGCCCTCGGTCATCCGCTGGGCATGTCCGGCGCACGCATCACCGGCAGCGCGGCGCTGCAACTGGCCGCCGGCGGTGGTCGCCATGCCCTGGCCACCATGTGCATCGGCGTTGGCCAGGGAATTGCCATCGCCCTTGGCCGGCCATGAGCGGCGTCATGGCGGTGTTCGGCCTCGGCGAAGCCGGCTCGCTGATTGCCGCCGACCTCGCCGCCGCCGGGATCGAGGTGCGTGGCTTCGACCCGGCGCCGGTGGCCACCCCGGCCGGGGTGTCGCGCCTGCCCGATCCGCGCCAGGCGGTGTCCGGCGCCGACTTCGTGCTCGGCATCACCGCCGCCGCCGACGCCACGCGGGCCCTGGAACAGGCCCTGGACGCCATCGACCCCGGCAGCATCTACGCCGATCTCGCCACCGCCGCGCCGGCGCTGAAAAAGTCGCTGGCGGCCCGCGCCGCCGGCCGTGGCCTGGCCTTCGTCGACGTGGCACTGCTTTCCACCGTGCCCGGCAAGGGGCTGCGCACGCCGGCCGGCCTGTCCGGCGACGGTGCCGACGCCTTCGCCAGGACCTTCTCCGCGCTGGGCATGCCGGTGGAGAAGCTCGGCGAGGAGGCCGGCGACGCCGCCTGTCGCAAGCTGCTGCGCTCGGTGATGATGAAGGGCCTGGCGGCGCTGCTGATCGAGGCCATGCGCGCCGGGCACGCCGCCGGTGTCGGCGACTGGCTGTGGCGCAACATGTCCGAGCAACTGCGCCAGGCCGACGAGGCCCTGCTGGCGCGGCTGGTCAACGGCACCAAGCCCCACGCGGTGCGCCGGCTGCACGAGATGTGCGCCGCCGGGGAACTGCTCGATGCCCTCGGCGTCGAGCCGGTGATGACCCGGGCCACCGTCGAGACGCTCCAGCGCATGGCCGACGAGACCCTGCCCGACATCCCCGACCCGCCCGTTGCCTGAGCAGCGGCGGTTCGGTTCGCCGACAGCCACCGCAACCCGCCGAGGTACGGCCATGCAACCGATTGCCCCCAACACGCTGATGTGGCTCGATGGCCGCGGCGGCGGCAGCTTCCAGCCGTTCTCCCCCGGGATCACGGTGGACCCCCCGGACCAGGGCATGGCCTGGGTGCACCTGGACCGCAGCAGCGAGCAGGCCCATGACTGGCTGCGCCGCTGCAGCGGCCTCGACGAGGTGGTGGTCGAGGCCCTGCTCGCCGAGGAAACCCGTCCGCGTTGCGTGGCGATGCCGGGTGGCACTTTGCTGGTACTGCGCGGCGTGAACCTCAACCCCGGCGCCGAGCGCGAGGACATGGTGGCGCTGCGCCTCTACATCGGCCAGGGGCGGGTGGTCAGCTCGCGTCGCCGCCGGCTGATGTCGCTGGACGACCTGCGCGACTCGCTGGCCCAGGGCCGCGGACCGGTGGACGCGGGGGAGTTCGTGGTCGACGTCGTCCACTACCTGGTGACGCGCATCGCCGACGCGGTGGGCGCGGTGGAAGATCGCGTCGACCTGCTGCAGGCGCGGGTGCTGGACGTGGAGGACAAGACCCTGCGCGGCGAGCTGTCGCACCTGCGCCAGGAGATCATCGTGCTGCGCCGCTACCTGGCACCGCAGCGCGATGCCCTGAACCAGCTCTACCACGGCAGGGTGGACTGGCTCAGCGGCGGCCAGCTGCAGCAGTTGCGCGAGGAGACCGATCGCGTGACCCGGCTGGTGGAAGACCTCGACGCCGCCCGCGAGCGTGCCGCGGTCACCGCCGAGGAACTGGCCAGCCGGCTCTCCGACCAGCTCAACAACCGCATGTACGTGCTGACCGTGGTGGCCGGCATCTTCCTGCCGCTCGGCTTCGTCACCGGCCTGCTCGGCATCAACGTCGGCGGCATGCCGCTGGCCGACAGCCCGTGGGGCTTCGCCCTGGTCACCGCCGTGCTGCTGGCGGTGGGCCTGGCCGAGGTGCTGTTCTTCCGCTGGCGTCGCTGGGTCTAGCGCCCGGTCCGGCGCAGGCCCGTGCCGGCTGTCCGCGGACCGGCGTCGCTCAGCCGGAGATGTACTGCTTGAGCTGGTCGATCATCACCTGCTGGTCGTCGATGGTGACCTTCACCAGGTCGCCGATGGAGAGCACGCCGACGACGTGCTTGTCCTCCACCACCGGCAGGTGGCGCGCGCGCTTGTCGCTCATCAGCGCCATGCATTCATCCACCGTGCGCTCGGGAGACACGCACAGCACCTGGCGGGTCATGATGTCCGCCACCGGGGTATCCCGCGAGGCCTTGCCCTCGAGGATGATCTTGCGCGCGTAGTCGCGCTCGGAAATGATGCCCACCAGTCTCTCGCCATCCATGACCAGCAATGCGCCGACACCTTTTTCCGCCATCATCTTGACGGCTTCGAAGACCGTGTCGTCCGGGCGCACCGACCAGACATCCCGGCCCTTTTTCTTCAGCACCTGGTTTACCAAAGTCATCTGCTCGAACTCCTGTGTAGCCCTGCTCTTGGGTGGGAACAGCATAGCACCGCGCCGGGGCCTCGCGCGAACCGCGGCGGCGGGCGGTGGCGCCGGGCAGGCGTCGACGGCTCAGCCGGTCTCGTCCGGCGCGCGCCTGCCGGCCAGCGTTTCGACGTGGGCGGCCACGCAGGCGGCCAGCGCATCGAGGTCGTAGCCACCCTCCAGCAGCGACACCAGCCGCCCGCCGGCGCTTTGCTCGGCCACTTCCAGCATGCGCTCGGTCATCCAGCGAAAGCAGCCGGTGGACAGGCGCAGGTCGCCCAGCGGATCGGCGGCATGGGCATCGAAGCCGGCCGAGAGCAGCACCGCGTCGGGGGCGAAGCGCCGCACCGCCGGCAGCACCACGTCCTTGAAGGCGACGCGGTAGTCGTCGTCGCCGGCGCCGCCGGGCATCGGGCAGTTCAGCGTGGCGCCGACGCCGGCGCCGCGCCCGTTCTCGTGGTAGGCGCCGGTGCCGGGATACCACGGGTACTGGTGCAGGCTGACGTAGAACACCGAGGGATCTTCCTCGAAGATGTGCTGGGTGCCGTTGCCGTGGTGCACGTCCCAGTCGAGCACCAGGATCTTGTCGAGGCCGTGGTGACGCTGCAGGTAGCGGGCGGTGACGGCAATGTTGTTGACCAGGCAAAAACCCATGGCCTCGGCATGCTCGGCATGGTGGCCTGGTGGACGGACCAGGGCAAAGCCGTTGTCCACGGCACCGCTGACCACCGCGTCGGCCAGTGCCAGCACGCCGCCGGCGGCCAGTGTCGCCACCTCGAAGGAGGACGGGCCGATGGCCACGTCGGGGGTGTCGAGGTAGGGTGCGCGGGCACAGGCCTGGCGGGCACGTTCGAGGTAGGCGTCGTCGTGCACCTGGGCCAGCCATGCGCGTTCGCAGGGCCGCGGCGCCACCTGCTCGAGCTGGTCGAACCAGGGTTGCGCGGCCAGCGCTTCGATGGTGTGCGACAGCCGGGCGGGGCGTTCCGGGTGGCCGGCGCCGGTGTCGTGCTCGAGGTAGCGTGGATCGTAGACGATGGCGGTTTTCATGGCCGCAAAGTGTACGCCGCCGCCAGCGCCCCGGCCATGCGCGGCGACGACCGGTGACCGTTGTGCCGCCGGCAGGTCGCCTGGCCTCGTCAAGCGGTCGGCGCGGCCACCCGCTTCCAGTGCTCGTCCAGGCGGGCGAGGACGTCGGCGACGAGGGCGGCGGCCAGTTGCCGTCCCTTGGCCGCGCTGGCCAGGGTGGGGTTGCCCATGGCGCCGCTCGGCGAGTGGTTGGCGGCTCCGGGATGGTCGGGGTTGAGCGGACCGGGGACGAAGTGCGTGGCCGACTCGTCGCATGCCTGCGACAGGTCCACCGCCTGCGGCTGCATGTGCATCACCAGCGAGGTCTCCACCTCGTCGGCGTGCCCGCCTCCACGTTGCTCGGACAGCGTCGACACCGCGGCGCGGAACCGCTTGCCGGCATAGACGTGACAGGCCAGCGCGCCGTGCTCGGCACAGGCGCGGTCCACCGCCTCGGTGGTGCTGATGCCGGTGTTGAGGACCACCGCCAGGGGATGCCCGGCGCGTTGCATTGCTTCCAGCGCGGCGTCGAGCACGGCGCGGAAGGCGCCTTCACCCACGCTGGCGCTGCCGGGATAGCGCAGGAAGGCCGGGTAGTAGCCGTAGGCCAGCAGCGGCCAGCACAGCGCCGGGCGGCGGGCGGCGACCCGGGAGGCGATCCAGCGCGCCTGCAGGGCATCGGTGCCCAGCGGCAGGTGGTAGCCATGTTCCTTGCACGCCGCACCCAGCGGCAGCAGGCCGATGGTGCGCGGCGCGAGCGCCGCCAGCCGTGGCCAGGGCAGTTGCTCCACCTCGGTATCACCGGCGGCGGGCCATTTCGGCGGGGAGGGCTTCCGGTACAATCGCATTGCCAAGATGAGGACCATTGACGCCAACCAGTATAGCGCCATCATTGCCAATGCCACGGTCATCGGCGGTGCCGAACTGCCGCGACCACGGGTCTGGCGCGATGCCGACGGGCGCATCATCAAGGCCTTCTACCGTCGCCGAAGGGGCTATCCCCGCTGGCTGTCCTACGGGCATCGCTTCGTCCGCCACTGTCGTCGCCTGGCCAGGCGGAAGGTGCGTGCGCCGCGCATCGAGGCCGCCTACCGCTGCCCCGAGCAGGCCGCCGAGCTGGTGGTCTACCCGATGCTCACCGGCATGGCGGTGCGCGATCTGCCGCCCGGTTCGCCGCTGGCCGGCAAGGTGCTCTCGGCGCTGCCCGCCTTCCTTGCCAGGCTGCACGGCCAGGGCATCGAGTTCCGCGGCGTGCACCTGGGCAACATCCTGCACGACGATGCCGATGGCTTCGCCGTCATCGATGTCGGCTACATGCGCTTCTTCCCCTGGCCGCTGCACCTGCATGCGCGGGTATCGGGGTTTCGCAACATCTATCGCTATGCCGAGGATCGCGCCCTGATCGAGGCTTTCGGTCGCGACGCGTTTATGCAACGATACATTGATGCTGCCGGGCTGTCCCGGCGGCGCGCCGCGCGGCTGCTGCACAACCTCGAGGTCGCGGCGCGGCGATGAATACCTGTTCCCGCGGGAACCCCGGCGCGGTCGGCGCCGAAGGAACAATGATCATGACCATGCAAGACTCCTCCTACACGACCATTCGTGAGCGTTTCAACGATGTCGCCGTGGCCCGTACCTACGTGCGCAAGAAGAATGCCCTGGACTCGTCGAAGAACCGGCGCGAGATGGACTGCATCGTGCGTGCCCTGGACGGCGTCGCCGCGGGCAGCCGCGTGCTCGACCTGCCCTGCGGCAGCGGGCGGCTGGAGGGAATGCTGCTGGCACGCGGCTACCAGGTGGTGGCTGCCGACTATTCCCTGCCGATGATCGAGGCGGCGAAGGCCTACTACCGCGAGCAGCCGCTCGATGCCGACGCCGCGGCGCGACTGACCTTCGAGCAGCAGGACGTGCTCGCCACCACCTTCGACGATGACAGTTTCGACGTGGTCATCTGCAACCGCCTGCTGCATCACTACCCGCAGGCGGATACCCGTCGCGCGGTGCTGGCCGAGCTGCGCCGCATCTGCCGCGGGAAACTGGTGGTGTCCTACTACGACCGCTTCGCCTTCAGCGCCATGCGCTACTTCCTGCGCAAGCGACTGCGCGGGGTCAAGCCGGTGGACCGGGTGCCGGTACCGTCCTCGACGTTCCGCGCCGACTACACGTCGGCGGGTTTTCGCCTGCTGCGCACGTTGCCGGTGCGCTACGGCATCTCGGCACAGACCTACCTGCTGCTCCAGGCCGCTTGAGCGCGGCCCGCCGACCCACGAATCATCACGGACGCACCATGCACGCTGACCAGGCCCGAACCTTCGTCGACACGTTGTGGAACGACTCCATCATCGACGCCATCACCGAGTACATCCGTATCCCCAACAAGTCGCCCATGTTCGATGCCAAGTGGGCCGAACACGGTTACATGGACGATGCCGTGTCGTTGATGGGCAACTGGTACGCCGGGCATGCCATCGACGGCGCCGAGGCCGAGGTGGTGCGCCTGCCGGGACGTACGCCGACCCTGTTCATCGACGTGCCCGGGGACATCGACCGCACCATCCTGCTGTACGGGCATCTCGACAAGCAGCCGGAGATGAGTGGCTGGCGTGACGACCTCGGACCGTGGAAGCCGGTGCGCGAGGGCGACCTGCTGTATGGCCGTGGCGGCGCCGACGACGGCTATGCGCTGTTCGCCTCGGTGGCGGCGGTGCTGGCGCTGAAGGACCAGGGCCTGCCCCATGCCCGCCTGAAGATCCTGATCGAGGCCAGCGAGGAAAGCGGCAGCCCCGACCTGCCTGCCTACATGGAGGCGCTCAGCGAGCGCATCGGCCAGCCGGACCTGGTGATCTGCCTGGACTCGGGCTGCGGCAACTACGAGCAGTTGTGGCTGACCACCTCGCTGCGCGGGCTGGTCGGCGGACGGCTGTCGGTGGACGTGCTCACCGAGGGCGTGCACTCCGGCGATGCCGGCGGCGTGGTGCCGTCGAGCTTCCGCGTCTGCCGCCAGCTCATCGATCGCATCGAGGACCATGTCGACGGGCTGGTACGGCCGGCCTTCTGCCACTGCGAGATTCCGCCGCAGCGGATCGAGCAGGCCGCCCACGCCGCCTCGCTGATGGGTGCCGATGCCTTCACCCGCTTTCCCTTCGTCGACGGTGTCCGCGCCATGGGCGCCGATACCGCCGAGGCGATCCTGAACCGCACCTGGCGACCGGCCCTGGAAGTGGTCGGCGCCGACGGACTGCCACCCCTGGACAGCGCCGGCAACGTGCATCGACCGGGCACCGCTTTGAAGCTGTCCCTGCGCCTGCCGCCGCTGGTGAACGGGCGCAAGGTGGCCGGCCAGCTCAAGCAGCTGCTCGAGGCGGACCCGCCGCAGGGCGCGCGGGTGCGCTTCACCGCCGACCAGGCCGACAGCGGCTGGAATGCCCCGGCCACCGAGCCGTGGCTGGACGCGGCGGTGCATGCCGCCAGCGAGCACAGCTTCGGTCGCCCGGCGGTGAACATGGGCGAGGGCGGCACCATCCCCTTCATGGCCATGCTCGGTGAACAGTATCCACATGCCCAGTTCCTGATCACCGGGGTGCTCGGCCCGAAGTCCAATGCCCACGGCCCCAACGAGTTCCTGCACCTGCCGATGGCGCGCAAGCTCACCACCTGCGTGGCCGAGGTCATCCATGCCCACCACCGCCAGCACGCCGGCTAGCGCCCGCCCGCATCGACCACAGGCAAGCAGCCCATGACCGACCACAAGCTCCCCTACCTCTCCCGCGAAGACTGCGAGGGCCTGGGCATCACCACCTTCGACGTCATCGAGATGATGGAGCGGCTGATTCGTGGTGCCGCCGCCGGCAGCGTGTTCAACGCGCCGAAGTCGGTGGTCATGCCCGGCGACGGCCGCTACCTGATGGCGACCCTGTGCGTGGCCGCCGACCCGCCCTTCATGGCGGTGAAATCCCTTGGCCTGAATCCCGACAACAGCGCCCGCGGCCTGCCGCAGATCAACGCCGTGGTTGCCCTGCACGATGCCGTCAGCGGGGTGCCCGTGGCCATGGTCGAGGGCAACTGGGTCACCGAGGTGCGCACCGCCGGCCTGAGCGCGGTGGCGGCGAAGTACCTGGCCCGTGGCGATGCGCGCAGCATCGGCTTCATCGGCTGCGGCGCCCAGGCGCGCAGCCACCTCGATGCCTTCAGGCAGATGTTCGCCATCGAGGAGGTGCGCGCGCTGGGACGGGGCAAGGCCAACCGCGACCGCTTCTGCGCCGATGCCCGCGCCGCGGGTCTCGCCGCGCATGCCTGCGACGATCCGCGCGAGGCGGTGGACGGCGTCGACATCGTGGTCAGCTCGGTGACGCTGTCCTACGACACCGAGCCGTTTCTCGACGCCCGCTGGCTCAAGCCCGGCGCCTTCGCCGCCATCACCGATCTAGGCATTCCGTGGCTCGACGCCGGCATGCCGGCCTTCGACCGCGTGGTCATCGACGACGTTGAACAGGAGAAGACCATGGCCAAACCGCTGGTGGCCGACGCGCTGGTGGATGGCGATCTCACCGGCCTGGTGAGCGGCGCGGTGGCCTCCCGTGGCAGCGACGACGAGCGCACCGCCTTCGTCTTCCGTGGCCTGTCGCTGGGCGACCTGGCGCTGGCGGCACTGGCCTACCAGCGCTACCGCGGCTAGGGCGATGGTCGCGCCGACAGGCGCTGCTGCAGGATGATGCCGGCGACGATCAGCACCAGCCCGAACCAGGTCGCGGCCAGGATCTGCTCGCCCACCACCAGCGCCACCACCAGCAGCGAGGCAAAGGGCGTGAGGTAGATCAGGTTGCCGACCTCGGCGGTGGTGCGCGACAGCCGAAGTGCCTGCAGCCAGAAGACGAAGGCAACCCCCATTTCCATCAGCCCGATGTAGAGGCTGCCGGCCAGCGCCGCCGCCCCGGGGACCTCCAGGGTATCGGTGAGCCATGCATAGGCCAGCACGTAGACCAGGCCGAAGGCGAAGTTCACCGCCAGCCGGTTGACCGGATCGCGGCTGTCGCGGCTCGCGTACAGCCAGTACAGCGCCCAGACCACGGTGCTGGCCAGGGCCAGCGCAACGCCCACCGGGTCGCTCAGGCGGAAGGACCACGGTTCGCCGCGGGTGGCGATCAGCACCACCCCGGCGAAGCTCACCAGCATGGCCAGCGCCGAGGCGGCACGGATGCGCTGGCGGAACAAGAGCGCCGACAGCAGCACCAGCACCAGCGGCCAGGTGAAGTTGAGCGGCTGCGCTTCCTGTGCCGGCAGCAACTGGTAGGCGCGGAACAGGATCACGTAGTAGGCGAAGGGGTTGAGCGCGCCGAGCACCGCCGAGCGCACGAGGTCCCGCGCCTGCCAGTGGCCAAGTTCGCCAAGACCGCCGCGCAGGGCGGAGGTCGCCAGCAGGAAGGCCAGCGCCACCACGGCGCTGTAGACCACCAGCGCGTCGCTGCCGATGTGCGCCAGGGTCAGCTTGAAGGCGGCCGCCGCGGTGCTCCAGCAGGCCACCGCGAGCAGGGCGAAGAGATAGGCTTGGCGTTGCGGGGGCACGATGGGACTGGCAGCGGGGGCGGCCGGCGATTGTACCCGGCTTTCGCCGCCGGCACCGTCAGTGCGCGGGCGACAGCGTGACCGGCAGCCGTCGACGCCCGAACCCGCCGGGCCGATGCTCGAAGCGTCCGGCCACGGGCGTGCCGCAGGCGTCGCAGCCACCGTCCACCACGTGCCAGGCGCCGAGCTGGTACCAGTCGCGCTCGATCAGCAGCCGGCCACAGCCATGGCAGAAGGTGCTGCCGCCGTCCACGTCGTGGACGTTGCCGGTATAGACGTAGCGCAGCCCGGCATCGAGGGCGATGCCACGGGCCCGGGCCAGGGTGGCCGGTGGCGTGGGGGCGACCTCGCGCATGCGAAAATCCGGGTGAAAGGCGGTGAAGTGCAACGGCACGTCGACGCCGAGACGATCGGCGACGAAGCGCGACAGCGCGGCGATCTCGTCGTCGCCGTCGTTGTGACCGGGGATCAGCAGGGTGGTCAGTTCCAGCCAGGTGTCGGTCTCGTGTCGCACGTAGAGCAGCGTGTCGAGGACATCGGCCAGGCGCGCGCCGCACTGGCGGCGGTAGAAGTCCTCGCTGAACGCCTTCAGGTCGATGTTGGCGGCATCCATGTGGGCGAAGAACTCGCGGCGGGGCGCGGCGGAGACGTAGCCGGCGGTGACCGCGATGCTGGCGATGCCGCGCTCGCGCGCCGCCATCGCCACCGCCACCGCGTACTCGTGGAAGATCACCGGGTCGTTGTAGGTAAAGGCAATGCCCCGGCAGTGCAGGCGCGATGCTGTCTCGGCCAGCATCGCCGGTGTCGCCGCCTGGCCCAGGGTGTCCATCTCGCGGGACTTGCTGATGTCCCAGTTCTGGCAGAACTTGCAGGCCAGGTTGCAGCCGGCGGTGCCGAAGGACAGCACCGGCGAGCCGGGCAGGAAGTGGTTGAGGGGCTTCTTCTCCACCGGGTCGATGCAGAACCCGCTGGAGCGGCCGAAGGTGGTGAGCACCACCTGTCCCTGCTCGCAGCCGCGCACGAAGCAGGTGCCGCGCTGGCCTTCGTGCAGGCGGCAGTTGCGCGGACACAGGTCACACTGGACACGGCCGTCGTCGAGCGCATGCCAGTAGCGGGTCGGCACCGTGGACATGGTCGGTTCCTCCGGCCGCGTGCGGCGCGGCCTCGTGGCACCACTGTAGGCAGCGGAGTCGGGCAGCGTCAATCCCCGCCGGGTCGATGTTGTCGGCTCCGGCGCGCGCGCATACACTGCAACGCGATGCACGGAAACAAGACATGAACCGCAGCGACGTTCGGCCGGCGGCGCTGGCAGGCACCTTCTACGAGGCCGATGCCGCGCGTCTTGGCGCCGCCGTGCGCGGCTACCTCGAGTCCGGGGTGGCCTGCGAACGGGTGCCGAGGGCACTGGTCGCGCCCCATGCCGGGCACGTCTACTCCGGCGCGGTGGCCGGCAGCGCCTACCGCGCGCTGGCCAACCGCCGGGCGCCGGTGCGCTGCGTCTACCTGCTCGGTCCGGCACACCGGGTGGCGGTGCGTGGCGTTGCCTCGCCCTCCCACCACGCCTTCGCCACGCCCCTCGGCGAGGTGGCGGTGGACCGGGAGCGACTGCAGCGGATTTCCGCGCGCCGTGACTTCGTGGCGGTCAACGATGCCTGCCACGAGCGCGAGCACAGCCTGGAGGTGCACCTGCCCTTCCTGCAGCTGGCGCTGCCCGACGCCAGCGTGGTGCCGCTGGTGGTGGGGGAGATTCATCCCGACCGGCTGCGACCGGTGATCGACGCCATGCTGGCGGAGGACGATGCCCTGGTGGTGGTCAGCTCCGACCTGTCGCACTTCCATGCCTACCCGGCCGCGCGGCGGATCGACCAGGGCACCGTGGCGTGCATGGAGCGGCTCGCCTGGCAGGAGATGCGACCGGAGCGGGCCTGTGGCTTCCTGCCGCTGGCGGCGCTGCTGCAAAGCCTGTCCGGGCAGGGCGAGGAACTGGTCGCGGTGGACGTGCGCAACTCCGGCGATACCGCCGGGTCGCGCGACCGCGTGGTCGGCTATGCCAGCCTGGTTGCCGGTCCCGCCAAGCCACGCTTCGATGCCGACACCCGGGCCCGGCTGCTGGCGCTGGCGCGTGCCAGCATCACCGGCGCCATCGACGGTGCCACCGCGCGCATCGACGAACGCCGTTGGCCGGCGGTCTGCCAGGCGCCGGCGGCCTGCTTCGTCACGCTGACCATCGATGGCGCCCTGCGTGGCTGCATCGGCAGCCTGGTGGCGGATCGGCCACTGCTGCACCAGGTGGCGGACAATGCCGTGCGCGCGGCCTCGGCGGATCCGCGATTCCCGCCGCTGGCCGGCGACGAGCTGGCGCGGCTGCGGCTGTCGATCTCGGTGCTGTCGGCTCCCGAGGCGGTGCCGGCGTCCTCGCAGGCCGAGCTGCTGGCCCGGCTGCGACCGGGGGTCCACGGCCTGACGCTGTCCCTCGGCGAGCACCGTGCCACCTTCCTGCCCAGTGTCTGGGAGAGCATTCCGCGGCCGGAGGATTTCGTCGACGCCCTGCGGCGCAAGGCGTCGATGCCCACCGCCGGCTGGCCGCGGGACCTGCGCGCCGAGCGCTACACCACCGAATCCTTCGGCGAATCGTGAGCATGGCGGCATGAACCCACCGGCGGCCGGGGACACCGTGCTGCCGGCAGCGGTGACGGAGCGTTTCGCCGGTCACCCGCTGCTCGACGGCCTTGCCGGGGCGCTGGACGCGAGCCGCTTCCTGGCCCGGGCACTGTCGCTGGACGAGGAGCTGGCGGCATGGATCCTCGCCCACCCGGCCAGCCGGGGCTACGTCGAGGGCGCGCTGGCCGGCGCCGTGGAGGCGCCGCTGGCCGCGGCGATGGACAGCGAGGCGCTGTACGTGGAACTGCGTCGCCAGCGTCGTCGCAGCATGTGCCTGGTGGCCTGGGCCGACCTCGCCGGCGTCTACACGTTGCGCGACACCCTCGCCGCGCTGTCGGAACTGGCCGACACCCTGATCGATGCCGCCCTGGCCACCCTCTACCGCGAGCTCGGCGAACGCCACGGCGTGCCGCGCGGGCGCGACAGCGGCGAGGCGGTGCCGATGGTGGTGCTGGGCCTGGGCAAGCTCGGCGGCCGCGAGCTGAATTTCTCCTCCGACGTGGACCTCATCTTCTGCTTCACCGAGGGCGGCGAGACCGACGGCCCCCGGGCGCTGTCCAACGAGGAGTTCTTCCTGCGCCTGGGACGCCAGCTGGTGCGCATGCTCGACGAG
Source organism: uncultured Gammaproteobacteria bacterium (assembly GCA_964350265.1). Taxonomy (GTDB): domain Bacteria; phylum Pseudomonadota; class Gammaproteobacteria; order Arenicellales; family CAJQKF01; genus BQJD01. The sequence goes on along the minus strand of CAYGJZ010000004.1, from coordinate 40,584 downwards.
CCGTCGGCGGACGGCTTCGTCTTCCGCACCGACATGCGGCTGCGGCCCAATGGCGGCAGCGGTCCGCTGGCCCTGTCCTTCGGCGCCATGGAGCACTACTACCAGGCCCATGGCCGCGACTGGGAACGCTACGCGATGATCAAGGCGCGGGTGGTGGCCGGGGACCGCCGCTGCGGCGCCGAGCTGCTCGCCCTGCTGCGACCCTTCGTCTACCGCAAGTACCTGGACTTCAGCGCCTTCGAGTCCATTCGCGAGATGAAGACGCTGATCAACCGCGAGCTGGCGCGCAAGGGCCGGCGCAACGACATCAAGCTCGGGCCGGGCGGCATCCGCGAGATCGAGTTCGTGGTGCAGAGCCACCAGTTGATTCGCGGTGGTCGCGAACGCGACCTGCAGACCGGCAGCCTGTACGCGGCCTTCGATGCGCTGGTCCGCTTGCAGGTGATCGAGGCCGAGGAGCGCGACCGGCTGCTCGATGCCTATGCCTTCCTGCGCAACACCGAGCACCGCCTGCAGATGTTCGACGACCAGCAGACCCAGCAACTGCCCACCGACGAGGCCGGCCGCGCGCGTCTTGCCACCGCCATGGGCTTCGCCGACTACGCCGCCTTCGCCGCGGCGCTGTCCGCGCACCGCGAACAGGTGCAGGCGTCCTTCGCGCGGCTGTTCCAGACCGAGGAGACACCGGCCGACGACGAGCTCGACGGCTTCGCCGACGTCTGGTTCGCGACCCGCAGCGAGCAGGTCTGCACCGCCTTCCTGGCCGAGCACGGCTTCGCCGACCCGGGCCAGGCGCTGTCGCTGGTGCGCGGTGTGCGCGAGGGGCGGGTCTACCAGGGTTTCTCGCGCAATGGCCGCGAACGCCTCGATCGCATGTTGCCGGCGGCCTTGAAGGAGATCGCCAGGGCGCGCGCGCCGGATCGCTCGCTGGTGCGCTTCATCCAGGTCATCGAGGGCATCGGTCACCGCTCCGCCTACTTCGCCCTGCTGGCGGAGAACGCGCTGGCGTTGCGCCAGCTGGTGCAGTTGATCGGCACCAGCGCCTGGGTGGCGCGCTGGATCGGCCAGCACCCGGTGATCCTCGACGAACTGCTCGATCCCATCGCCAACACCCGCCTGGAGCCGGTGGAACAGATCGCTGCCGAGCTGCACCGTCGCCTGCAGCCGATGCACGGCGACATGGAGGCGCAGATGGACGGCCTGCGCGAGTACAAGAACGGCTATTTCCTGCGGGTTGCGGCGCTGGCCATCGCCGGGGCGCTGGAGCCGCTGGCGGTCCGTCGCGGCCTGAGCGACCTGGCCAGCGCGGTGATCGGCGAGGTGGTGTCGGTGGCGCGGGCCTCGCTGAGCAGCAAGGTGCGCACCTCGGTGGAGGGCATCGAGGAGCAGTTGCTGTTCGGCGTGGTCGGCTACGGCAAGTTCGGCGGCGCCGAGCTGTCCTACCAGTCCGACCTCGACCTGGTCTTCCTGTTCGATGCCGAGCCGGCGGTGGCGGCGGAGATGAACCCGTCGCTGGGCTACTACCACAGCCGTCTCGCCCAGCGCATCACCCACGTGCTCAACACCACCACCCGGGCCGGCGTGCTCTACGAGACCGATCTGCGCCTGCGTCCCAGCGGTCACTCCGGGACCATGGTCAGCTCGGTGCGGGCCTTCTCCGACTACCAGCAGCAACAGGCCTGGACCTGGGAACACCAGGCGCTGGTGCGTTCGCGCATGGTCGATGGCCCCGCGCTGCTGCGCGAGCGCTTCGAGGCCATCCGCGCACGGATCCTGTGCCGCCGCCGCGACCCGCTGGCACTGGGCCGGGAGGTGGTCGACATGCGTCGGCGCATGAGCGAGGCCAACAGTCGCAGCAGCGAGCAGCAGTTCGACCTCAAGCTGGGCGAGGGCGGCCTGGTGGACATCGAGTTCCTGGCCCAGTACCACGTGCTGGCACGGGCCGCCGACTGCCCGCAGGTGCTGGCGCCGCGCGGCACCATCGAGATTCTCGGTGCACTGGCCGAAGCGGGTATCATGGAGGCCGGCGAGGCCGCCATGCTGCAGTCGGCCTGCCGTGAATACCTGGCCCTGGAACTCGAGCTGCGCCTCGAGGAACGGCCTGCGCTGATCGATGCCGATGCCAGCCTGCACACCCGCAAGGACGTGATCGACGCCTGGCGTGCATGTTTCGCCGCGCTTGCCGACCAGGGCGGTCCGGGCTAGTCCCGTTCGCCGTTCGGCCAACCGGGCCGCGGCCGCTCGAACCCGACACACAACCACAGCCACCGGAGCATCCATGAAACCTGAAACCATCGCCATCCACGGCGGCTTCGCCGGCGATCCGGCCACCCACGCGGTCGCCGTGCCGCTGTACCAGACCACCTCCTACTACTTCGACAACACCCAGCACGGTGCCGACCTGTTCGACCTGAAGGTGGAAGGAAACATCTACACGCGCATCATGAATCCCACCAACGCGGTGCTGGAGGAACGCCTTGCGCAGCTCGAGGGCGGTATCGCCTCGCTGGCCATGGCCTCCGGCATGGCCGCCATCACCGCCAGCGTGCAGACCCTGGCGCGGGCCGGCGACAACATTCTCTCGGTCAGCCAGCTCTACGGCGGCACCTACAACCTGTTCGCCCATACCCTGCCGCAGACCGGTGTCGAGTGCCGGTTCTTCAACGCCGACGAACCGGCCTCGCTGGAAGCGCTGATCGACGACCGTACCCGCATGGTGTTCTGCGAAACCATCGGCAACCCGGCGGGCAACATCGCCGACGTCGAGGCCATCGCCAAGATCGCCCATCGCCACGGCATTCCGGTGGTGGTGGACAACACCGTCGCCACCCCGGCGCTGTGGCGACCCATCGAGCATGGCGCCGACATCGTGGTGCACTCGCTGACCAAGTACATCGGCGGGCACGGCACCTCCATCGGCGGCATCATCGTCGACTCGGGCAAGTTCCCGTGGAAGGACAACCCGCGTTTCGCCCAGTTCAACGAGCCGGATCCCTCCTACCACGGCGTGGTCTACACCGACGCCCTGGGTCCGGCCGCCTTCATCGGTCGTGCCCGGGTGGTGCCGCTGCGCAACACCGGCGCCGCGCTGTCGCCGTTCAACGCGCTGATGATCATGCAGGGGCTGGAAACGCTGTCGCTGCGCATGGAGCGCCACGTGGACAACGCGATGGCGGTGGCCAACTACCTCGACAGCCATGACAAGGTGACCTGGGTGCGCTATGCCGGCCTGGCCGACAGCCCCTACCATGCCCTGGCCGAGCGATACACCGGTGGCCGTCCTTCCTCCATCCTGAGCTTCGGCATCGAGGGCGGCCGCGAGGCCGGTGCCCGTTTCATCGACGCCCTTGGCCTGGTCAAGCGGCTGGTCAACATCGGCGATGCGAAGAGCCTGGCCTGCCACCCCGCCACCACCACCCATCGCCAGTTGGCCGCCGAGGAACTGGCCAGCGCCGGGGTTTCCGAGGACATGGTGCGGCTGTCCATCGGCATCGAGCACCGCGACGACATCATCGCCGACATCGAGCAGGCGCTGGCGGCGTCGTGAGCGGCGACGGGAATCTCCTCGCCGACCTGCCGGAGCATGGCGAGGAGGATTTCCAGGCGCTGCTGGAAGACGGTGCGCTGCGCATCGAGCGCATCGTCTCCCGCGGGCATGCATCGCCGGCCGAGGGCTGGTACGACCAGGCGCGCGCGGAATGGGTGCTGGTGGTCACCGGCGCGGCCATCGTCGAGTTCGCCGATGGCCGCCGCTGCGATCTCGTTGCCGGCGACTACCTCGCCATTCCCGCCCACGCCCGTCACCGGGTGCGCTGGACCGACCCGGCACAGGCCACGGTGTGGCTGGCGGTGCACCACGGCGGCACGGGGGGCGACACGGGGCGGTGAGCGACGGTCCCGTTACCCTTTGGTCATGCGCGCGCCCGCGTCGCGTGACGGTGCTAGGCTACGTGCACCGAAACCAGTGCAATGGAGAACGGGCATGCCGATGCGATCCCTCCTCGTCGCGACGCTGCTGACCCTGGCCGTCGCCACCACCGCCCATGCCCACCATGGCTGGGCATGGACCACCGGCGAGAACCTCGAGCTCACCGGCACCATCGTCGAGGCCAGTCTCGGCAATCCCCATGGCAGCCTGGTCCTGGACGTCGACGGCACCCGCTGGAAGGTGGAAGTCGGCCAGACCTGGCGCAACCAGCGAGCCGGCATCGCCGATGGCGCACTGGCCGTGGGGGTCACGCTGAAGGTGTCCGGCGAGCCATCGAAGGACCCCGACGAGAAGCGCCTGAAGGCCGAACGGTTGTGGCTCGATGGTACCCTGCACGAACTGTATCCCGGTCGAGACTGAAGCCCCGGGTTGCTGCCGTGGAGGCGTTGCTGGCCGTCGTCGAGGACGTCGCGCTGGCCGAGTGGCTGCGCCATTCCCGCTATGGCTATGCCGCCGTCAACGCCGCCCACATCCTCGGCCTGGCGCTGCTGGTCGGCGCCGTCACCGCCCTTGACCTGAAGCTCGTCGGCGCCTTCGCCAGCGCCGACGACGCCGCCCTGCGCACGGTGCTGGTGCCGGTGGCGGCGAGCGGACTGTTGCTGGCGGTGCTCACCGGCGCCTGCCTCTTCGCCATCCGTGCCAGCGAATACGCGGCGCTGCCGCTGTTCCTCGCCAAGCTGGCGCTGATTCTCTTCGGCACGCTGCACGCGCTCGCCGTGCATGCCCGCGGCGGACTGGCCCGGTTGTCACCTGCCGCGCGCCGCCGTACCGGCGCTCTCTCCCTGCTCACCTGGCTTGCCGTGCTGGCCTGCGGCCGCCTGCTGGCCTTCGTCGACTAGGCGGCCGAACGGCCTACTCGGGCAGCATCGTCACGCCCCGCACCCAGGTGGTGGTGCGCAGGCCGGCGCTGTCGTTGTCGACCAGGATGGACAGCGCGTCGATATGGCCGATCTGTGCATCCAGCAATGACCGCATGTCGTCGCGCAGGGCAAGGCGCGCGGTATGCCACTGGTTTTCCTCCGCGTCGGTGTTGGCCATGACCTTGACCACCACGCGCGCGTTCTTCGGGTGGCGGAAGACCTCCCCCAGCGGTCGATCGGCCACCGCGTAGCTCAACGTGCGCGACTGCCAGGGCAACGGCCCGCGACGAACCGTGGCGCTGACGCGGAGCACGAAGTCGAACTGGTCGTCGCGGCGCGGGTCGAGGGCGCGGAAGTGGCGGTCGGTTCGCCACTGGAAGGTCAGCACCGGCAGCGGGTCGAGGGCGATGCGACGGCGCAGCACCATGGCCGAGGCTCCGCCATCGGTATCGGCGCGCAGGGCCGGCGGCTGCCACCGGTGATCGATCCGGTAGCGGGTCGCGCCCTCGATGCGTACCTCCTGCCAGTCACCGAAACCCGTCGACAGCGGCAGCAACGGCTGCGCGCCGCTGTTGCCGGCCACGGCGGCGAGCAGCAGCAGGGCAGGGATGGTCCGCGAAATGGAAACATGCATGGCCGGAGTCTGCGGCCATGACGGTGTCCGGATGGTGACAGCGAAACGGGGTGGGTTGCGGCCTGGTCGCGGTGCCCGGGGGAGATGTTCCGGGGTTGTAGACAACGAACAGGGACGGTGTTTTAATATAGTAACAACGTTCTCAATACAGAACATAGGAGGAGAAATGAAAACCCGTCGAATCGTTCGTGTCGCATTGTCCGTGGCCGGCCTGCTGGCCACCCAGTCCCTGTTCCAGGCGGCCGTCGCCGAGGACAAGGTGGTGATCAAGGTCGCCGACATTTTCCCCACCAGCCACTACATCCTCACCGAGGGCGCCAAGGCGTGGATGGACAAGGCAGTGGAGCTTGGCAACGGCCGCATCGAGTTCCAGCACTTCCCGGCACAGCAGCTTGGCAAGGCCAAGGACATTCTTTCCCTGGTGCAGAACGGGGTCGCCGAGGTCGGCGCGGTGGCGCCTGCCTACGTGCCGGAGAAGTTGCCGCTGTCGGTGGTGGGCGAACTGCCCGACATGTTCCAGACCGCCTGTGCGGGCAGCCTGGCGCTGAGCAGCCTGATGGCGCCCGGCGGCATTCTCTACGAGGAGGAGATCAAGCCGCAGGGCGTTCGCGTGATGTTCGCCAACATGCTCGCACCCTACACGGTGATGACCGCCGAGGCAGAATTGAATTCCTACCAGGACCTGTCCGGCCTGAAGCTGTACGCCTCCGGTGATGCCAAGCACCAGACCCTGACCCTGCTCGGCGCCACGCCCATTCGCCTGACCGGTCCGGAGATCTACCAGGCAGTGGAGCGCGGCACCATCGATGGCGCCATGCTTGCCTACATCGGCCTGCCGCCCTACGACCTCGACTCGGTGATGCGCTACGGGCTGACCGGCGTCAACCTGGGCAGCACCGCGGTGACCTACGTGATGTCGGAGAAGGCCTGGACCGCGCTGCCTGAAGACGTGCAGAAGATCCTCATGGAGGCCGGCGACTACGCCACCCGTCACCTGTGCGAGCACAGCGACGAGATGAACTCCAGGGAGCTGGCCAACCTCAAGGACAAGGGCGCCGCCGTGCACGAGATTGCCGGCAGCGAGGCGGACGAACTGCGCGCCACCATCCTGCCGGTGGTGGATGCCTGGGCGAAGGACCTCGACGACCGCGGCAAGCCCGGCTCCGAGGCGGTGAAAATGTACAAGGAGGCCGTGGCCAACCTCTAGCAGGGGTCACGGGCAGGCATGCGCCCGGCGATGGCGACGCGTCAAGCGCCATGGCCGGGCGAAGCCGCGCCGGCCGTCGTCAGCCGCGATGCGCGGAGACCAGTTCGCTGGTGTTGCCCAGCGCGGAGGAGATGCGGTCCGCGGTCTGCCGAAGGGCGAAGCCGTAGACGTCGACATGGTCCCTGGGAATGGCCGACACCGTGCCCATGGTGGAGACCACGTACACCGGCTGGTTCTTGGCATCGAAGATCGGTGCGGCGATGGCGGTGACGTCGGGCATGTTCTCGCCGTAGGCCACCGAGTAGCCGCGCTGCCTGGTGGCGCGGATGTCCTCGAGAATGCGTTCCGGCTCGGTGATGGTGTGCGGCGTGAGCTGCTTGACCGGAACGGTGCGCACCAGGCGTTCGATGCTGTCCTCGTCCATGTAGGCGAGGAAGGCGCGACCGGTGGCGCTGTGGGTGATCGGTATGCGGGTGCCCACCGAGACGGTCAGGCGAACGTCGGAGGTGTTGTCCTGGCGGTCGATGACCAGCAGCCTGGAGTCGTTGATGCGCTGTACCAGCAGGATGGACAGGCCGGTGCTCTTGACGAACTGCTCGAGGTACGGACGAGCCATGTGGGTGATGCTCATGTCCTCGGCGATGCTGTTGGCGAACTCGAGCAGCGCCGGGCCGAGGAAGTACTTCTTGGTGTCGTTGTCGAACAGCACGAAGTTGTTGGCCTGCAACGTCTTCAGGATGGCGAAGCAGTTGCTCCTGGTGATGTCGAGGCTGTTGGCGATCTGCGAGACGCCGGCCTTCTTGTGCCGCTTCAGGTAGTAGAGGATGCGGATCACGCGCTCGATGGAAGGCACCGAGTATCGGTTGGGCGGTGGCTCGGTGGATCCGGGTTCGTAACGCAAGCAGCAGGCCTCGAAGGCAATTGACAGGGAGAATTCGCGCATGATAGCTTATTTTCTGAACAGAATACAATTCTGTATGAAGAACAAATATTCCCACGAAGGAGGAGCCAACCGTGCCTGAACGCCGTTCGCGGATTGCCGATGCGAACACCGCGCTGACCGGTCTTCACGACGGTGCGACGTTGCTGATCGGCGGTTCGCTGTTCCACAACAAGCCGATGCACCTGGTGCGCCAGATCGCCAGTCGCGGGCTTCGCGATCTCATCGTCATCGCGGTGCCCCAGGCATCCATGGACGTCGACCTGCTGATTGCCGCCGGCTGCGTGGCCGAGGTGCGCGTGCCCTACCTCGGCTTCGAGTATCTCGGCCTGGCCCCGGCCTATCGCCGTTTCGCCGCCGAGGGCCGCCTGAAGATCTGGGAATGCGACGAGACGCACCTGCTCGCCGCGCTGGATGCGACCGCGCGGAACGTGCCCTCCGGCCTGGTCAAGAGCGGTCTCGGCAGCGATCTGCCGACCCTCAACCCCGACCTCAAGGTGGTGGAGGATCACTGCACCGGCGAGCCGGTGATCGCGGTGCCGGCGGTGTTCCCCGACGTCGCCATCGTGCATGCCGCCAGTGCCGATCGTTTCGGCAACCTGAGCTACGCGGGCTATCCCTTCGCCGATCCCTTCCTCGCCGAGGCCACGCGCATGGCCGGCGGCACCGTCATCGCCAGCGTCGAGGAGGTGGTCCCCGACGCCCGCATCGGCGTCGACCCGTTTGCCGTCGACGTGCCGTCCATCGTCGTCGATCACGTGGTGCATGCGCCGGGCGGTGCCTGGCCCTGTTCCGCCCACGGCGTCTACCAGTTCGACGAGGCCGGCCTGCGCGAGTACCTCGAGGCGGCTTCCTCGGAGGACGGCTTCGCGCGGTTCGCCGGCAAGCACCTGGACCGGGATGCCGGGCCACTGGACTACCTGGACAGGGTGACCACGCCGTCGGCGCTGGCCAGGAACCGGGGGGCGATCCATGCCTGAGCAGAACATCGACGTCGCCTGGCCGGAACTGGTGGCGGTGGCGGTCAGCCGCGAACTGCGCGATGGCGAGATCGGCTCCCCCGGTGGCGCGCGCAGCGAGATCCCGCTGGCCGCGGCGCGTCTCGCCCAGCTTTCCCACGCGCCGAACCTGGCGGTGATCACCAGCGCGGTGGGCTTCGTCACCAACATGGTGGGCAAGCCGACGGCGGCGTTGCAGCACTCCACCACCGACTACCGCAACATCTATGCCGGCGCCGAGTCGGTGCTGCCGATGCTGTCGGTGTTTCGCACGCCGCGCGACTGGTTCTTCGGCGGCGGCCTGCAGGTGGACCTGTACGGCAACCTGAACCTGATGGGCATCGGCGACGCCCGCCGACCGAAACTGCGCGGACCGGGCACCGCCGGGCTGGCCTATGCCAGCATGGTGTCGAAGCGCTACTTCATCTACATGCAGCAGCATACCCGCCGCTCCTTCGTCGACAAGCTCGACCATGTCTCGGCCATGGGCTTCGGCACCGGGCCCGGCGACCGGGAACGATACCGGCTGCCCGGTGGCGGCCCGGCACTGGTGGTCAGCCCGCTGGCGGTGCTCGACTTCTGCCCCGACAGCCGGCGCATGCGCCTGAAGTCCCTCCACCCCGGGGTGACGCTCGAGGAGTTCATGGACCATACCGCCACCCCGGTGATCGTGCCCGGCGAAGTCGCCACCACCACGCCGCCGAGCGCCGAAGAGCTGCACATCCTTCGGCACCACGTGGACCCCTCGGGCGTGCTGCGCAAGCTGCATGGCTAGTCCCGGCAACAAGAGAACCCCATGCAACCGCTAGAAAACATCAAGGTACTGGACCTCGGCCGGGCACTGGCCGGCCCGATCTGCTCGATGATGCTGGCCGACCTCGGCGCCGACGTGATCAAGATCGAACCACCGGGACTGGGCGACGACAGCCGCGAATGGCCACCGCTGCAGGGCGGGGAGAGCAGCTACTTCGCCAGCTTCAACCGCAACAAGCGCAGCCTCGTGCTCGACCTGTCGCGGCCCGAGGGACAGGAGATCTTCCGCGACATGGCACGTGAAGCCGACGTGGTGGTGGAGAACTACAGGAACGGCGTGATGGATCGCTTCGGGCTTGGCTACGAGGATCTTGCCGCCATCAATCCGCGCATCGTCTACTGCGCCATCACCGGCTTCGGCCGCACCGGGCCGTTCGCCGACAAGCCGGCCACCGACATCTACATGCAGGCCTTCAGCGGGTTGATGAGCGTGACCGGCGAGAAGGGGCGTTCCCCGGTGCGCATCGGCGTCAGCCTGTGCGACATCACCGCCGGCCTGCTGGCCAACATCGGCATTCTCGCCGCCCTGCAGGCGAGGGCGATCAGTGGTCGCGGCCAGTTGGTGGACACCTCGCTGCTCGAGGGCCAGATGGCGTTGATCTCCTACCTGTTCACCGCCTACGGCGTCACCGGCAAGGTGCCCGGTCCACTGGGCTCCGGCCACCCCAGCATCGTGCCCTACCAGGTCTTCGAGGTGTCCGACGGCTGGGTCTCGCTGGCCACCTTCAACGACCGCCTGTTCGGTCGCGCGGTGGATGCCATGGGCCTGTCGGCATTGAAGGAAGATCCGCGTTTCGTCACCAACCTCGATCGCGTGGAACATCGCCAGGAACTGACCGACATCCTGCAGGCGCGCTTCCTGGACAAGACCATCGACGAGTGGGTTGCCGCCATGGAGGCCAACGACGTGCCGCTGGCCCCGGTGCATACCGTGGACCGGGTCATGACCCATCCGCAGGTGCAGCACCGCGAGATGATCCAGCGCTTCGAGCATCCCACCGCGGGGGAGTTCTCGATCTTCGGTTTTCCCATCAAGTTCAACGAGACGCCGTGCCTGTTCTCGCGGCCGCCGCCGACACTGGGCGAGCACAGCCGGGAGATCCTCGAGGAATTCGGCGTCGACGGTGATCGCGTCACCCGTCTCGCGGAGCAGGGCATCACCCATCTCGGAACGGACCGCTAGCGCGGATCCGGTATCCGGCCACCTCACACGCACAGCACGGAGGAACCATGCCCGTCGTACTTTTCGAGCGGGACAACCGCATCGGCGCCATTACCCTGAACCTGCCGGAGAAGCGCAACCCGTTGAACACCGAGCTGGTCGAGGAGCTGATCGCCTGTCTCGACGCCTGCGCCGCCGACGACGAGATCAGCGTGGTGCTGCTGTCGGCCAACGGCGACAGCTTCTGCGCCGGCGGCGACCTGCGCGAGTTCACCACCTACCGTGACAAGGGCGCCGGCGACATCTACCAAGAAGGCATGGGCACGGCGACGCTGTTCAAGCGGCTGGCCGACTACCCGAAGCCGGTGGTCGCCGCGATCAACGGCCCGGCCTACGGTGGCGGCTTCGGCATTGCCTGCGCCTGCCCCATCGTGGTCGCCTCGGAGAAGGCGCGTTTCGGCGCAACCGAACTGCGGCTGGGCCTGTTCCCGCTGGTCATCCTGCCGGCCATCCGCGCCGCCATGGGAGATCGCGAGGCCCTGGCGCTGAGCCTCACCGGGCGCACCATCGATGTCGAGGAGGCACGGGCCAAGGGCCTGGTGCACGTGGTCGCCGCCCACGACGCGCTCGTCGACGAGGCGCGCAAGGTGGCGCAGGCGGTGGCCTCGTTCAGCCCCTATGCACTGCGCATGGGCATGGATGCCTTCCGCGTCAGCACCGGCATGTCGGCCGGCACCGCCATCGACTACCTGAACGCGCTGCGGGTGATGTTCTTTCACTCCGAGGACCTGAAGGAAGGCGCCAGCGCCTTCCTGGAGAAACGCCAGCCGAACTGGGTTGGCCGCTAGGCACGGGAGCATGACAATGGAAGACCGCGTGGTCAGGATCGGTTGCGCGTCGGGGTTCTGGGGAGACTCGGACGAAGGCGCCAGGCAACTGGTGCATGCCGGCAACATCGACTACCTGGTATTCGACTACCTGGCCGAGATCACCATGGCACTGCTCGCGCGCGTGCGCCGGCGGGATCCGTCGCGGGGATACATCCCGGACTTCGTCGACAACGTCCTCGCCGGCGTGCTGGTCGAGGCCAGGCAGAAGGGCATCCGCATCGTGGCCAATGCCGGCGGCGTCAATCCCGACGGCTGCCGCCTGCGCATCGAGGAGCTGCTCGCGGAACTGGGCATCGAGGCCAAGGTCGCGGTGGTGACCGGCGACGACCTGTTGCCGCGGATCGACCGGTTGCGCGCCATCGGCGTGCAGGAAATGGAAGCCGGCACGCCGCTGCCCGAACAACTGCTCAGCGCCAATGCCTACCTCGGCGCCATGCCCATTGCCGCCGCCCTCGACCGCGGAGCCGACATCGTCGTCACCGGTCGCTGCGTGGACAGCGCGGTGGTGCTCGGCCCGCTGGTGCACGAGTTCCGCTGGTCGCCCGACGACCATGACCGCCTCGCCGCGGGCACCCTGCTCGGCCACCTGGTGGAATGCGGCTGCATGGGCGTCGGCGGCCTGTTCACCGACTGGCAGCAGGTCGAAGGCTGGGACAACATGGGCTATCCCATTGCCGTGTGCCACGCCGACGGCAGCGGCGTGATCACCAAGCCCGAGGGTACCGGCGGACTGGTCAGTCGCGGCAGCGTGGGTGAGCAGATGGTCTACGAGATCGGCGACCCGGCCGCCTACCACATGCCCGACGTGACCTGCGACTGGCGAGGGGTGACCCTCACCGAAGTGGGCCCGGACGCGGTGCGCGTGTCCGGTGCACGGGGCCGGCCACCCACCGGCACCTACAAGGTGTCGGCGACCTACAACCAGGGATACAAGGCCACCACCAGCCTGACGGTGGCCGGTGCCGACGCGGTGCCGAAGGCGCGACGCATCGCCGATGCCATCCTCGCCAAGTCGCGGCGCATCAACCAGCGGCAGCGGCTCGGCGACTTCGCCCAGACCAGTGTCGAGGTGGTCGGCGGCGGCGACCTCGTCGGAGATGCCGCGCACGCAGGACCGGTGCGCGAGGCGACCTTCAAGATCGCGGTGGAACACGCCGAGCGAGGCGCGGTGGAAACCTTCTGCCGCGAGGTGATGCCGAGCCTGACCGCCACCGCGCCGGGCATCTGCGGCTACTTCGCCGGTCGGCCCAAGCCCACCGAGGTGACCCGCCTGTATTCCTTCCTGGTGCCGAAGAGCGAGGTGGACATCGCCATCATCGAGGCAGGGCAGCGGCATGACCTGCCACCGGCGGCGGCTCCGGCCGAAGCCGCCGCGCGGCTGGACGAGGTGGTCGAGCCTGTTGCCGCGCCAACCTCCGGCGCCACCGAAACGGTACCGCTGCGGGCCATTGCCTGGGCGCGCAGCGGCGACAAGGGCGACAACGCGAACATCGGCGTGCTTGCCCGGGTGCCGGCGGTGTACGACTTCCTTCGCCTGGCGTTGACCACCGAGGTGGTCGGCGAGGTCTTCGCCCACCTGTGCAAGGGCGAGGTCAGCCGCTACGAACTGCCGGGGGTCGGCGGTCTGAACTTCCTGCTGCGTCGCGCCCTCGGCGGTGGCGGCGCCAGTTCCCTGCGTCTCGACCCGCAGGGGAAGTGCTTTGCCAGCATCCTGCTGGAACACGAGCTGGCCGTGCCGACGACGTTGCTGTCGGCGGTGGCCGCATCCCGGAACAATGACCGTATCGACAACGGGGGCACCAGATGACAATCGCCCATGACCTGCTGCGCCGGATCGAGCGCTGGTTCATGCTCGTCGCCGGCGTGGCGATGATCTCGATCATGTTGATCATGATCTGCGACGTGGTCGCACGCTACCTGTTCAACGCGCCGCTGGTATGGGCATTCGAAGTGCTCACCCGCTACCTGATGCCGGGCCTGTTCTTCCTCTCGGTGTCCTATGCCCTGGGTGCCAACAAGCACCTGTACATCGAGGTGGTGCAGCGCAAGCTGCCCGGCCGCATCGCCCACCTGGTGCTTGGCCTCGCCTACCTGCCGGTGACGCTGCTGATCGGCACCGCGACCTGGATGAAGGCCGGTGCCACCTATACCAGCTGGTTGCACGACGAGGTCATGGCTGGCGGCATTCGCTGGCCGGCCTGGACCGCCGGTGCCCTGGTGGTGGTCGGGCTGTCGGTGCTGGCACTGCGCATCGGGTTGACCGCCATCCATCATCTTGGCATGTCGCTCGGGCATCGCGGCAACGACCCCTACCTTGCCGGTGGCCCGCTGTGACCCTGCTGGCGCTGGCGCTGCTCATCGCGCTGTTGTTCCTCGGCCTGCCGGTCGCCTTCGCGCTGATGCTGTCCGGCACGGTGGGGCTGTTCATGGTCGGTGGCGTGAACATGGTGCTCGGCATCCTCGAGACCACGCCCACCAGCGCGGTGTCGAGCTACGAGCTGATCACCTTCCCGATGTTCATCCTGATGGCCGAGTTCATGATCGTCAGCCGCATTGCCGACGAGATGTTCGAGCTGGTGGGCGCGGCGGTGCGCAAGTTGCCGGGCGGGCTGGCCATTGCCACCGCGGTGACCGGGGCTGCCTTCGGTGCCGTGTCCGGCTCGAGCACCGCCGCCGCGGCGACGCTGTCGGTAAGCTCGGTGCCGACCATGATGCGCCACGGCTACGACGTGAAGTTCGCCTCCGGCGTGGTCGCCATCTCCGGCACCCTGGCCATGCTGATCCCGCCGAGCATCGCGCTGATCCTCTACGGCATGCTGAGCGGCGAGAACATCGGCACCTTGCTGATCGCCGGGGTGGTGCCCGGCCTGCTGGTGATGTTCGCCATCATTGCCACCGTGCTTTGCCTGATCCGCTGGCGGCCGCAGTGGGCGCCGACGGTGGACGCCGCCGGCCTGTCCGGCAAGCAGCCGCTGGCGGCGGTGTCCTTCCTGGCGCTGTTCGTCGCCGTGACCCTGTCGATCTACTTCGGCGTGGCGACGCCCACCGAGGCATCGGCCATCGGCGCCTTCGGCTCGTTCCTGATTGCCCTGTTCCGTGGCAGCATCAACCGCGAGTCGCTGCGCGAGGTGCTGTTCCGCGCGACCACCACCACCGCGATGATCGGCGCCATCGTCATCGGCGCGCAGGTGTTCGGCTACTACGTCACCGTCACCCAGTTGCCCCAGGACCTGATCGCCGCCATCACCGACACCACCGTGTCGCCGGTGTGGATCCTGATGGGCATTCTCGTCTTCTACCTCGTGCTCGGCCTGTTCCTCGACCAGATCGCCATCCTGATCCTCACCGTGCCCATCGTGCTGCCGCTGGTGCTGCACCTGGGCTACGACCCGGTCTGGTTCGGCGTGCTGATCGTGGTCATCGCCGAGATCGGCCTGGTCACGCCGCCGGTGGGGCTGAACGTCTTCGTCGTCTCCCACTATGCCAAGGTGCCCACGGAGGACGTCTTCGTCGGCGTGGTGCCGCATGTCATCGCGCACCTGCTGGTGGTGGCCGTGCTGGTGATCTTCCCCGGCCTGATCCTCTGGCTGCCGTCCACCATGGGCTGACAACGGTTGCCCAGCGCCCGCGCGGGTGTCGATAATAGGCGGCTCCTGGCAGCGGTGAGACCATTCATGTTGCATGCGCACGAGACGGCGGGTCGTCGCCGCCACCGGCGGTGAGCACTACCCTCGTCATCGTCGTGGTGGCCTGGCTGGCCGGCCTCTCGGCCTGGCTCGGCGGCTGCCTGGCACACCTGCGCGGCCCGCTGGTGAACGGCCCGGTGTTCGTGCACACCATGGTGGCCTTCGGCGGCGGCGTGCTGGTGGCCGCGGTGGCCTTCGCCCTGGTGCCCGAGGGACTGGCGCACCTCGACCCGGTGACGGTGGCGGTGGCCTTTTGCCTCGGCGGTGCGGTGTTCTGCCTGGTGGATACCTGGATTGCGCGCGGCGGCGGACCGAAATCGCAGTTCGTCGCCATGCTCACCGACTTCGTGCCCGAAGCCCTGTCCATGGGCGCCGTGTTCGCCGCCAATCCCCGCCTCGGCTACCTGCTGGCCGGCTTCATCGGCCTGCAGAACCTGCCCGAGGGCTTCAATGCCTACCGCGAGGTCGTCGATGGCGGCGGCAACGGCGCGAAGACCCTGCGCATCCTGTTCCTGGTCACGTTGCTCGGGCCGCTGTGCGCCGTGGGCGGCCACCTGTTCCTGCAGGACCAGCATGGGTTGACCGCGCTCCTGATGTCCTTCGCCGCCGGCGGCATCCTCTATCTCACCTTCCAGGACATCGCCCCCGCCTCGCGCATGCGCGGACGCTGGTCGCCGCCGCTGGGCGCGGTGTTCGGCTTCGTCCTCGGCATGCTCGGCAAGTCGCTGCTCGGCTAGCCCTCGGCAGTTGCCTGGCGGCCATCGGCCTCGTTGCCGGTGCTCGCCAGGTGTTCGCGGATCACCGCGTCGAAGTCGTCGTGCCGCGGGAAGCCGAGGCGGTGCGCGGTGGCCATGTCCCAGGCCCCGGGCCAGCCGCCGACGATGCGCTGCACCTGCTCGTCGGGGCTAAAGCGCACCCGCGCGGCGACCGCCTCGCCGGCCACCCGGGCGAGGGCGGCGAGCATCTCGTCCACCGTCAGCGACAGGCCGCACAGGTTGAGGCCCGGGTGCGTGGGCAGCGCCGCGCGGTCGACGCCGGCGGCATGCACCAGGCTGTCGATGGCCACCCGCGGCGACATCAGCCAGACCCGGGTATGCCCCGGCACCGGGCAGTGGGCCACCTCGCCGTTGACCGGCTCGCGGATGATGCTGCTGGCGAAGGACGAGGCGGCCTGGTTCGGCCGGCCCGGTCGCACGCTCACCGTGGGCAGGCGCAGGGCGAGGCCGTCGACGAAGCCGCGCCGGTGATACTCGGCCAGCAGCAGTTCCGCCATCGCCTTGGCGGTGCCATAGGACGAACGCGGCGCCAGCACGGTGTCGTCGGTGACCACCTCGGGCAGCGCGCCGCCGTAGACCGCCACCGAGCTGGTGAACACCACCCGTGGCCGCTGTCCGCGTCGTCGACAGGTTTCCAGCAGGGCGCGGGAGGCGTCGAGGTTGATCGACAGGCCAAGGTCGAACTCGGCCTCGGCCTGGCCGCTGACGATGGCGGCGAGGTGGTAGACGACGGCGGTGTCGTCGTCCACCAGGCGGTCGAGCAGCGCGGCGTCGCGAACGTCGCCACGCACCGCGCGCACGCCGGGCAGTGCCGCGCCGGATGGCTCGACGTGGTCGAGCAGCACCAGCTCGCCGAGCGGTCGTTCGACGCCGTTGACGCGCAGCGAACCGGTCTCGACCAGGGACCGGGCCAGGCGCTGGCCAAGGAAGCCGGCGCCTCCGGTGATCAGGACTTTCATCGATGCTCCCGTGAAGGTGGTCTTGCCAGGGACCGGGCGGTGCCCGGCCCGGCCAAGTATACTGCCCCGGCCGGCGCCGACCCTGGCCCCGGCATGCCATGCGCGGGATCGAGTCCGGTGCCGCCGGGGGGAATCGGTGGAGCAACACGAAGAACTGGCGCGCTACCTGGCCGCGCACCCGCAGACGTCTCATCTCGACGTGCTGGTCATCGACCTGTGCGGCCACGCCATCGGCAAGCGCCTGCCACGCGACGCCATGTCCACCGTCTACCGTGTCGGCACGCCGGTCTGCGCCGCCATGCAGCTGGTGGACGTGCTCGGCAACACCGCCGACCCGATGGGCCACGGCTTTTCCGACGGCGACCCCGACGCCTTTGCGCGGCCGCTGCCCGGCACCCTGGCGCCGGTGCCGTGGCTTCCCGGCGACCGCGCCCAGGTGCTCGCCACCCTGGTCGGCGCCGCCGACGGGCAGCCCCTTTCCCATGACCCGCGACGGGTGCTGGAGAAGGTGGCGGCCCGCTTCGGCGAGTTGGGCCTGGTGCCCACCCTGGCGGTGGAACTCGAGTTCTACCTGCTCGATCCCCGGCGCGGCGACGATGGCAGCCCGCGAGCGGTGACATCGCCACGCAGCGGCCTGCGCGAAGCCGGTGGCCGGGTGCTTTCGGTGGACAAGCTCGACGAGTACGGCGAGGTGCTCGGCGCCATCGAGTCGGCCTGCGCCGCCCAGGGCGTGCCCACCACCAGCATGATCAGCGAGTACGGGGCGGGGCAGTTCGAGATCAACCTCGCCCACGTCGCCGACCCGCTGGCGGCGGCGGACCACGCCGCGCTGCTGCGCCGCGCGGTGGTCGGCACCAGTCGCGCCCACGGCTTCGACGCCACCTTCCTGTCCAAGCCCTTCGCCGACCAGTCCGGCAGCGGCATGCACGTGCACGTCAGCCTGGCCGACGAGCACGGCGAGAACGTCTTCGACCCGGCCCGCGCCGATGGCGAGACGCGGCTGTCCTGCGCGGTGGCCGGCCTGGCCGGGACCATGGCCGAGGCCATGGCACTGTTCGCCCCCAACCTCAACGTCTACCGCCGCTTCGCCCCCGACGAGTTCGTTCCGGTGACCCGGGACTGGGGGGAGAACAATCGCTCGGTGGCCTTTCGCATCCCGCCCAGCGACGGCGCCAACCGCCGCATCGAGCACCGCGTCGCCGGCGCCGAGGCCAATCCCTACCTGGTGGTGGCGGCGGTGCTGGCCGGCCTGCACCACGGCCTGGTGCGCGGCCTGCCCGCTCCGCCGCGGCACACCGGCAATGCCGGCTCGGCGGTGGACGAGAGCCTGCCGACCACGCTGTGGAAGGCGCTGGACCACCTGCGCGGCGCGCGCATCCTGCCGGACTACTTCGGCCGCGACTACCTCGACCTGTACGCCGAGGTGAAGCAGGCCGAGTTCGACGCCTTCATGGCGCAGATCCATCCCCGCGAGCATCACTGGTACCTGTAGCCGCGCCGTCGCGGGGACTTCCCCGGCGTGTCGCTTCGGTCTACGCTATCGCCTACGGATCACCGCAACGGAGGATTCCCATGGCTAGCCTGCAACGTGTTGTGCTCTTCTCGGCCCTGTTGGCTGCTTCCGCGGCCTGGGCCGCACCGGCGGGCGAAGGCGCCGCCGTCTACTTCATCAGCCCCGCCGACGGCGCCACCGTCTCCAGCCCGGTGCACGTGCAGTTCGGGCTGCGCGGCATGGGCGTGGCCCCGGCCGGGGTGGCGGTGGACAACACCGGCCATCATCACCTGCTGATCGATACGCCGATGCCCGATCCCGGCCAGCCGATCCCCAGCGACGAGCACCATCGCCACTTCGGTGGCGGCCAGACCGAGGCCCACGTCGAGCTGGCCCCGGGCACGCACACGCTGCAACTGCTGCTCGGCGATCTCGCCCACGTGCCGCACCAGCCACCGGTGGCCTCGGAGACCATCACCATCACGGTGGAGTAGCGCGGCGTCAGGCGGCCAGGCCGAGGGCAAGCACCATCAAGGAGGCGGCCGCGATCCACGATCCGGCCACCCGCACGGCCACCTGCTGCCAGGGCCGACGGCCGACGTCGGCGAGGGCGAAGAACCACAGCACCGCGAAGCTGGCCGAGAGCCAGGTGCCGGCCAGCGTCAGCAGCCGCTCGGCGCCGACCAGGTCGGGCGCCGAGTCCAGGCCCACCAGCGCCGCGGTGGCCAGGGCAAGCACCGTGCCCGCCGCGATCGGCAGGTGCATTGCCGACGCCAGCAGCAGGCCGCAGGCAAGGGCGGCGACCAGCAGCCAGCTCGCCGCCGCGGGCACCGCGGCCTGGCCGGACGCCAGCAGGGCGACGGCAAGCGCGGCGGCGAACACCGGCAGGGCGCGCCACAGGTGGGCAACACCCTGCTGGCCGAGCAGCAGGCCAAGACCCACCAGCACGATGGCATGGGCGGGCACCACCGCCGGGTGCAGCAGGCCGTTGTAGAACTCGCCGATACCCTCGATGGTGGTGTGTGCCCGTGCCGGCGCGGTGGGCGCCAGCAGCGCGGCGAGGCCGAGAACGCTCCTCACAGGGCGCCGGTGAGAAACCCCACGCCGGCCAGCGCGATGCCGCCGCCGCAGGCGCGCACCAGCCACCGCCCGGCCGGCCAGCGCACCAGGCCGCCGAGGGCGATGCCGGCCAGGTGCAGCAGGCCGGTGGCGATCACGAAGCCGACGCTGTAGGCCACCGCGTTGGCGGCATCGGGCAATTCGGTGCCGTGGGCATGACCGTGGAAGATGGCGAAGGCGCCGACCAGGATCGCGGCCACCGCGATGGGCGGGCGCACGCTGAACAGCACCATCAGGCCGAGCACCAGGGCCGATGCCGCGATGCCGGTTTCCACCGCCGGCACCGGGATGCCGGCCACGCCCATGGCGCCGCCGAGGGCCATCACCAGCGGGAACACCACCGGCAGGATCCAGATTGCCGGGCTGCCGAGGAAGGCGCCCCACAGGCCCACCGCGACCATCGCGGCGACGTGGTCCCAGCCGAGCAGGGGGTGCGCGAAGCCGCTGGCGAAGCCGCCGGACAGACCCTCGCCGGTATGCGCGGCTGCACTGCCGGCGACGGTGGCAAGAAGAAGGATCGAGACGGTGCGGAGCATGGGTCGGTGCATGGCGGATTCCTTACGGGGTGGATGAAACCGGTGACGGGTCATTTTAGTTCCAATCTACCATGCCGATACCACTGGGTAACCAGTGGCCAACAGGGAACCCCGGGAAGACCATTCGGTCAAAGGCTTCTTTACCAAGGACGACCGACAGGCGGATCGATGCCCATGCCGCTGTCAACCGGGTGCACGAGGACGTCGGGTCGTCGAGGGATGACACGGAGGAACCATGATCCGCAAGATGACCCAGCTGCTTGAACCCCTTTCCCTCCACCCCGATGCCCGCGCCCGGCTGCGCGGTCCGGCGGCCTGGCCCGACCCGCTGCCTGCCCGGCCGCCGTTACCGGACCTGCCGCTGCCGCAGGCACCGCCCGGCGAAGCCGGCGACGGTGTCGAGTTGCCGTTTCCCGGCGAGGCCCTGTTCGATCGCCCGGGACGTTTCGTGTTCTCGGTGCCACCGCGGGTGATGATGCTCAAGGTGGCGCTGCGCGGTGCCGACGGCGGCGACGGTCCGCGGCTTGCCCAGGGCCTGACCGCCCGCTGCCGCGGCGGCGCCGGTGCCGCCATCACCGTGACCATCCCGGTGGTGCCCGGGGAAATGCTGACCGTGTGCATCGGTGCGGCCGGCACCGACGGTGGCCGTCTGCATGGCGGTGCCGGGGGACCGTCGGCCTGTGGTCTCGACGGCGGTGACGGCAGTGATGCCTCCCCCGCCGGTGTCGGTGGCGGTGGTGGCGGCGGTGGTGCCGGCTCGGCCCTGCTGCGGGGCGAGACCCGCCTGCTGGTGGCAGCCGGCGGTGGCGGCGGCGGTGGCCGGGTGGAGATCGAGGCCGGTCACCAGCCCCATGGCCGCGGTGGCGGCGCGGAGGCACCGGCCGGGCGCGGCAGCGGACAGGCCGGGCGCACCATCGGCGCGGTCTCCAACGGCGGCAACGGCGGCGGTGGCGGCGGCATCGTCGGCGGGCCGGGCGGCAATGCCCGGCTTGGCGGCGCCGCCGGCGAAGGCGGACGTTGCGGTGGCACCTGCCTGGTCCGGGAACGGGACGCGAACCCCGTTGCCGGGCACGTGCTGCCCGGTGCCGACGGCGGCGGTGCCGGCGGCAACGGCCTGGCGTTGCTGCGCTGGGGCTGAGCGGCCGGGGCGCCGGTGGCGCCGGTCAGTGGCAGACGAGCGGCAGGTTGCCGGCGAGGACGTAGTACACGCCGGGGACCTGGCGCAGTCGGTGGATGGCCTCCTGGCCTCCGGGCACGATCTCGATGGCGCTCAATCCGCCGAGCGACGTGGCGGCGACCGCGGCCACCCCGGGTGGCGCGATGGCTGCCAGTTGCAGGTCGCGATCGTGCACCGCGTAGTAGCGCAGCGGCGTGGACGGGGTCGAGGTCATGGCGCGGAAGCGGGCCTGGTAGGCATCGGCGGTCAGCGCGACCAGGGTATCGGCGTGGCGGATGCCAAGCGCCGCCAGGAAGCCGAGGGCGAAGCCGGGCAGCAGCACGAGCAGGACGCCGGAACGAAGATGGGCGATGGCGGACATGGCCGGCAACGGGTGAACGCGGGCCGATCATTGTGCGCCCGCCGCCGGTGACGGGCAAGTGCGCGGCACGCCGGGTTGCTACAATGCCCGTTCCCGAAGCGGCGCGGAGCCGAGCATGGGCGACGAACACGAGCCCGGCCAGTCCCCTGGCCACCATCACCACGATCACGATCACACCGAGCCACCGCCGGACCCGGCATTGCGGGTCAAGGCGCTGGAGTCGCTGCTGGTGGAGAAGGGCCTGGTCGACCCGGCCGCGCTGGACGTGCTGATCGATACCTACGAGCACCGCGTCGGCCCGCGCAACGGCGCACGGGTGGTGGCCCGGGCCTGGTGCGACGATGACTACCGCGCGTGGCTGCTGGCCGATGCCACCGCCGCCATCGAGGCGATGGGCTTCGGCGGTCGCCAGGGCGAGCACATGGCGGTGGTGGAGAACACCCCCGCGGTGCACAACCTGGTGGTCTGCACGCTGTGCTCCTGCTACCCCTGGCCGGTGCTCGGCCTGCCGCCGGCCTGGTACAAGTCGGCCCCCTACCGCGCCCGCGCGGTGTCCGATCCGCGCGGCGTGCTGGCCGAGTTCGGCACCGTCCTGGAAGACGGCGTCGAGGTGCGGGTGTGGGACTCCACCGCCGAGATGCGCTACCTGGTGCTGCCGATGCGCCCGCCGGGCAGCGAGGCGCTGGACGAGCCGGCGCTGGCCGCGCTGGTGACCCGCAACAGCATGATCGGCGTGGAGGTCCTGGCGCCGGTGTCGCCGTCGTGAACGGCGCCCACGATCTTGGCGGCATGCACGGCCTCGGCCCGGTGGCTGCGCAGGCGGAGCGCGACGAGCCGGTCTTCCACCATGCCTGGCAACGTCGCGCCTTCGCCATCACCCTGGCCTGCGGCGCGCTTGGGCACTGGAACCTCGACGAGTCCCGCCATGCCCGGGAACGCCAGCACCCGGTGGACTACCTGCGCAACGACTACTACGAGAACTGGCTGGCGGGGTTGACCACGCTGCTGCGCGAGAAGGGGCTGTTGAGCGAGGCCGAGCTGGCCGGCGCCCGCGCCAGCGGTCCCGCTGGCCAGGCGCCGCTGGCCGCCGGGCGGGTCGCGGCGGTGCTGCGCCGGGGTGCCCCGGTGGACCTGCCGCCGAGCGCGCCGCCGGTCTTCGCCGTGGGCGACGCGGTACGCGTGATCAACGCCCATCCGCGCGGCCATACCCGGGTGCCGCGCTACGCCCGTGGTCATCGCGGGGTGATCGTCGCCCATCGCGGCTGTCATGTCTTTGCCGATGCCCATGCCCACGGGGAAAGGCGCGGCGAGCACCTGTACACGGTGCGCATGCCGGCCTCGGCACTGTGGGGCAACGACAGCCACGACAGCGTCCACGTCGACCTGTGGCAGCCGCACCTGGTGGCCGCATGAGCGTCGATCCGCGCCTGCCGGCGGACGACGACGGCCCGGTGTTCGCCGCGCCCTGGCAGGCCGAGGCCTTTGCCCTGGCCCTGGCCCTGCACGAGCAGGGCTGCTTCACCTGGACGGAGTGGGCGGACGCGCTGTCCGCCGAGATCGCCGACGCTGGCGCCCGCGGCGAGGCCGACGACGGCAGCGACTACTACCTGCACTGGCTCAACGCGCTGGAACGGCTGTGCCTTAAGCGGGCCAGCCTGGCACCGGCCGAACTGGCCCGGCGCAAGGAACGCTGGCGACGTGCCTACCTGAATACCCCGCACGGCCAGCCGGTGAACCTCGCCGCCGCCGACTGAGGCATCCCGCGCGGTTGCCACCTGCACGGTGATCGCGCAGAATGCCGCGGCTCGTCACCAGCCATCGCGGAGAATCCACGTGAGCATCAAGACCATCGGCGTCGTCGGCGCCGGCACCATGGGCAGCGGCATTGCCCAGGCCGGCGCGGCGAGCGGCTATTCCGTCGTCCTGCAGGACATCTCTTCGGCGCAGCTCGAGCGTGGCATGGGCGGCATCCGGCGCAGTCTCGGCAAGCTGGTGGAGAAGGAGCGCATCACCGCCGAGCAGCAGGACGCGGCGCTGGCCGCGATCACCACCGCCACCGAGGTCGAGGCGCTGGCCGATGTCGACATCGTGATCGAGGCGGCGGTGGAGAACATCGACCTGAAGCTGGCGTTGTTTGCCCGCCTGCACGAAGTGACCCGGGCCGATGCCATCCTTGCCTCGAACACCTCGTCGCTGTCGCTGACCCGCCTGGCCGCGGCCAGCAGTCGCCCGGGACAGGTGGTGGGCATGCACTTCTTCAACCCGGTGCCGTTGATGAAGCTGGTGGAGGTGATCCGCGCGCTGCAGACCACCGACGCCACCTATGCCGCCGCCGACGAGCTGGCACGGGCACTGGGCAAGGTCCCGGTTGGGGTGAAGGACTCGCCCGGCTTCATCGTCAACCGCATGCTGGTGCCGATGATCAACGAGGCGGTGTTCCTGCTGCACGAGGGCGTGGCCAGCGCGGCGGAGATCGACGAGGCCATGAAACTCGGCGCCAACCATCCCATCGGCCCGCTGGCGCTGGCCGACATGATCGGCATCGACGTGTGCCTGTTCGTGCAGCAGATCCTGCTCAACGAGTTCGGCGACAGCAAGTACCGGCCCTGCCCGCTGCTCAAGCAGATGGTCGATGCCGGCCACCTGGGTCGCAAGAGCGGTCGCGGCTTTTACGACTACTCGGCCTAGGGCGGTGAGCGACGCCGGACAGCAGTTGGTGGCCTGCCTCGAGGCGCAGGGCGTCGAGCGCGTCTTCTGCGTCCCCGGGGAAAGCTACCTGGCCGTGCTCAACGGCCTGCACGACTCGGCCATCGAGACCGTGGTCTGCCGCCAGGAGGGCGGTGCCGCGATGATGGCCGAGGCCGACGGCAAGATGACCGGCCGGCCGGGCATCGCCATGGTTACCCGCGGCCCCGGCGCCACCAATGCCGCCAGCGGCGTGCACGTGGCCCAGCAGGACTCCACGCCGATGATCCTGTTCGTCGGCCAGGTCGGCCGCGACATGGTCGGCCGCGATGCCTTCCAGGAAGTGGACTACCGCCGCTTCTTCGGCGGCATGGCCAAGTGGGTGGACGAGATCCACGATGCCAGCCGCATTCCCGAGATCGTCAGCCACGCCTTCCACGTGGCCATGAGCGGCCGGCCCGGCCCGGTGGTGCTGGCCCTGCCCGAGGACATGCTGCGCGAGCCGTGTACCGCGATGCCCGGACGCCGGGTGGAGGTGGCCGAGCCGGCGCCGACGCCGGCGGACATGGCGCGGCTCGAGGACCTGCTGGCATCGGCGCGCGAACCGCTGGCGGTGGTCGGCGGCTCGCGCTGGAACGAGACCGCGGTGACGGCATTGCGCGACTTCGCCGAGTCCTGGGACCTGCCGGTGGCCTGTTCCTTCCGTCGCCAGATGCTGTTCGACCACCTGCACGATCACTATGCCGGGGACGTGGGGCTCGGCATCAACCCGGCCCTTCGACAGCGTCTGGAACGTGCCGACCTGCTGCTGCTGGTCGGTGCACGATTTTCCGAGAATCCCTCCCAGGGCTTCTCCGTGCTGGGCATGCCGGAGCCCGGCAGGACGCTGGTGCACGTGCATCCGGGGGCCGAGGAGCTTGGCCGCATCTACCACCCGACGCTGGCCCTGTGCGCCACCCCGGGAGCCTTCCTCGCCGCCGCGCCGCGGGGCAACGGCGGGAACCAGCGAGGCCGCGCCGCCCATGCCGAGTACCTGGCCTGGTCGGATACGCCGCCGTCGAACCCCGGCGCGGTGCAGGTCGGCGCCATCGTCCGCTGGCTTGGCGACGTGCTGCCCGACGACGCCATCCTCACCAACGGTGCCGGCAACTATGCCGGCTGGCTGCATCGCTTTCACCGCTTCCGGCGCTTCGGCACGCAGCTTGCGCCCACCTCCGGGTCGATGGGCTACGGCCTGCCGGCGGCGGTGGCGGCACGGCTGCGCCATCCGCGGACACCGGTGGTCTGCCTGGTCGGCGACGGCTGCTTCCAGATGACCGGCCAGGAGTTCGCGGTGGCGGTGCAGCACGATGCCGCCATCGTGGTCGTCGTGGTGGACAACGGCATGTACGGCACCATCCGCATGCACCAGGAGCGCAGCTATCCCGGCCGCGTCTCGGCCACCACCCTGCGCAATCCCGATTTCGCCGCGCTGGCCCGTGCCCACGGTGGTCACGGCGAGACCGTGCGCGACACCGACGCCTTCGAGGCTGCCTATCGCCGCGCGGTGGATTCCGGCCTGCCGGCCATCATCCACCTGCTCGTTGACCCGGAGGCCATTGCCCCGGGACGCACCCTCAGCCAGGTCCGGGACGGCGGCCGTTGAGCGCCGGGCCGTGGCGCGGCCTGCTGTTCGTCGCCGGCTGGGTGTCGTTGGCGCTGGGGGTGATCGGCATCTTTCTGCCGCTGATGCCGACCACCGTGTTCGTGTTGCTGGCGGCATGGTGCTTCGCCCGCTCCTCGCCCAGGTTCCATCGCTGGCTGCTCGCGCATCGCTGGTTCGGACCCATGGTGCGCAGTTTCCGTGACGGTGGCCGGCTGCCACGCGCGGTACGACGGCGCGCGGTGATCACCATCTGGCTGACCATGGGCCTGTCGATGTGGCTGGTCGGCGCCGCCTGGGCGGTGGTGCTGCTGACCGTGATCGGCAGCGCGCTGACCGTCTACCTGTTCCGCCTGCCGGTGGCCGACTGAGGGATGCTTTACTTGCCCCGGCGATTCTGTCACAAATATTCCATCGTCCACCGCCTGCCCGCCGGCGTCCGCCGCGCGGGTGTCCCCCGGAGCCTTCGCTGTTGAAATTCGCCAGATACGGTTCGCCTGGCCATGAAAGGCCGGCGTTGCTCGACGAGCACGGACAGCTGCGCGACCTGGCCAACGTGGTCCAGGACATCCATCCCCGCATGCTCGACGCCGAGAGCATGGACTACATCCGCGCTCTCGACCCGGCCGGGTTGCCGCTGGTCGAGAGCGAGGTGCGTCTTGGTCCCTGCCTGGCCGGGGTCGGCAAGTTCATCGGCGTCGGCCTGAACTATGCCGACCATGCCGCCGAGTCGGGGGCGAAGGTGCCCGCCGAGCCGATCCTGTTCAGCAAGGCGATTTCCTGCATCAGCGGCCCCGACGACCCCATCGTGCTGCCGCCGGGATCGCGCAAGACCGACTGGGAGGTGGAACTGGGCGTGGTCATCGCCTATACCGCGTGCCGGGTCAGCGAGGCCGATGCGCTGAAGTACGTGGCCGGCTACTGCACGGTCAACGACGTCTCCGAGCGCGACCACCAGCTCGCCGGCACCGGTGGCTGGCTGAAGGGCAAGTCCCACGATACCTTCGGACCCATCGGCCCGTGCCTGGTTACCCGCGACGAGGTGCCGGATCCGCAGTCGCTGGACCTGTGGCTGGACGTCAACGGTGTCCGCCGACAGTCCGGCAACACCGCCGACATGATCTTCAAGGTGGCCTACCTGGTGTCCTACATCAGTCGCTTCATGACCTTGAAGCCGGGCGACATCATCGCCACCGGCACCCCCGCCGGGGTGGGCATGGGCGCCGAGCCGCCGGTCTACCTGGAGGCCGGCGACCGGGTTACGCTGGAAGTGTCCGGCCTGGGCGTGCAGCACCACGAGGTGCAGGCCGCGCCCGCCGCGGACAAGGCGCCCTAGCTAGGTGGGCATGGCGTCGAAGGCCGGCGTGTCGCCGGGTTCGGCGTCCCACGCCGGCCGGCCACGCAGGTAGACCACGCCGCCGGGCTGGAACCAGTCGCTGTTCTCGGCGCTGCCGACGGCAATCCCCACCACCCCGGGCCTGGCCGAGTTGCGGGTGAACAGCCGCGAACCGCAGCGCGGGCAGAAGTAGCGGGTATTGGTGTTGCCGCTGTCGGCGGTGGCGGCGAAGCCTGAGACCTCGCCGTCGATGTCCACCGTATCCTCGGTGAAGAAGGCCAGCGACATGTGTCCGGTGCCCGAGGCGCGCCGGCAGTCGGCGCAGTGACAGCGAGCCATGCGCACCGGCGCGGCACTGGCCCGCCAGCGAACGTCGCCGCACTGGCAGTGGCCGTTGGCGAAGGATTGCTCTGCCATGGGTTGTCTCCTCTCGTCGTGGTCGATGTTGGCCGGCGATGCGGCGGGCCTCAGGCGGCGAGCCAGGTCAGCAGCCACAGGCTGCCCATGCCCGACACCAGCACCCACATCACGCTGCGGGTCCGGTAGCCCACCACCAGCGCCACCACCGCCGCCAGCAGCTTGAGATTGTCCGGTCCAAGCGCGATGACCCCTTCCGGGCGCACCACCGCCGGTATGGCCAGCGCGGCGAATGCGGCCGGCGGGATGTAGCGCAGGATGTTCTCCACCAGCGGCGAAACCACGCGGTTGCCGAGGATGAACAGGAAGGAGACACGCACCAGGTAGGTGCCGAGACCGCCCACCAGCACCACCAGCAGCACCGGGTAGTCGCTCATGATGCCTCCGGCCGGCGGCGGCGGAAGTGATCGGCGATGACGCCGGCGGTGATGCCCGACAGGGCGCCGGTGATGATGCCGAGCTTCATCGGCATGTCCTGGGCGAGGGTGGCCACCAGGCCGCCGACGATGGCCGCGGCCAGCAACGGACCATCGCGCACCGCCGCCACCAGCATGGAGAGAAACACCAGCGGCATGGTGAACTCCAGCGACCAGGCATCCGGCACCCCGGTGCCCAGCAGTGCACCGAGCAGCGTGGCGCCCACCCATGCCGGCCAGATGGCGACACCGATGCCCAGGTAGTAGGGCAGTCGCGCGGCCAGCGGCATGTTGCCGAAGCGGACGATGGACAGGGCATAGGACTGGTCCACCAGCAGGTAGCCGGCGAGCAGCTTGCGCAGTGGCCCGAGGTGGGAGAAGTGTGGTGCCAGCGAGGCGCTGTACATGGCGAAGCGCAGGTTGATGACCCAGATGGTGGCCAGCACCACCAGCGGCGCGGCGCCGGCGCTCATCAGCGAGATGGCGGCCAGCTGGGAGGCGCCGGCGAAGATCAATGCCGACATGGCCACCGCGACGGTGGTGGACAGGCCGGACTCCACCGCGGTGATGCCGGTGACCAGGCCGAAGGGGGCGATGCCGGGCAGCAGCGGCAGCGCGGTACGCGCGCCGTGCAGGAGGTGGTGGACGAATGCGGGCATGGTTTCGTGTCGGGCACACGGACCGTTGTAAAAGGCCCGGCGCAGTGCAAACCGCTATTGTACCGCCGAACGCCGTCGCCCTGCCCGCGGGCGCGTCTTGGATCAGGGGCAGATGACAGCTTGATGACGGTGCGGTGACATTTTCGTGAAAAACCGCGTAAGCTGTCCTTTCATGAGGACAACGCGACGGATTCGTCGAGTGGCCCTGGCCATCATCGGTTGTCTCGCCCTCGCCGCGCAGGCCGCGGACGGCGATCGCGACACCACCGCGTTGGGCGGCTTCGACAACCAGCTCGACTACGGCTTTGGCATCAGCCTGCACGGTTCGCTGGCCGAGGTGCTGCGCTTCAAGCGCTGGCTGGATGCCATTGCCACGGTGCCCAAGGGCGTCGATACCTTGTGGACCATCTCGGCCAGCGGGCATCGTCTCGACATCCGCCACTTCCGCCACGCGGTGCTCTCCTCCGGCCGCACCCAGGCGCCGATGACCGCCAACCTCACCAACGGCGTTGGCGAAGACGTCACCATCCTGTTCAATGCCTACATCCCCGAGCAGGGCAGCCACCGGGTGTTCGATGCCCGTGACACCGCCATCGAGTTCACCGCGCTGCAGAACCTCTACCACGAGCTGGCCCATGCCATGCACAAGATGACCGGCACGTGGCTGTACTTCCGCTCCGAGGCATCCGCCATCGACGAGGAGAACGTCTTTCGTCGCCAGCTGGCCGAGCAGCAGCACCATCCCTTCTACAAGCGATCGCAGTTGCGCGGCGAGGCGGTCTGCCCGACGCCGCGGCTGGGCTTTGCCGCCTGGCTCGGCCAGGAGCTGATCTGCGACGTCGCGGTCAGCGCCCGCTAGACCCCGGTTCGCGGTCGTCGCCGGCGTAGTGCAGCGGCAGCTCGGTGGTGTACTTGATCCGTTCCATGGCGAAGCTGGAGCTGACATCCTGGATGTCGATGCGACGGATCAGGCGCCGGTAGAAGGCGTCGTAGGAGGCGATGTCCGGCACCACCACCCGCATCAGGTAGTCCACTTCGCCGCTCATCCGGTACAGCTCCATGACCTCGGGAAACTCCACCACCGCGTCGGCGAAGGCGGTCAGCCAGGCGGCATTGTGCTCGCGGGTGCGAATGGCGACGAAGACGTCCACGCCGAGGTTCAGCGCATCGCGGTCGAGCAGGGTGACCCGGCGCGTGATCACGCCGCGTTTCTCCAGGTTCTGGATGCGGCGCCAGCACGGGGTGGTGGTCAATCCCACCCGCTCGGCCACCGCGGACACCGGCAGGGAGGCGTCGGCCTGCAGCACGGCGAGGATCTTGCGATCGAGTCGGTCCACGAGTTATTTCCAGATTTTTGGATGGTCTTGGAAAATTATTCCATAAAAATGGGATTACCGGGGTAGAAGAAAACCATTTTCCTCGCCCTGGCGGGTACCATGCCCGCATTCCGTGACCGCTGAGACCCCTCGATGACCGCTTCCTCCCCGTCCCCTGTCTTCGCCGAGGGGCTGACCCCGGCCCGCCTGCGTTCCTGCATCGTCGGTGGCGATGCCGTGATGCGAACGCCGTTCGGCGAGCGGCGCATGCTCTACGCCGACTACACCGCCTCCGGGCGGGCGCTGACCTTCGTCGAGGCGCGCATGGCCGCGCTGCTGCCCATCTACGCCAACAGCCATACCGAGGACGACGTCACCGGGCGTACCATGACCACCCTGCTGCACGAGGCCAAGGAGCGGATCAAGACCTGCGTCAACGCCGGCCCCGGTGGCCGCGTGGTGGCGGTGGGTACCGGCGCCACCGGCGCCATCGCGCGCATGCAGCAGATCATCGGCGTCGCCCTGCCGCCGGCCACGCGGGCCCGCCTGGACGACCTGGTGGGCCGCCACGCGGGGGCACGCGGCCTGCGCGAGTTCCGCGACTTCTGCCGCGCCCAGCAACCGGTGGTGTTCGTCGGGCCCTACGAGCACCATTCCAACGAAGTCTCCTGGCGGGAAAGCCTGGCCACTGTCATCGAGGTGCCGCTGGGTGCCGACGGCGGCATCGACATGGCGGCCCTGGAGACCCTGCTGACCGACCCCGCCTACCGCCAGCGGCCGCGCATCGGTTCGTTCTCCGCCGCCTCCAACGTCACCGGCCTGCGCACCGACGTGGCCGGCATCGCCGCGCTGCTGCATCGCCACCAGGCGCTGGCCTGCTTCGACTTCGCCGCCAGCGCGCCCTACGTCAAGGTGGACATGAACCCGCCCGCCCGGGGCGACGGGGATGCCTCCCTGGATGCCGTGTTCATCTCGCCGCACAAGTTTCTCGGCGGACCGGGCGCCAGCGGCATCCTGGTCTTCAACCAGGCGTGCTACGACCGCGGCCTGCCGCCGACCCTGGGCGGTGGCGGCACGGTGGATTTCGTCGGACCCCGCGATCATCACTACGTCGCCGACATCGAGGCCCGCGAGGAAGCGGGCACACCGGGAATCAACCAGTTGCTGCGCGCGGCGATGGCCTTCGAGGTGAAGCGGGCGGTGGGAGAGACGGTGATCGAGGAACGCGAGTCGGCGATGCTGTCACGCGCCTTCCGGCGCTGGCGCGAGGAGCCGAACATCGAGATCCTCGGCGTCGACGACCCGGCGCGGCGCATCGGCATCGTCTCGTTCAACCTGCGTGACGGCGACGGCTACCTGCACCCGCGCTTCGTCACCACCTTGCTCGACGACCTGTTCGGCATCCAGAGCCGCGCCGGCTGTTCCTGTGCCGGACCCTACGGGCATGCCCTGCTCGGCATCGACGACGACACCGCGCGTCGCTACCGACACTGGATCGTGGAGGGCGTGGAGGGGATCAAGCCGGGCTGGTGCCGGGTCGGCTTTCACTACGTGTTCGACGATGCCGAGGTCGACTACCTGGTCGAGGCGGTGGCCTTCGTCGCCCGCCATGGCCGCCGCTTCCTGCCGCTGTACCGGTTCGATCCGGCCTGCGGCGCCTTCAGCCACCATGCCGCGGTTGAGGGCTATCATTTCGACGACCTGCTGGCCGGCCGCTCACCGGTGGTCGACGCGGCAGCGGACCCGGAACTGCGCGCGGCCGACCATCGCCGCGCACTGGCGCAGGCGGAAGACTGGCTGGAACGGCTGGACGAAGGCGGGGAAGCGGTGAAGCTGGCCGGCGAAGTGGGCGCGCTGCAATTCTTCACGCTGCTGCGGGAGAACCTGGCCGACACGGTCGCCACGGCCGGCGCCATGCCGGTGGCCCAGGCGGGCGCCTGAGGGCGCCGCCGACGGGGAATCAGTTGTAGGCGAGGAACGCGATCCGCGGGGAGATATCGGACGAGTCGTTGGTGTCGCTGGGCAGCATCTCCACCTCCTCCCGTTGCTCGACACGGCCACGGGTCCGCTCGGCCCGGTCTTCGCCGGCCTTGTCGGACTTGCGCGACGCGGGCTTCGTCTTGCTCTTCTTGCTCATGAAAACCTTATCCTTTTCAAGCAGGTAATAAAGAATATTAAAATAATTGATGAGCTGTATCTACTAACTGGAAAGCGAAATTGCGACGCGTTGGAGCCTTTTCTTTCAAAAATGCGACAGATCATGGTGGTCTTCGCCGTCCTCGGCGTGCCGTGCGGCTTGGCTGACTGCGCGCTAACTCCCTGACTTTTATCGTTTCCATCGGCCCGCGCGGCGGGATGCTCGCCCTCGCCGCCGATTCCACCCCGGGTCCGGCGCGCTTGACATCGTCATATTGCCCGGTTCGCACGGCGCCGCCGTCGCCGCCCGCGGCTCAACGGGCCTCGTCGTCCGCTGCCTGCCCCGGCGGGCGCTCGCGCTGCTGCAGGCGCCACAGGCGTGCATAGGCGCCGTCGGCGGCGAGCAGCTCGGCATGGCGCCCCTGTTCCACCACCCGGCCCCGGTCGAGCACCACGATGAGGTCGCTGTCGACCACGGTGGACAGGCGGTGGGCGATGACCAGGGTCGTGCGCTGGCGGGAGATTCTCGCCAGTGCCCGGCCGATGCTCTGCTCGGCCTGGGAGTCCAGCGACGAGGTGGCCTCGTCGAGCACCAGGATGGGCGGGTCCTTGAGCAGGGTACGGGCGATGGCGACACGCTGCTTCTCGCCCCCGGACAGCTTCAGACCGCGTTCGCCGACCAGGGTGTCGAGCCCGGCCGGCAGGGTGTCGACGAAGGCATCCAGGTTGGCGGCGACGATGGCGGCGCGAACCGCCGCGTCGTCGGCCTGCGGGCGGCCGTAGCGAATGTTGTTGCCGAGGGTGTCGTTGAACAGCACGGTGTCCTGGGGAACGATGCCGATGGCCGCGCGCAGGCTGTCCACGGTGACCTCGCGCACGTCGTGCCCGCCGATCAGGACGGCGCCGCTGTCGACGTCGTAGAAGCGGAACAGCAGGCGCGCCAGGGTGGACTTGCCGGCACCGCTGGCGCCGACCACGGCCACCTTGTGGCCGGCCGGCACGCTGAAGCTGACATCGTCGAGGATCGGCCGGTTGGCGTCGTAGCCGAAGCCGACCCGCTGGAAGCGGATGCGGGTGTCGGTGGTGTCGAGGTCGTGGGCACCATCGCGGTCGGCGATTTCCCGCTCGACGTCGAGAATGGCGAACATGCGGTCCATGTCGGTCAGGCAGTGCTTGATCTCGCGGAAGACCGAGCCGAGGAAGTTCAGCGGCAGGTAGAGCTGGATCATGAAGGCATTGACCATGACGAAGTCGCCCAGCGTCATGCGGCCCGCGGCAACGTCACCGGCGGCCATGATCAGCAGGATGGTCAGGCCGGCGCCGATGATCAGCCCCTGGCCGGTGTTCAGCAGCGCCAGGGAAACCTGGCTCTTCACCGAGGCATGTTCCAGGGTGCGCAGGTTGTCGTCGTAGCGTTTCGCCTCCAGTGCCTCGTTGCCGAAGTACTTCACCGTCTCGTAGTTGATCAGCGAGTCGATGGCGGTGGTGTTGGCCACCGAGTCGGCCTGGTTCATCTCCACCCGGAACTTCAGTCGCCACTCGGTGACCTTCCAGGTATAGACGAAGTAGATCACCACCGTGACCAGCGTCACCACGCTGTACAGCGGGTTGAACTGCGCCAGCAGGATGACGCAGACCACGGCGATCTCGAACAGCGTCGGCGCGATGCTGAACACCAGCATGTTGAGCAACTGGGTAATGCTGCGACTGCCGCGTTCCATGTCCCTGGAAACGCCGCCGGTCTGCCGGTTGAGGTGAAAGCGCAGCGACAGCGCGTGCAGGTGCTGGAACACGCGCAGGCCGATCTCGCGGGTGGACTGCTGGGCGGCGCGGGCGAACACCGCGTTGCGCAGTTCCTGGAAGACGATGGTGGCCAGGCGCAGCAGGCCGTAGCCGACCAGCAACGCCAGCGGCACCACCAGCAGCGGCGAGGTGCCGGCGTCGAGCCGGTCGACGATGCCCTTGAGCGCCAGCGGCACGCCGATGTTGGCCAGCTTGGCGGCCACCAGGAAGGCCAGCGCGATGCCGATCCGGCCACGGTGGCGCAAGAGGTAGGGCGCCAGCATGCGCAGCGTGCCGAGATCGTCTCGGCGCGGGTCGGGCAACTCGGTACGCGGTGTTCTCACGAAGGGTGGTCGCTGGTCTTGGGCGGGCGGCGCGGGAAGGTGGTGGATTGCCGCCACGGGCGCAACCGGCTAGATGGGGCCTGCCGACGCCATCGGCAAGCGCGTGGCGGCCGCTGCCGGGTGGACGGCGTTTTAGGTACAATGCCGCGACGTAGAACGTTGCAGGGAGATTGCGCCCCGTGCTGGACATTGCGCGCGCGTTGCTGGGCCTCATGGCGTGGATGCCGATTGCCGTGCTGGCGGTGACGCCGCTGCCCGACGGCGATTTCGAATCCGGTGCCCTGTCCGGGTGGACCGCCTCGGCGCGCAACGGCGGTGTCGCCGGCGTCGCCACCGAGGGCAACTGCTTTTCCTCCTTCGATACCAGCGGGCTGGTGTTGGCCGGCAATCACGCCGGCCTGCTGCGCAGCAACCGTCCCGCCGATGCCGATTCCACCGCGCTGCTGACCTCGGCGCCGTTCTCCGCCGGCATCGGCGTCGCCTTCTCGGCGCTGACCGAGACCATCGACGCCGGCCGCGTGCCCGACATGCCGGTGCACTTCACGGTGCGCATTCTCGACGCCGAGTCGGGCACCGAGCTGTCGGCCACGGCCCTGGCCACGGCGGTGGTGGCGTTGTCCGGGGACTGCTACCAGCACCCGGTCAACGGTGCCTTCCACACCCATTTCATCGATACCCGGGCCCACCTGGGGCGTGCCGTGCGCATCCAGTTCTCGCAGTCCTCGAAGGTGCGCCATGCCGGGCTGTTCACCCTGGTGGACGACGTCGTCCGCCTCGATGCCGAGGATGCCCAGGTGCTGCCCGACCGGCCCCGCGCGGTGGCCGGCGTGTCCCGCTCCGGCGATGGCCGGCTGCGCCTGGATGCCTCGCTGTCCACCGACCCGGCGCGCATGCCGCTGACCCATGCCTGGCGGATTGCCGGCGAGGGTGCGGACAGGGCGGGCGAGTTTCCCTGCATCGACGACCTCGAGCCGGGCCGCTACCAGGCCACGCTGGTGGTGGACAACGGCCTGTACGAGAACGCCGACACGGTGGACTTCGTGGTGCGCGAGCCGCGCCAGGACGACGACCAGGACGACGACGATACGGACGGAGACGGCGATGGCGATGTCGATGACGGCAACGGCGATGACGACGCCGGGGAAGGCCTGTCCGCCGAAGCCGGGTTCGGCGGCGATTGCGGCGACGGCGACGATGCCGACCGCTCCCGCGCCACCGCCGGCGAATCCCGCGACTTCCGCCACTTCAATCCCAGCGCCTGGGACGACCAGGGCGTGGCCATCGTGATGTGTCACTGGACTAACGGCATGGACAGCTGCACGCTCAACGGCGAGCCGATGGCGCTGCATCCCAACCAGTCGCTGGGCCGCGACGTGTGGGCGGACTACGACGGTCCCACCGGCCAGAACGGCACCATCGAGTGCAGCCGCGACGGTGAACGGTTCGTCTTCCAGGTCAGTGCCACCACCGAGCTGGAATACGGCACCTGCCGCCCCGGTTCCGGGCTCTAGCCGGTTCGCCCCGCGTCCCCGCGCAGGTAGGCCAGCGCCTGCTCGTCGAAGCGTGTCGGGGTGATGCCGAAGCGGGCAAAGGCCTCGCTGCCGTCGCAGGCATTGCCCTGCATCAACAAGGTGACCTGGTCGGCGGTCAGCGGAAACCAGGCAAACCCCTCGAACAGCCGCGCCACCGCGCGCACCCCCGCGGCGGGCGCCGGCAGCGTGGCCTTGCCGCTGCGCCCCGAGGCGCGGGCGATGACGCCGATGATGTCCTTCCAGGTAATCTCGCGCGGTCCGCCCAGCGGGTAGGTGCGGCCGATGCTGCCCGGGTCGTCCAGGCAGGCGGCGAAGGCGCGGGCGACGTCGCCGACATGCACCGGGGACATCGGCTGGCCACCGGCGCGGTGCAGGGCGAGGCCGGGAAAGAACACCGCCGCGGGCAGTGGCGGGTCCACCAGCTGACCCTTCAGCTGGGTGCAGAACTCCATGCGGCCGCGCGGGTCGCCGAAGATCACGCTGGGCCGGAACACGGTCCATTGCCGGTCGCTGGCGGCGAGGGCGCGCTCGGCGGCGCGCTTGGACACCTGGTAGGGCACGGCCTCGTGCTCGACGCCGTTGGCGCTCATCAGCACCACCCGCGCAACGCCCGCCTGGCGGGCGGCTTCCAGCGCATCGACGAAGCCCTGTCGCTGGCTGCCGTCGAAGGTGATGCCGCGACGCGGAAACTCGCGCAGGATGCCGACCAGGTAGATCATCGCGTCGGCCCCGGTCATGCACTCGGCGAGGGCGGCGTGGGAGGCAAGATCGCCGGTGATCACGTCGCAGCGGTCGCGGGCGGGGACCTTGTCCTCGCTGCCGGCGCGGACCAGCAGCCGTGGATGGTGGCCGCGTCGGAGCAGTTCGTCGACCAGGTAGGCGCCGACGAAGCCGGTGCCGCCGATGATGGAGACCTTCATGATGCT
Source organism: uncultured Gammaproteobacteria bacterium (assembly GCA_964350265.1). Lineage (GTDB taxonomy): Bacteria > Pseudomonadota > Gammaproteobacteria > Arenicellales > CAJQKF01 > BQJD01. The sequence goes on along the minus strand of CAYGJZ010000004.1, from coordinate 3,795 downwards.
GCGTACCTCATGCCAGTGCCCGTCGTATCCTTTCCTGCAACATGGGGATGACCTCTTCCTCGAACCAGGGGTTTCGCTTCAGCCACAGGGTATTGCGTGGCGAGGGGTGCGGCAACGGCAGGTAGTCCGGCGCATGCTCGCGCCAGGCGCGTACCGTCTCGGTGAGGGTGGCGGCGCGGCGCGGGCCGAGGTAGTGGGCCTGGGCATACTGGCCGATGAGCAGGGTCAGGCTGACCTTGCGCAGTCGCGGCACGAGACGGCCATGCCACAGCGGCGCGCACTCGGGCACCGGCGGCAGGTCGCCGCTGCGGCCACGGCCGGGATAGCACAGGCCCATGGGGATGATGGCGATGCGACGGCTGTCGTAGAACCGTTCCTCGTCGAGGTCCAGCCACTGGCGCAGGCGACGGCCGCTGGCATCGTCCCACGGGATGCCGCTCTCGTGCACCCGGGTGCCCGGCGCCTGGCCGACGATCAGCACCCTGGCGGTGGTCGATGCACGCAGCACCGGCCGGCAGCCCAGCGGCAGCCGATCGGCGCAGCGGCGGCAGTCGCGGGCCTCGGCCAGCAGCTGCTCGAACGACGGCTTTCCGGCCACGGCGTCGGCCTGCCTATTCCGCCTTCGGGAAGCGGGCACGCTGCTCGACCACGTTGAGATCCATGTGGTTGCGCATGTAGCGGTCGTGGCTGCGCGGGTCGGGGTTGAAATCCCAGGGCTGGTGGCGGCCCTGGCGCAGGGCCTGGTAGACCAGCCGGCGCCGTGCCTGGCTGTCGCGCACCGCGGCATCCAGCCGGTCCATGTCCCAGTACTGCTGCCGACGCTGCACGAAGTCGGCCAGCCGTTCGGCATGGGCATCGTCGCCGGCCAGGTTGTGCAGTTCGTCCGGGTCGTCGTCGAGGTCGAACAGTTGCGGCGGGTCCAGCTCGCAGTGGTTGTACTTGTAGCGTCCGCGGCGAATGGAAACCAGCGGCGCATGCGAGCCCTCGGCGGCGTACTCCATGCGCACGTCGGCCTCGTGCCGGTCGCCGTGCAACAGGCCAAGCAGCGAGACGCCGTCGCTGAAGGCATCGAACGCCGCCTCGTCGGCACCGGCGAGGCCGGCCAGGGTGCGGGCCAGGTCGAGGGTGGACACCGGCGCGTGGTGCAGCGTCGGCGCGATGCCGGGCCCGGCGATCATCAGCGGTACCCGTGCCGAGCCTTCGAAGAAGCTCATCTTGAACCACAGGCCGCGCTCGCCGAGCATGTCGCCGTGGTCGGCGGTGAACACCACCACGGTATTGTCGGCCAGGCCGCAGGCGTCGAGGAGGTCGAGCAGCCGGCCGGCCTGGGCGTCCACGTAGGAGACGTTGGCGAGGTAGGCGCGGCGGGCGCGGCGCACGTGCTCGCCGGTGATCTCGTAGCGGGCATGGTCGTTGGCCGCCAGCAGCCGCTGGCTGTGCGGGTCGTGCTGGTGATGCTCGAAGGCCGCCACCCGCGGTTCGAGCAGCGGGCTGTCGGCGTAGCGATCGTAGTCGGCCCGGCGGGCCACGTAGGGATCGTGGGGGTGGGTGAAGCTCACCGCCAGGCACCACGGCCGCGGGTCGTTGCCGCGGGCCAGGCGGCGCAGTTCGGCCTCGCCGTGGAAGGCCACCTCGTCGTCGAACTCGAGCTGGTTGCTGAACTCGCCGACCCCGGCACCGGTCACCGAGCCCATGTTGTGGTACCACCAGTCGATACGTTCGCCGGGCCGGCGGTAGTCCGGCGTCCAGCCGAAGTCGGCCGGGTAGATGTCGGTGGTCAGGCGGGTCTCGAAGCCGTGCAACTGGTCCGGGCCGACGAAGTGCATCTTGCCCGACAGCGCGGTGTAGTAGCCGGCACGGCGCAGGTAGTGGGCGAAGGTGGGCACCGAGGCCGGAAACTCGGCGGCATTGTCGAACACGCCGCTGCGCGAGGGCAGCTGGCCGCTCATGAAGGCGGCACGCGCGGGCACGCACAACGGGCTTGGCGTGTAGCAGGCGGCAAAGCGCGCCGAGCGCTCTGCCAGCCGTGCCAGGTTGGGCGTGTGCAGGCCGGCCAGCGGGCCGTCCGGAAACAGCGTGCCGGCCAGCTGGTCGGCCATGATGACGAGCAGGTTCACGGGTGGGGACATGGCTTGGCTCCGCGTGTTCCGGGGGCGGCGTGGATGCCGCCTACTATGAACGATGCCCGGCCCGCGCGGCAATCCGGCGGCGCGGGCGGTAAGGAGTCACCGGGCATCGCTATAATCGGGCCACGATGCCCGTTCCCGTCCTCCCCGCTGCGCCATGACCCCGGTCGAGTTCACGCTGTTGCTGCTCGCCGTGGCGCTGGCCGGCTTCACCTGGAACAGCCTGAAGGTGCGCGAACGCGCCAACCAGGTGGCGAAGACCTACTGCGAACGTGCCGGCATGCAGTTCCTCGACGGCTCGGTGGGGTTCGGCAACCTGTCGCTGGTGCGCGACGGCGGGCGGCTGCGTTTCCGCCGGGTCTACGTGTTCGACTACACCGAGTCGGCGGTGCACCGGCGCCAGGGCGCCATCGAGTTCGTCGGCGACGAGTTTCGCAACCTCGTCCTGCTCGACTCGTGAGCCGGGTCCCGGCGACGGCCTTTGTCCTGGCCCTGGCCCTGGCGGCAATCATCGCCAGCACCACGGCCGCTGCCGACTGCCGCGAGCGGCTGCGGCTGGACGCGATCTTCAACGTCGACCCGGTGGTCTGGGAAGTGGCCGATGCCCCCGACAACCCGGTGGATCACCTCTACGACATCATCGGTCCCTGGGCGGTGGCAGTGGCCATCGGCGACTACGACGGCGCAGCCCTGTTGTCCGACGGCATTGCCCCGGAAGTGGAACTCCTGGCGGACGCGCTGTCGGCCGAGCCCGTCACCGCCGACCAGTGGTACGTGCGTGCGCTGGTCCACGGCTCGGCGGCGCGCATTGCCCTGGTCGGCCACCACTTCGTGGTCGCCCTGCGCCACGGGCTCGCCGCCCGCGATGCCGCCACCACGCTGGCCAGCCGCTGGCCGCAGGATCCGCGCGCGGACTTCTTCCTCGGCCTGTACCAGTACTACACCGGCATCGCCCCGGCCTGGCTGCGCGCGGTGGGCGCGATGGCGGGGATTTCCGGCGATGCCGAACAGGGACTGCAACGCCTCGAGGCCGCCGTGGCCAGCGGCCAGCCGCTGGCGGTGGAGGCGGCGCGGGTGCTGCTGGAGGAAACCGCGGGCAGGCATCGGCCGGCCTGCCGCTACCTGCCGCTGGCCACGCAGCTGGCCGATCGCTACCCGGACAACTTCCGCTTCGCCTTCTACCGCGAACGCGAGGACGAACGTTGCGGCGGTGCCGCGCCGCCGGCCGCCGCGCCGGTGCTGCCGAGGGGCTGCTACAGTGCCGGCGCACTGGACCTGCCGCCGGCCAGGCCCTGAGCGGTTGCGTGGCCGGCCATCGCCGCGGCCCGGTTCGATTCGCGGTCACTCCCCCGACACCGTTATAATTCAACGCTTTTCCACCGGGGCCGGACGGCCCTTGCATCGGCCACCAGCGTGAATTTCCAGCAACTCATCTTTACCCTGCAGCACTACTGGTCGGAATGCGGCTGCGTCATCCTCCAGCCCTATGACATGGAGGTCGGCGCCGGCACCTTCCACACCGCCACCTTCCTCGCCGCGGTGGGTCCGGAGCCGTTCCGCGCCGCCTACGTGCAGCCTTCGCGGCGCCCCACCGACGGCCGCTACGGCGAGAATCCCAACCGCCTGCAGCACTACTACCAGTACCAGGTGGTGATCAAGCCGTCGCCGA
>CAYGJZ010000003.1:37555-102929 GCA_964350265.1 uncultured Gammaproteobacteria bacterium | reverse complement strand
GTTTCACCTGCAGTTTAGACATGACCACGAACCAGACCCTGTATGCCATTGCCGGCGCAGGCGCCGAGCATGCGCCGGCCCTGCTCGCCCCGGATACCCCGCCGCTGGACTTCGCCGGCCTTACCCGGCTGGCGGACGACACCGTCGCCGCCCTCAATGCCCGCGGCATCGGCCGCGACGACCGCGTTGCCATCGTGCTGCCCAACGGCGCGCAGATGGCCGCCAGCTTCCTGGCCATCGCCTGCGGCGCCACCACCGCGCCGCTGAACCCGGCCTATCGCCAGGAAGAGTTCGAGTTCTACATGGCCGACATCGGTGCCCGCGCGCTGGTGGTGGCCGAGGGCAGCGACACCCCGGCCATTGCCGCCGCCGAGGCCCGCGGCATCGAGGTGCTGCGCATCGGCGCCGAGCCCGGCGACCCGGCCGGCTGGTTCCGTTTCCTCGGCGAGATCGATTCCGGCACCGCGACCCGGCCGGGACGGGCCGAACCCGAGGACATCGCCCTCATCCTGCATACCTCCGGCACCACCTCGCGGCCGAAGATCGTGCCGCTGTCCCATCGCAACCTGTGCCGGTCGGCGGCCAACATCGCCGCCTCGCTGGCGCTGACCGATGCCGATCGCTGCCTGAACATCATGCCGCTGTTCCACATCCACGGCCTGGTGGCGGCCATCCTCGCCTCCCTGTCCGTGGGCGGCAGTACCTCGGCCACGCCGGGCTTCAACGCGCTGAAGTTCTTTTCCTGGTTCGACCAGGCGGCGCCGACCTGGTACACGGCGGTGCCGACCATGCACCAGGCCATCCTGCAACGGGCGGCGCGCAGTGAAGACGTCATTGCCCGTCACCCGCTGCGCTTCATCCGCTCGTGCTCCTCGGCGCTGCCCACCCGGGTGATGGCGGAACTGGAGGAGCGCTTCGGCGTGCCCGTGATCGAGGCCTATGCCATGACCGAGGCCGCCCACCAGATGACCAGCAACCCGCTGCCGCCGCGCGCCCGCAAGCCGGGCACGGTGGGCATCGCCGCCGGACCGGAGGTGGCCATCATGGACGAGGCCGGCAACCTGCTCGGTGCCGGGGAAACCGGCGAGGTGGTGATTCGCGGCGAGAACGTCACCCGCGGCTACGAGAACAACGACAAGGCCAATGCCGAGAACTTCACCCACGGCTGGTTCCGCACCGGCGACCAGGGCGTGCTCGACGATGAGGGCTATCTCACCATCACCGGCCGGCTGAAGGAAATCATCAATCGCGGCGGCGAGAAGATCTCCCCGCGCGAGGTGGACGAGGTGCTGATGGCCCACCCGGCGGTACAGCAGGTGGTGTGCTTCGCCATGCCCCATGACCGGCTCGGCGAGGAGGTTGCCGCCGCGGTGGTGCTGCGCGAGGGCGCCAGTGCCGACGAGCGCGAGATTCGCGACTTCGCGGGCGAGCGGTTGGCGGACTTCAAGGTGCCCCGCAAGGTGGTCTTCCTCGAGGAGATTCCCAAGGGCGCCACCGGCAAGTTGCAGCGCATCGGGCTGGCGGACAAGCTGGGGCTCGGCGCATGAAGATCTGCATCTACGGCGCCGGCGCCATCGGCGGCTACCTGGCGGTGCAACTGGCGGCGCAGGACCACGAGGTCTCGGTGGTGGCGCGCGGCGCCCACCTTGCCGCCATCCGCGAGCGCGGTCTCGTCCTGCGCATCGACGGCGAGGAACGGGTGGCGCGGGTGCATGCCACCGACGACCCGGCCACCCTCGGCGCCCAGGACTACGTGGTCATCACCCTGAAGGCACATTCCGCGCCGGCGGTGGTGGACGCCATGGCGCCGCTGCTCGGCGACGACACCGCGGTGGTCACCGCCATGAACGGCGTGCCGTGGTGGTACTTCCACGCCCTCGACTGCCCGTGGCGGGACCGGGTGCTGGAGAGCGTCGATCCCGGTGGCCGCCAGTGGCACGGCATCGGCCCCGAGCGCGCCATCGGCTGCGTGGTCTACCCGGCCACCGAGATCACCGAGCCCGGCGTGGTCACCCATGTCAGCGGCAACCGCTTTACCCTCGGTGAACCGTCCGGGGAGAAGAGCGACCGGGTGGTGGCGCTGAGCAAGGCGCTGATCGCTGCCGGCTTCAAGTCGCCGGTGCGCAACATCCGCGACGAGATCTGGGTGAAGCTGTGGGGCAACCTGTCGTTCAACCCGATCAGTGCCCTGACCCGCGCCACCCTCGACGTCATCGCCACCGGCGAGGAGACCCGCGCGGTGGCGCGCAACATGATGCTCGAGGCGCAGGCCATCGGCGAGAAGCTCGGCGTGCGCTTCGGCGTCGATGTCGACAAGCGCATCGACGGCGCCGCCGCGGTGGGCGCGCACAAGACCTCCATGCTGCAGGACCTGGAGCGTGGTCGGCCGATGGAGATCGAGGCGCTGGTCGGCGCGGTGGCCGAGCTCGGCCGCATCACCGACACGCCGACACCGACCATCGACACCGTGCTCGCCCTGGTCAGGCTGCTGGCGCGCAACGCCTAGCAAGGCGTCGTCCTGTTGGCGGCGTGTACAATGGGGCAGGTCGCGACAACGGGTCGCGACCATTGCCCCGTGCCCGGCATCCTGTCGCCATGAACGTCGTATTCCTGCTCCTGGTCGTGACCGCCTTCGTGGTGGCCGCGGCGCGCCAGTTGGCGTGGACGCCGACTGCGGAGTCCATGTCCTCGCCGATGGAGGCACTGGGACTTGGCATCATCGACGCCGCCGAGTCCTCGGTCACGCTGGCCATCGGCCTGGTCGGCGTGATGGCCCTGTTCCTCGGCCTGATGAAGGTGGCCGAGGCCGGCGGCCTGCTCACCATCATCGCCCGCGCACTGCGCCCGCTGCTGGTGCGGCTGTTTCCCGAGGTGCCCGCCGAGCACCCGGCCATGGGCGCGATGGTGCTCAACCTGTCCGCCAACGTGCTCGGGCTGGGCAATGCCGCGACCCCGTTCGGCATCCGCGCCATGCAACAGCTCGATGCGCTGAACCCGGTCAAGGGCACCGCCAGCAATGCCATGGTGCTGTTCCTGGCCATCAACACCTCCAGCGTGACGCTGCTGCCCACCGGGGTCATCGCCCTGCGCGCGGCGGCCGGTTCCACCGACCCGGCCGGCATCGTGCCGACCACCCTGTTCGCCACCCTGTGCTCCACCGCCATGGCCATCGTCATGGCCAAGACGCTGCAACGATTCTTCCCGGTGCGGCCGGCGGAGGAGGGCGTGACCACCAGCATCGGGCCGGCGGCCGCCGGGGACGATACCGCGCACGAAGCCGGGGCCTGGCCGTCCGAAGCCCCGCCGGGCTACCCGCTGGTGGTGAGCCTGCTGGTGCTGGCGGCGGTGGCCGCGCTGGTGCCGTTGACCATTCTCTACGGGCGCGCCATCTCGCCGTGGATCATTCCCGCCCTGGTGGTCACGCTGCTCGGCTTCGGCGCCATCCGCCGGGTGCGCATCTACGAGGTCTTCGTCGAGGGCGCCAGCGACGGCTTCCAGGTGGCGCTGCGCATCATTCCCTACCTGGTGGCCATCCTGGTGGCGGTGGGCATGTTGCGCGAGAGCGGCGCGCTGGCCCTGCTGATCGAGCCACTGTCGCATCTCACCGGCCGCTTCGGCCTGCCCGCCGAGGCGCTGCCCATGGCCCTGCTGCGGCCGTTGTCGGGATCCGGTGCCTACGGCGTGCTGGCGTCGATCATCCAGGACCCGGCGATCGGCCCGGACAGCTATGTCGGCTACCTGGTATCCACCTTCCAGGGTTCCACCGAGACCACCTTCTACGTGCTCGCCGTCTACTTCGGCGCGGTGCAGGTGCGCCGAATCCGCCACGCCCTGGCTGCCGCGCTGACCGCTGACCTGGTCGGCATCATCGCCGCGGTGGTGATCGTCTCGGCGCTGTACGGCAGCTCGTGAATGGCGCGCGGCACGGGTTGTGCTAAGGTAGAAAGCAACACGCCGGCAGGCTTGCCGGCCAACCACCCTTCGATCCTTTCATGCAGCAGGCCAAGCCCGACCCAGCCCCAGGCAGGCAGACCGTGACCGAGCGCAGCGGCCACGCGCGCGGATTCGGTGAACGATCGGCGTTGGCAGACGACGGCTTTCGCTACGTGGAAACCGGCTCCATCGCGTTGATGGACGCGCGCGACTGGGAAATGCTCGATGCCCAGCGCGCGGTCTACATGCCCGCCCAGCGACCGCGGCAGGCGCTGGACATGTTGCTGGCCCAGCGGCACTGCCCGTCCTTCGGCTACCAGGTCAACAACTACGAGCACTGCCTGCAATCGGCCACCATGGCCGCCGAGGCCGGCGAGGACGAGGAGACCGTGGTGGTGGCGCTGTTCCACGACCTGGGCTTTACCGTGTGCAACGAGACCCACGGCGAGTTCGTCGCCGCGCTGCTGGCGCCCTACGTGGACCCGAGGCACCTGTGGACCCTGGAGCGACACATGCATTTCCAGGCCCGCTACTGCCCGCACCAGTCCTGCGCCGATCCCACCGTGGCCGATCGTTGGCGGGACCACGAGCATCACGACTGGGCCGACCGCTTCGTGCGTCGCTACGACGTCAACGCCATGCGCGCGGACTTCACCAATGCCCCGGTGGAGGACTTTCTGCCGATGGTGGAATCGGTGTTCTCGCGCACTCCGCGGCAGCGGCCGCCGGCGCCATGAACACGGCGCACCGGGGAGCACGCTGAGATGGCGAAGAAGCCGGCATCCACCTCGCGTCGCGCCAGCCGTTCCGGCGCCTCCGCGCATTCCCTCGCCAGTGCCAGGGCCGAAGTGCAGGCCACCAGCGAGGGCGGCGTCGAGTCGCTGGACAATGCGCTGGAGATCGCCATTGGCCAGCAGGTGCGTTCCTACCGCACCCAGCTCGGCATGACCGTGCAGGAGCTGGCCAAGCAGGCCGGCATGTCCGGCGGCATGCTGTCGAAGATCGAGAACGGCCTGACCTCGCCTTCGCTGGGCACCCTGCGTGGCCTGGCGCGTTCCCTGAACGTGCCGGTGACCTCGCTGTTCCGCCGTTTCGAGGAACAGCGCGGGGCTTCCCTGGTGCGCGCCGGGGAAGGGCTGGTGATCGAACGCCGCGGCACCCGCGCCGGACACCAGTACCGGCTGCTCGGCCACGTGCTGGACAAGTCGCTCAACGTCGAGCCCTACCAGATCACCATCGAGGACCGTAGCGAGGTGTTTCCGCTGTTCCAGCACGACGGCGTGGAGTTCATCCACGTGCTCGAGGGCCAGCTGTCCTATCGGCACGGCAACGAGGTGTACTGGCTTAACGTCGGCGACTCGCTGTTCTTCGACGCGCGTTCGGTGCACGGGCCCGAGGAGCTGTTCCAGGTGCCCGCCCGCTTCCTCTCCATCATCATCGCCTCGGCCAAGGACTGACCGTCCGGCACTTCGATCGGTGTCCGGGGGCTCTTAACTGCCAGTAAAAAATTATTCCTGGCAGTTGACATTTTTCCGTCACGCGATTAGCTTCTGTACCCGTTGCGCCAGCCGGCGCCCACGACCAGACAGCGAGGTCACCATGTGCGGAATCGTCGGACTGTTCATGAAGAATCCCGAGCTTGAACCCGGTTTGGGTCGGCTCATCGCGGGCATGCTGCACCAGATGACCGACCGCGGGCCGGACAGTGCCGGCTTCGCCGTCTACCGCGAGGCCAGGCCTGACCGGCTCAAGGTCACGGTGATGACGCCGGGCGCCGACTACGATGTCGCGCCGCTGCAGGCGGCCCTCACGGCGGCCTTCGGGCCTGCTTCCGAGGCCCGCCGTCATGCCAGCCACGTGGTCCTCAGCGTCGATGCCACCGCCGGGGTGCTGGACTGGCTGCGCGCGGAGTTCCCCGAGTTGTACGTCACCAGTTCCGGCCATGCCATCGAGATCTACAAGGAGATCGGCCGCCCGGACAAGGTCTCGGCGCTGTTCGACCTGCCGGGCATGAGCGGCAGCCATGCCCTCGGCCATACCCGCATGGCCACCGAGAGCGCCGTCACCACCCGCGCCTCGCACCCGTTTTCCACCGGGCTGGACGTGTGCCTGGTGCACAATGGCTCGTTGTCCAACCACAACCGGCTGCGCCAGCGCCTGCGCGCCGAGGGCATCCACTTCGGCACCGACAACGACAGCGAGGTCGCCGCCGGCTACCTGCAGTGGCGCCTGGCCCAGGGCGACTCGCTGGACGAGGCGCTGCACCATGCCATCGAGGACCTGGACGGCTTCTACACCTTCGCCATCGGCACCCGCGATGGCTTCGCGGTGCTGCGCGACCCGGTGGGCTGCAAGCCCGCGGTAATGGCCGAAACCGACGACTGGGTGGCCATGGCCAGTGAGTTCACCGCCATTGCCGACCTGCCCGGCGTCGAGCATGCGCGTATCGCCGAACCCGACCCCGGCAAGGTCTATGCCTGGCAGCGGGAGACGGCGCGTGCGTGAGTTCGACCTGGCCGCGGTTCCGGTCCGCGAACTGAATGCCGCGCTGCATGCCCTGGACGGGGACGCCGATCACCGGTTTTCCGTGCGCAATCCCGGTGGCCGTCATGCCATCGCCGTGGGTGCGCACGCCGATGCGCAGGTGGAGGTCGACGGCCACGTCGGCTACTACTGTGCCGGCATGAACCAGCGTGCCCGCATCCACGTGCGCGGCAATGCCGGTCCCGGCGTGGCCGAGAACATCATGTCCGGCACGGTCACCGTGGCCGGCAATGCCTCCCAGTATGCCGGCGCCTCCGGTCATGGCGGCCTGCTGGTGATCGAGGGCGACGCCTCTTCGCGCTGCGGCATATCGATGAAGGGCGTGGACATCGTGGTGCGTGGTTCGGTGGGGCACATGAGCGCCTTCATGGCCCAGGCCGGTGCGCTGGTGGTGTGTGGCAATGCCGGTCCGCACCTGGGCGATTCCATCTACGAGGCGAGGCTGTACGTGCGTGGCACGGTGGACAGTCTCGGCGCGGACTGCGTCGAGAAATCGATGGAGGACGAGCACCTGGAACAACTGGCCGGGTTGCTGGCCGCAGCCGGGGTCGACGCGGACCCGCGCGGCTTCCGTCGCTACGGCTCGGCGCGCCGGCTGTACCATTTCAACATTGACCATGCCGACGAGTACTAGTCGGGGAGTATTGAACGATGTCGGTTGAGCGGCGTGACGCCAGGCCTTCGGCGACCTTTCCCGACTCGGTGCTGGCGGAGATTCACCGCGCCGCCGAGCAGGGGATCTACGAGATTCGCGGCTTCGGCGCCAAGCGTGCCGTACCGGGCTTCGACGACCTGCTGTTCCTCGGCGCCTCGGTGTCGCGCTATCCCCTGGAGGGCTATCGCGAGGCCTGCGGCACCGGCGTGACGCTGGGTACGCGGCATGCCCGCGAGCCGCTGGAACTGAAGATCCCGATCACCATCGCGGGCATGAGCTTCGGCGCCCTCGGCGCCCATGCCAAGGAGGCGCTCGGTCGCGCGGCCACCGCCATGGGCACCAGCACCACCACCGGCGACGGCGGCATGACCCAGGAGGAGCGGCGAAGCTCGAGCAAGCTGGTCTACCAGGTGCTGCCCTCGCGCTACGGGCTCAATCCCGACGACCTGCGCAAGGCCGATGCCCTGGAAGTGGTGGTGGGGCAGGGCGCCAAGCCCGGTGGTGGCGGCATGCTGCTTGGCCAGAAGATCACCGAGCGGGTCGCCGGCATGCGCACCCTGCCGGAAGGCATCGACCAGCGCAGCGCCTGTCGTCACCCGGACTGGACCGGTCCGGACGATCTCGAGATCAAGATCCAGGAACTGCGCGAGATCACCGACTGGCGGGTGCCGATCTACGTCAAGGTCGGTGCCACCCGTACCCGCTACGACGTGCAACTGGCGGTCAAGGCCGGCGCCGACGTGGTGGTGGTGGACGGCATGCAGGGCGGGACCGCGGCGACCCAGGACGTGTTCATCGAGCACGTCGGCATTCCGACGCTGCCGGCGGTGCGGCTGGCGGTGGAGGCACTGCAGGAGATGGGCATGCACCGCAAGGTGCAGCTGATCGTCTCCGGTGGCATCCGCAGCGGCGCCGACGTGGCCAAGGCACTGGCGCTGGGCGCCGACGCGGTATCCATCGGCAGCGCCGCGATGGTGGCGCTGGGCTGCAACAAGCCGGTGTACCTGGAAGACTATGAAAAGCTCGGCACCGAACCGGGCTGCTGCCATCACTGCCACACGGGGAACTGTCCGGTCGGTATCGCCACGCAGAAGGCCGAACTCGAGGCGCGTCTCGCGCCCGAGGTCGGTGCCAGGCGGATGAAGAACTACCTGACCACGCTGGTGCTGGAACTGCAGACCATTGCCCGCGCCTGCGGCAAGAGCCATGTCCACAACCTCGAGCCCGAGGACCTGGTGGCCTTGACCGTGGAGGCCGCGGCCATGGCGCGCGTGCCGCTGGCCGGCACGGAGTGGATACCCGGCACCTGAATCGACCCAACGAGAAGTGAACGGGACCAGCGGTCCCGCGGAGGAGAAAACACATGACCATCGATCTCGCCGACGTCGCCAAGCAACGCGGCATCCAGTATTTCCTGATCAGTTTCGTCGACCTGTTCGGCGCACTGCGCGCCAAGCTGGTGCCGGCCCGCGCCATCGGCGAGATGCAGGCCAACGGCGCCGGCTTCGCCGGCTTTGCCACCTGGCTGGACATGACCCCGGCGCATCCGGACATGTTCGCGATCCCCGATCCCGAGTCGCTGGTGCAACTGCCCTGGGACCCGCAGATCGGTTGGCTGGCGGCGGACCTGTGGATGGACGGCGCCGAGGTCGAGGCCTCGCCGCGCGTGGCCCTGAAGCGGCAGATGGCGCGCGCCGCCAAGCTCGGGCTCAGCATGAAGACGGGTGTCGAGTGCGAGTACTTCCTGGTCTCCCCGGACGGCAGCGCCATCTCCGACCCGGCGGACACCCAGGTCAAGCCCTGCTACGACCAGCAGGCGCTGATGCGCCGCTACCCGGTGATCCGCGACATCTGCGACGCCATGCTGGAACTGGGCTGGGGGCCGTACCAGAACGATCACGAGGATGCCAACGGCCAGTTCGAGATGAACTGGGACTACGACGACGTGCTGCGCACCGCCGATCGCCATGCCTTCTTCAAGTACATGGTCAAGACACTGGCCGAGCGGCACGGCATTCGCGCCACCTTCATGCCCAAGCCCTTCGCCAACCTCACCGGCAACGGCTGCCATTCCCACGTCTCGCTGTGGAAGGGCGACGACAACGTCTTCCTCGACGGCAGCGACAAGCTCGGCCTGTCGAAGCTGGCCTACCAGTTCCTCGGCGGCGTCATGCACAGCGCCGAGGAGCTTTGCGCGATCTTCAATCCCACCGTGAACAGCTACAAGCGCATCAATTCGCCGCGCACGCTGTCTGGCGCGAGCTGGTCGCCCAACGCGGTAACCTATGCCGGCAACAACCGTACCCACATGATCCGCGTGCCGGATGCCGGTCGCTTCGAGCTGCGGCTGATGGACGGCTCGGCCAACCCCTACCTGATGCAGGCAGCGGTACTGGCGGCGGGCCTGGACGGCATCGAGCACGATCGTGACCCGGGCGAGCCGCTGGACATCAACATGTACGAGCAGGGGCACACGGTGACGTCGGTGAAGCGATTGCCGCAGACCCTGCTCGATGCACTGCGCCTGCTGGAAGGCAGCCAGGTGCTGCGCGCGGGCCTCGGCGACGAGCTGGTGGATGCATTCCTGAAACTGAAGATGGGTGAGTGGCATGCCTATACCGCGCACCTGAGCGAGTGGGAGCGCGCCAATGCCATCGACTGCTGAACAACGTTCGCGCTGCCTGGTGCAGCCGGCAGCGACAACATCACGGGACAGCGAAACCGGAGACACAGCCAATGAGTGAATGGGTCAGGGTCTGCAGCTTCGAGGATATCGACATCGAGGACGTGATCGGCTTCGAGCATGGCGGCAATCGCTATGCCCTGTACCGCATCGATGAAGGGGTATTCGCCACCGACGGTGTCTGCACCCACGAGATCCAGGATCTGGCCGACGGCTTCGTCATCGACGCGGTCATCGAGTGCCCGTTGCACGGCGGACAGTTCGACATCCGCACCGGCAAGGCCTTGACCCCGCCGGTGTGCCAGAACCTGGCCACCTACCCGGCCAAGGTCGAGGACGGCGAGGTCTACGTCGAGATCTAGCGCGCGCCCGCGTCGGCGGGATGCGCCATCCAGTGCCGCAGCAGGTGGTGGGCAATGGCCACCGGCTGCGGTGCCGACAACCCGGGTACCCGTCCCTCGAACAGCCCGGCCACCTCGGCGCGGCTGAACCAGCGCGCCCATTCCAGTTCCCGCTCGTCGATGGTGATCTCGGTGGTGATGGCGGTGGCGAAGCAGCCGATCATCAGCGAGGAGGGAAACGGCCAGGGTTGGCTGGCGAAGTAGCGGCAGTCGCCGCAGACGATGCCGGCTTCCTCCATGATTTCCCGTTTCACCGCGTCCTCGATGCTCTCGCCGGGCTCGACGAAGCCGGCCAGTGCCGAGGCCAGCCCGGCCGGGTAGTGGGCACTGCGACCGAGCAGGCAGGCATCCCTTGCCGGCGTCTCCACCAGCATGATGACCACCGGATCGGTGCGCGGAAAGTGCACCGTGGCGCAGTCCGGATTGCCGCAGACCAGTTGCATGCCGGCGTTTCGCACCTGGTTGCGATGCCCGCAGACCGGGCAGAACCGATGACGCTGACGCCAGGACAGCATGGAACGGGCAAAGGCCACCAGTGCGGCGCGCTGGTCGGGCAGTTGCAACCCGGCGGAGCGTGCGTCGACGAATCCCTCGAACATCGCGCTCGACCACTCGTGGTCGGCCTCGCCGAGTTGCACCGCGAAGTGCCCGGTGCCGTTGTCGTCGAGACCGAGCAGCACCGTGGGCCGCTCGTCGTCCGTCGCCGGCAGTTCCGTGGCCGAACGCCAGGCCAGGTCCACCGGTTCACGCTGCATGGCGACGTCGAGATCACGAAAGCACAGGATGCGCGTGGACGGGTTGGCGAGCAGGCCGGAGATGATCCCGGGCTGGTCGCGGATGTGGTCGGCGCGGTCGAGTCCGCCGCCGGCAAAGGGCATTTCGGTCATGACGGGTTCCGTGGTGGACGGAGAATGGTGGATGCCGGGTCGGCCCTGCCATTGTACCGTCCACGACAGTGTTGTCAGGCAGGGTTCGATGTCATCGGGCGGCCGGCGGCGGCATGCAGGTAGCGTTCCACGTAGTCGGTCAAGGCCGCGTCCACGTAGAGCTGGTAGTGCTGGTCGAAGGCCATCACGCGCAGCACCGCGCTGGTGCGGGCAAAGGCGCAACGCGCCTGTTGCCCGTCGCCAAGCCGGTCGAGGTCCAGGTGAACTGCCTGGCGCAGTACCCGGCGGCAGTCCGCGCCATGCAGGGAGAAGCCGGTGAACTGGTCCGAGACCAGGGCCACCGCGGCGGGCAGGTCGCGGACGGCCTGTTGCCAGGACTCGACGAGCGCCTGCTCGTCGGCCATCGGCGCCAGCAGCCACCAGCGGTTCGGGGCCAGCGCCAGCACCTCCAGCGCGCCGTGTCGCGCGCTGGCGAAGGGGGTTCGCGGCAGCGGCGTACCCAGTGCCGATGACAGCGCCGGGCATGCCTCCTCCCGCGCCTGCAGCACGCAGATGGTTTGTTCGGGGAGTCTGTCGACCTGCACCTGGTAACCGGTCATGAGCGCATCGCGCCTCCCTCGGGATCGACGAACACGGGCGGGGTGACCCGGGCCCGCTGACGCATGCCACGGGGGTTGGAGAGGGTCACGTGCTCACCGTGGCGGGCGCGTCCGTCCTCGAGCAGCGCCAGGGCGATGGGCCGCGCCAGCGTCGGGCTGTAGCAGGCGGCGGTGACGTGGCCTTCGAAGCCGGGCACATGGCCGTGCTCGCGCAGGATGGCCGAGCCCTCGTCAATGATCGGGTCGATGGCCGTGTCGATGGCCGTGTCGTCTTCCAGCAGCAGGCCGACGAGCTGCTCGCGGCGACCACCGAGGCGTCGGTCCCGTTCCAGGCTGCGCCGGCCGATGAAGTCGTGCTTGCTCATGTCCACCGCGAAGCCGAGCCCGGCATCGTCGGCGTTGACGCAGTTGTCGCCCTCCGTGGCCGCTGCGACGAAACCCTTCTCGATGCGCAGCACCGCGCTGGTGTCCGAGCCGATCGGGGTCAGGCCATGGCGAGCGCCGGCATCCACCAGCACCTGCCACAGGGCGAGGGCGTGTTTCCTGCGCACGTGCAGCTCGAAGGAAAGTTCTCCGGTGTAGCCGATGCGGGCCACCCGGGTGGCCATGCCGCCGACGTGGCCATCCTGCCAGGCGAGGAAGCGGAAGCCGGTGGACAGGTCCAGGTCGGTGCCGGCATCGCCCAGCACCTCCCGCGCCCGCGGTCCGCAGACGCACAGGCTGGCCAGCTGCGAGGACACCTCGGTGATGAACACGTCCAGCTCGGGCCACTCCACCTGGAGCAGGCGTTCCAGGTGGGTGTGCACCGCGGGTGCGGCGGCGGTGCCGCAGAACAGCAGGTACTCGTGCTCGGCAAGACGCAGCGCCACGCCGTCGTCGAACAGGCGCCCGTCTTCGCGCAGCATCAGCGCGTATCGACCACGGCCGACCGGCAGGTCGCGCCAGCGATTGGTGCAGACCCGTTCCAGGAAGGTCGCGGCGTCGGCGCCGACGAGCAGGAACTTGCCAAGTGGTGTGCCGTCGTAGATCGCCGCCTGGCGGCGCGCCGCCAGGGCCTCGCGCCGGATCGCCTGCGCCGGGTCCTCGCCGGGGGCGGGATAGCACATCGGGCGGCGGAAGCGGTTGCCGGCCTCGCCCATCACCGCGCCGTGGGCGATGTGCCACGGGGTGATCGGCGTGGTGCGCCAGGGCAGCACCAGCTCGCCGCGGTCGGCGCCGCCGACCACGCCGAGACTGACCGGTCGATAGGGCGGGCGATAGGTGGTGGTGCCGGTCTCGCCGGGGCTGGCGCCGGTCAGCGCGGCGACCAGGCCGATCACGTTGACGTTGCTCATCTTGCCCTGGTCGGTGGCCATGCCGGCGGTGGTGTAGCGCTTGACGTGCTCGATGGACTGCATGCCCTCGCGCTGGGCGAGGGCGATGTCATCCACGGTGACGTCGTTGTGAAAGTCGACGAAGGCCTTGCCGCGACTACCCGGCACCTGCCACAGCGGGGCGATGGCATAGGGCAGTTCTCCGTCCACGGTGAACGCTCGCCGGCCGTTGTCCTCCGCCACCGCGTCGGCGCCGGCCCGGACCCCGTCGGCCAGTGTCTCGGCGAGGTGGAAGTGACCGGCCACGGCGCCGGCGGGGTCGACGCCGGGCAAGGCCGCGCCCGGCAGGAAGGTGGCCAGGGTGTCGTCGTAGCGTGGCCGCGGGCCGGCGTGGGAGTGCAGGTGGAGCAGCGGGTTCCAGCCGCCGGAGAGGCACAGCAGGTCGCAACGCAGCCGTCGCGTGGCGCCGCCGCCAGCGGGTTGGACGACGATGCCTTTCAGCCGTCGCCTGCCGCGTGCCTGGCATACGTGGTGCGCCGCCAGTACCTCGATGCCCCGGCGTTCGGCCAGCCTGGCTTCGTCGCCCGGGTCGGCGCGACTGTCGACGATGGCGACGACCTCGATGCCGGCATCGGCCAGTCGCACGGCGGCGGCATAGGCGCTGGTGTTGTTGGTGAAGAACACGGCGCGCTGTCCCGGTGCCACGGCGTAGCGCTCGACCAGCGTGCGCGCCGCGCTGGCCAGCACGATGCCGGGCAGGTCGTTGTTGGCGAACACCAGCGGGCGTTCCACCGCGCCGGTGGCGAGGATGATGCGGCGTGCACGCAGGTGCCACAGCCGTTCGCGCACCCACGGCTCGGCAGGCTGCTGTTCCACCGCCACCACCATGTGGTGGTCATACAGCCCGGTGGCCACGGTGTTGGCGAGCCGGGTGACGTTGTCGCGGGCGTCGAGGATGGCGGTGATGCTGTCCAGCCAAGGACCGGCGTTCTCGCCGTCGATGGTGATGCCGCTGTCCGGCAACGTGCCGCCGGGGCGGTCGGCGTCGTCCACCAGCATGACCCGGGCCCGTCCCCGCGACGCGCGTTCCGCGGCGACCAGCCCGGCGGCGCCGCCACCGACGACGAGCACGTCGACATGCTGGTGCACGTGTTCGTAGCGTGCTTCCACCAGCGAGTCAGGCACCTGGCCAAGACCGGCCATGCGCCGGATGAAGCGGGCATAGGTGTCCCAGCGACGGGCGAGAAAGGTCTTGTAGTAGAAGCCGGCGGGCAACAGCGGCGCCAGCAGGCCGGTGCAGGCGCCGAGGTCGTGGCGGGCGCTTGGCCAGGCGTTCACGCTGCGCACGGTCAGTCCGTCGACCAGCGCCGTGGTGGTGGCACGCAGGTTGGGCTCGCCGTCCTCGCCGAGCCGCTGCACCAGCACGTTGGTCTCCTCGTGGGCGGAACCGACGACGCCGCGCGGCCGGTGGTACTTGATGCTGCGCCCGGCCAGCCAGTGGCCGTTGGCGAGCAGGGCGGAGGCCAGGGTATCCCCGGCGAAGCCGGTCAGCGCCTTGCCGTCGAAGACGAACCGCAGCGGTTGGTCACGCCGGATGCGTCCGCCCGTGGGCAGCCGGTTCATGCGCCTTCCTCCGTGTCGATGGCATGGCTGGCGGTGTCGCGAACCAGGCTGAACCAGCTGCCGCAACCGCGCTGGTGCCACCAAAGTTCGCGCACCGGGCCGAGGGCATTGGTGCTGTTGTACAGGTAGTCGGCGAAGGCTTCGTCGCCGAGTTCGGCCAGGTTGTGCGGGCGTCGTCGATCCGCCTCTCCGCCGTAGAGGAACTCGGCTTCGTCGCGGTGTCCGCACCAGGGGCAGGGCAGGTAGAGCATGGCGGGTCCTCGCCGTCAGTGGTTGGCGGAAACGCCGCCCTCGGGCAGCAGGCGGCCGCTGGAGAACCGTGCCAGGGTCAGTCGCTCGGCCAGCGGGTGCGGCTGGTCGTTGGCGACCAGGTGGGCGAAGGTCATGGCGGCGGCGGGCGTGGTCTTGAAGCCGCCGGAGCCGGCCACGTCGATGTAGAAGCCGGACAGCGAGGTCGGCGAGATGATCGGGCTGCCATCGTAGGGCAGCTCGAGCATGCCGGCCCAGTGGCGCAGCAGTTTCAGCCGCGACAGTCGCGGGAACATTTCCAGCACCGCGGCGGTGCCGTCCTCCACCACCGGGAAGGTGCCGCGCTGGGCATAGGACGGGTAGGGATCGCAGCCCTGGCCGATGACGATCTCGCCCTTGTCCGACTGCATCAGGTAGGTCCCGTGGTAGTCGCGGATGACGATGATCTGGTCCAGGCAGGGCTTGACCGGCTCCGAGACCCAGGCCTGCAACGGCTGGGTGACCAGCGGCAGGCGCATGCCGGCCATGGCCGCCACCACGCTGCTGCGGCCGGCCACCGCCATGGCCACCCGCGGCGCGGCGATGAAGCCGCGCCGGGTATCGACGCCGGTGACGCGACCGTTCTCGCGACGGATGCCGGTGACTTCGCAGTTCTGGATGATGTCCACGCCGCGGGCATCGGCGGCGCGGGCGAAGCCCCAGGCCACCGCGTCGTGGCGCACCATCGATGCGCCCGGCTGGAAGACGCCACCGGTCACCGGGATGCGGGTGCCCGGCAGCGGTTCGAACAGCGGCACCCGCGCGCGCACCTCGTCCAGCGTGAGGAAGCGGTACTCGGCGCCGACGAGGTGCATGGCGCTGGCCATCTGGCTGGCCACCCGGCGAACACCCGCGGACTGCAGGAAGGTGATCATGCCCCGTTCGCCGACCATCAGGTTGTAGTTCAGCTCGCGGGAAAGGCCGTGGTAGAGGGACAGCGATTCCTGGTGGAAGGGAATGCTCTCCTGGCGCAGGAAGTTGGAGCGCACGGTCATGGTGTTGCGGCCGGTGTTGCCGCCACCGAGCCAGCCCTTTTCCAGCACCGCGATGTTGCGCATGCCGTGGTTGCGGGCCAGGTAGTAGGCGGTGCCCAGGCCGTGGCCGCCGCCACCGATGATGACCGCGTCGTAGCGCGGTTGCGGGTCCGGACTGCGCCACAGCCGCGGCCAGTGCCGGTGCCCGCGGAGCGCATTGCGGGCGAGGGCCATCAACGAGTATCGCGTCATCGGTGGACCGTCAGGTGGTGAACGTGTTGAAACAGTGTTTCCTCACGTTATTTCAGCGGATCGATCCTGTCAATGCGGGAAAGTACCCGGGTCGGTTATCGCAGTGGGCGGGCGTCGGCGCGGATGCACAGGTAGCGCACCGGCAACCGGCGCAGTTTCTCCGGGCCGTTGGGGGATTCGGCGTCGTACATCAACGAGTCGCCCGGGCGCAGGTGGAAGGTCTCGTTGCCGCAGCGGAAGTCCATCTCGCCTTCCTTCAGGTGCAGGAACCAGACCCCGGTGTCCTGGTAGCGACTGTGCACGTCGGACTCGGCGGTCAGTTCCACCAGGTAGGGGCGCATGTCCACGCGCGGGTTGTTGCTGTGGCCGAGCAGGCGGAAGTCGTGGTTGACGGTGTCGCCCTGGCGTCGGATGCGCACGCCCTCGCCGGCGCGCACGAAGCTGACGTCGGCGCGCACCTCGCTGTCGCGAAACAGGGCGGACACCGGCAGCGAGAACACTTCGGCGAGGGATTTCAGGGTGGACAGCGATGGCGCGGCCAGGCCGTTCTCGATCTTCGACAGCATGGCCCGGGAGACCCCCGAATGCTCGGCGAGCTCGCGGATGCGCATGCCCTGGCGCTGGCGCAGCGAGCGTACCCGGGCACCGATGGCCGCCTCCAGGCTGTTGTCGGCGGCGTCGCCCCCGGGATCGTCCGCGGGGGCATCATCGGGGCCCGGCGTGGCAGGTGGTTGGCGATCGGGCATGGGCACGTCGCCCGGCGGGGCGGGAAGAGGCTAGTCCGGCAACTCTAGCATGCCGCGGCGAAACAGGTCGGCGGGCTGGGTGAAAATGCCGCCGCCCAGTCGCCCGGCAGTGCCCGCGCGATCGAGGATGCCCAGGCTGACCACCGGCGAGGTGCCGGTCTCGACGCAGGCGCGGGCGGTCATCACCAGCGGCAGGTCGAGGTCGCCGAAGCCGGGGTGGCGGCCGGACAACAGCCGGTCGGACAACGTCATGCCGTCCGCCGGCATGAAGGCGAGCATCGCCTTGGCCTGCTCCGGGGCATGGCGCATGGCCATGGCGCCGAAGCCGCAGGCGTCGACGATGGCGCTGTCGCCGATGGCACCGAGGGCGCGCGCGGCATCCACGTCGCCGTCCAGCCGACCGTTCGGCGGTACCGCCTCCTCGGTCAGCCAGCGACCGGGGGCACCGGCCAGCTGGATGCCGGTGGCGGCGCCGTTGGCGCCGGCGGTGATCACCACGCTGGCACCGTCGATGCCACGGGCGGCCAGCAGCAGGCACTTGCATGCCGCCATCCACAGGTTGAGGAAGAAACTCGGACCGTCGTCGAGGAAGCGCAGGCAGGCCTCGCCGTCGCCGTCGACGGCAAGCGCATCACGCAGTTGCGCGACCAGCGCGGCGGTGGACTGTGGCGTGCGGCCGTGGCAGTCGTCGCCGGCCTCGATGCCGGCCCGGGCCAGTGCCACCAGGTCCACCGGCTGTTGCACCACCCGCGCCAGTGCCGGCGCCAGGGTGCCGTACAGGAAGCGCAGGTGGGCGAGGGCGTCGTCGCTGCACAGCCCCAGTCGCGGCGCCACGCCGTTGCCGCCGTTGACCGGGGCAAAGGCGCGCCGACCGTCGTCGCTGGCATCGGCGACCACGTGCAGCAGCATCGAGGCGGACACCACCGCTGCCAGCGGCGTGACCACGTCGAGATCCTGGGCGGGACGCAGGACGATGTCGCCGGCGCGAATCTTCTGCCCGGCCTCGTCGAAGTCCGCGGCCAGCCCCTCGAAGACGGCGCTGACCCGGGCGGAGTTGAATACAGGGGCGGTGATCGAATCCGGGTCGTCGAAGGCCGGCCCGGCGTGCAGCAGCCAGTTCGGCTGCATGCCCGGCACGTCGGCGGCGGGCAACATGCCGGTCCAGTGCGGCTGCACCGCCAGGCAGGCGTCCACCGCGCGACGGTCGGCGGGATGTCGAATGTCGAAGGTCATCGGGCCTGCTCCGCGGGCTGGATCCATGTCTCGGAGAAGTACAGGAAGGCGGTGGTGGTCTTGACGCCGGCCTGCACGCGTTCCACCGGCTTGCCGGGCAGGCTGCGGCCGTTGACGGTGATCGACGGCTTGCGCGATTCCACCAGCAGGGTATACAGCTCGTTTTCCTTCGCCCCGGTCAGCTCCGGCGGCAGTTCCATCGCCACCGGCTTGCCGAGGCCGTCCCAGGTCAGCTCGACGTCCCAGCCTTCGGCCTGTATCGCCTCGCTGTAGCGACTGCGCGGATCACCGCTGGCACCACCGCCGGTCATCGGCAGGAAGGCGGCGCTGGCGCGGCCGGGCAGCTCGGCCATGCCGGGCAGCTTGACGATGAAGGACTCCATCAGGTACTCGGCCAGTGCCTGGTTGTCGGCAATGACCACGTTGCAGGCCGCCGGCGGTGCCACCGACTCGCCGGGCTTCTCCAGCAGCATGAGCACGGTGCCGCGACCGGCGGGGGAGTAGAAGATGCGGAAGAACAGGGCAATGGCGCTGAACGGGCCGTCCGGGTCTTCCTTCAGCAGGATGCCGGGGTTCTCGCCGGTCCACACGACCTTGCCGGGATGAATGGGAGTGGGAAGTGGCATGGTGCTAGGCTCCTTTCGCGGGGGTCACCCAGGTTTCGGAGACGGCGAGGAAGGCCGTGCTCATCTGGCGGCCGAAGAACAGCCGGTCGGTGACCTTGCCGTCGAGCGGCTGGTCGTTGATGGTGATGCCGGCATCGGCAGCCTCGAAGAACACGCTGTACATGTCGTGGGCGCCGGTGGCGCAGTTCTCCGGTGCCACTTCCACCGGGAACGGCTCACCCAGGGTGCGCCAGGTCATCGACAGGGCGAGTCCCTCGGCATGGGCGGTCTCCGTCCACGAGGCCTTCATGTCGCCGCTGCGCTCGACGCGGTCCAGCGCATGCCAGCTCATCGCCTCGAGCCCGGCCTGGCCGCGGAAGGAGGGGAACTTGGACAGGTAGTCGCGGATCAGGTAGCGGGTCATCTCCTCGTTGTCGGTGATGCAGGCATTGCGCGCTTCGGGGAAGCCGCGTGCAACGTCGGGGTCGCCGAGCACGATCATGGCAAAGCCGCGTCCGTGGGGGGAATAGACGATGTTGAACAGCACCGCCAGCGAAGTCCAGGGTCCATCGACGTGGTGTCGCAGGTAGATGCCGGGGTTGTCGCCCGACCACTCCACCTCGCCGGGGTTGACCGGAATTCGTTCGCTCATGTTGTCTCCTGTGCAGAATGCAAAAATCGGTGCGTGTGCAGCTACTGCACGAGCACCGTGGTGTCGGTGGGGGTCCAGGCGATGCGTACCTCGGTACCCAGCGTGCTCGGCGCGTCCTGGGATCGCGCCTCGACCACCACCTGCTTGTCTAGCCCGGCATCCACGAACAGCCGCGTGATGTTGCCGGCGAAGGTGCGGCCGGCCAGGGTGCCGCCGAGGACGTTGAGTCCGGCACCGTCGTCGCCGGTGTTCAACAGACGCAGGTGTTCGGGACGTACGCCCACCGAAACGCGGCCGGCAATATCCCCCGCGACGGCGGGAATGGCAAGGGCGCGGCCGTTGGCCTCGGCGGCGAGCATGTCGCCCTGTCGCTCGCGCACGTCCACCTCGAACAGGTTGATCTGGCCGACGAAGTCGGCCACGAAACGGGTCTTCGGCTGGTTGTAGATGTCCTCGGCACCGCCCATCTGCTCGATGCGGCCGGCGTTCATGACCACGATGCGGTCGGACATGTTCATCGCTTCGGTCTGGTCGTGTGTCACGTAGACCGTGGTGATCTTCAGTTCCTGCTGGATGCGGCGCAGTTCCACCTGCATCGACTCGCGCAGCTTCAGGTCCAGCGCGCCGAGGGGCTCGTCCATCAGCAGGACCTTGGGCGGGTAGGCCACCGCGCGGGCGACGGCGATTCGCTGTTGCTGGCCGCCACTGACCTCCGCCGGGTAGCGATCGCCGACGTGGGGCAGGTGAATCAGCTCGAGCAGTTCGGTGACCCGTTCGTTGATCTGCTCGCGGGGCACCTTGCGCTCCTTCAGGCCGAAGCCGATGTTCTCGGCGATGGTCATGTGCGGAAACAGGGCATAGTCCTGGAAGACCATGCCGATCTCCCGGTGCTGCGGCGCGACCCGGGTCACGTCCTCTTCGCCGAGCAGGATGGTCCCCCGGGTGGGCTGGATGAAGCCGGCGATCAGGCGCAGCGTGGTGGTCTTGCCGCAGCCCGAGGGTCCGAGCAGGGTCAGGAACTCGCCCTCGTGGATTTCCAGGTTGAGTTCGTGCAGCGCGGTGAATTCACCGAAGCTCTTGACGACGTTGGTTAGGGAAACTTTCGACATGACCGCATCCAGGCTGTGGTTTACAGAATGATCGTTCGTTGTTGAGAAAATGGCCGGGCGTCGTCCGGCCATTCCGGTGTCGGGAAGATGGACCGGTCGGCACGGCGCCGACCGGTCCTGTCGGCATGGTCAGGCTACTGTGACACCGACCGGTTCCACTGGTCGGTCCAGTCGGCGATGTTCGCCTTGCCGTAGTCGATGCGCAGGCTCTTGGAGATCATCTCCGGGTCCAGCATCAGCAGCTCCTTGAGCACCGGATCTTCGTCAAGGCGGGCAATCGCCTTCTTGTTGTCCGGCACCACGCCGCTCTTGGTGGCGAGGATGTACTGGAATTCCGGGCTCAGGTACTCGTTGATGTACCATGCCGCGGCGTCCGGATGCTTGCTGTTCTTCAGCACCACCAGCCAGCCATACTTGTTCACGCCGGTATGTTCATCGTTGATCACCGGGTGGGTGGTGGCCACCGGAACGCCGGCATTGTGGGCGCGCACGCACCAGCCGGCATGCATGATGGCGGCATACACGTCGCCGGTCTGCATCTGGGTGATGACTTCGCCGCCACGCGACCAGAACTTCAGGGCGTTGAGCTTGTTGATCAACTCCAGTGCCGGCTGCACGTTGGTTTCGTCACCACCGGCAGCGTAGGCAAGGGCACCGAAGTTGGCCAGGCCGCCACCGGAGGTGATGTCCGGGATGGAGATGCGACCGGCGAGCTTCTCGTTGATCAGGTCGGTGTAGGTCTTCGGCGGCTCGATGCCCAGCTCGGCGAACTTGTCCTTGTTGTAGCAGATCGTTTCCTGGGTGTTCCAGGAACCGACCCGCCACTCGTTGTACTGCCAGTCATCCAGGTCAGCGGTGTTGGGAATCTTCGACAGGTCGATCTTCTGCAGGAAGCTGTCGTCGGAGAACAGGTCCTTCTCCTGCGCGTCCAGCGCCTCCATGACATCGAAGGGCGCCTGGCCGCGCGCCGCGATCAGTTTCGCCAGGTTGGCCTGCGGAGAGCCGGTCACGAACTCGATCTTGCCGCCCAGCGCCTCGAATTTCGGCACGATAACGCTTTCGATGTTCTCCTTCCACGACCCACCCCAGGTCGCGATGGTCAGGGTTACGCCGTCGAACTGCCCGGCGGCACCGGCCTGGCCGGCAATCGTCAGGGCAATCGCGGTGAGCGAACCCCGCAGCAGGGTCTTGCGACGCGATAGTTTGGTTGTCATCGTCGTTTCCTCGTTTGCTGTTGAGAAAAGGTGTAGCCCAGGAGGCTAGCGGCTGCCGGACCTCAACAAGGTGTCGAGACCGACGAGTTTCTGCATGCCGAGCAGTACAGCGAGGCAGAAAAAGATCACCAGCGAGGCCGAGGCCAGGATGCTGGGGTTGAAATCGTTCTCCAGACCGTAGAACAGCTCTACCGGGTAGGTCACGAAGCCGGGCGAGGTCAGGAAGATGGAGATTGGCACGTCGCCGAAGGAGACCATGAAGGAGTACAGCGCGCCGGCATAGACACCGGGCATGATCACCGGCAGGGTGACGCGTCGGAACGTGCTCCAGCGGCCGGCACCCAGGCTGAACGCCGCTTCCTCGAGACGGGTCTCGAAGCGCTGCAGGATGGCGGTCACGGTACCGATGACGTACGGCGTCGCGACGAACAGGTGACCAAGGAACAGGCCGGTGAAGGTACCCTGCAGGTACAGTCCGCTGGCGTCACCGACCAGGTAGAACAGCTGCAGGAAGGCGATGCCGGTAACGATGGACGGGATCTGCAGCGGCGCGCGGAACACCGCGGAGATGAAGGTTCGCCCGGGCAGCTTGGCGCGAACGATGCCAAGCGCGGCGGGGATGCCGATGATGCAGGCCCCCAGCGCGGCCAGGCCCGCCAGCAGGAAACTCAGTCCCAGCGCCTCGAACTGGCTGGCCGGTATTTCCCCGTACCAGCGAAAGGATGGCTCCACCGGCGGGAACTTGATCGCCGTGTAGTACTCGCCGCCGTGCAGGGAGGCTCCGATGACCACGATCATCGGCGACAGCAGGAAGATGTAGGACAAAGAGCAGTACAGGTAGTGAAACCATTTGCCGTATGGCAGGCCCATTTTCGGCGGCTTGCCCTGGCGGCGCGGGATGCGGGATACGGAGGTGCGCGTTTCCATCATGCAATCACCAGTCGTGCAGTGCGGAATCTGCGAATCAGGTAGATCGACAGCAGGTTGATGATCAACACCGTGACCAGCAACACCGCCGACAACGTGCCGGCCATGGAGTACTTGATCTCCATCATCACCGTTCGCTGGATCAGCACCGGCAGGGTAAAGACGCGACCGCCGCCGAGCAGCGCGGCAGAGGTGAAGGCGCCCATGCACATGTTGAACATCATCAAGGCACCCACGGTCAGCCCGGGCAGGCTCAGCGGCAGCAGCACGCGCAGATGCATGCGCGCCCGGCTGGCGCCGTGAATCTGCGCGGCTTCCTCGAGGGACACCGGGATGGTCTGGATGACGCTGTACAGCAGCAGCACGCCGAAGCCCAGCGTGAAGTGCATCAGGCCGACCACCACGCCGGTCTCGGTGCCGAGAATGGAGTAGGGTCGATCGACGATGCCCACGCCGAGCAGGAACTGGTTGACCCAGCCGTCGGCGGCGAAGATGATGATCAGGCCGAAGACCTTGATGACGATGGTGACGAAGGTGGCGACGACGATGCCGGCGAGCAGCAGCATGGACCACTTCGACTTCATCCTCGCGATCAGGTAGGCCACCGGAAAGCCGAGGAGCAGGGTGAACAGCGTGGCCACCGCCGAGGTCTTCACCGTGATCCACAAGGTGCGCAGGTAGAACGTGTCGGTAAAGAATCGCGCGTAGTTCTTGAACACGAAGGTGTCGCCGATGCGACCCAGCCCGAGATCCTCGTAGAAGCTGCCCTTGAGGAACACGTACTGGCTGGCGATGATGAGTATGCCGATCAGCAGGAAGCTTGGCAGCATGACCAGTCCCCAGCGCGTATTCACAGGACTGGCCTCTTGGTGGTTTGGCTGCGTCTGGCGGCGTACCGCCCTGCGTGGCTTGGAATCATGACAGCTCAGTCCCAGCGGCGGTACTTGTCGATGCGTCCCCTGGACAGGGCGCGAGTAGGAACCCGATAGTCAAGGCGTTGTCCCAGTGATGTTGAACGGCAGACCATAGGGTATGTTGTCGTTTTGCATTTCACCATATCGGCAAGCACCTAGTCTAATGCGACCATCCCTGCATCGGTATGGGGGATATCCCGCATAGGCATCGACAGGCTAAGACATTGATAATCTGGTGCAAACATTCATCTTCCACGCACGATTGCGGTGCATTCGACGTGTCGTTGCATCGCTGGTGTGCAACATCGTTGCCGTGGCAAAAACAGGCGGTATATCCATCATCATGAACAACGCTTACCGAGTGCTCTGCGCGGTCACGGCAGGCTTCGACGAACTGCGCAAAGCCTGCGCTCCGCTTTCCGGCGTCAGCCTGGTCGAGTGTGGCGACGACGACAGCCTGGTCGACGCCTTGCCCGGCGCCGACGGGCTGGTCATCTACGCCAGCCGCTACACGTCGGCGGTGGCGCGGGCGGTGCAGCGTCATGCGCCACGCTGGATTCACGTCACCACCTCCGGCACCGATGCCTTCGAAGCCATGCCGCCTCCGCCCGGGGTCACGATGAGCAGCGGCGGGCGGGTCTGGTCGGAGACGGTTGCCGAACACGCGGTTGCCATGTTGCTGGCGCTGCGTCGACAGTTGCACAGCGCGGTTCGCCGGGTGGAGGGGGATGGCTGGAACCGCGCGGCTGCGATACCCGCTCTCGGCGTGGTCAACGGTTCCCGGGTACTGGTCGTCGGTCATGGCGCCATCGGCGACCAGGTGGCAAGTCGGCTGCTTGCACTGGGTGCGGAGGTCACCGGCCTGGCGCGACGGGCGACGCGGCGCAACGGTGTCGACGTGTACCCGGTGGAGACCATCGACGAACACTTGCCGAAGCATGACTCGGTGGTGCTGTGCGTGCCGAGAACCGACCAGACACTGGGACTGTTCGATGCCCGGCGCCTGGCCCTGATGGCTCCGGGCTCGGTGCTGGTCAACGTGTCCCGTGGCGGCGTGGTGAACGAATCCGCCCTGGTGAGCGCGCTTGCCGCCGGTCGGCCTGCCATGGCGGGCATCGATGTCTACGAGGTCGAACCGCTGCCTGCGACGCATCCACTGCGTAGCCTCGACAACGTCATCCTCACCCCGCATGTCGCCGGCTTCGGAGACGACGCCGTGCTCGGGCGCGTGGCTCGTATCGTCCACGACAACCTCTCCGACCTGCTTGCCGGGGACGCACCGCGGGATGCCTTCGACCATGCGCACTGGCAGCGGCCACGGGACCGTGCGCGCTAGGACCCGTGACGGTTGTTCAGGTCCTGGCCGTCCGCGCATTGATGACCGCCAAGCCGGCGAAGATCAACAGCACGGCGACGCCGAAAACCGGCCCGTGTCGCTCGTCGAAGATCAGCATGCCCCAGCCGATGCCGGTGGCGGCAATCACGTAGCTGCTGTAGCTGTAGAACACCGCGCCGGCCAGTTCGACGATCTTGAAGAACAAGGTGAAGGCGATGGCCGCGACCGTGCCGTGAAAGACGATCAGCAGTGCCTCGGTCGAGATGTCGGCCCAGATCGGGTAGAACTGTCCGCTGGCCAGCGCCAGCGGGGT
Organism: uncultured Gammaproteobacteria bacterium; assembly: GCA_964350265.1. GTDB lineage: Bacteria > Pseudomonadota > Gammaproteobacteria > Arenicellales > CAJQKF01 > BQJD01. Next base: position 77,728 of record CAYGJZ010000003.1, on the reverse strand, counting down.
CAGGAAGGCCGCCGACACGATCTGGGTGCCGGCGGCGAGGTGGTACGGCTCGATCCCGGTAACGTTTCTTCGTGCCACGTAGACGCCGATGATGGAGTACCCCAGCGGGCAGAGCAGCGCCAGCAGGAGGTAGACGTTGAAGCCGACGTCATCCACCCGGGGCAGGGCGATGAGCAGGGCGCCGGTCATGCCGAGGCCGATGCCGAAAAGGCGAACGCGGTCGGCGCGTTCGGTCTTCAGCGCGACAGCCATGGCATAGGTCATGATCGGGCCGAGGGTGAGGATCACCACCATGGTGCCGGCGGCGATGTGGCGCACGGCGAGGAAGAACAGGCAGTTCGGTATCGCCGTGCCGATCACCCCGCAGACCAGGAAGTAGCCGGGTCGGCTGAAGATGTCGGGCAGGTGGCGTGAACGCGCCACCGACAACAGGGTCAGGATGGTCGCCGCGGTCAGCGACTGCCACATGGCATAGCCGATCGGGGGCACGTCGTTGATGGAGACGTACTTGGCCACGCTGGTGGCGCCGCCACGCAGGGCGCCGAGCAGCAGCAGCAACAGCAGTGCGAGCTTCACTCCGCCGAGGATCGATCCCCGGTCAGGCGACATGGTGTCGGAGTGGATCGACCGTGGCGGATTTCTGTTTCAACAGCGAGACGTTGCTGACCAGTTCGGCGAAGGAGCTGACGCCAGCCTTGTCCATGATGCGCGCGCGGTGACGTTCGACGGTCTTCGGGCTGAGATCCAGGGCCCGGGCTACTTCCTTGTTGGAGTTGCCGGTCACCAGCAGCTCGAGCACGTCGACTTCACGGCGGGTGAGGGTGGATACCGCGGTGCTGATGGTGTGCAGGCGCGATCGCTCGGCGCGCAGGCGCACGTCGATCTCGATGGCACGGTTGACCGACTCGATCAGGGTCTGGTCGTTGCAGGGCTTCTCCAGGAAGTCCACCGCGCCGAGCTTCAGGGCGCGCACCGCGGCCGGCACGTCGCCATGACCGGTCATGATGATGACCGGCAGGTGGATGTCGTAGGCAGGCAGCGAACCAAGGGTCTCCAGGCCGCTCGGTCCGGGCATGCGCAGATCGAGAATCAGGCATCCGGCGGTCTCGTCGCGAAAGCCGGCCAGGAAGGACTCGGCGGTGGCGTAGCTCCTTGCCTGCAGGCCGATGGACTCGACGAGGTAGCCCACCGACTCGCGCACTTCGCTGCTGTCGTCGACGATGTGCACGGTGGCCGTGCCGAGGCTGGAGATTCCGAGTTTAGTCATGGTTCGCCACCGGGAGTCGGAAGTGAAAAATGGCGCCGCCCGTGGCGGCATCGTCGACCCACAGCCGGCCGCCATGGGCTTCGATGATGGTTCGACTGATGGACAGTCCCATGCCCAGGCCACGCGACTTGGTGGTGACATAGGGATGAAAGAGGGTGTCTCGCACTTCGTCGTCGACGCCGTCGCCGGTGTCGGCGATGTGCACCAGGCAGAAGCCGTCCTGGCTCCGTTCGCAGGTCAGCTCGATGCGCCGCTCGTCCGGTGCCGCCGCCTCGATGGCGTCGATGGCGTTGCGCACCAGGTTGAACATGACCTGTTCGATCTCGATGCGGTTGACCGGCACCTCGATGGCATCGCAGGGCATGCTGGTTTCCAGGCGAACGCCGGTGCGTTTCAGCGCGCCACCAAGCAGGTCGATGACCTCGCGCACGATGGTGTGCATGTTTTCCACGCGCACCACCGGGCGGCCCATGCGCACGAAGTCGCCGACGTGGTTGACGATGTCCTTGGCGCGCTGGCCGGAATCGCAGATGCGTTGCAGGGTCGCTACCGCGGCATCGATGTCGTTGTCGCCGGAGTCCATGCGTCGCAACAATCCGCTGGCATAGTTGACGATGGCGGAAAGCGGCTGGCTGATCTCGTGGGCGAGGGCGGAGGCCATCTCTCCCATCGATGCGCGTCGCAGCACCTGGGCGAGCTCGGCTTCCTGTTGGCGACGCTGTTCGTCGGCGCGCTTGCGCGCCGTGATATCGGTGCGGATGCCGACGATGCCGCCATCGCGGGTGGGGCGGTCGGTGGACAGGATCCAGCGTCCGTCGGAAAGTTGCACCTCGTTGGCGCCGTGTTCATTGGGAAACTGCGCCAGGCGTTCGCGGATCCAGCGCTCCCGGTCGCGCGGGCTGATCTCCACCTCGCCGCTCTCCAGGCTGCGCCGCAGGATGGATTCGAAGCGTGCGCCCTTGGTGATCGCCGGTGCGGCCTGGGGGAACAGGCGCAGCACCTTGTCGTTGTACTCCACCAGCTTGCCGCGGTTGTCGAACAGCATGAAGCCGTCGGACATCGACGACAGTGCCTCGGCCAGCATGTAGCGATGACGTTCGAGCTGGGTCTTCGCGTTGCGGGTCTCGGTGATGTCCTGTGCCGCCACCATGATGCGGGTGACACGCTGGCTGGAGTGGTTGAAGATCGGCTTGCCGAAGACGCGGATCCAGCGCGTCAGCCCATCGCGGTCGATGACCCGGAATTCGTCTACCGAGGATTCGTTGCGCATCAACCGCTCGTTGCGGCGGTCGAGGATGGCCTCGTCATCCGGGTGGATCAGCGGTCGCCAGATGCGGAAGTGCCCGCCGCGGGAGGGCTGCGGGGAGAATTCCTGGCTGAGTCGGCCGGTGAACCAGACCGCGCGCATCCGGCCCTCGGCGTCGACGCGGTAGACGTAGATCAGGTCCGACATCAGTTCAGAGACGATGCGATAGCGCTTCTCGCTGCGTCGTCGGGCGGCGTTTTCCAGCTTCAACGCGGTATTGCGCTGGCGCAGTTCGCTGGTGGCTTCGCGGATGCGCTGGTCCAACCGGCGGTTGACCGTGCGCAGGGAGTGTTCCTCGGTACAGCGGTGGGTGACGTCGCGCAGTTGGAAGACGAAACCGCCGGGGGAGGGTGCACCCGCTTCCGGTGTCAGCGCAGCCTGCACCACGCGTTGTTCGCCGTCGGGGAAGGAAATTTCGCACTCGATGTCGATGGCCTCGCCGGCCAGCGCGCGGCCGACGATGTCCTGCATGACGCAGGTACCGCCGCATGCGTGCAGCGCCGCGAAGTCCTGGCCAACCAGGTCGTCGCGCGGGCGGTCGTACCAGCGGCAGGCGGTGCGGTTGACCAGCGCGATGCGGCCGTCGCCGCCGACACGGCCCACCGCGCCGGGCAGGGCGTCGAGAAGTCCACCCAGTGCTCCCGGTTCGCTGGATGCCGGGTCCACCGACGTTTCGCCGGTCCCGTCCACGGCGTGCGGTTTCACCGCGACCGCCTCGCTGGCGCTACGGCTCATTGGCCGACTCCGTTACGCAACCGGGCCGTATTGCCGGCCTGGCCCGATTCATCCGTTCTTCCCAGGCACACAGGAGATGCTCCATGACCGACACCTTGTTCAGCAGCGACTACCGACAGGCGCGAACGCGCTTCCTCACCGCATGCCGCGAAGCCGGCCTGGCGGTGGACAGCCATGTGCATCCGGAAGCCGGGCTGGATGGCGAGGAACTGGCCACCGATGTCTGCCGCATCGGCCGCGATGACGCCGACAACGTCATCTTCGTAACCTCGGCAACCCATGGCGTGGAAGGCTTCGGCGGGTCGGGCATCCAGTGTGCGCTGCTGGGCGACCTGGCCCGGCTCGCGCTGGACGACGATACCGCGCTGGTGCTGGTGCACGCGGTCAACCCTTTCGGCTTTTCCTGGTTGCGCCGGGTCAACGAGGACAACATCGACCTGAACCGGAACTTCGTCGACCACGCGAGTGGCAACTACCCGGAGAACGAACTGTTCGAGGAACTGGTGCCCTATGCCGTGCCGCGTACACTGGACGCGACGGAAACCGCGCGTTGCGCGTCGGCGCTGGAAGCGCTCGGCGAGAAGCACGGCGAGGTCGCGGTGCGCAAGGCATTGACCAAGGGCCAGTACCGCCACCCGGACAGCGTGCACTACGGCGGCAACCAGGCGTCGTGGTCGAACCGCACCCTGCAGTCGATCTGCGACCAGCATTGCCGGTCCGCGCGTCGCGCGGTCCTGGTCGACCTGCATACCGGACTGGGTCCCTACGGCTACGGCGAACTGATGACCCCGAGCAAGCCCGGCGAGGGCGTCTACGACCGTTTGCATGCATGGTTCGGTGACGAGGTGCACAGTACGACCGCGGGCGCGTCAGGCTATGCCGGCTCGAAGGGTTCGATCCTGGCCGGCTTCTCGCCGTCCGTGTCCACCGTGCAGTGGACACCGGTGGGCCTGGAGTTCGGCACGCTGGACTCGGCCACGGTACGTGCGGCGATGTGCGCCGACGTCTGGCTGTACGTGCACGGGGATCCGCACGGCGAATCGGCCGGGCCAATCCGCAGGCAGGTCCGCGACGCCTTCTACATCGACGAAGCGCGCTGGAAACACATGCTCGTCGAGCGTGGCCTGGCGGTGATCGGGCGGCTGGCGGCGATCATCGCAGAGGAAAAAGACAGATAACATGTCGCTGGTCAAGGCTCATGATGTTTTGTCAATATGTTATATAGTAGACAGTTCCTGCCCGGTGGGCAAACACCGCGTGCAGCGACCGGGCCGGCGCCGTGCCGGCCCACTCCCACGAACCCGGATTGCAGGGGGGTGCCGGTGAACCAGCCAGGCGAGGACGACGGTGAACAGGGCGCGGAAGGCGCGCGAAAACTGGAGCAGCGGGTGGCCGAACTGGCCGGCGAGGCGATGGCGGACCCGTGGCAGTTTGCCGGCGCCCTGCGCCGCGCCGCCGGCGCAGGCGCCGCGCCCGCCGCCGCGGATCTCGACGGCGGCGCCATCGCGGCCTATGGCCGGGCACTGGACGAGGGTCGCACCACCTGCCAGAAACAGGTCGGCAGCATGCTGGAGCGCCTGGGCAGGGTGGATGGCACGCTGAACGCCTACCTCGACGTCTTCGGCGAGGAGGCGCTCGATCGCGCCCGCCAGCTGGATCGGCAACGGGGCCGGGACGGTGCCCGCGGACCGTTGCACGGCGTGCCCGTGGCGGTGAAGGACATCTTCGACTTTCGCCGGCACCGCGCCAGCGGCGGTGCCGGCTATGCGCTGCCCCGGGCCGCGGCCACGGCCACCGTGGTGCAGCGCCTGGAAGACGCCGGCGCCATCGTTCTCGGCGTTCTCAACCTCGACGAACTGTCGGCCGGGGGCAGTGGCGACAACCGCTTCTTCGGCCGCTGCCTGAACCCCTGGCAGCCCGACCGTCTTGCCGGCGGTTCCTCCGGCGGCAGCGCGGCGGCGGTGTCCGCCGCTCTGGCCATGGCGTCCATCGGCGCCGATGCCGGGGGTTCCATTCGCATTCCCGCGGCGTGGTGCGGCGTGGTCGGCCTCAAGCCGACCTACGGCAGCGTCAGCCGCCACGGCGCGGCGCCGCGCACCTGGAGCATGGACTGCATCGGTCCGATGGCGGCCACGGCGGCCGACGTGGCGGCGGTGTACGAGGTCATCCGCGGCCACGACGCCAATGATGCCAGTACCCTGCAGGTCGCCACGGCCCCCGTGGCGCCGCGCACCCGTTGGCGGATTGCCGTGCTCGCCGACGCCGAGCGGCTGTCCGGGGACGATCCGAACTACCGTGCCGCCCTGCAGGCCCTGGCCGCGGACGGCCACCGGGTGGAGGAGCTGGCATTGCCGTTCCTCGACGAACTCACCGCCTTGCAGCAGGTCGTGGTCAAGTGCGAGGCGGCCGCCTTGCACGGCCAGCGGCTGCGCGACACGTCGTCGCCGGTATCCCACGCGGTGCGCAGCGTCATCGCCGACGGGTTTCACCTGCATGCCGCCCGCTACCTCGAGGCATTGTGCCTGCGTGCCGACTACCTGCGGCGCTACACGGCCCTCCTCGAGGGCTACGACGCGCTGGCGCTGCCGGCGGGACTGCCCGAAGCGCCGTCGTTCCATGCCACCGACACGATGAGCGGCGAGGAGGTGGATCGGCGCTTTTCCGAGTCCGCGACCCTGACCCGTTTCGCCAACTACCTCGGCGTCCCGGCACTGGTGGTGCCGACCGGGGTGTCGACATCGGGACTGCCGACGGCGCTGCAACTGGCCGGCACGCCGTTCCGGGAGCATGACCTGCTGCGACTGGCCGGCGTCTACGAGCGCCTGCGTGGACCCATGCCGTTGCCGGCGGGACTGGACGTGCTGACAACGCCGGCCTAGCCGGTGTCGCGCCGGGCCGACAGCGCCACCAGCAGGGCGCCGCCGAAGACCAGCATGCCGCCGATCCAGGTCCACGAGTCGGGCACCTCGGCAAACCACAGGTAGCCGATCAACGTCATCCAGATCATGCGCAGGAAGTCCAGCGGCATTACCACCGAGGTCTGCGCCTCCTTCAGCGACTGGGTGAAGCACAGCAGGGAAACGCCGTTGGTCAGCCCCATGACCAGAAGCACGAGGTACTGGTCGGCACTGGGCCACACCCACACCGGGCCCGCAAAGGGCAGCGACACCGGCACCAGCAGGATCACCGCGTAGCCGGTGATGGCAACGCTGCTCTCGGTGCGGCTGAGGATCTTGATCACCAGCAGGTTGCAGGCGTACAGGGCCGTGGACAGGATCATCAGCCCGGTGCCGAGGTCGATGCCGATCAGCCCGGGTCGCACGATCAGCAGGATGCCCGATGCACCGAGCAGCATCGCCCACCAGTGCGCGGCATGGGAACGTTCCTTCAGCACCAGTACCACCAGCGCGGTGCACAGGATCGGCGCCATGAAGCCGATCGCGGTGGCCTTGGCCAGCGGGATCACCGACAGGGCGTAGTAGAAGCAGGACACCGAGGTCACGGTCAGCGAGGTGCGCAGCAGGTGCAGCGGCAGGCGGTGGGTGTGCAGGAAGGCGAGGCCGTCCCGGTACAGCCAGGGCAGCACCACCAGCACGCCGACCAGTCCGCGAAAGAACACGATCTGGAAACTGTGCAGTTCCCCGGACAGTTCACGCACCAGGGCGTGGGAGCAGGAGAAGCCGACCGTGGACAGCAGCATCCAGCAGATGCCGCGCAGGTTGCCGCTCATGCGCGCCCAACCCGGCGGTGCCCGGCCGACGTCGACCGCGGCGGATTCATCGACGGGAGCGTGCCGCCCTGCGCTCCAGGTAGTTGAAGAAAAGGACGCAGGCGTAGCAGATGACGAAGTACATGGCGGCGGTGAGGATCCAGACCTCGAAGATGCGGGATGTCGACACGCCGACCTCCACCGCCATGAAAGTCAGTTCCTGGATGGAGATCAGGGAGACGATGGAGGAATCCTTGATCAGGGTGATGAACTGGTTGGCGAGGGGCGGCGCGATGCGTGACACCGCCTGCGGCAGGATGATCCGTCGCAGCACCTCGTATCCGGACAGGCCGATGGCCTTGCCGGCCTCCCACTGGCCGCGCGGGATGGACTGGATGCCGGCGCGCACGATCTCGGTGATGTAGGCGCCTTCGAAGATGCTCAGGCAGATCAGTCCGGAGATGAAGTTGGAGAACAGCACCGGGTCGCCGGAGAAGAACGTGATCAGCGCCTGCACCGTGGCCGAGTCCGAGCGTGCCAGCTCCTCGATGCCGAGCAGGGGCATCAACTGGGTGGAAAGAAAGAAATAGAAGATGAAGATGAACACCAGCGGCGGGGTGTTGCGCACCAGTTCCACGTAGGTGCGCGCCAGCATGCGCAGGAAGAGATTCTGCGATACCCGGCAAAGCCCCATGACCACGCCGATCAGCGCCGAGGCGACGATGCCGTAGACCGCCAGGCGAAGGGTCATCAGCAACCCTTCGAGCAGCAGGTTGGCGCTCATTGCCCCGGTGTCGCTGTCCACGTAGACCAGGAAGGGCAGCACCCGGCCCCAGTCCCAGGTGTAGTTGAGCACGCTTTCCACGCGCAGGAAGATGTACCAGCAGAACCCCGCGACCACGGCCACGACCACCGCGTCGATCCAGTTCAGTCGTGTTTTCCTGCTCTTCGCCATGGTACTAGCGCTGGTAGGCGCTGCGGCGTTCGAGCCAGGTCACGAACACCGACAGGCTCAGGGTGATGGCCAGGTAGACACCGGCCACGGTGAACCAGACCTCGAAGCTCATGAAGGTGTCGGCAATGATGTTTCGGCCCTCGGTGGTGAGGTCGGCGACGGCGATGACACTGACGATGGCCGAGTGCTTGACCAGGTTGATGATCTGCCCGGTCAAGGGCGGCAGCATCAACGGCACCGCCTGCGGCAGCACGATGTCGCGGAACACGTCGCGTCGACGCAGGCCGACGGCATCACCGGCCTCCCACTGGCCGCGATCCACCGACTGGATGCCCGAGCGGATGATCTCGGCGACGAAGGAGCCCTCGTAGAAGGTCAGGCAGATGACGCCGGTCCAGAAACGGTCGATGCCGAGAATCGGCGAGAACACGAAGTAGAACAGGTACAGCTGCACCAGCAGCGGCGTGTTGCGCACCACCTCGAGGTAGGCGGTGGCCAGGGCCCGTCCGGAGATCGACGAGGACATGCGCAGCAGGGCGGTGACCAGTCCCACCAGCAGGGTCAGGCCGATGCACCAGGCGGTGAGTTCCAGCGTGACCAGCAACCCCTTGGTCAGCCGCCCGGGAAACAGTTCGCCGCGAAACTCCCTGTAGAAGAAGTCCGGCACGTTGTACCACTGCCACTGGTAGCCCATCTGGTTGGCGCCCTGTACCACCAGGTAGATCATCGCGCCCATGAACAGCAGGTACTGGGCGGTTGCCACCAGCGGCGAGCGCTGGCTCTTGCGGAACAGGCGTCGAACCGTGGGTGTCATCGTTCGTCAGTGGGCGAGGATCTGGCTCAGGAACAACCGGGTACGTTCGTTTTCCGGCTGGTTGAAGAAGGTCGAAGGGGGCGCCACCTCGACGATGCGCCCGTGGTCCATGAAGACCATGGTGTCGGCCACCGTCTTGGCAAAGCCCATTTCGTGGGTGACCACGATCATGGTCATGCCCTCGGTGGCCAGCTCGATCATGACATCGAGCACTTCCTTGATCATCTCCGGGTCCAGCGCCGAGGTCGGCTCGTCGAAGAGCATGATCTTCGGCTTCATGCACAGGCTTCGTGCAATCGCCACGCGCTGCTGCTGGCCGCCCGAAAGTTGTGCAGGGTACTTGCCCGCCTGGTCGGGAATGCGAACCCGCTCGAGGTATTCCATGGCCAGCTTTTCCGCCTCGGCGCGACTGGTGCGACGCGCCCGCATCGGCGCCAGGGTGAGGTTCTCCAGCACCGTGAGGTGGGGGAACAGGTTGAACTGCTGGAACACCATGCCCACTTCCCGCCGTACAGAGAGGATGTTTCCCATGTCCTCGGTCAACTCGATGCCGTCGACCATGATCTGCCCGCTGTCATGTTCCTCGAGGCGGTTGATGCAGCGGATCATGGTCGACTTGCCGGATCCGGAAGGGCCGCAGACCACCACCCGTTCGCCAAGACGCACGTCGAAAGTCACGTCGTGGAGGGCCTGGAACTGCCCGAAAAACTTGCAAACGTCCTTCAGCTGGATAATCGGCTTCACCATCTTGGTTCACGACCTCGGCGGTTGCGGTGTCTGGCGCGGGTGGCTTTTCACTCTATAATGTCTGCATCGACAGCAGTCGACTGTATGTCGATATTGTTATAACCCAAGTGCGGAGGATTAGCCATGTTGAGACGAAAAATGTTGGTCACTGCGCTCGCGGTCGGCGCCCTGGTAAGTGCCCCGGCCATTGCGCAGAACCTGACCAGCGATCTTGCCGGCGCCAGTACCCTGGAGGAAATCAAGAAGCGCAAGACCATCCGGGTGGGCTTCTCCACCTTCGTGCCCTGGGCCATGCGCAATTCCAAGGGCGAGTTCATCGGCTTCGAGATCGAGGTCGCCAACAAGCTGGCCGCCGACAACGACTGGGAACTGGAACTGGTGCCGGTGGCCTGGGACGGCATCATCCCGGCGCTGATCGCGGGCAAGTTCGATGTCATCATCGGCGGCATGTCGGCCACGCCGAAGCGGGCGCAGACGGTGAACTTCACCATCCCCTATGCCTATTCCACGGTGTCGATGACCGCCAACAAGAAGCTGGCGGAAGGCTGGAGCACCTTCGAGGACTTCGACCGCCCGGACGTGACCCTGGCGGCGCGTCGCGGCAGTTCGCAGGTGGAGTGGATGAAGGAGAAGTTTCCGAACGCGGAGTACACCTACTTCGATTCCGACCCGCTGGCGGTGCAGGAAGTACTCAACGGCAATGCGCACGCGGTGGTGACTTCCGAACCGAAGCCGTCCTTGTACACGCTGGCGCACAGCGACATCCTGTTCAAGCCCTTCGGCGACCAGAAGTTCAACTACTATCCCGGCAGCTTCGCCATCCGCAAGGGCGACATCGATTTCCTGACCTTCCTCAATACCTGGATCCAGTTGCATGACAGCAATGGCTGGCTGGAGGCGAAGAACCGCTACTGGTTCGAGACCGACGGCTGGTTCGGCGAGATCGAGGACAACCCCTTCATCATCAAGTAGGCGGTTGCCCCCATGATGACGGGTCCCGGCCACCGGCCGGGACCCGGTTCGCACCGCGTCTGCGCGGCGCCGGTCAGGATGCGTTCGAGGGCAAAACGGCATTGCGGTGAACGCCGTCCTCCAGGAACAGGCGGGCGGTGACCGCGGCCTGCTGGCGACACTCGGCGAAGGATTCGTCGGAGTAGAACGCGGTGTGCGGATTGATCAGCAGGCGGCCGCGCAGGTAGTCCTCGTCGTTGCGCCAGGCGTCGAGCAGGGCATGGGGCGCCGGCGGTTCCTCGGGCAGGACGTCGAGCCCGACGCCGGCCAGGCGACCGGTGCGCAGCCCGTGCTCGATGGTGTCCAGCCCGTCCACCAGCTTGCCGCGCGCGGTGTTCACCAGCACCAGGCCCGGTCGTGCTGCCGCCAGCAGTTCCTGGTTGATCATGCCGCGGGTCTCGGCGGTCAGCGGGCAGTGCAGGGTGAGCACGTCGCAGCGCGCGGCCAGTTCCCTCAGGTCGTTGACCCGTTCCACCGCCATGGCGCGGAACATGCCGTTGGACAGGTAGGGATCGTAGCCGAGAACGCGGCAGCCGAAGGGACGCAGGCGATTGACCACGGACAGGCCGATCCGTCCGACGCCGACCACGCCGACGGTGGCATGACGCAGTTGCCGGGTGGGGGTCAGCAGGTTTTCCTGCCACCGGCTGCCGTAGCCGCGGGCGCGGCGGTCGTGCTCGAGCACTCGGCGCTGCAGCGGCAGGATCATCGACAGCGCGGTGTCGGCGACGTCCTCCGGCCCGTACTCGGGGTTGTTGGAGAAGGCGATGTTGCCGCGCCCGAGTTCGTCGATGTCGACCTTGTCGTAGCCGACCCCGTAGCGCACCAGGATGCGACAGCGCTCCAGGTGGCGACGGGTCGCGCTGGTGATGGCCGGTGTCCAGACCAGGAAGGCATCCAGCTTCCTGAGCATGGCCGGGTCGAAGCCGGACTCGTCGCGCTGGTCGAAGTGGATGAACTCCGCCTCGCCGTCGAAGGCGGTGGATTCCGGGGTAAAAGGCGGCTTCACCAGGTGGGTGATGCCGATGGTCCAGCGTTTCGCGCTCATGGGATGCTCCCGATCAGGCCAGGGGGTTGGGCAGGTTCTCTTCCAGCCCCATCCAGACGCTTTTCGTCTGCAGGAACTCGTAGATTGCCTCGATGCCGTTCTCTCGTCCGAAACCGCTCAGCTTGTAGCCGCCCACCGGGGAGGTCACGCTCACCGCGCGGTAGCTGTTGATGTAGACGGTGCCGCTGCGTATGCGGCGCGCCATCCGCGTGGCACGCACGTAGTCGCTGGTCCAGACACCGGCGGCGAGTCCGTAGGGGCTGTCGTTGGCCAGTGCCACCACCTCGTCCTCGTCGTCGAAGTCGAACACCGCCAGCACTGGCCCGAACACTTCCTCGCAGGCCAGCGGGTGGGTGGCGTCGAGACCATCGAAGACGGTGGGTTCGATGAACAGCCCCTGGCCGGTGTGTTCGTCCCGGACGGCCCGGCCGCCGGCCAGGCATCGTCCGCCGGCGGCATGGGCGGCGTCGATGAAGGAAAGCACCTTGTCGAACTGCATGCGGTTGGCCACCGGGCCGATGCGCGTGGACGGATCGAAGGGATCACCCATCTTCAGTCCCTGCAGGGCGCCGAGCAGTCGCTCGAGGAAGCCGTCCCGAATGGCGCGGTGCAGGTACAGCCGCGAACCGGCCACGCAGGTCTGCCCGTTGGACAGGAAGATGCCCGAGAGCACGCCGTGCACGGCGTTGTCGATGCGGGCATCGTCGAAGACGATCTGCGGGGACTTGCCGCCGAGCTCCATGGTCACGCGCTTGAAGTCTGCGGCGGCGCGGGTATTGATGGCGCGGCCACCGTGCTCCGAGCCGGTAAAGGAGATCTTCGCCACGTCCGGGTGGGCCACCAGCGCCTCGCCGCACTCGGCGGGCAGCCCGGTGATGACGTTGACCACCCCCGCCGGGAAGCCGGCGTCGCGGAACACGTCCATGAAGGCCAGGGTCGACGCCGAGGCGTGCTCCGAGGGCTTGATGACCACGGTGTTGCCGGCGGCCAGCGCAGGCGCCAGCTTCCAGGCCCCGATCATCAAGGGCGAGTTCCACGGCGTAATGGCGGCGACCACGCCCAGCGGTTCGTGCACCGTGTAGTTGAATACCCTGGACGGGTCGGCGGGCACCACCGCGCCCTCGATCTTGTCGGCCAGGCCGGCATAGTAGTCGAACCAGGCGCGCAGACCCCGCATCTGCGGCACGCTCTCGGCGATCCGCTTGCCGGTGTCGCGGGTTTCCAGTGCCGCCAGCATCTCGGCGCGTTCGTCCATCAGTTCGCCCGCGCGTCGCAGCCAGGCGCCACGCTGGGCCGCGCTGGCCTCGGCCCAGGGACCGCTTTCGCCGGCACGGCGGGCCGCGTCGACCGCCCGGTCCACGTCGCGGGCATCGCAGCGGGGGACTTCCGCCCAGGTGCTGCCGTCGAAGGGGTTTTCACAGGCCAGCCACTGGCCGCTGGCCGAATCCTCGTGCCGGCCGTCGATGGTGATCCGGAATCGCTGGGTCATGGGTTTTTCCCCGTCAATGTAGATAGAATCTGGCGTTGGCTCATCGCGACGACATCCTGGCATGATCACACTGCGACAGATCGACGCCTTCCGGGCAGTCATGGTTACCGGTACCGTGACCGGTGCATCGAAAATGCTGCGCATCTCCCAGCCTGCGGTCACCCGGCTGCTGCAGGACCTGGAGCGCATCATCGGCTTTGATCTTTTTCTGCGCGGCAACCGGCAACTGGTGCCCACCGGCGAGGGACGGCACCTCTACGAGGAGGTGGAAACCGCCTTTACCGGTCTCGACCAGATCTACAACGCCGCGATCAACATTCGTACCTACCATAGCGGACACCTGCGCCTGGTGACCATCGCCAGCGTGGTATCCATGTTCGTCGCCGACATCATCGCGGCCTTTGCCGAGCGCTACCCGAAGGTTTCGGTGTCGATGGAGGTGCAGCCCACCCAGCGGGTGTTCGAGTACGTGACCTCCGGCCAGTTCGACATCGGCCTGTCGACGGTGCCGATCGAGAATCCGGCGGTGGTCAGCCGCCCGGTGCTGCACGGCCAGTCGGTATGCCTGCTGCCCGAGGGGCACCGGCTGGCGAAAAAGCGCAGGATCGTGCCCGCCGACCTCAAGGACGAGGAATTCGTCTCCTACCGCGCCGATTCCAACTACCGACACAAGATCGACAGCGTGTTTGCCAGCGCCGGGGTCGAGCGACGGCTGCGGATCGAGTCGCGCACCACCGAGTCGATCAGCAACCTGGTCGCCGTCGGACTCGGCGTGTCCATTATCGGGCCTGCCTTTCCGGGCATGAAGTTCGAGCCGGGCGTGGTCGCGCGGCCCTTCGAACCCGCCATCCACAGCGACCTTGCACTGCTCTACCTTCGCCAGCGCAAGTTGCCGCGCATTCCCGAAGCCTTCGCCCAGGTGGTCGAAGACTACATCGCCGAGCGTTTTCGCACCGCGCGTCCACGTGCCCGCAAGGAGTCATAGCCGCTTGCGGATGGCGCGCCGGAAGGCGTCGTGTTCCTCGTTGCTGTGGATGCGATCGTAGTCCCGCGGATAGGCTTCGCCTTCCTCTACCTGCAGGCAGACGAAGACCGGTCCGACACCGTCGAGAATCTCGGGCAGCCGTTGCGAAAAATCCTCCAGCTCGTCGAAGGCGTAGGTGCGCGCGTATCCGGCGGAGCGGGCCATGCCGGCGAAGTCCACGCGCCGTTCACCGGGCACCGGGAAGCGGCCGTTGACCTCGTAGATGCCGTTGTGCATGACGAAGTGCCACAGGTTCTTCGGTGCCTGGTTGGCGATGGTGACCAGCGTGCCGAGATTCATCAGCAGGCTGCCGTCGCCGTCGAGGACGATGACCCGTTCACCCGGGCAGCCCAGGGCCAGGCCCAGTGCATGGGAGGATGCCTGGCCCATGACACCGGTGCCCAGGTAGTTCAGGGCATGCGGGCGGATGCCCATCCAGTCGAAGGCGGACTGGTAGACCGGGACGACGATGTCGTCGGGGACGTGCTCGGCCAGGCAGGCGAGGGCACGGTCACGGTACATGGTCATGCCGGAGACCTCGCGATCAGCATCACCGCTGCCCGGGGTTCCTCGTAGGCCGATTCGATGAAGCCGGCAATGTCGTCACTGCTGCTGCGTTCATCGACCACGGTGCAGGGAATGTCCATGGCGGCAAGGATGGGTTGGAGCATGCGGATCCCCTTGTGCTTCGATTCCGCCGGCTGCCTGTCCGGCTCCATGCCCTGCAGGCCGACCAGCATCACCACCGGCAGGCCGTAGTCGCAGCACAGGGCGCGTATCGCGTTGATCGAGTCGAGAAAGCCGGTGTGCTGCATCATCAGCACCGCGCGCTTGTCCACGTAGGACAGCGCGGCGCAGATGGACACGCCCTCGTCTTCCTTGCACACCATGACCACGCGGAAGCGATCGTCCTTCGACAGCGGCCAGAGCACGCCGTCGCAGGTGACGATGTCCGGCAGGGCCACCACGAACTCTACCGCGCAGCGCTCCAGGGCCTGGATGATGTCGTTGCCGACCAGCTTGTCGCCACTCATTGACCTCTCCTCGCCATGCATTCAATGACCTTGCGCATCTCTTCGGCGGAGCCCAGGGTGAACCGGATGCAGTCGGCAAAGTCGGCCGAAGCGAGTCTTCGCGGAATGATGTGGTTCGACTCCAGCCAGTGCTGGATATCCATGGCCTCGTCGACGCCGCCGGCGAAGCGGGCCAGCACGAAGTTCGACTGGCTCGGGAAGACGGTAGCACCGAGACCTTCCAGTTCGCGCGAGAACCATTCGCGCACGCCGGCGTTCTGGGCCACCACCTCGTCGGTGTGGGCGGTGTCGGCGAGGGCCGCCAGGGCCGCGGCCAGGCCCGGCGTGGTCAACGGAAAGGTGATGCCGATGCGCTGCACCAGGTCGACGGTGGACGGTGGCCCGTACAGCCAGCCGATGCGCATGCCGGCCATGCCGAAGACCTTGGAGAAGGTGCGGGTCATGACCACGTTGTCGTGCTGCTCCACCATCCGGTCGGGGGCCTCGTAGTCGTCGGCCACCACGTATTCGAGGTAGGCCGAGTCGAGCACCAGCAGAATGTCCGCTCGCAGGCCGGCGTGCAGACGACGTACCTCGCTGCCGGACACGTAGGTCCCGGTGGGGTTGTCGGGGTTGGCCAGCATGACCATCCGCGTACGCTCCGTGACCCGGGCCAGGATGGCATCGACGTCGGCGGTGAAGTCACGGTCATCGGCAGCCACCGGGATGGCATCGTTGGCGTGGGCGTAGTTGGGTATCTTCTGGTAGCCATGCACCGGGTAGACCAGTTCGTCTCCCGGGCCGAGGTAGATGCGTGCCAGCCGCGCCAACAGGTCGTCGGAACCGAAGCCGCAGCAGATGCGCGCCGGGTCCAGCGCGAACCGCCTGCCGATGGCCCCGGCCAGCGTGGCCGAGGCATCCAGGGGGTAGCGTTCAACCTGTTCGACGGCCTGGATCGCCGCCTCGCGTGCCGCGGGACTGGGCCCGTAGACGCTTTCGTTGGAGTCGATGCGGATGGCGTCGACGGGTGGCGGCTGCTCGGCCGCGGCCATGTGGCCGCGGATTCGCAGAACGCCGTCGCGTGGGCGGGGCGAGGCGACGGTATCCATGACGGTCAGGCGTCGACGGCTTCGTTGCCAAAGCGAGCGACGATCTCGCGGCTGACGTAGTCGATTCGGTCGTCACCCTCGTACTCGTCGGCGGCGATGAAGATGTTGATCACCTCGTGCTGGATGCGCTGGATCAGCGCGCGATCGTCATTGGGGTCCTTGGGAATGCGCAGGATGGTGTCGCCGCCATAGGTATGGAAGGGACGGTCCTCGCTGCCCACGGGGTGGGTCACCGGCTTGCCGCGCTCGACGTTGCGGATGTCCTTCTTGAGCTTCGCCCGCAGCATGGCGACGCCTTCGTCGGTGGTGCCGAGGTACTCGCGCTTGTGCACGTTGATCGGGCCCTGGCTGGTCCAGGCCTCCCAGTCGCCGGGGTTGGCGTGACGCTCTTCGTCGGAACGATGCGCGGTCTGGCCGTAGAAGTCCACCGTTTCCCAGCCGACGTTATCCTTGTCGCCCTGGCGCAGCACCTCGTCGGCGTCATTGAAGTGACGCCAGCCGAACTTGCGGCTGTTGGTGTTGTCCTGCGGCACCACCCACTTGGTCAGGCTGGTGCGACCGAAGATCTTCGGCCGGTCGAGGCGCTGGAACATGCCGCCGTTCTGCGCCATGTTCGGGGTCAGGTGGTCATGGAAGCGCATCATCACCAGGTCGTCCTGGCGCCGTGCATGGGAATACAGGAAGCCTTCCGGTCGCTTGCGGTACTCGACGATGGGCAA
Organism: uncultured Gammaproteobacteria bacterium; assembly: GCA_964350265.1. Lineage (GTDB taxonomy): Bacteria > Pseudomonadota > Gammaproteobacteria > Arenicellales > CAJQKF01 > BQJD01. The sequence continues at coordinate 60,782 of CAYGJZ010000003.1, read as the reverse complement.
TTCGACGAAATGCTCCAGGCCGGGGAACTGCGGGCCGTTGACGCGGCCGTGCAGGAACACGCTGTGGAACGGGTCCATGGAGTTCTCGCTTTCCTGCAGCCAGTTGCACGGCGAGTGGATGGAGTAGGGGATCATCTCGTGACCCGGAATGTCGAAGGAGTCGAGGAAGGGAAACTCCGGCTTCAGGTTCGGCGGCCCCATGTAGGTGAAGACCAGGCCACGGAACTCCACCACCGGGTAGGCGCCCTGGCAGATCTTGTGCCGGATCTGGCTGTCCTCCGGTTCGCCGGGCGTTTCCAGGATGGTGCCGTCGACGTCGAACTGCCAGCCGTGGTAGCAACAGCGGATGCCGTTCTGCTCGATGCGGCCGAACTCCAGCGACGCCCGCCGATGTGCGCAGTGACGGTGCAGCAGGCCGATGCGACCGGACAGGTCGCGGAAGATGACCAGGTCCTCGCCCAGCATGCGCACCGGCACCGGGCGCTCGCCAAGCTGCGAGGTCATGGCTACCGGGTGCCAGAAGCGACGCATGTATTCACCGCAGGGCGTGCCCGGGTCGACATGGGTCAGGTCGACATCCTCTTCCGGCTTGGTGTTGATATGGTAGCCACCAAAAGGTTTTTCCGCCCAGCGGACATCTTCGCTCATGACTTGGTTCTCCGTTTGTGCCCCTGGTCGGGTGCGTAACTTGGGTTCACGACAGCCGTCGCGTGGTCGAGAGCCACTCGCGGTGTGCGCGTACTGGAAAAGTCTAGCCAAGTTGTTATATAAAATAAAGAGGAAAAAACATCTTCCGATATGCACTGATATTATGCATTGGCTGGATCGCCGTGGATTTGTCGTCCGTCACGGCACGATGAGTCGTCCGGCGCTGTCTCCACGGAGGCCACCGTGCTGACCTTTCTGCTGTCCTGGAACCCGGCGCGTGCTCCCTGGCATGGCCGTACCGCGCTGATCCGGACCTTGCGACAAGGTGGTGGCGCGGAGCAGCGCTGGGGCGCACGCAACCGTTCCATCGCGGTCGGGGATACGCTGGTGTTCATTCGCCTGGCCAAGCCGCCGAAGGGCGTGTTCGCGGTTGGACACGCGGTGGCGCCGTGGTGGCGTGGGCCGCACTGGGACCCGGCAAAGGCGGCGGCGGGCCGGACCAGCGGCTACGTGCAGTGCCGCTTCTCGGTGCTGCTGGACACCGACAGCGAACCGCTGCTCGACATCGACCAGTTGCGTTCGCGGTGTTGTTCCCGGTTCTGCTGGAGCATCCAGGGTTCCGGCGTGATGATTCCCGAGCCGACCGCGGGCAAGCTGCTGCGGCTCTTTGATGAACATGTCGCCGACCTGCCGTCGGCGTCACCTGAACCCACGCAACACGGAGAAACGAGATGACCGCGATGAACGAGCTGAGCCTGGTGGAGCTGGACGCGCTGCGGCGCCGGGGAGAGCTGGATACCCGGCAACTCCTGGAGGACTGCCTGGCGCGCATCGCCGCCCGGGAGGAGGAGGTGCAGGCCTTTTCCTGGGTTGATCCGGACCACGCCCGCGCATCGCTGGCGCAGGCCGGGCCATCGCGTTTCGGCAAGGGGCTGGAGGGCATTCCCTTCGGCGTCAAGGACATCATGGATACCCACGACATGCCGACCGGCTGGGGAAGCCCGCTGTACACCGACAGCGTGCCGCCCCGGGATGCCGGCTGCGTGGCGGTGCTGCGGGCCTGCGGCGCGCTGGCGCTGGGCAAGACGGTCACCACCGAGTTCGCCTTCATCTGCCCCGGCAAGACCCGCAATCCGCGCAACCCGGCGCATACGCCGGGAGGCTCCTCGCAGGGCTCGGCGGCGGCCGTGGCCGACTTCATGCTGCCCTTTGCCCTGGGCACCCAGACCGCGGCCTCGGTGATCCGTCCGGCGGCGTTCTGCGGCGTGGTCGGCTACAAGGCCAGCCGCGGCGCCTTCGACCTCGGCGGCGTGTGCTCGTTGTCGGCGAGCATGGACTCGCTGGGATTCTTCTCGCGCGATGCCGGCGACATGGCAGTGATCCGTGCCGCCATGCTGGGCGATGCCGAGCCGGTGGCCGCGCAGAAGCCGGCCTCCATCGGCCTGGTGCGCACGCCGCACTGGCAGGAGGCCGACGAGGATACCCGCCGGGTGGTGGATCAGGTCGTCCGGCAGGTGGAGGCAGCCGGCGTGCCCGTGGACACGGTGGAGGTCGGACCGTCCGACGGTGGCCTGACCGAGGCGCAGAAGCTGGTGATGGCCTACGAAGTGGCCCGTTCGCGCAGCTTCGAGTACGAGCGCTACCCCGAGCGCATCTCGCCGCATATCCGCACCCTGATCGAGGAGGGTCGCGGCATCGACCCGAACCACTACCGACAGGCACTGGCGCTGGCGACCCACTGGCGTGGGCAACTGGCTGCGCAGTTGTCGCAAGGTCGCTTGCTGCTTGCACCGAGCGCCCCCGGCGAGGCGCCGCACGGGCTCGACTCCACCGGCGACCCGCTGTTCTCGCGCATGTGGAACCTGCTCGGCGTGCCGAGCATGACCTTGCCCGCGGGACGGGGCGCCCATGGCCTGCCCATCGGCGTGCAACTGGTCGGTGCCTGCGACGGCGACGATGCCCTGGTGGCGGGGGCGCGCTGGCTGCAGCCACGACTGGACTGGAACGCCGATTGACGGGTTCGTTCGCCGCTGGTCGACGTTGAACAGTTGCCAGCCCGTGGCTGACAGTGGCAGCCTGCCGGTTTCGTCGTGGAGTGGACGTGGATGAAATTCACCCAGATCAAGGCCTTTCATGCCCTGGCCATCACCGGCGGCTTCACCAAGGCCGCGGCGTTGCTGCACGTGACCCAGCCGGCGGTCACCGCGCAGTTGAAGTCCCTGGAGCAGGACTACGGCGTGGAGCTGTTCCAGCGCCGTGGTCACGACCTGGAGCCCACCGATGTCGGTCGCCAGTTGCTGGCCATCACCACGCACATCTTCGGCCTGCTCGACGACGCCCAGGAAGTTCTCGACGGTGCCTCGGAGATTCGCAACGGCCAGCTTCGAATGGGCGCGGACAGTCCGTTTTTCATCGTCGAACTGCTGGCACGCTATCGCCAGGCCTATCCGAAGATGGAAATGAAGGTGGAGATGGGCAGCTCGGCACAGTGCGTCGAGTGGCTGCTGGGCAACCATGTGGATGTCGCCGTGATGACCGCGGTCGACGTCCCCGGCCAGTTGTATGCAGAGCCGTTTCTTCGTCTTGACCTGATGCTCATCGTGCCGGTGGCGCACAAGTGGGCACGGCGACGCAGCATTCCCCTGAAGCAGCTCGCCAGCGTACCGTTGGTGGTGCGCGAGCCGACCTCGATGACCCGGGACATCTTCGAACGCTGCATGCACTCGGCATCGTTGCCGACGAACAACTGCCTGGAACTGCACAGCCAGGTCGCGGTACGCGAGGCGGTGGCATCGGGACTTGGACTGGCGGTGGAACTGTATGGCGGCTTTGCCCACGACTCGCGCCTGAAACTGGTGCCGATCCGGGACTGCACCATCTTTGGCAAGGAGTACATCGCCTGTCATCGCAACCGCAGCAACCTGCGCAAGGTGACCAGCTTCTTCGAGCTGGCGCGGGACGTGGCACCGAAGTTGCCGCGAGCGGTGCGCGCATGAAAACTGATAGTTTTTGAAAAAAAATTAGTTTGAATATCTCTCCATGCGGACGGCACACTGCGGCCGTCACTTCGCACTGGAGAGCATAGAAGATGCTGGATACCGGGATCCTGCCCGCGGCATTGCAGCGTGCCATCGACATTGCCGATCGCAGCGAGTCGCTGAGCGTGGGCAAGTTGGCCGAACTGGTCAGGCAGCCGAGCCTGACCGGGGAAGAGGGCGCGGCACAGCGCTGGATGGCCGCCACCTGCAGCGCCTACGGCGCCGACACCGAGCACCTGGACATCGACCTGGAAGACCTGTTCCAGCGATTCCCCGACGTGGCCCAGTTTCCCACCCACTGGAAGCACGATCTGATCCTTGGCTACGAGACTCGTCCCACCTACCAGACGCTGCGCGACAGCGGGCTGCAACACCTGCTGAACTACGAAGACCGTCCGAACCTGGTCGCGGTCTGGCCGGGCACCGGCGGCGGGCGTTCCATCATCCTGAATGGTCACATCGACACGGTAACCATCGAGCCATCAGGCTCCTGGACCCAGGACCCGTTCGGCGCCGCCATTGTCGACGGTCTCCTGTATGGTCGCGGGGCGTCGGACATGAAGGGCGGCCTGATGGCCGCGGTCATGGCCATGCGCTGTCTCGCCGAGGCCGGCGTCGAGCTGCGCGGCGACGTCATCTTCCAGTCGGTGGTCAACGAAGAACACGCCGGCAACGGCACGCTGGACCTGGTACGACGCGGCATCACCGCCGATGGTGCCATCGTCCTGGAACCCACCGACAACCGCGTGTTCCTGTCTCACCCCGGCGGCCTGTACTGGCAGGTGAACGTGCCCGGCGTGCCGCGTTCCCCCGGGTCACGCTGGGACAACGGTCGCCAGGCCGGCGTCAGCGCCATCGAGAAGCTGCCCCCCGTGATCAACGCCATGCTGGAGATGGAGCGCTCGGTGAATGCTGCCCATGCCGCGGCCTGCGGCGACGGGCCGTCACTGCCCATGGCGCTGGTGTTCGGCAAGGCGGCGAGCGGCTACTACGAGACGGTGACCGCCGCCGAGGCGGTGCTGCGTGGCTCCGCCTACTTTCCCCCGGGCATGGGCACCGTGGACGACATGATCGGCAATTTCCGCAGCTGCATCCACAAGGCCAACGCCGGCGACGAGTTCCTGTCCACCACGCCGTCGCGCATCGAGTTCCTGCACCACGATGATCCTACCCACCAGCATGGTCCGGTGCCGGTGGCCGAGCACATGACCAAGCTGCTTGGCGAAGATGCCAATGCACCGGGCGAAAGCGAAGGTTCCTTCGCCTGCGACATGCGCCACCTGGTCAATCGGGGTGGCATCCCGACCATGGTCTTCGGCCCCGGTGCGATTTCCCAGGCGCACAAGCCTGACGAGCACATCAATGTGCGCGAGTACCTGGACAGCATTCGCTACCTGGTTGCCCATCTCGGCACCTGGTGCAACCTCGAGGCGACGCAGGAGCAGCGCAATTGAACAGCGGCTGGCGAACCGGGCACGGTTGCCAGCCGGCCAACAGAACGATTCCACCCAGCAAGAGGATGATCACGATGAGAACGTTGACTACCCCGATCCGCTACGCGTCGTTGCTGCGAACCGTCTCGGCAGCGGTGCTGCTTGCCTTCACCACCACCGCCGGCGCGGCGGACTTCATCCGCATCAAGTCGTCTTCGATCGGAGGCTCCTGGTACGCGGGCGGCGCTGCCCTGGCCAAGCTGATCACCGACAACTACCCGGAGTTCATCGGTGTCAACGTGGCCTCGCCGGGCCTGGACAACGAAACCATCAAGCGCATGGGGCGTGGAGAAGCGGAACTCGGCTTCCTCACCGGCCCCGGCGCCTTCAACGCGGCCCGTGGCAATCCGCCGACCTGGGATGCACCGCAGGATGTCAAGGCCCTGTTCGGTGTCTGGCCGGGCGTGATCAACGCCATCGTCATGGCGGATTCACCCTACCAGACCCTGGAAGACCTGAAGGGGGCGAGCCTCGCCACCTACGTGGTCGGCGACGTCAACGGCGAGCAGGTGCTCGAACTGCTGCGTCACCACGGCGTGACCGAGGACAACACCGAGTTCTTCCGCATCATGAAGGCCGATGCCTCTCGCATGTTCATCGACAAGCGGGTCGACGCCATCGTCTATTACTTCGGCTATGGTCACGGCAACCTGAAGGAGATCTCCGCGGCACGCGACGTGCGCTTCCTGCCCCCTGCCGATGGCCCGGTGGCGAAGTTCCTGGAAGAAAACCCGTTCTACTACCTGGGTGACTTCGGCGAGGAGTTCGAGGTGCCCAGTGCCAAGCAACTGGTCGGACCCTACCTGCTGGCCGCCCGTGGCGATCTGCCCGAGGAGACGGTGTACAAGGTGACCAAGGTGTGGTTCGAGAACATCGACTGGCTCAAACAGGTGCTGCCGAACAATATCCAGTACGTCAACCTTGCCGATCCGAAGGCCGGTGTTCCCATCGATCTGCATCCCGGTGCGGAGAAGTACTTCCGCGAAGTCGGGTTGGTGAAGTAGAACCATCGCGAGCCATCGTGATCACCGCAGGAGAACCCAGTTGAGTCAGCAAGAAGACCGCCCCGTGGGCCATGCCGACAGCGGGTCGACGCCATCGTCCGAGCAGTCGGTGGACATCTATGACCAGGACGATATCCGGGGTCTTCCCCCGTTCGCCGGCCTGACGCGGACGCTGGTGGCCTGCATCGCGATACTGGTCAGTGCGCTGTCGATCTACGAGGCGGTGTGGGGGAACTTCTCCCCCTCGGTGCAACGCCCGTTGCACGTCTTCTTGATGGTGACGCTGACGTTCTGCCTGTACCGGTCGTCACCGGGACGCTCCGAGGGCCTGGAAACCTGGCTCAACCTTGGCCTGATCGCGCTGACCGCCATCGCCACCGGCTGGGCGGCATGGAACTGGGATGCCCTCTACGTCGATCCCTACCTGGACGGCACCGGCATGGTGCTCGGCGTGGTCGCCATTGTCGTGGTGCTGGAAGCGACCCGTCGCGCGGTGGGCGGCGCCATGGTGGTGCTGGCGCTGCTGGCGATGTCCTATGCCTTCATCGGTCCCTACCTGCCCAGGTCACTGGCCCACCCGGGGTTCTCGCTGGAGAACGTCATCGTGCATACCGTGGTGGGTACCGAGGGCATGATGGGGCTGCTGCTCAGCATCAGCGTCAACCAGATCATCTTCTTCATGATGTTTGCCGCCTTCCTGCAGGTTTCCAACGCGACACCGCTGTTCATGAACCTGGCCTCGGCGCTGGCCGGGCGGTACTCCGGCGGCCCGGCCAAGGTGGCGGTGGTGGCCAGCGGCTTCATGGGAATGATCTCGGGCAGTGCCAGTGGCAATACCGCGACCACCGGCGCCATTACCATCCCGCTGATGATCAAGATGGGTTTCAAGCGCCACATCGCCGCCGCGGTGGAGGCGGTTTCTTCCACCGCCGGCCAGTTCATGCCGCCGATCATGGGCGCATCGGCCTTCGTCATTGCCGAGTACACCGGGGTCGGCTACTGGTCGGTGTGCCTGGCGGCAACGTTGCCGGCGGTGGCGTACTTCGTCGGCATGTTCCTGGTGGTGGATATCGAATCGCGCATCGAGGGCCTGTTCGGCCTGCCGGCGTCGAAGCTCCCGGATCGCCGACGAGCGGCGCTTCGTGTCCTGCCGCTGCTCATCCCCATCGTGGTCCTGGTGGTGCTTCTGGCCAACCGCTTCAGTCCGCAATGGGCGATTCTCAACTCGCTGGTGGTGCTGTTCGTGGTCTGCATCCCGATCAAGACCCAGCGCATGGCCCTTGGCAAGGTGCTTGCCGGGCTTGCCCTGACCACCAAGATCCTGATCCCCATCGCCACCTCCTGCGCCACCGCGGGCATCATCGTTGGCATCATGTCGCTGACCGGCCTCGGTGACCGGCTTTCCTACCTGATCGTTTCCGCCGCCCAGGGCGACCTGCTGATCGGCCTGATCTTCACCATGTTCCTGTCGATCATCATCGGCATGGGGTTGCCGACCCTGGGGGCCTACGTGGTGCTGGCTACGCTGGGCGCACCCGCGCTGCACATGCTCGGTGCGCCGTTGCTCGGCGCCCACCTGTTCATCTTCTACTTCGCCGCGATCTCGGCCATCACGCCACCGGTGGCGCTTTCCGCCTACGTCGGTGCGGGAATCGCCGGCTGCAACCCGATGCGGGTGGGGCTGCACGCCATGCGTCTCGGCGCGATCAAGTACCTGATTCCGTTCCTGTTCGTGTTCCGGCCGGGCCTTCTGATGGAGGGCTCGGTGAGCGACATCGTCATGGACGCGTTGGAACTCGCCCTGGTCATCATCCCGGTGCAGGTGCTGGTGCAACGCTACTGGTTCGCGAAACTGAATGCCCTGGAATTCATCCTGTTCGCCGTTTCCCTGGTGCTGATCCTGCCGGATACGCCATGGATGCTGGCCGGTGCCGTCGTTGCCCAGGTGCTGGCGGTGGTGCTGCACCTGTCCCGCTGCCGGCGCGACGGGCGCCTGTCGATGTCCAGCGGCTGACCACGATTGTTGTCCTTGCCTACGCAACCCCAAACGAGGAATGACGAGATGAAACGCCACATTGCACACTGCCTGGCGGCTGCCACCCTGTTGACCGGCGCGTCGCTGGCGAACGCACAGTCGACCGCCCACGACATCGACCCGTCCGCTGCGCTGGAGAACGTCGCCGTGTCGCAGAAGAACGTGCGCAAGGCCTCCAGCGAGCAACTCGTGGTTTTCGAGGTGTCGTTGAAGAACCTTGCCGACGAGCCGAAACTGTACAGCGTCATCGTGTACATCCCGGGGGTTGGCGCCGGCGAAGGATTCGCCCCGGACAAGGAGGGCAGCATCGCCCCGGGCGAGGTGGGCAGCGCCTCGGTGGCCATCCTGTCCAACACGCTGCCCGGCGACGACTACCAGGTGACCGTGCGGGCCGTGGCCGAACGCTGAGCGTCGGTTCCCGTCCTCTTTTCGTGGCATCGTCGCTCGCCGGGCCACGCCGGTCGTACGGTCGGTCCGCGCGGGCTTTCCCGTGATCGGCGCGGATTTGCTAGAGTGCCCCTTGGCGGGTGCAGTTGTCTCCCGGCGGTTCCGCGCGCGGCGCGCGGCCGGGTACTGCACCGGGTAAGGCCGGCCTCCGGGGTCCCGGGGCCTGCCGTCAACCACGAAACAGGTGACGGGCATGGAACGGATGATTCAACCCAAGGTCAAGGACCTTGGCGGATTCTCGGTGCGACGGGTATTGCCGGCGCAGGGTCGGCGCACGGTGGGACCGTGGATCTTCTTCGACCACATGGGTCCGGTGACCTTCGAACCGGGGCAGGGACTGAACGTGCGTCCCCATCCGCACATCAACCTGGCCACGGTCACCTACCTGTTCGAAGGCGAGATCCTGCACCGCGACTCCCTCGGCAACGTGCAGCCGATCCGTCCGGGCGAGATCAACCTGATGGTGGCGGGACGCGGCATCGTGCATTCCGAGCGGGAGCGCCCGGAGGTACGCGATGTCGAGCACCGTGCCCATGGCCTGCAGCTTTGGCATGCACTGCCCGAGGAGGCCGAGGAAGTCGAGCCGTCCTTTCACCATCACGGCGCGGAAGACTTCCCGGTCACCCGGGTGGGCGGCGTGCCGTTGCGGGTGTTGATGGGGTCGGCCTACGGCGTGACCTCGCCGGTGGCGACCTACTCGCCCATTGTCTACGTGGAGGCCGAGCTCGGGGTCGGGCAGTCGCTGCCACTGCCGGATGCCGAGGAAGTCGCCGTGTATACCGCCGCCGGCAGCCTGCGCGCAGACGACCAGCCGGTGGCAGCGCAAACCATGGCGGTCTTCACCGACGGTGGGGCCACGCTGACCGCGACCGAGGACGCCCGCATTGCCATCATCGGCGGCGCGCCGCTGGGGCGACGGTACCTCGACTGGAATTTCGCCTCCAGCCGCAAGGAGCGCATCGAGCAGGCCAGGGACGACTGGCGGGAGGGACGCTTTGCCGTGGTCCCGGGGGACGAGGAAGAGTTCATCCCGTTGCCGGAATGAGATGGCTCGCCGTCGTCACGACGGCTTTCGCGCTGGCGACGCCGTTCTCCAGCGTCGCGGCCGGACCGGCGTCGAACCCGGGCGCCGGCGCCTTCGTCGGTGGCGCAACCTGTGCCGGCTGCCACCAGGACGAGGCGCGCGCCTTCGCCGGTTCCCACCACGACCTGGCCATGCAGGTGGCGGACGCCGACAGCGTGCTCGGCGACTTCGACGATGCCACCTTCGACGGCCACGGCGTCACCAGCCGTTTCAGCCGGGACGCCGACGGCTACCACGTGCAGACCAGCGCTGCCGACGGCACCTTGCAGCGTTTCCGGGTGGCCTACACCTTTGGCGTCTACCCGTTGCAGCAGTACCTGGTGGCGTTCGACGACGGCCGCGTGCAGGCGCTGCCACTGGCCTGGGACAGCCGCCCGCGGGAAGAGGGCGGACAGCGCTGGTTCCATCTCTACCCGAACGAACCCATCGACGCCGACCATCCGCTGCACTGGACCGGACCCATGCAGAACTGGAACTTCGTCTGTGCCGACTGTCATTCCACCAACCTCAGGCGCAACTACGACGTGGTCGGCGACCGCTACCAGACGCAGTGGTCGGAGATTGACGTCTCCTGCGAGGCCTGCCATGGCCCGGGGGAACGACACGTGGCGCGCATCCGTGCCGGATCGCCGCCGTCACCCGGCGGCGATTTCGCCCATGCGCTGGCCCGGCGCGGCCACTGGACGATGAACCCGGAAACCGGCATTGCCGAGAACCCCGAGGCCAACGGTCGAGCGCAGGTGGAGGCCTGTGCCCGCTGCCACTCCCGCCGCGTGCCCCTGGCCGACGGCTATCGCCACGACCTGCCATGGACCGACAGCTACCGTCCACAGGTCCTGCAGGACGACCTGTACTTCGCCGATGGCCAGATCCTCGAGGAGGTCTTCGTCTACGGCTCCTTCGTGCAAAGCCGCATGGCGGCCAAGGGGGTGGCCTGCAGTGACTGCCACGACCCGCATACGCTCGAGCCGAAGCGCAAGGGCAATGCCCTGTGCGGTCAGTGCCACCTGGCCAGTCGCTACGACGTGACCGAGCATCACTTCCATGCGCCCGGAGAGGCCGGCTCCGCCTGCGTCGATTGTCACATGCCGGCGCGGGTATACATGGTCAACGATGCGCGCCGGGATCACGGCTTCCGGGTGCCGCGCCCGGACCTCGCCGACGAGACCGGTGCGCCCGATGCCTGCACCGGCTGCCATGCCGGCCGCACGCCGGCCTGGGCGGCGGAGCAGATCGCCCGTGCGCATGCACCGTGGACGCCGAGACCGCACTTCGGGCCGGCCATCGCATCGGCCAGGGCGGGCGCCATCGACGCCGCCGCGGCGCTGCGTGCCATCGCCGACGACGGCGACCAGCCGGGCATCGTGCGGGCCACCGCCGCCTCCCTGCTCGGCGCCTACCCGGGTCCGGAGTCGGTGCGCAGCCTGGCGGTGTTGCTGCGCTCGCCCGACCCGCTGGTGCGGGTCAACGCGGTGGAGGCACTGGAAGGCGTGGACCCGCGGACCACCGCACCGCTGCTCGCACCGCTGCTCGAAGACCCCTCGCGCATGGTGCGCATGGCCAGCGCCCGCCTGCTGGCCGGGGTGGATGCCAACGTGGTCGGCGTCGAGCACGGCGCGGCACTGGCCCGGGGGCTTCAAGAGTTCATCGCCTCGCAGCAGGCCAACGCCGACCGGGCCGAGTCCCTGGTCAACCTGGGCAACCTCTACGCCGTGCTCGGCGATGCCGAGCGCGCACGGTTCCATTTCGAGGACGCGATCACCCTGAACCCCGGTTTCGGTCCTGCCTATGCCAACCTGGCCGACCTGCACCGGGCACTGGGCGCCGAGGCGGAAACCGATCGCGTGCTGCGCGAAGGGATTCGCCGGCTCGGCGACGAGGCGGCATTGCATCATGCCCTCGGCCTGTCGCTGGTGCGCCAGGGACGCATGGTGGCGGCCAGGGAATCCCTGCAGCGGGCCGTGACACTGGCGCCGGACGAACCCCGCTACCGCTACGTGCTGGCCATTGCGCTGGAGGCCGACGGTCGTGTCGACGAGGCCATCGCCGAACTGCAGCGGGCCTATGCGTCGCGGCCGGCCAACCCGTCGGTGCTGGTGGCGCTGGTGCAGTTCCACCAGCGTTCGGGCGACATCGACCAGGCACGCCGGTTCGCCGATGATCTCGCCCGCCTGCAGCCGTGGAATCCCCGCGCCCGGGCGTTGTCGGAGCGCCTGGCTCGCTGACGCCCGATCCCCTGTGCGAAGGCTGCGGATATAGGCAGCCTTGATATCGCTATCGGCATTTACGACTTCCGTTGCCGCATGGGCGCCAGTACACTTTTTTCGATTGCCAACCCGGATAAGGATGACGAACTGATGAACGACGACTTGCTGCGGCAGAAAGTGATGACACCGGTTTCCACCGCCGAACTCGAGCGGCGCTGGTCAGCGGTGCGTGAACGCATGGCCGAGCATCGCGTCGATTTCCTCGTTGCGCACAATCACAACGACTATCTCGGTGGCTACGTGAAATGGTTCACCGACGAGCCGGCCATGCACTGCTACCCGATTTCGCTCATCTTCCCCCGTGAGGACGAGATGACCACGGTATGCCACGGCTCCAGTGATCCGAAACTGGCCGGGCCACCGGCCTTCGCCATGCGCGGCGTGAAGAAGCGCATGAGCACCCCGGTGATGCACTCGCTGAACTATGCCGCGACCCAGGACGCCGAGTTGCTGGCCGAAGAACTGGTGGCCTATCCCAATGCCCGCATCGGCATGGTCAACGAGGATGCGATGACCGCCGGTTTCGTGCGCGTGATGCGCGATCGGCTGCGCTCCGCCACCTTCGTCGACATCACCGACGACATCGACCTGATCAAGGCGATCAAGTCGGAGGAGGAGATCGAGCGCATCCGCGAGAATGCCTGGCTGCACGACGAGACCCTGAAGGCCTGTTTCCAGGCCATCGAGCCCGGAGTCCGCGAACTCGAGGTGGCCGCCGCCGGCCGTCACCGCGCGCTGATGCTGGGCAGCGAACAGCAGATCGTGTTCGTCGCCAGCGCACCGCCGGGAACGCCGCTGCCGTTCAACATGCCGCATGCCATGAACCGCCGCATCGACAAGGGCGACCAGGTCGGCATCCTGGTCGAGGTCAACGATGCCGCCGGCTACTATACCCACCTGTCCCGCATTGCCTGCCTGGGCGAGATTCCCGACGAGTTGCAGCGTCACCACGAAATCGCGCTGGCTGCCCAGCAGCACAGCCTCGACCTGATCCGCCCCGGTGCCGACCCGGTGGAGATCCTGAAGGCCAACAACGCCTTCCTCGCCGACCACGACCTGCCCGGCGAAACCCGTGTCTACGCCCACGGCCAGGGCTACGACATGGTGGAGCGTCCGTCCTTCCAGCCCGGCGAGACCATGAAGCTGGCCGAGGGCATGAACATCGCGGTTCACCCGGCGGCCAGCGGCAAGCGTGCCTCGGCCATTCTCACCGACAACTACATCGTCACCGCCGACGGCGTCAGCGAGTGCCTGCACCGCACGCCCAAGCAGGTGTTCTCGCTGTAAGCATCCCACTGGAGCAGAACTTGATGGACAAGGCCAGGACGATTGGCATCATTCCCGGCGACGGCATCGGTCGCGACGTGACCCGGGCCGCGCGCATCGTGCTTGACGCGGTAACCGAGCGCTTCGGCGTTGCGCTGGACTTCAAGCCGATGGACGTCGGCGAGGCGGCCATGCCCGAGCACGGCGTGGCCTTCCCCGATGTCACCCGCGATGGCATTGCCGAGTGCGACGCGGTGCTGTTCGGCGCCATCGGCTCGCCCCATGACTTCGTGGTGCTGTCGGGCATCCGCTACGGCTTCTCGCTGTATGCCAACGTGCGCCCGATCCGCGCCCTGCGCGGCGTCAAGGTGCTGCAGCCCGGCGCCGACCTGGTGGTGATTCGCGAAAACACCGAGGGACTGTACCGGGGCGTCGGCTTCGACGACGGCGATCGCCACGTCAACCTGCGCGTGTTCACCGACGAGGGCATGGAGCGGATCATTCGCTTCTCCTTTGCCTGGGCCATGGAGAACGAGCGGCGCAAGGTCACCTTCACCCACAAGGAGAGCATCCTGCGACACACCGATGCGCGAATGAAGGACATGTTCTACGACATTGCCCCGGAGTACCCGGAGATCGAGGCCGAGGACATGGAGATCGACGCCTGTGCCATGCGCGTGGTGATGAAGCCGGAGACGCTGGACGTGATCATCGCCGAGAACGCCAACGGCGACGTGCTCAGCGATGTCGGCGGCGGCATCATCGGCGGACTCGGCTTTACGCCGAGCGCCAACATCGGCCGGCAACTGGCCATGTTCGAGCCGGTCCACGGCTCGGCGCCGAAGTACGCCGACAAGGACGTGGTCAACCCCACGGCCACGTTGATGGCCACGCGCATGATGTTCGAGTACCTGCAGATGCCGAACGTCGCGAAGAGCATCCAGCAGGCCATCGAGACGGTGCTGGTCGAAGGCGAGGTGCGGACCTACGACATCGGTGGCTCCTCGTCGACCTCCGACTTCGCCCGCGCGGTGGCCGACCGACTCGATCCTTCCTGAACCGGCGGCCGCCGGTATCGGAAAACGGGATAACACTATCTCCCAATACTATTGGACGCTGCACGGGATTTTCGCAAGACTCGTGCGGTGACCCCGGCCCTTGCCGGTGGCAAGGGCATTGCCGGGACAAGGCGCCCGATCCCCGACCACGACTGAACAACAGGTGACAACGAACATGGCGGTAGAAGTAGCAAAAGTGGTATTGAACAGCGTCTCCGACGCATCCGGGCTCGAGAAGTGCTTCGAGGCGAAGCAGTTCACCGCCGACGAGGTGGTGGCGGTGATCGGCAAGACCGAGGGCAACGGCGGCGTCAACGACTTCACCCGCATTCTCGCCGACCAGGCCTTCCGCGCCATGTTGATGAAGCACGGCAGCCGCAGCGAATCCGAGGTGAACGAGGTGCCGCTGGTGTGGTCCGGCGGCTGCGACGGCGTGATCACGCCGCATGCGACGGTGTTCGCACGCAATGACAAGACCGGACAGCCGGGCACCTCGCGCATGGTCATCGGCCAGGCCATGAGCCCGAAGATCCTGCCCGAGGACATCGGTCGCCCGGCCATGGTGGAGAAGGTTGCCATCGGCGTGCGCGCGGCGATGGAGAATGCCGGCATCACCGATCCCGCCGACGTGCACTACGTGCAGACCAAGACGCCGCTTCTGACGGTGGACGCGGTGCGTGATGCGCAGAGCCGGGGCAAGCGCGTCGCCTGCGAGGTGCACGAGTCCATGGGCGTGTCCAACGGCACCACGGGACTCGGTATCGCGGTGGCGCTGGGCGAGATCGAGATGCCCCAGGCCGACGACATCTGCCGCAACCTCGACCTCTACTCGGCGGTGGCCTCGTGCTCGTCGGGGGTGGAACTGGACCGTGCGCAGATCGTGCTGATGGGCAATCGCGACGGTGCCGGCGGCCGCTACCGTATCGGCCACAGCGTGATGCGCGATGCCCTGGACATCGACGGTATCTACGAGTCCATTCGCAATGCCGGCCTGGAACTGCCCGAGCGCCCGCGTGCCGAGGACCTCGGCGACCGCCTGGTCAACTGCTTCATGAAATGCGAGGCCGACCGCACCGCGATGCTGCGTGGTCGCCGCCAGGTCATGCTGGACGACTCCGACGTGTCCTGGCATCGCCACATCAAGGCCGCGGTGGGCGGTGTTGCCGCCATGGCCATCGGCGATCCGGCGGTGTTCGTCTCGGTGGACGCCATGCACCAGGGTCCGCAGGGTGGCGGCCCGACCATTGCCATCGTCGATCTCGGCGAGTAGGGCTGCGCCCGGCGACAACGTGGCACGGGGCCGCGCAGTTGGCCCCGGTGCCGTCCGGCCCATGCAACCATTCGGTGGCTATCGATGACATCCCTGGTCGTTGCGCTGGGCGGTAACGCGCTGGCTTCGTCGAAGGATCCGTCCGGCTATACCGCGGAACACCAGGTCGAACAGATCGAGCGTACCAGCGCGATCCTCGCCGACCTCGTTGCCGCCGGGCACTCCCTGGTCATCATTCACGGCAATGGCCCGCAGGTCGGCAACCTGCTGGTGAAGAACGAGGTCGCCCGCGACATCGTTCCGCCGGTGCCGCTGTACTGGTGCGTGGCGCAGACCCAGGCCACCATCGGCATGGAACTGGCCGCGGCGCTGAAGCGTCACCTGTCCCGGCTCGGCGTATCCTGCCCGGTGGCCCCGGTGATCACCCGGGTACGGGTGGATGCCGACGATGCCGCCTTCGCCCGGCCGACCAAGCCCATCGGGCTGACCTTCGAGGGTGACACGCCGCCGGACATGCCGCTGCCCGAGGGGCATGCCTGGCATGCCGCGGGCAGCCGCCAATGGCGCCGGGTGGTGCCTTCGCCGATGCCGCTGGAAATCCTCGACGCCGACGTGATCCGCCTCGCCCTGGGCGCAGGCGGCGTGGTCATTGCCTGCGGCGGCGGCGGCGTACCGGTGGTCCAGCAGGGTGATCGCCTGGTCGGCGCCAACGCGGTCATCGACAAGGACCGCAGCGCGGTGCTGCTGGCCGACCTGGTCGGTGCGGAACGGCTGGTCATCCTGACCGACGTCGATGGCGTGGCCATCGGTTTCGGCAGCGATCGTCAGCGGTTTCTCGATACCGTGCCGGTCAGCGAGATGCGCAGCCACCTCGACAACGGCGAGTTCGGTGTCGGCAGCATGGATGCCAAGGTGGAGGCGGCGGTGTCCTTCGTGGCCCGCACCGGGCAGCCGGCCAGTATCGGTTCGCTGTCCCGCCTGGAGGCGGTGGTGGATGGCCGCGCCGGAACCTGCGTGGTGGCGGACTCGTGACCGCCATCGCCGGCCATTGGCTGGCCCCGTTGCTGGCAAGGGCGCCGGTGCCCTGCCAGCGCATGGGTGGCGCCGCCGGTCGCTATGTCTACCTGCACACGGCGGGCAGTCGCGTGGTGGCACTGGAGTCTGCCGGCGGCCTGTCGCTGCCCATCGCCATTACCGTGACGCCCGCGCTGGTCGACCGGGCGCGACGGGCCCGACGAATCCTGCTCGGCGGGGGCAGCCTGCGACTGGATGGCGAGACCATTGCCGTGGATGCCCGTGACGACGCGTTGCCACGCATTGCGCCGGGTGCGCGGCGTGCGGCGCGCGCCGCCCGTCGACTGCGTCATGGCGCGCCACGCGCGCATGCGGACGCTGGGCCCGGGGAGGGCGAGCCGGCCTGCCTGGGCCACGCGGTGACGGCGCTGGAACAGGCGCTGGAATCGACCGGCAGCGCAGCGCTGCGGGCAGCGGCCAAGGGGCTCGTGGGCCTTGGGCTGGGTTCGACGCCATCCGGCGACGACGTGCTGTGCGGTGCCCTCGCCACCCTGGCCGCGCTGGAACGTGGCGGTGGCGCATCGGCACCCTGGGCGAAAGCGGTGCGTGGGGCGCTCGCGTCGTGCTGTACCGCGCGACCGCCGACCACGCCGCTGTCCGCCGAACTGCTGGCCTCGGCCGCCGCCGGGCACGTGCTGCCACGCCTGGCGAAGGCGATCGCCGGCGCGCTGGCCGAGGACTTGGACGCGGACGCGTTGGCTGCCCTGCACGACGTGGGGCACCACTCGGGACACTATCTTGCCGTCGGCGCCGCGCTGGTGCTGGCCGCCGCGGCTCGACCTGAACATCGGGAGAAACATTGATGCCAGAACGTGTGGAGATTCGACGGGGGATTTACCACGATTCGGTGGTGCTGATGCGCATCAGCAGCCAGCTTCGTGCCCTTGACCAGGTGGAAGAAAGCCTGGTGGCCATGGCCACGCCGTTGAACCTGTCGCTGCTCTCGGACCTGGGGTTCGCCGGCAACGTGGCCGACGGCGCGGGCAGCAGCGACTTCCTGGTGGCGGTGCGCGCCGCCAGCGAGGATGCGCTGGACGCCGCCTATGCAATGCTGGAGACCCTGCTGGCCAGCAACGAGCCGGCCCAGGCGGGTGGCGATGCCCCGGTGCACGACACCGTGGCCGAGGCGGTGCGCAGTGTCGATGCCAACCTGGTGGTGATCTCCCTGCCCGGCGCCCACGTGGTGCCCGACGCGGTGGATGCCCTGTACGCGGGTGCCAACGTGATGCTGTTCTCCGACGGGGTCAGCCTCGACGAGGAACGTGCGCTGAAGCGCATCGCCGAGCGCGAGCAGCGGCTGGTCATGGGCCCGGACTGCGGCACCGCGAAGATCGGCGACGCCGCGCTCGGCTTCTGCAACGTGCTGTCGCCGGGTGCGGTCAGCCTGGTGGCGGCCTCGGGCACCGGCGCCCAGCACCTGGCCTGCCTGCTCGACGCCCGGGGCATCGGCATCCGCCATATCCTGGGTGTCGGCGGACGCGACATGAGTGACGACATCGGAGGCGTTTCCACCTTCCGCGCCCTTCAGTGGCTGGCCGCCGACGACGGCACCGAGCACGTGGTGATCGTCTCCAAGGCGCCGGGCGAGGAAACTGCCCGCCGACTTGCCGAGCAGGTCGAGTCCCTGGGCAAGCCGGTCACCCTGGCCCTGCTGGGCGATCCCGACACCGACCTGACCCGAGCCGCTGGCCGTGTCGCCGAGGCGCGTTCGGTCGCCTTCGATGCGCCGCGGGTACACCGCCCCGGGTCGGCCGACGAGCGCAGGGGGGGCGACCTTGCCGGGCTGTTCAGCGGTGGCACGCTGGCCACCGAGGCCGCCCACCGGCTGGCCGCGACCCTGCCCGGCATCGCCGGTCTCGACGCCTTTGCCTCGCCCACCCCGGCGGCCTTCGCCGCCCACGAAGGGCACCTGCTGGTCGACCTCGGCGACGATCGCCTCACCGTCGGCCGCGCCCACCCGATGATCGATGCCACCGTGCGGCGGGAAGTCATCGATGCGCTGGCCCGTTCGGCCAGGCCGCGGCTGCTGCTGCTGGACATCGTGCTCGGCTACGGCGCCGACGACGACCCGGCCGGTGCGCTGGCGCCATCTTTGGCGCGCTTCCTCGAAGCCCACCGGGACAACCACGTGGTGGTGTCCTTTGTCGGCAGTCGGCTCGATCCGCAGGACCATGCCGGCCAGTGGGACAAGCTGGCCGCGCTGGGATGCGAGATCCATGAATCCAATGCACGGGCAGCCGATTCGGTGGCCGCCCGTTTTCAAACCGGGGACAGCGCATGAGCGATCGATTTCTCAACGCACCACTGTCGGTTGCCACTGCCGGCATCGACCTGATCGACGACGCCCTTGCGCGCCAGGGCATGGCGGTGGGCGCTACCCGCTGGCGGCCGCCGTCGGACCCTTCGCTGGCCGGGGCCCTGTCCGCCATTGCCTTAAGCGACCGCGTGCGCGAAGCCAACCGGATCGCGCTGGAACGACTGACCTCGGCCAGGCCGCACCTGGCCGGCATCGCGCCGGCCTCGAAGGCGGTGGGTCTGGCGCGGGGCGAGTTCCTGCACGCCGGCCCGCCCATCGAGTGGGCGCAGGCCTCCGGCCCGCTGCGCGGGGCGCTGATCGGCGCCGCCCTGCTGGAAGGGCTGGCCGACACCGCCGAGGCCGCGGAGGCGGACTTCGCCGCCGGGCGCTATCACTTCGAACCCTGTCATCACCGCGGCGCGGTGGGGCCGATGGCCGGCGTGGTCAGCCCGTCGATGCCGATGCAGGTCATCGAGGACGAGGGCGGCGGGCGCGCCTACTGCACCATCAACGAGGGACTGGGCAAGGTGCTGCGCTACGGTGCCTATTCCGAGGAGGTCATCGAGCGCCTGCACTGGATCAACCGGGTGCTCGCACCGGTGCTGGACGAGGTGCTGCGCGGCGATGAACCGATCGACCTGTTCACCATGACCAGCGAAGCGCTGCAGATGGGCGACGAGTGTCACAACCGCAACCGGGCCGGCACCTCGCTGTTCCTGCGCGCCATCGGTCCGCGCCTGCTGGCCTCGTCGCGGCCGTCATCGGACCTTGCCGACTGCTTTCGCTTCATCAGCGGCAACGATCATTTCTACCTGAACCTGATGATGCCCGCGGCCAAGGTGGCCGCCGACGCGGCCAGGGACGTGCCCGGATCGACCATGGTGGTGGCGATGGCGCGCAACGGCACCGAGTTCGGCATCCAGCTCAGCGGCACCGGCAACGAGTGGTTCACCGGCCCGAGCGGCGTGCCGCAGGGGCTGCTGTTCCCCGGCTACGGCCCGGACGATGCCAACCCGGACATCGGCGACTCCACCATCACCGAGACGGCCGGCGTGGGCGGCTTCGCCATGGCCTCGGCGCCGGCCATCGTCAAGTTCGTCGGTGGCAACAGCCAGCTTGCCCTGGACAGCAGCCGTCGCATGTACGGCATCACCCTGGGCGAACACCCGCTGTTCCGCTTGCCCGCGCTGGATTTTCGCGGTACACCTGTAGGCATCGACGTGGCCCGCGTGGTACGCCACAACCGCCTGCCCGTGGTCAACACCGGCATTGCCGGCAAGAAGGCCGGGGTAGGGCAGGTCGGTGCCGGACTGGTCGACCCGCCGGCCAACTGCTTCACCGATGCCCTGCGGCGCTTCGCCGAGCGACACCGGGAAATGCTCACGGGCTGAGCCCGGGCGGATACCGGGCACGGCGATGGCCTCCCGGCATCGCGTCAACCGCAGGCGGGCATGATCGATGGCGTGGCGGGAACCCGGTGACCGCCGCGTCCGGCGGGCGTCGTCCTGTTTTCGACGCCCGCATCCCGCGCACCGGCAGCAAGACACGGTCGATTCGTCATGAGTATTCTCGCGGACTTGTTGTCCACCCTGTTCGAGCGTCGCTTCTCGGCCGAGGACGTCGATGACGACCGTCCGCTGGAAGAACTGTTCCACGACCTGCTGACCAGTCGTGGCGAAGTCTCCGGCATGCAGATCGCCCGCAGCATCCTGGATCGCTATACCCGGCTGGACCGGGAAGGGCGTCGCGCCATCTTCGAGTACCTGTGCGAGCACATGGACATCGACACCGACAGGGTGCGAGCGGCCCTGGACGGCTATGCCGAGTCGCGCAGTCGCGCCAGCTACGATGCCCTGGTACGCGCGGCGGAACCCGACCGCCAGGAACTGGCGCGGCGTCTCAACCAGGTGCCGGGCGCCACCGCGGCGCTGGTGCGCATGCGCGCCGACCTTCGCTCCTTCTGCCGCGAGAATCCCTTGCTGGAAATCGTCGACCAGGACTTTCGCCACCTGTTCGGTTCCTGGTTCAACCGCGGCTTCCTGGTGCTTCGCCAGGTGACCTGGTCGAGTCCGGCCAGCCTGCTGGAAAAGATCATCGCCTACGAGTCGGTGCATGCCATCTCCAGCTGGGAGGACCTGCGCATGCGCGTGGAACCGGAGGACCGGCGCTGCTTCGCCTTCTTCCATCCTGCCATGCCCGACGAGCCGTTGATCTTCGTCGAGGTGGCCTTGACCCGTGGCATTCCCGGATCGATCCAGGAGGTGCTGGCCGAGGAACGCGACGTGGTCGGCTGCGACCAGGCCAACACCGCGGTGTTCTACTCCATCTCCAACTGCCAGGCCGGCCTCGCCGGTGTGTCCTTCGGCAACTCGCTGATCAAGCAGGTGGTGTCCGACCTGTCGCGGGAACTGCCTGGCCTGGACACCTTCGTCACCCTGTCGCCGATCCCCGGGCTGTCCCGCTGGCTGCACGAGCACGATCTTGGCAGCGAACAGGCCGACCCGTCGTCGCTGGAGATGCTGGCAGCATGGTACCTGGTGGAGGAGCGCGCGAACAACGGTCGGCCGCTGGATCCGGTGGCGCGCTTTCACCTCAACAACGGCGCCATCGTGCACAGGATTCACCCGCGCGGGGATCTCTCCGACAAGGGCATCGCGCAGTCCGGCGGCGCCATGGTCAACTACCTGTACGACCTGCAGCGTGTCGAGGAGAACCACGAGAACTATGCCAACGACGGCGGCGTGGCCGCGTCGCGGGAAGTGCAGGAACTGGTGAAGGCCGCCCGTCGAAGCGGACTGGTTGCCGGCGATGACCCGCAGACGCGTTGACGACCATGCAAAATGGTTGCAACGAGTCGGTGCACGGCACGCCGGTTGCGCACGTATCTGGTGCCGTTTGGGCCGTTTTCGGGCGGATATAGGGGTGTCCTATGGCGCTATCGCTTTTTCGCGTTTGTTTCGGCCAATCCGGCCGGATTACGATGGCATGACAACGTTATCGAACCGGGTTACCCGAGGTTCGGACATACAACACCGAGGATAAAACCATGCTGAAGATACACCGAGGAAAACTGCTTGCCGGACTCGTCGCCGGTGTCGCGCTTGGCCTGTCGTCCGCCGCCCAGGCCGACGTCATCGAACTCAAGGGCATGACGCCATGGACCAAGGACTATGCGTCCAGCGAGCCGTTCTTCATGTTCCAGGAGATGATCGAGGAACGCCTGGCCGGCAAGGTGACGCTGAAGTACCTGGGCGGGCCGGAAGTGGTTCCCGCCTTCGAACAGTTCGAGGCGCTGCGCAACGGCGTCGCCGATGTCATCCTCGGTGCCGCTGCCTACTACACCGCGCAGGTGCCGGAGGCCTCGGCCATGCTGCTGGCGCGCAAGAGCCCGCAGGAGCAGCACGAGACCGGCTACTACGACCTGATGCGCAAGATCCATCGTGACAAGGGCGGTGTCGTCTACCTGTCCAACCTGACCGGTGTACCCAACGTCGGCTTCCGCCTGTACCTGAACAAGAAGATCGACGAGCCGGACCTGTCCGGCATGAAGATCCGCGTCTCCCCGGTCTACGTGCCGCTGGTGGAAGGACTGGGTGGAACCCCGGTGAACATGCCCACCACCGAGATCTACACCGCTCTGGAGCGCGGCGTAGTGGACGGCTACGGTTCCACCTATGTCGGCATCATGGACTTTGCCCTGCACGAGGTGACCAAGTACGTGGTCAACGTGCCGTTCTACTCCAAGGACAATGCCATCTTGATGAACGCGGACAAGTGGGACAGCCTGCCCGAGGACATCCGCGCCGAGCTCGACCAGATCGCCAAGGACGTGGAAGACGAGATGACCCGCTTCGTCGAGCAGAAGGTGGCCGACGAGGACAAGCTGCTGAAGGATGCCGGGCTTGAGTTCATCGAGTTCAACGAGGAACAGACCCAGAAGTACCTGGACGCAGCCTACCAGAAGCGCTGGAACGACCTGCGCGAGAAGAGCCCCGAGCACGCAGACGAGCTGAACAAGCTGGGCGGCTGACCAGCCGCTACCACGCGTCGCGGCCGCTGCGTGCACCCTGAGACGGTGCGCGCAGCGGCTGTTTCACATTGGACTCGCTCGAGGCTTCGTTCGTGAGGCGTACTTGCTCCTGGCTGGCCGCCATCCATGGCGGCATCGTGAACGGCTGCGCGGCCATCGTTGCCGTGCTGATCCTGCTCACCGTGTTCCTGGTCACCGCCGACGTGGCGGGCCGGTA
>CAYGJZ010000003.1:0-37455 GCA_964350265.1 uncultured Gammaproteobacteria bacterium | reverse complement strand
CCGTGCTGATCCTGCTCACCGTGTTCCTGGTCACCGCCGACGTGGCGGGCCGG
Organism: uncultured Gammaproteobacteria bacterium; assembly: GCA_964350265.1. Taxonomy (GTDB): domain Bacteria; phylum Pseudomonadota; class Gammaproteobacteria; order Arenicellales; family CAJQKF01; genus BQJD01. The sequence goes on along the minus strand of CAYGJZ010000003.1, from coordinate 37,402 downwards.
TATTTTTTCTCCGCGCCGATCGGCTGGGTGTTCGAGCTGACCGAGCACATCCTGGTCTGCGTGCCGTTTCTCGGCATGGCCTGGCTGGTCCGTCATGGCGGCCACGTCAAGATCGAGATCGTGGTGCAGATGCTGCCGGACCAATGGCGGCGTCGCAGCGAGGCCCTGGCCGAACTGCTCTGCGCGCTGGCCTGCCTGGTGGCCGCGATCTACGCGTTGCAGACCACGCTGGATCACTTCAGCCGTGGCATCGTCACCTACGGCATCTACCCGGTGCCCAAGTTCCTGCTCATCGCGGTGGTCACCTTTGGCCTGGCCATGACCGCGGTGGAGTTCGTGCTCAGGGCGACCGAGACCCTGCGCGGTGAAGGGGAGGACGCCTGATGGAATGGTGGATGATCCTGCTGCTGCTGTTCTCGGCACTGGGCGTGCTCATCGTCATCGGCATGCCGGTGGCCTTTGCCTTCCTGTCGGTGAACCTGGGTGCCATCTTCATCATGCAGGGGGGAGGTCGTGCCTTCCACTCGCTGGTGCTCGGCATGTACGACGCGGTGAGCAGTTTCACCCTGCTGCCGATCGCGCTGTTCGTGCTGATGGGAGAGATCCTGTGGCATTCCAACCTGGCCTTCCGCGCCCTCGACGTGCTCGACAAGCTGCTCGGACGACTGACCGGACGGCTGAGCATCCTGACCGTGGCCACGGGCACGATGTTCTCCAGCCTGAGCGGCTCGACCATGGCCAACACCGCGTTGCTCGGCACCATGCTGCTGCCGGAGATGCAGCGTCGCGGCTATCGTTCGCCGATGTCCATCGGCCCGATCCTCGGCAGCGGCGGCCTGGCGATGATGATCCCGCCGAGCTCGCTGGCGGTGATCCTGGCCGCAGTGGGCAAGCTGTCCATCGGCAAGATCCTGATCGGGGCGCTGATCCCGGGCCTGATCATGGCGGTGCTGTACCTGGGCTACATCGTCATCCGTTGCCGCATGCAGCCGCACCTGACTCCGGCCTACGACATCGAGTCGGTGCCGCTGCGCGAGAAGCTGATCGGCGTGGTCAAGTACCTGCTGCCGCTGGGTGTCATCGTCTTCCTGGTGACCGGCGTCATCGTCATCGGCGTGGCCACGCCCACCGAGGCGGCGGCACTGGGCTGCTTTGGTTCCATGGTCATGGCGGCTGCCTATGGCGGGCTGTCGGTGGCCTCGTTGAAGAAGGCGCTGATGGGCACGGTGCAGATCTCGGTGATGATGCTGACCATTCTCGCCAGCGCCCTGGTGTTCAGCCAGGTGCTGGCCTATTCGGGTGCCAGCCGCGACATGCTCGAGTACGTGCTCACCCTGGCCATCGAGCCGCTGGTGGTGGTGATCCTGATGCAGCTCGTGGTCCTGCTGCTCGGCATGTTCATGGAGCAGGTCGCGATCATGCTGATCATGCTGCCCATCTACATCCCGGTGATCAACGCCCTCGGCCTCGACCCGATCTGGTACGGCGTGCTGATGCTGATCAACCTTCAGATGGCACTGACCACGCCGCCGTTCGGCATGCTGCTGTTCGTGATGAAGGGCGTCGCGCCGAAGGGCACCACCATGCGCGAAATCTACATGGCAGGCATGCCGTTTCTGGCCTGCGACTTCATTGCCCTGGTCACGGTGCTGCTGGTGCCGGCCACGGTGACTTTCCTGCCGGGCCTGTTCCAGTAGCAAGGCCACGGACGAACATGCAGAACGAATAAGGATCAACAAGATGTCAACACCACAGCATGACCTGGTCATTCGCCATGCGCGGCTGCGTGGCCAGGCGGATGAAACCAGCGACATCGCGGTACACGATGGCCGGGTGGTCGAACTGGCCGGTCGCGTCGAGGGCAGCGCCGCCCGGGAGATCGACGCCGCCGGTGGCCTGGTAACCGAATCCTTCGTCAACACCCACCTGCACCTGTGCAAGGTGTGGAGCCTGGCGAAGATGGACGAGGCCGCGCTGAAGGACTACCACGGCGACGGCATGGGCAAGGCGATGACGGCGATCGAGCGGGCCCGCGAGGTCAAGCGTTCGCTGACCTTCGACGAGATGGTGCACCAGGCGCGCCGGGCGGCGGCGCTGGCGGCGATGCACGGCAACCTGCACATCCGCGCGCTGGCCGACGTCGACAGCATCGCCGGGGTGGAAGGGGTGCGCGCGCTGCTGGCAGTGCGCGACGAGTTCCGCGGCCTGGTGGAGATCCAGGTGGCCGCCTTTCCCCAGGACGGCATCGTCAAGGATCCGGGAACCGATTCCCTGATGACCCAGGCCATGGAACTGGGCGCCGACGTGGTCGGCGGCATTCCCTGGATCGAGTTCACCGATGCCGATGCCGCCCGTCACATTGATTTCTGCTTCGACCTGGCCGAGCGCTTTGACAAGGACGTGTCGATGCTGCTCGACGACGCCGGCGATCACTCCCTGCGCACGCTGGAGATGATGGCGCTGGAGGCAATTCGTCGTAATCGCCAGCACCGGGCGCTGGCCCACCACTGCCGTGCCATGAGCCAGTACCCGCTGCCGTACTTCTACCGCCTGGTGGAGACCCTGAAGCAGGCCGGCGTGGCCATCGTCAGCGATCCGCACACCGGGCCGCTGCATGCGCGGGTGAAGGAACTGCTGGAATGCGACGTGCTGGTCAGCCTCGGGCAGGACGACATCTCCGACGCCTACTATCCCTTCGGTCGCAACAACATGCTGGAGGTGGCCTTCCTCGCCTCCCACCTGTTGTGGATGACCACTGCCACGGAAATCACGCGACTCTACGACCTGGTCACGGTGGACGCGGCGCGTTCGATCAACGTCGCCGGGCACCGCCTGGCGGTGGGCAACCCGGCCAACCTGGTGGTGCTCGACGTGCCGGACGAGATCGAGGCACTGCGCTTCCACGCCGCCCCGGCGGTGGTGATCAGCCACGGAAAGGTGGTGGACGCCGACGCCATGCAGGCCATCTACGCCGGCCAACGCTGAGCATCGCCGTGGCCAGCATGGAGACAGGCAGGCACTCGGCGCCGGACCTGGTGGTGCGCGACACCGCCGTGCTCGATCCCGGGGCGAAGCGGCTGCGTGAGCACTGCGACGTGGTGGTGGTCGACGGTCGCATCGTCGCCTGCGCAGCGGGCGCGGCCGACGGACTGGACGCCACCGAGGTGATCGAGGGCGGCGACCTGCTGTTGCTGCCGGGCCTGTGCAACGGGCATACCCATTCGCCGGAGACGCTGGCCCGCGGCTTGGCCGATGGCTCGCCCCTGCCAAGCTGGCTGGAGGCGGTGTGGACCGACCTGGATCGCCTCGACGGCGACACGATTCGCCTGGCCATCCAGTTGTGCGCGGCGGAGATGCTGCACGGCGGCGTCACCCGGGTGGTGGATCACTTCCGGCAGACACCGATGACCGCCGCCGCCCTGGATGCCGGCGCGCGTGCCTGGTTCGAGACCGGCCTGCGCGTGACCCTGGCGGCGATGGTGCGCGACGAGGGCGTGCCGCACTGGGTGCGCAGCGCGCCCGGCGCGGTGGAGCAACTGGGCATGCTGCGCGATGCCTGTGGTGCCTGGCATGGCCGCGGTGGTCGCCTGTGGCTGGCCGCGGGACCGTCGGCGCCCACCCGTTGCAGCGACCGCCTGCTCGAGGGGGTGGCGGCCCTGGGCCGGGATCACGGCATCGCCGTGCACATGCACGTGGACGAAACCCGCCAGGAGGTCGCCCTGGCGAGACAGCGCTACGGCACCAGCGCCATCGAGCACCTGCATCGACTCGGCGTGCTGGGCAATGCCACCTCGCTGGCGCACTGCGTGTGGTGCAGCGACGAGGACTACCAGCGGCTGGCCGACTCCGCCACCGTGGTGGTGCACAACCCGGTCAGCAATGCCCGCCTGGGTAGTGGGCGGGCGCCGCTGGAGCGCATGCTGGAGCGCGGTGTGGAGGTGGTGATCGGTACCGACGGCGCCGCCAGCAACGACGGCCAGGGCGTGCTGGAGGCGGTGAAGATGGCCATGCTGCTGCCGCGGGTGGCGGTGGAGGATGCGGCGCGCTGGCCAGGCGCGGCGGAGGTGCTGGCCATGGCCACGGCCAACGGGGCACGGGCCTTCGGCGGCGTCGAAGCGGCGATGGCGCCGGGCTGCCCGGCGGACTTCGCTGCCTTCGCCCGCGACAGCCTGCCCCTGGTGCCGCTGCACGATGCCAGCGTGCAACTGGCGCTGGCCGGGGCCGCCCTGCGCGCCCGCCACGTGGTCATCGATGGCGAGGTGGTGCTGCGCGACCACCGGGTGTGTCGCTTCGATGAAGATGCCGCGCGCGCCGAGGCGCTGTCGCGGCGGGTCAGTCGTTGATCAGCGGGCTGGCCAGCAGGTGATCGCGGATCGCCTCGGCATAGCGTTCGGCGCTGGGCGAGAGGTTCTGCGCACGCCGCACCATGGTGACGAAGATCTCCCGGTTCGGCCGCACCGGCAGCACGCACAGGTCGTCGTGGTTGGCGTCCACGCCGGCGGCGCGCTCGGGGATCAGCGAGATGCCCGCACCGGCGCGCACCATGGCGACGATGGTGGTGAAGTTGTCGCAGATGGCGGAGATGTTCGGCTTCAGGCCAAGGTCGCTGAACATCGCCATCACCACCTCGCTGTAGCCCACCGACAGGTCGTTGATGATGATGTCCTCGGACTCCAGGGACTTCAACGTCACCGACTTGCGTCTCGTCAGCCGGTGACCGCGGGGTACCACCAGTGCCATGCGGTCGGAGGCCACGCGTTCGCTGAACAGTTCCCGTGGCAGCACCCGTGGATTGGTTTCCACGGTGAAGCCCAGTTCCACCGTGTCGTCGAGCAGCGAGCGATAGATCTGCCGGGTGGTGGTGGTATGTACCGACAATCGCTGCTCCGGCGCCACCTTGGCCAGCACCCGCACGATCTCCGGCACCAGGAAGGGCGTGACCCCGGAACTGAGCCCGATGGAGAACATGCCGCCCTGGGCACCGCGCAACTGGTTGGCGGTTTCGTTCAGGCGCAGCATGCCGAGGTACACTTCCTCGGCTTCCAGCAGGAAGGTGCGGCCCAGGTCGGTGACCTCGACGCCGTGGCCGGTGCGACGAAACAGCTCGAAGCCGATGGTCGACTCCAGTTGGCTGACCTGCTCGCTGATGGCCGGCTGGGAGATGTGCACCTTCTCGGCGGCCTTGACGAAGGTGCCCTCGCGCCAGACGGCCAGGGCATAGCGAAGCTGGCGAATGCTCAGCATGACGCGGGCGGGAAGAATTTCGACATGATCGGGTACGAGCGGGAAGAACAACCGGCTGCCGATTATAGCGTCCGCGCGGTCCTGCGCGGGCCATGCCCCACCGTTACCTGGAGCCACGGAGACCCACCATGACCAGCCCCGCACCGTTGACCCTGACCGAGATCGCCGCGCAGCGTGGACGGGGCGACTTCGACGCCACCGCCTACCTCGAGCAATGCCTGGCGCGGATCGCCCGGCGCGACGGCGAGGTCCAGGCCTTCGAGCATTTCGATGCCGATGCCGTCCGTGCCCAGGCCGCCGGCGCGCCGGATGGCCCGCTGGCCGGCATTCCGGTGGGCGTGAAGGACCTGATGGACACCTTCGACATGCCCACCGGCTGGGGCAGCCCGATCTACCGCGGTCGCCAGAGCGGTCGCGATGCCGGCTGCGTGGCCACCCTGCGTGCGCTGGGCGCGCTGGTGGCCGGCAAGACCGTGACCACCGAGTTCGCCTGCTTTCACCCGGGCAAGACCCGCAATCCCTGGAACCCCGGCCATACTCCCGGCGGATCCTCGCAGGGCTCGGCGGCGGCGGTGGCCGACGGCATGCTGCCGCTGGCCCTGGGCACGCAGACCGCCGCATCCATCATCCGTCCGGCCGCCTTCTGCGGCGTGGTCGGCTACAAGTCCAGCCACGGCGCCTTTGATCTCGGCGGCGTCTGCGCGCTGTCGCAGACCCTCGATTCGCTGGGCTTCTTCGTCCGCGACGTGCGCGACATCGCGCTGCTTCGTGCCGCCTTCTGGAACGCCGCCGCCGCGACATCGCCGCGCCGACCGCGCAAGGTGGCGCTGGTGCGATCGCCGCACTGGCAGCAGGCCGATGCCGCTTCCCGCCAGGCGGTGGAGCAACTGGTGGAACGGCTGAGCGGGGAGGGCGTGGTGGTCGGCGAGGCGGCCATCGGGCCGGAGGACGGCGCCCTGTCGGAGGCACACAAGGTGGTGATGGCCTACGAGGCGGCGCGCGCGCGCCGACACGAGTACCAGTGTCATCGCGAACTGGTCAGCGACGGCATGCAGACCCTGGTGGAGACCGGCCTGTCGCTGGGCGCCGACGACTACCGCCAGGCCATGGCGCTGCGCGATGCCTGGCGGGCGCGGCTCGACGGCCTGTTCGGCGAGGTCGACCTGGTGCTCACGCCCAGCGCCGCCGGCGAGGCGCCGGCCGGCCTCGACAGCACCGGCGATCCGCTCTACTCGCGGGCCTGGACCCTGCTCGGCGTGCCCGCCGTGCACCTGCCCACCGGTCTTGGGCCCGCCGGCCTGCCGGTGGGCGTGCAACTGGTCGGGCGCTGGCAGCACGACGACGACCTGGTCGCCCACGCCGCCTGGGTGCAGACGCTGACCGGGCCTATCCCGGCCGCGTAGCCGGCTCTTCGGCAGCGGCTCCGGCGCGCCGTCGTCGCCAGGCCAGCCAGTTGCGCCGGGTCCTGCGCCAGGCCAGGGCCAGGCCGGTCCAGACCATCAGTACCGAGGCCAGCGAGGCGAGTCCGGCCACGGTCTGGCCGATGATGCCCAGCGCCTCGCCGGTGTGCAGGAAGCGCAGGTAGCTTCTTGCCTGGCGGCCGGCGGACTCGTCGGCGAAGGTGCGGTGCGAGACGAGGTCACCGTTGTCGCGGCGCAGGACCAGGGTGTGGCGTCTTTGCGGCTGCCCGCCATTGCCGAGATCCAGCGAGACGGTGACGGTTTCCGCTGCTTCGTTGTCGGGGATCTCGACGGTCATCGTGTTCCAGGCGGGCAGGACCTCGGCGGCGCGTCGCGCCAGGGTCGCCAGTGGCAGAGGGGCGTCCAGCGGCGGAGGCGCGGGCAGTGCGGCAGCCATTTCCGTGGTGCCCTGTCCGGGGCCGCGCTGTGGTGGTTCCTCGCCGGCCAGGCGGTAGACCAGCGCATTGGCAAAGGAGAAGCCGAATACCGCGCCGCTGGCGACGATGACCAGAAGCGGGATGGCGAACCACAGGCCGAAGACATGGTGCCAGTTGAAATCCCGCGCGGCGCTGTTGCGGCTGCGGGTGAACCACAGGCGGTTGCGAAACGGTCGGTACTTGAACACCTTTGGCAGCCACAGGTAGAGGCCGGTGAGAATCATCAGGCCGAAGGCGAGGTTGCTGATGCCGGTGACCAGCCTGGCGGTGGCACGGTGCTCGCCATGGACATCGAACCAGCGGTGCCAGCGGGTCATCAGGGAGAAGAACTCGCCCATGTTGCTGCTGGCCTGCGGCATCAGTTCGCCGGAGTAGGCATCCACCTGCTGTCGGTGGGCGCGACCCTCGCGGGCCAGGACCGGGGCAGCCGGGTCGTTGCGCAAGGTCAATGCTCGCGGCACGAAACCACCGTTGCGCGATACCGTGTCGACGATTTCCTCCAGGGCCAGTGGGCGCCCGTCAGCGGCGGGCAGGCGATAGCGGGACCGTTCCTCGAGGTCGAGCAGTTGCCGCTCGTAGGTCAGTACGATGCCGGTGACCGACATCATCAGCACCACCAGGGCGACCAGCACGCCGCAGGCAAAGTGCAACCAGAACAGCGTGGTCCGGATCATTGGGAACAGCTCCCGGCCAAGACGCAGACGGCCGATGCCCTACACATCGGCCCAGCGCCGCAGCAGGTTGTGATAGACGTTGGTCAGTCCGAGCAACGAGGGATGATCGGCCTTGTCCGGCTGCAAGCCCTGGATGGCCTGGTCCAGGTCCCACAGCAACCGACGCTGCCCGTCGTCGCGCACCATGCTCTGCACCCAGAAAAACGCGCCCAGGCGTTGGCCGCGGGTGATCTCGGTGACATGGTGCAGGCTGCTGGCCGGGTAGAGCACCAGGTGGCCGGCAGGCAGTTTCACCTGGTGCGTGCCGAAACTGTCCTCGATGACCAGTTCGCCGCCGTCGTAGTCCTCCGGGTCGGCGAGAAACAGGGTGGCCGACAGGTCGGTGCGGATACGCGCACCGCTTTCCCGGTGCTGGCGCACGGCGTTGTCGACATGGGCGCGAAACTGCTGACCGACACCGTAGCGGTTGAACAGCGGCGGAAACACGTGGCGGGGCAGGGCGGCGGCGACGAAACGCGGATGATTGGCAAGTACGCGGACGATGGCGCCGCCGACCTCGCGGGCGACGGCGCTGTCCTCGGGCAGTTGCTGGTTGTGCTTGGCCCTTGCGGACTGGTGACCGGAGGTGACGTTTCCGTCCACCCACGCTGCCGTCAGCAGGCGCTGGCGGCAGCGTGTGACGTCGTCACGGGACAGTACGTCCGCAATCTCGACCAGCATGGTGATCAGCGGAACCGATGCTCGTAGGTCACCAGCGCCTGTCGTCCCTGGCCCAGTGCCGCATAGTGCGAGGCATAGGCACGGGTGTAGTAGGTTTCGTCGGTGACATTGAGCAGGTTGAAGCGCAACGTGCCCTGGTCGCTGACCTGCCAGGCGGCGTTCAGGTCCAATCGCCAGTAGCTCGGGATCTTCTTCGGCGGGTCGGCGGTGAAGCTGCCATGCACCTCGCTGACGTAGGTGACGCCGCCGCCGACCACCAGTTCCGGCGATACCGTGTAGCTGGTGAACAGCGCCAGGCTGTGTTCGGGCACGTTGGTCAGCGGCTTGCCCTCGGCATCGTTCTCGAAACCGCCTTCGACCAGCTTCGAGTCGAGGTAGGTGTAGCCGCCGTAGACTTCCCAACGCTCGTTGAGCTGGCCGGAAACACCAAGCTCGATGCCCTGTACCCGGGTCTTGCCGGCATAGGCGAAGTCGGTGTCCTCCGGTCCCGTGCGCACGTAGGCATTGTCGCGGGTCATGTGGAAGGCCGCCGCGGTCAGCGATACGCGCTGGTCGAACAGTTCCCACTTGCCGCCGATTTCCAGGTTGGTGGTTTCTTCCGGCTCCAGGTCGTTGTTGGCCGGATTGAAGCCGCCGCGTCCGACGCTGTCGCCGGCCGGCTCGTCCGAGTCGTTGCCTGCCAGGGGCGCCGGCGTCGAACTGGTGGCGACGGACGCATAGTAGGACGTGGTCTCGATCGGCTTGTACACTGCGCCGAGCTGGTAGTTGAGCATGGTGTCGCTGGCCTTCACGTTCTCCGACGGATCGGAAGACACGTCCACCTCGGACTCGTAGTGGTCCAGCCGCAGGCCGGCATTGACCAGCCAGTTGTCATTCAATTCGATGGTATCGAAGGCATACAACGCGGCGACATCTGTACGGTAGCGACTCGGGTTGTTGGTTCGCTCGACGTTGCCCAGCCAGGCGTCGCGCGGCGTCGGGCTGTACAGGCTGGTGCAGTCGCCGGCCTCGAACAACAACTGCCCGTAGCGCTTGCCGCTGGCCGGGTCCAAGGTGCGGCTGGAGCAGTCGGTGCCGAAGGCGGAGGCGCCACGATGCACATCGTAGCCGTCGTCTACACGTCGCTCGCTGCTGAGTTCCATGCCGAGGTTGAAGCGATGGCCGACGCCACCGGCCTGGTGTTCACCGCTGATGTCAAGCTGGTTGGCATAGCTGGTGTTCTCGCTGTAGCGGTCCTTGCTGTTGCGGAACACGAAACCGTCCTCGACATTGCCGCGCGAGTCATCCGGGTTGGTGACGACGTAGTCGTTGCTGGTCTTGCCGATGCGGGTCACGTTGCGCAGGCGCAGGTCGTCGCGAATGTCGTGCTCGATGAGCATGGTGCCGATATCGGCTTCCACCTTGCGGAAGTCGCGATGGACCAGGCCGTAGAAGTTCTTGCGGTTGACGCCCAGCGTTTCGGTGGCCGGTTCGCCACTGGCTAGGTCGTAGGGGATGCTGTAGTCGGGCATCCCTTCTTCTTCCAGGTGGTAGTAGTCGAGAGTGATGCGGGTAGCATCGCTGACGTTGAAGGTGGCCGAAGGCGAAATGCCGAGCTTGTCGTAGTCCACGGCGTCTTCGCGCCCGGCAACGCCACTGTCTTCGGCAAGCAGCCCAAGGCGAAAACCGGCGTCTTCACCGAGTTGCCAGTTCTGGTCGAGGGTGGCGCGAAACTTGTCGGCCGTGCCCACGGTGATGCTGCCGGTGCCGAAGTCCTCGACCTGGGCCATCTTCGATACCAGGTTGATGCTGCCGCCACCGGAGCCGCGTCCGGCATAGGCCGAGTCCGCACCCTTGATGACTTCCACGGCTTCCAGGTCGAAGACGTCGCGGCTCTGGTCACCGATGTCCCGCTGACCATCGATGAAGACACTGGAGGTGGAGTTGAACCCCCGGATCACCGGCCGGTCGGCCAGTGCCTGCCCACCCTCGCCGGCAAGGAAGGTGATGCCCGGCACCAGCCGCAGGGCGTCTTCCAGCGAGTTCGCGGCGGTATCCTTCATCAGGCTCTCGGTGACGACCGTGACCGAGCGCGGCGTGTCTCGCAGCGGTGCGGTGAAGTTCGGTGACTGTACGTTCTCGGCGCGATAGCCATCCTGCTTGGATTCCACCCGTATCGGTCGCATCTCGACTTCACTCGCGGGCCCGGAGGAGGTCGTGGGAACCGTGGACTGGGCGTGGACGATGCCGGTGGTGGAGAACGCGGAAATCGCGGCGACCGCGATGGCAGTGCGGTGGAAGACCATGGGAAACTCCTCGCTGGCGTGGGCCGGCAGGGCCGGCATGGGTCGATCGCTGGCTGGGGCGAAGACACCTTGCTAACGAGAATAAGAACGATTCTTATTATATATCCATGATGGCGGAATCCTCATAAAAATCGCTTGTGTCGCCACGAGTTTTATTTTTGGCGCGTGGCCGCCGCCGGGGAGGAGAACGGTAGAATGCACAGGCATCGGCCCAGCACGGGCATGCACGATCGCAGGGGGTTCCATGAAATTCGTCGTCACCTTCGAAGACAACAACGACAAGGCACACATGCGCCAGCAGCACATGGCCGAGCACCTGGCCTTTCTCGAGGCAAACGGTGATCGCATCGAAGCTGCCGGCCCGCTGTTCGACCCCGCAGACAACGGCGGTGCGGGTGGCCTGTGGATCGTCGAGGCCGACGATGCCGAGGCGGTCCACGCGCTGGTGAAGAGCGATCCGTTCTGGCCGACCGGCCTGCGCCGCAGCTACCGCGTGCTCGGCTGGCGGACCGTGTTCGTCAGCGGCGACAGCGTGGTCGGGGGTTGATATGGCCACCACGCCGGCACCGGTCAAGCCGACCATCGGCTTCGAGGACTTTGAACGCCTGGATATTCGCGTCGGCACCATTGGCGCGCTCGAGGACGTTGCCGGGTCGCGCAAGCTGGTGCAGATGACGGTGGACTTCGGCGATCACCAGCGCAGCATCGTTGCCGGGATCCGCAACGAACGCGACAACCCTGCCGAACTGGTCGGCCGCCAGGCCCTGTTCGTCGTCAACCTGGAACCCCGGCGCATGGCCGGCGTGCTCTCCGAGGGCATGCTGTTCGACATCGGCTACGCCGACGGCGTCAACCCGGTGCTGGCGGTGCCGGAGTCGCCGGTCCCCGACGGTACCCGCGCGGGGTAGGGAAGGCGGCACGCAGGCCGCGTTCGTCGCGGGTTCAGAACACCAGCCGGCCGCGCAGGCCGACCACCCAGGCGTCGATGTCGTCCGTACGGCGGCTCGTGTCGTCCAGGCTGTTGTTGCCGTCAACCCGGCGCGGCCATGTTGTCAGCGAATAAAAACAAGAATAATATTCATTCGCAACAAGCAGCGAAACATGCTGCCTGGTCATTCCGTGCATCCACGACGAGCGCATGCCCAGCGAAACCCATCTTCCGACCCTGTTCGCCGTCCACCGTGGCGAACTTGTGCGCTATGCGAGCCGGATCCTCGGCGATGCCTCGCAGGCCGAGGACGTGGTGCAGGAGGCATACCTGCGTTTTCGCGCGGCCGCCGAAACCCAGCACGTGGACGAACCGCTGGCGTATCTCTACCGGGTCGTGCGCAATCTGTCGCTGGACTTCGGCCGCCGACTGACGCGCGAGCGGCAGTCTGGCGAGACGTGGCGTCAGCAACGCGGCGAGGCTGGGGATGAGCAGCCCTCGGCGGAACGACACGCCGCCGGTCGCGAGGAACTCGAGCTCCTGGCCAGGGCCGTGGACGAATTGCCCGAACGGATGCGAAATGCGCTGCACCTGCACCGGGTCGAAGGCTGCACCTTCCAGCAGGTCGCCGACCGGCTCGGTGTCTCGGTGGGCCTGGCCCATTCCCTGGTGACACAGGCCCTGGAACACTGCCGGGTTCGCCTGCACGGAAACGGTGACGACGGCCGCGAATGAAGATTCCACTGTCGTTTTCGTCATCCCGGTAGAGGCTGTGCATCCGCACCGAACCACGAGGACCACTGAAGATCGTGACTGAACCACGCCAACGGCCGTGTCCAACGCCGCGCAGTGCCAGCGAATGGCTGGTCGCATTGCGCGAGTCGCCCGCGGATCGTGCTCTGCAGGCGTCGCTGGATGCGTGGCTCGCGGCCAGCGAGGCGAACCGGCTGGAATGGCAGCAGTGTCAGCGAACCTGGTCGATGCTCGGCCAACTGCCGGGCTGGTCCATGCCGCCTGTGCCCGTGTCGGCCGGCCGGCGGCGAACGGGCAGGACGCGGCGACGGTTGCTTGCGCTGGCGGCGTCGCTGTTCCTCGCCTGGACGTTGGCCGCCGCGTGGCCGGCCCTGTTCGGTGGGCCGGCCGCGGACTTTGCAACCGGCACGGCGCAGTTGCGCACGATCACGCTCGGCGATGGCAGTACCGCGCGACTGGGACCGCGCAGTGCCCTGTCCTTCGACATGGACGATGCTTCGCGCACCGCCAGGCTGCTGACGGGCAGGGCCTACTTCGAGGTCCAGCCGGATCGGTCCCGGCCCTTCCAGGTGGAGGGCGGCGCATTGTCCGCCACCGTGCTGGGCACCGCCTTTGAAGTTCGACGTGACGATGGTCCTGCACTGGTGGCCGTCCACGAGGGGAGGGTGTCGGTGGACCTGCCCGGGGAGGAGACGCGGCTGCTCGAAGCCGGTGGCGTGCTGCGCCTCGGCGACGATGGCGTGGTGCGCACGACGACCATGCCGGCCGCGTTCGTGGCGAGCTGGCGCGATGGTCTGCTGGTGGCGCGCGACGCGGAACTGGGCGCGGTGGTGGCCGAGTTGCGTCGCTTTTTCCCGGGGGCGATCGTGCTGCTCGGCGACGACCTGGCACGTCAGCGCGTCACCGGCCTGTACGACCTCAACCGGCCGCGCGCCGCGCTGGATGCCATCGCCGGTTCGCTGCACGGCCAGGTGCGATCGCTGTCGCCCTGGCTGTTGATCATCTCGGGGTAGGGCGGTCGCATCGAGTCGCGCGAACCGGTCCGCGCATGACGCGCGGACATGCGTTCGTCCGGGGTGGGAAAAAAAAGATCTGAAAAAAATCCCGCCCGGTTCGTCTATACCTGAACAAGAACGCGAATCGGTCTTGTTCATATTTATCCGCGGCCCCGTCCCGCCACCGCCGCGACGTGGTGAACGGTGGCCCGTGGGCGCAGTTTGAACGGTTTACAGGGGGTTTCATGACCAGGATTCATCCGGATTTTCGACGTATTCACCTGCTGCTGGCGGCGCTCATCGCCATTGCCTGCCTGCTGCTGCCGACCCCGCCGGCGGCCGCCCAGTCGGCGGCGGAGGAAGAACATGCCTTCGATATCGCCTCGCAGCCGCTGTCCGATGCGTTGGCGCGTTTCGGTACACAGGCCGGTGTGCAGGTCTCCGTCCGTGGTGAACTGGTGCGCGCAATGCACAGTCCCGGTGTCAGCGGCACCATGTCGGCGTCGGCGGCGCTCGGCCAGTTGCTGGCCGGCACCGCGCTGACCTACCGGTTTGACGGCGACACTGCCGTCATCACCGCGGTGGACGCGAATGGCGGCTCGGTGCTGGCTCCGATCCAGGTGACCGCCACCGCGGCCGACGACCGCCACTTCGGCAATGCCGACCGGGTGAATTCCATCTACGTCAACCACGAGGCGCTGGAGCGTCGTCGGCCGGTGGACGTGAAGGACGTGTTCTCCGGCGAGAGCGGGGTACAGGTGGGTGGTGCCCAGCCACTCAGCCAGAAGGTGTACGTCGACGGTGTCGAGGAGAACAACCTGGCCGTGAGCATTGACGGTGCCCGGCAGAACAACAAGATCTTCCATCACAATGCCACCAATGTCATCGACCCGAGCCTGCTGAAGCTCGCCCGGGTGGATCCGGGCGTGGCGCCTGCCGATGCCGGCCCCGGTGCCCTTGGCGGTGCGATTGCCTATGAAACCATCGATGTTGGCGACGTGCTGGCACCCGGTGACGGTGCCGGCGGCTTCGCCACCATCGACTACAACGACAATGGTGACACCCTGGCCGGCGCGCTGTCTGCCTACGGTCGCAGCGACGGTTTCGAGATTCTCGGCTACATCAAGTCGGCTTCCGGCGACGAGTACGAGGACGGAGACGGCAACGAGGTGCCCGGCACTGAAACCGACATGGGCAGCTACCTGGTCAAGGCGGCGCATGAGAGCGCCGACGGCCATCGTTTCGAACTTTCCGCCGAGAATGTCGAGGACGATGCCCAGCGCCCGTTTCGTGCCAACATCGGTCGCCTGCCGGCCCGCCCGGACCCGGTTACCCGTGTGTACGACATCGATCGCAGCAACTACGTGCTCAGCTACAGCTTCGCCGGCGACGGCGGTCTGTGGGCGCCGACCTTCCTGGTCGGCGAAAGCGAAACCAGCCTCGCTGTGCCCGAGCCCTACGGCAGCGTCGGCAGCACGGGCAGTTTCTCCGGCAAGATCGAGAACGACTTCGCCTTTGCCCCGGGGCGCGTGCTGACTGCCGGTATCGACTACTACGACGACGAGGCCAGCTACAGCGATCCCGAGACGCCGAAGGTCAGCGAGAAGGCGTCCAACGTCGGCATCTATGCGCAGGCCCGACTGGAAGATGTCGGCCCGGTGGACCTCTCCTTCGGCCTGCGCGGCGACAGCCAGGACTTCGAGGGCGTGGACGGAACCCGGATGGACAACAGCGGTGTCAGCGGCAATGCCTCGGTGGTGTTCAACATCAATGAGAACGTCTCGCTGAACGCCGGCTACGCCGATACCTGGGGCGGCATCGCGCTGGCGGAGAACTTCATCTTCAACCCGAACTGGACGTATACCGATATCGACCCGGTGGAGTCGGAGAGCTACAGCTACGGCGCGACCATGCGCACCGGCCGGGTCAGCCTCGATGCCCGCGTGTTCAAGACCGAACTGACCAACGTGCGTGACGAGAACTACCGTGGCGGTCCGTCGCTGACCGCGGACTTCGAATCCGAGGGCTACAGCTTCGGCCTCGGCCTGCACTGGACCAACGGCTTCGTGCGCTTCTCCTACACGGACAGCGAGATCAGCATCGACGGCGAGTCCACCGATTCGGATACCTCGCAGTACTTCGGTGCGCCGATCGGGCAGATCATCGACATCGAGGTGGCGCACCGCATCGAACGCCTCAACCTTGCCTTCGGCGGTGTGCTCGAGGCCGCGCTGGAAAACAGCGATGGCGGCGGGTTTGCCGAGCAGCCGCTGGAAAGCTACGAAGTGCTGAACCTGTACGCCGAGTACCGGCCGCAGATGACGGGCAATCCCACCTTCCGCGTGGAACTGAACAACGTCTTTGACGAGGTCTATGCCGATCGCGCCACCTATGGGCAGGACTTCGCCAGCGTCGAGCCGCTGCGGGAACCGGGTCGCTCGCTGATGCTTCGCGCCCGCTTCGAGTTCTAGCCTGCCGACTGTCCGGTCCACCACCTGGTCCGTACGGGCAGGATGGTGGACCGGAGGCGGCGATCCCGGCGCCTGCCCCGGGGGACCCTGCGGGTCTTTTGTCCGCAGCGCGTGCTTCGTATACTTGCGCGATGCGTTCCCCGCCCAGCCATCAAGCCGGTTGGCCGGTGTTGTTGCGGTCCGTTCCGACGAGTCGCCGCGCCGCCGCCCGGCCATGACCAAGCACATCGTTCCCGCTTCCCCGGATGCCGGGAAGGCCGTCGCCGATGCAGAGACCATGGCCTTCTGCGGCACCTGCGTGTTCTCCGCCACGGTGCGACAGCACGATGTCGACCTGGCCCGGCTGCGCGAGCTGGAAGTGCTGGTGGAACACAGCCCGGCCTACCGCGCCGGCGAGCACATCTTCCGCGAGGGCGAGCCTTTCACCACCATCGCCGCCGTGCGCGTCGGCACGGTGAAGACCTACGTGGTCAGCCCGGCGGGCCGCGAGCAGGTGCTCGGCTTCCATCTCCCCGGGGAGGTGATCGGGCTGAACGCCATTTCCCGGGAACGCTATCCGTGCAACGCGGTGGCGCTGGACACGGTGCTGCTGTGCCGTTTTTCCTTCCCGGAGATCTCCCGGCTGGCGACCCGGTTGCCGGGACTGCAGCACAGCCTGTTCCGCTTGCTGAGCGAGGACATCGGCAAGGCCGGCCTGCTCGCCGGCGACTTCACCGCCGGGGAGCGCCTGGCCACCTTCCTGGTATTGCTGTCGCGGCGCTACGCGGCCCGCGGCCAGTCGGCCAGCCGCTTCCGGCTGACCATGTCGCGCACCGACATCGCCAGCTACCTGCACCTGGCCGCCGAAACTGTCAGCCGCGTGCTGCGCGGCCTCCAGGACGACGGCCTCCTGCAGGTGCATGGACGCGAGGTGGAGATCCTCGACCCGTTGCGCCTGGCCACCCTTGCCAACGGCGTGCTGCGCGAATCGTAACGGCTTGATCCAGGTCAGTGACCGCCTCGTGGCGCGTCGCGTAGCATGGTGACGCGCCCGACGCAGACGTGTCGTGGCGGCCGCACGAAAGCTCCCCGGGACGGATCATGGTTGAATACTACCTGCCGATACGCGGTGTGCACATCGCCACCGCGGTGAGCAGCGGCACGCTGTTCCTGCTGCGCGGCGCATGCGCCTGGCTGGGCATGCGCTGGCCGCGCTGGCGGCCGGTGCGCATCGTCGGCCACGCGGTGGATACCACCTTGCTGACCACCGCCTTCATGCTGCTGTCGATCCTGCCGACGTCCGCCCATGCCAACGGCTGGCTGACCACCAAGCTGGTGCTGCTGGCAGTGTACATCGGCCTTGGCATGGTGGCCCTGTGGACGGCGCGCGGCCGGGTCGTGCGCGCTGCCGCCCTGGTTGCGGCGGCACTGTGTTTCGCCTCCATGATCGTCATTGCCCGCAGCCACGACCCGCTCGGCCCGTGGCGGCTGCTGCAGAGCCTGTGGTCATGAGCCGACCGCGACTGGCCGTGCTCGACTGCGGCTTCCGACCGTTCTTTCTCGCCTGCGGCCTGTTCGCCGTGCTCGCGATGTGCTGGTGGGCCCACCGCTTCCTCGGCGGACAGTGGCTGGCAGGCGCACTGCCCGGGCACCTGTTGCACGGGCACGAGATGCTGTTCGGCTTCGTCGGCGCCGCCATTGGCGGCTTCCTGTTGACCGCGGTGCCGGCCTGGACCGGCACGCCCAGGGTGACCCGCAGGCCACTGCTGGCGATCCTGCTGGCCTGGCTGGCCGGTCGCGTTGCCTTCGTTCTCGTCGAACAGTTGCCGTGGGGCGTGCTGGTGGTGGCCGAACTCCTGTTCGTGCTGTTGCTGCTGGCAGCCATCGCCGCGCCCATCCTGGCCGGCGGCAACCGGGCCCTGCCCATGCTGTTGCTGCTGGTGGCCTACGCGGTGTCCGACCTGGTCTTCCTGCGCGCGCTGTCCTTGGGCGACGCGGCGCTGGCCCAGTCGGCACTGCGGGCCGCGATGGGCATGGTCCTGCTGCTGGTGACCATCATCGGCGGCCGCATCATCCCGGCGTTCACCGCCAACCACCTGCGCGCGCGCGGGGTCGCCGTCGAAGTCCCGAAGCGTGTCGTGATCGAAATCGTCACCGTGGTGTCGATGGCGCTGTACGTCGTCGCCCTGGTGTGGATGCCGACGAGCCAGGCCGTTGGCCTGCTCGCGGCGGCGGCGGCGCTTGCCCATGCCTGGCGGATGGCGGGCTGGGGCGGGCATCGCAGCCTGGACACGCCCATCGTCTGGGTGCTGCACCTGGCCTACCTGTGGCTGCCTGTCGGTCTTGCCCTGCACGCCGTCGACCAACTGGCCGGGGTGTCCTTCGCGGTCTACTGGATGCATGCGCTGGGGGCAGGGGCGATGGGCGGCATGATCCTCGCGGTGATGACCCGTGCCGCCCTCGGTCATACCGGGCGGGCCCTGGTGGTCTCGCGCGTCATCGTCGCCGCCTACGTCCTGCACGCCGTGTCGGTGTTGCTGCGCGTCGTCGGTCCGCCGCTGCTGCCGCTGCCCTATGCATCGGTGGTCGCGATTGCCGCTCTGGCCTGGGTGGCGGCATGGCTGCTGTTCGTGGTCGTCTACACGCCCATCCTGCTGCGCCCCCGGGTCGACGGCAAGCCGGGCTAGCGGGCCGCCGGCGCCGCAACGTGGAATAATCCGGGGTTCACGACTGCCGCAACCCCGGTTGCACCAACGCCGTTAGACCCGGAGCGCAAGATCTTGGCTGGACTATCCTCGGTAGACATACTCGGTGGCGGGCCGGCCGGGCTCTACACCGCCATCCTGCTGCGACAGGCCATGCCCGGCCTTCGCCTGCGGGTGTTCGAGCAGAACCCGGCCGGTGCGACCTTCGGCTTCGGCGTGGTCTTCTCCGACCAGGCACTGGACTTCCTGGCCCGCGATGATCCGAACATGCACGCGGCGATCACGCCGCGCATGCAGCGCTGGCGCAACATGACGCTGAACCATCCGCGTGGCCGCGTGGTCCTGGACGGGGTGGGCTTTGCCGCCATCGGCCGGCTCGAGCTGATCGAGATCCTGCGTCGCCACGCCGAGTCGCTGGACATCGACCTGCGCTTCGCGCACCCGGTGCGCGACCTGGACGAGCTGGATGCCGACCTGGTGGTCGGCGCGGACGGCTTGAATTCGCTGGTGCGGCGCAGCGACGAGGCGGTCTTCCGACCGCTGCTCGAACACTTCACCAACCACTTCGCCTGGTTCGGCACCGAGCGTGTCTTCGATACCCTGACGCAGACGTTCATCGAGACACCGCACGGGGCGTTGAACGCCCACCACTACCGCTACGCGCCGGACCGAAGCACCTTCATCGTCGAGTGCGACCACGCCACCTACCAGGCCCTTGGCTTCGCCGGACAGGACGAGCAGGAAAGCGCGCGTGTCTGCGCATCGCTGTTCGCCGAGGTGCTCGACGGCGCGTCGCTGGCGACCAACAAGTCGGCCTGGCGACGCTTTCCGCGGCTGTGGTGCCAGGCCTGGGTTTCGGGTCGGTACGTGCTGCTTGGGGATGCCGCCCACACCGCCCACTTCTCCATCGGCTCGGGCACGCGCCTGGCCATGGAGGATGCCATCGCGCTGGTGGGCAACCTGTGCCGGGAGAACGACGTCGACCGCGCGCTGGCCAACTACCAGGCCGAGCGCATGCCCATTGCCAGGAAGCTGGTGGAGGCCGCCAACACCTCCGCCAACTGGTATGAAACCTTCGCCGCCAGGATGCATCTCGCGCCGCTGGACTTCGCCCATGACTACCTGACCCGCTCGGGCCGGGTGGACCGCGATCGTCTGCGCCGCATCGCCCCGGCCTTCGCCGCCCGCTACGAGGCGGCACGCGGCCCGGCGGTGATCGTCGACCCGGTGGGCGAGGACACCCCGGGCGCCAGGGAGATCGGCTTTCGCCGGCAGGATCACCGCAACTGTTCCCGCTTTCTGTGGGACAACGCCGAGCGCAATCCTGCCCATGTGGCGGTGACCGGGCCGGCCGGGACGCTGACCTATGCCGAGCTCGTTGCCGAGGCGGCGCGCTACGGCAATGCCTTCCTCGCCGCCGGCCTGTCCCGGGGGGAGCGCATCCCGTTCTTCCTCGACGACACCCCGGCCTTCGCGGCCGCCTTCTACGGCGCCGTGCGCGCCGGTTTCGTGCCGGTGCTGCTCAACATCCAGACGCCGAAGGAACTGTTGAACTACTTTCTCAAGGATACCGGGGCACGCCTGGCGCTGTGCGAGGGCGCGCTGGCCGCGACCTTCGACGCCGAGACCCTGGCCGGCACCGCCACCGAACGGGTGATCATCGTCAACGGCGAAGCCGGCGGTGCCTGCCAGGTGTCGGCGTCGTCATTCCTCCACGGCCAGTCGACCTCCCTCGACTGTGCCGACACCGATGCCGGGGACATGGCGCTGTGGATGTACTCCTCCGGCTCCACCGGTCGGCCCAAGGGCATCGTTCACCTCCACCATGACATGGCCTACAGCCAGATGAGTTTCGGCGCGCACGTGCTGCGCCTGTCCCCGGACGACGTCTGTTTCTCGGTACCGAAGGCCTACTTCGCCTACGGCTTCGGCAACTCGCTGCTGTTCCCCTTCGCGGTAGGCGCGACCACCGTGCTGATGCCCGGCCAGCCACGTCCGGCGGCGGTGCTGGACACCATCGAGACCTGGCGGCCCAGCGTGCTGTTCGGCCTGCCCACCCTCTACACCGCGCTGGCCAACAGCCCCGGCATCGAGCAGCGCGACCTGTCCAGCCTGCGCCAGTCGATGTCCGCCGCGGAGATTCTCTCGCGCGACATCTACGATGCCTGGAAGCGCCTCGCCGGGCACGGCCCCACCGAGGGCCTGGGCTCCACCGAGATGTTGCACGTGTATCTCTCCAACCGTCTCGATGATCACCGCATCGGCGCCGCCGGGGCGCGGGTGCCGGGCTACGAGATCCGGCTCGAGTCCGCCGACGGCAGCGAGGTCGCGCCGGGGCAGGAGGGCGTCATGCTGGTGCGCGGCGACTCCTCGGCACCGAGCTACTGGAACCGTCCGGAAAAGACCCGGGAAACCATGCGCGGCGACTGGCTCTACACCGGCGATCGCTTCGTCGAACGCGACGGCTACTACTACTTCCAGGGACGCGCCGACGACCTGGTGAAGGTGTCGGGACAATGGGTCTGGCCGCTGGAGGTGGAACGCTGCCTGAACGAGCACCCCGACGTGCACGAGTGCGCGGTGTTCGCCCATGCGCTGGCCGACCGGCGCACGACGCTGCGCGCGGTGGTCAGTGCGCGCGCGGGTGTCAGCGCGGACGAGGCATTGACCGGTGCGCTGCAACAGCACGTGAAGTCCCGCCTGGCGCCCTACAAGTACCCGCGCATCGTCGAGTACGTCGACGAACTGCCGAAGACCGGCACCGGCAAGATCGACCGCCAGGCCTTGGTGGCCAAGGCCTCCACGGACGCGCCAGGGTCAGAAGGGAAGGGCGATTGACCGGCGCTCGGCCGCTGCATCGATGCCCGCGGTTCAGGGGCGGGCGCGATCGTCGGCGGCGCCGTAGGCGAGAGTCGCCCGCGTGAACGCTTCCAGGTAGTCCACCAGCCGGTCGGAAACCGTCGCCGCGGCCTGCTCGTCGCCGTCGGCGATGGCCTCCAGCCGACGCGCATGCAGGTCGGCCGCCAGCGCCGGGTTGCCGTGACGCTCGAAGTGGGCATACCAGAAGCGTCGCGACAGACCCTGCACCTGGCCGATGACCTGGTCGAGGATCTCGTTGTCGGCGGCCTGCGCGGTGAGATCGTGCACCGCCTTCAGCGTATCCATGAACTTGCGTCCGTCGCCGGCCGCGGCGATCTCGCGGAAGGTCGTGGCCAGGGTGCGCATGGTCTGTCGTTGTGCCGGGGTGGCGCGCCGCGCCGCCGCCTTGACCATCAGCCGTTCGAGCTCGGCACGCACTTCCAGTAGCTTCAACTGCTTGGTGACATCGATGTCGGTCACCATCACCCCGCGCTGCGGGATGACCTCCACCAGTCCCTCCAGCGCCAGGCGTTGCAGTGCCCAGCGGATCGGCGCCCGGCCGATGCCCATCTGCTCGCTGAGCATCAGTTCCGACACCATCGTGCCCGGCGACAGTTCGCGCAGCACGATGCGTTCCTTGAGCACGTCGTAGGTCTGTCGCTGCACGTTGCCACGCGGTTCTCCCGGTTTCCTGGTGGGGGACGCCCGGCTGCGCCCGGGCTTGCGGGACGTGGCCTTGCTGCTTCTTCGCTTCTTCATTCTTCTGCCTTGCATGCTCGGTAGTGCGCAACAGTAGTGCCAAACCGCGGTTTCTACAAGACATGAAACATACAACTAACATCTTAGTTGACGATCAGTAATTCCATGGGCTACAGTTACCGCGGTCGGCAGGAACGGGAACACCCGCTGCCACCGGTTATTCCAGCAACCCCGTCGAAGCGCGTCGCGATGCCCCCGGGTGCGCGGTCAACCCTCGACAGCAAGAGAACGGACGGCAACGATGACGAACTGGCGAGAAGAAGCGGTCTACACCCTGGATCACGGGCTGCCGGTGCTTGCCGATCTCGATGTCGCCGTGATCGGTGGCGGTGCCGCCGGCGTCGCCGCCTCGAGGACCACCGCGCTGGCGGGGCTTTCGACCCTGTTGATCGAGCGCTACGGGTTCTGCGGCGGCAACGCGGTGGCCGGCATGTCCGGCACCATCTGCGGCATGTACTACGCCACCGACAACGACAGCCAGGCGGCCGAGCAGGCCGTGTTCGGCTTCGCCGGCCAGTTCCGCGACGCCATGCTCGCGCGGGGCGGGCTGACCCCGCCGCAGCGCTACGGCAAGACCTTTACCCATACCCATGATCCGCTGGCCTGGCGCGAAGTGGCCGACACCATGGTCGAAGATGCCGGCGTGCAGGTGCTGTTCCATACCCTGGTGGTCGGCGTGATCCGTGAGGACGACGCCGTGCGCGGTGTCATCGTGGCCGGCAAGTCGGGGCTCGCCGCCATCCATGCGCGGATGATCATCGATGCCAGCGGTGACGGCGACGTCATCAGCCGCGCCGGCTTCGGCTACCGCATCGGCGACGAAGGCACGGTGCAGAACCCGACCATGATCTTCCGTCTCGGCGGCGTCGACGTGGAGCGTTTCCTCGACTACTGGGGCCCGGACACCATCTGCTCCGTGGACGTGTCGAACATGCTCAGCGAGGCCCATGACAGCGGCCGCTTCGACCTGCCACGCAGCAAGATCTGGATCTTCCCGACGCCCAGGCCCGGCCAGTTGCTGGTCAATGCCACCCGCCTGCGTGGGCGCGACGGCCGCGACCTGTATGCCGGTTCCACCGAGGATCTCACCGAGGCCGAGTTCGTCGGTCGTGCACAGGCACGCAGCTACGCCGCCTTCCTGCAGGCATCCATCCCCGGCTGCGAGAACAGCTTCGTCCTCGATACCGGGGTACAGGCCGGCGTGCGGCAGAGCCGCTCCATCGTCGGCGTCGAGCGGCTGTCCAACGACGACGTCGTCAACCATGCGAAACGCCCGGACGGCATCGTCCGCTCGCCCTGGCCCATCGAACTGCATGCCGGGGAGAAACCGAAGCTCGTCTGGGTGCTGGACGACTACTACGAGGTGCCGTTCGGCGCGCTGGTGCCGGCGGTGGGCGAGAACATCGTGGTCGCCGGTCGTTGCCTGAGCGCCGCCCACGAGGCGCTGGCCTCGTCCCGCGTCACCGCCCAGTGCTTCGGCTACGGCCATGCCGCCGGCCTCGCCACCATCGAGGCGCTGCGATCGAAGCGGCGCATCCGCGACATTCCCGGCGAGGAAGTGCGCGCCATGCTCAATGCCGACGGCGCGCGACTCGACGACTGATCACGCGAACGGTGCATGCAAGGGCAACTGCCCGCGAATCTGCATCGCAACCACGAAGCCGGCCTCACTGGATGCGCCGGCGCCAACAACCGGAGGAAACTGATGAAGAAACTGTCTGTAGCAGCCGCGGCAATGACGCTGTTCGTGGCCACCGCCGCCCAGGCCGACTGGCCGGAAAAGCCCGTCAAGCTGGTCGTGCCCTTCGCCGCCGGCGGCACCACGGATCTCACCGCGCGGGCCTTCCAGCAGGCGGTGAACACCAACGAACTGCTGGCCGAGCCGGTCTCGGTGGTGAACATCGGCGGTCACTTCTCCATGGGCCTGCGACAGGTCAAGGACGCCGAGCCCGATGGTCATACGTTTGCCATCATGCACATCGCCATGATGAGTGGTGAAGCGAGTGGCATGCTCGACTTCGGCTACCGCGACTTCACCCCGGTGGCGCGCATGGGTGCCTTCTGCGAGGTGGCCGCGGTACGCAGTGACCTCGGCGTCGAGACCGTCGACGAACTGCTGCAGATGGCCGCCGACAAGCCGGACAGCGTGGTCGCCGGCGTCAACCTCGGTGCGCTCAACCACACCTTCATGCTGATGCTCGAGGAGATCAAGCCCGGTGCGAAATTCCGTTTCGTGCAGACCGGCGGCGACTCCAAGAGCTATGCCGCGCTGGCCGGCAAGCATACCGATGCCGGCGCCATGGCCGCGGGCAGCGCCATCAGCTACACCCGTTCCGGAGACCAGATGAACCCGGATTCGGGCATCAAGCTGCTGGCCTATTCCGGTCCGGAGCGCAATCCCGGCCTGCCGGAAGTGCCGACCCTGAAAGAGCTGGGCCACGACGTCGAATTCTGCATCGACATGTGGTACTTCGCGCCCAAGGATACCCCGCAGGCGGCGCTGGACGGATTCGCCCAGGCGGTGGAGCAGTCGCTGGATACCGACATCGTGAAGAACTACTTTTCCAGCAAGGCCATGGTCGGCTCCTTCCTCGCCGGCGATGCCCTGGCGAAGAACCTGGACGAGCAGTGGGTGAAGATCGAGCCCATCGCCAAGCGCGCTACCCAGAAGTAGCCGCGGCGACGACGCCACCGTCCCGCCGAGGCGCGACGGTGCGCGCCGGCCGGGCAGTCCCGCCCGGCGACAACGACATCATGAAACCACCACGCGGAAGGAAACATGTCGAGTAACGCGGCCGAGAAGCTGGTCTGCCTGGCGACGATCCTGCTGGGCGGCATTTTCATCCACGAGGCCTCGTCGCTGCCGCCCGGCACCTTCGATCCCCTCGGCTCGGGCAGCGTGCCCATCGCCACCTCGTACATCCTGATCGGCCTGTCGCTGGCCATGCTGGTGCGGGGGTTCTTCGGCCGTGCCGATACCGATGCGGATGCCGGGTCCAGCCAGCAGGCGGCATCGAAGGCGCCGCTGCGCGCGGCGGGATTCGTCGCGCTCACGCTGCTGTACGTGCTCGCCTCGAACATGAAGGCGCTGCACTTCGTGCCGATGACCACCGGCTTCCTGCTGCTCACGCTGTTGCTGCTCAACGGCGTCTCGCGGCGCAGCGTCACCATCGCGGTGGCGGTGAGCGTCGTGGTGCCGGTGGCGCTGTACCTGTGCTTTACCCGCGTCTTCACCGTCGACCTGCCCGGCGCCTTCTAGGCCGCGCACTCCCGGTTGGAACTCCTGCCATGCTGATCGAAAGCCTTGTCAACGTCCTCACGCCGATGCACTTCCTGGTGGTGTGCATCGGTGTCTTCCTGGGTATCGTGGTCGGCGCCATCCCCGGGCTGTCCGGCTCCATGCTGATCGCGCTCACCGTGCCGATCACCTACTACATGGTGTCCGACCAGGCCATCTCCCTGCTGGTGGCGATGTACGTCGGCTCCATCGCCGGCGGCTTGATCTCGGCCACCCTGCTGCGCATGCCGGGCACGCCGTCGTCGGTGGTCACCACCCTGGACGGCTATCCCATGGCCCGCGACGGCGAGCCGGGCAGGGCGCTGGGCATCGGCATCGCCGCCTCCTTTGCCGGCGGCATGGTGGCCTGGGTTGCCCTGGCCCTGCTGTCGAAGCCGCTGTCGGTGCTGGCGCTGAAACTGACCTCCTTCAACTACTTCGCGCTGATCATGACGGCGATGGTGCTGATCGCCTCCATCGGCGGCCGCGACGTGCTCAAGGGCCTGTTGTCCGGGTTCCTCGGCATGCTGGCGTCGATGCCCGGGGTGGACCCCTCGGTGGGCCAGTTGCGCCTGACCTTCGACGTCGGCAACCTGGCCAGCGGCTTTCAGCTCCTGCCGGTGCTGGTGGGCGTGTTTGCCATCAGCCAGATCTACAACGACCTGTTCAACCTGCACCGGGCCCCGGACGATCTCAAGTTCAAGGCCAGGGGGTTGTTCCTGTCCCTGCGCGACTGGGCCAGGAACGGCATCAACATGTTCCGTTCCTCGGTCATCGGCACGGTGATCGGCATCCTGCCCGGGGTCGGCGCCGCGGTGGGTTCGATGATCGCGTATTCCTCGGCAAAGAGCTTTTCCAGGACCCCGGAGAAGTTCGGACACGGTGCCGAGGAGGGCATCGTGGCGGCCGAGGCGGGCAACAGCTCCACCGTCGGCGGCGCGCTGATCCCGCTGGTCGCGCTGGGCATCCCCGGCAGCGTGATCGACGCGATCCTGATCGGCGCCCTGATGATTCACCAGATCCAGCCCGGGCCGATGCTGTTCGTCACCGACCCCTCCGTGATCTGGAACCTGATCGCCGCCAACCTGGTGGCCACCGTGCTGATGTTCGTGATGATGCTGGCATTGACCCCCTACATCGCCCGCATCGCCAAGATCCCGATGGGCTTCCTGCTGCCGGTGATCATGGTGTTCTGCGTGGTCGGGACCTTCGCCCTGAACAATTCCATCTTCGATGTCTGGGTCATGCTGGGCTTCGGCGTGGTCGGCGTGCTGCTCGAGCGTGGCGGTTTCTCCCTCGGTCCCTTCGTGATCGGCTACGTGCTTGCCCCGGTGGCCGAGCAGAACCTGCGCCAGGGCCTGATGATCACCGGCGGCGACATTGCGCCGATGATGGCCGACCCGGTGACCCTGGCACTGTTCGCCATTGCCATCGCGCTGGTCGCCTGGCCCTACGTGGTGGCCGCGCGCAAGGGGAGGGCGGTCCGTTGACCCAGGCCCATGTCATCGTCACCCATCCCGGGGACAACGTGGCCACCGCGCTGCGCGACCTGGACGCGGGGCAGTCGGTCGAGGTGCCCGGCAGCGAGCGAGTCACGACCTTGCAGGTGCGCCAGGCGGTGCAGCGCGGTCACAAGGTGGCACTGGCCGCCCTGTCGGTGGGCGAGCCGGTGGTCAAGTACGGCGAGGCCATCGGCGTCGCCACCGCGGTCATCGAGGCCGGCGAACACGTGCACGTGCACAACCTCGGCAGCACGCGCGCCGGCGGCGCGGACCGCGGGGAGGCGTCATGAACCCGTCACCGGACACCTTTCTCGGCTATCCCCGCAGGGACGGTCGCGTAGGTACCCGCAACCACTGCCTGGTGGTGTGCATCAACGGCCTGTGCAACCGCGCCGCGCGGCGTGCCGCGGCCATGGTGCCCGGCGTCGTCTACGTCGGCCATGCCTACGGTCGTGGCCAGGTCGGCGACGATGCCGCCTTCATGGCCAGGACCATTCTCGGCCTGTCGGCCAATCCCAACGTCGGCCATGTCATCGTGGTCAGCGGTGACCGTGCCAGCGTGGCGGCGGTGGTCGAACCCCTGCGCGAGAACGGGCAGTCGGCAGAAGGGGTGTCGCTGCAGGACGTCGGCGAGGATGCCAGGGGGCTGTCGGAATGGATCGTCGCCCGCGCGGCCGCGGCCTGCGTGCGGCTGTCTGCCGAGCGTCGCCAGGCCCGGGGCGTGGAACATCTGCTGATCGGCCTCCAGTGCGGGCACTCGGACTACACCTCCGGCCTGGTCGCCAACCCGGTGGTGGGCATGGTCATGGATCGCGTGCACGGGGCCGGCGGCACCATCATGTTCGGCGAGACGGTGGAATGGCTGGGTGGTGAACACAACCTGGCCCGCCGCGCGCGCACGGCCGAGGTGGCCAACGGCATCGAGAGCGCGCTGGCGTGGCGGGTCCGCTATGCGCTCGCCCACGGCGAAGACGTTACCCGCCACAACCCGTTGCCGCAGAACATCGCCGGCGGCCTGACCACCACCGAGGAGAAGGCCCTCGGCGCCATCGTCAAGGGTGGCACGGCGCCCATCGAGGACGTGCTGGCGCCGGCCCACCGCCCGCCGGGCCCCGGCCTGTACCTGATGGACACGCCGTTCTTCTCTCCCGAGTCGTTGACCTGCCTGGTGGCCGGCGGCGCCAACATCACCGTCTTCACCACCGGTCCGGGCAACAGCTACTGCAGCGCGGTGGCGCCCACCGTGAAGGTCTCGGCCAACCCGGACACCTGCAAGGCGCTGTCCTGCCAGGTGGACCTGCCGCTGGCCGACGCGACCGAGGGACGCATCAGCCGGGAGGAGGCCGCCGAAGGCTTGTATGTCCACCTGCTGTCGGTGGCCTCCGGTACCCGCACCTATGGCGAGGTGCTGGGCGAGGGAGACGAGGTCATCGGCCGGGCCGGCATGTCGCTGTAGGCCCGCGACCCGCCAACGTCCCGCACCACCGCATCATCGAGAGCAACGAAACCATGCGCATCACCGCCGTCACCGCCCACGAGTTCATCCACCCGATGAAGAACCCGCCGCGCAATGCCCGTACCGTGTGGCGCGAGAAGAAGGTGCTGCTGGTGAAGGTCGAGACCGATGCGGGCATCTTCGGCGTTGGCGAGGCCTGGTGCGACGGTGCCTCGGTACGCGCCACCATGGCCACGCTGGAAGACGACGTGGCCCCGCGCATCATCGGCGTCGATCCCTTCCTCACCGAGAGGGTCTTCGCCGATCTCGTCGACACCACCATCGTCAGCGGCAAGCGCGGCATCATGCACGCCGCTGCCAGTGCCGTCGACATCGCGCTGTGGGACATCAAGGGCAAGGCCACCGGCCAGCCCGTGTACAAGCTGCTCGGCGGTCACGCCGACCGCGTCTTCGCCTATGCCAGCGGCGGCCTGTACCGCGATGGCAAGACCCTGGAGGACCTCGCCGCGGAAGTCCGCGGCTGGGTGGACCAGGGCTTCCAGGCGGTCAAGATCAAGGTCGGCGGCGCCGACCACGCCGAGGATGTCGCCCGCGTCCACGCGGTGCGCGAGGCGGTGGGTGCCAAGGTGCAGGTGATGGCCGACGCGCTGTACGGGCTCAGCGTGAACCAGGCAAAGCGGTTGTCATGGGCCATGGAGGCAGACAACCTGGAATTCTTCGAAGCCCCCGTGTCCTCCTACGACGTGCGCGGGCTGGCCGAGCTGCGCAGGGACACGCGCATTCCCATTGCCGGCAACGAGATCGAGATCGGCCGACACGCCTTCCACCGGTTGATGGAGGAGCGCGCGGTGGACGTGGTGCACGTCGAGGCCGTGCTCTGCGGCGGCATCAGCGAGGCGCTGAAGATCGCCGCCATCGCGGCGGCCTACGACCTGCCCGTGTCCTTCCACAATTCCTCCTCGGTGATCGCCTTCGCCGCCAACCTGCACGCCGCCGCGGCCATCGCCAACTGCCACTCGGTGGAATACCACATGGTGCACCGACTGCTGTTTGACCGCGTGGTGTCGCCGCCCATCGAGATCGCCGACAGCCACGTGCTGGTGCCCAACCGGCCCGGTCTCGGCGTGGAACTGGATCCGTCCGTCTTCTAGCCGGTCAGGCACTCAGGACCGGGGGCGACGGATGCGCCGCTGGATGCTGCCCGCGAGCGAGCGCGTGTCCACCGGTAACCGGGTATCCACTTCGACCACCAGCGGTCTCTCCGCATCCGTGATCGGATCGGCATGGGCGAACTGGTGCTCCAGGACCGATTCGTTGGCCTCCGAGGGATCGCCGCCATCCCGTTGCCGTTGCCTCACCCGGCGCCGCAGTTCATCGCGTGGTGCCTGGCAGTGCAGGATGACGAAGGGCACCTGCAAATGCTCGGCCAGTTCCCGGAAGCTGCCGCGTTCCGCCTGTTCCAGGAAGGTGGCGTCGACGATCGCCGTGTACCCGGAGGCGACCACGTCGGTGGCCAGCGAGGCGAGACGGGCATAGGTCTCGCGGCTGGCGTTCGCGCTGTAAAGCCCGTCTCCGGTTGCAGATCGGCTGTTCGCACTGGCGGCAAGGCCGAACAGGCGTTTTCGTTCCACGTCGGAACGCACCCGGATCGCCGGCCAGTGCTCGACCAGCGCTTCTGCCACGGTGCTCTTGCCGGAGCCGGACAGGCCATGGGTAATAACGATGGCTGGGCAGGCATCTCCGCGGGTCTTCTCGGCGAGTTCGAGATAGCCGCGAAACTCGTCGAGCAACTGTTCGCGCAGCCGTTGGTCGACATCTTCCTGCGCGGAGCGAAGCACGCCGACCATGGCGCGAACCATGGCCCGGTAAACCCGGTAGAAGCGCAGCACGGCAAGTCCCGCATAGTCGCCGGTTCGCTCCAGGTAGCCGTTCAGGAAGCGTTGCGCAAGGCGATCGAGGCGATGGTCGTCGAGATCCATGACCAGGAAGGCGATCTCGCTCATCACGTCGATACAGCGCAGTGCCTGGCTGAACTCGATGCAGTCGAAGATTAGCGGGTCGTTGTCGACCAGGGCGATGTTGCGCAGGTGCAGGTCGCCGTGGCATTCACGCACGAAGCCGTGCGCCTTTCTCTCGGCGAACACCGCACGGCGCGCCTGGTACTCCTGCTCCGTCCAGTCCCTGAGCGCCTGCAGTCGTTGCCGGTCGTCCCGGTCGTCGATCACCTTGTCGATACGCTGGAAGTTCTCCATGGCCTGGCGCCGGATGGTCTGCGGATCGCCGAAGCCGCCTGCCGTTCGCGGTTCACGAATGGCGTCGTGGAAAGCAGCCAGTTTCTCTGCCAACAGGTCCATGTGTCGGGGTTCGAGCCGGCCCCTTGAGGCCATCCGGTCGAGTTGCGCGGGCTGCGGGAACTGGCGCATCTTTACCGCGTACTCGATCACCGGGCCGTCACCGTTGATGGCCGGGTGTTGCGGCGTGCCGGTGATGGCAACCACGTCCAGGTAGTAGTCCTTGGCAAGACGGCGGTTGAGACGCAGTTCGTCCAGGCAGCAGATCCTTCGCTTCTCCAGGGTGGAGAAGTCGAGGAAGCCGAGGTCGAGGGGTTTCTTGATCTTGTAGACGTAGCATCCGGTGAGCAGCACCCGGGAAATATGGGTCTCAATGAGTCGCACCGATTCCACCGGGTGATCGTACAGCGCAGGATTGCGCAGGGATTCGGCGAGGACTTGGTCGTTGGTCATGATCACGGGCTCCGAGGAACAGCGGCGGGTTCACGGATACAGCAAAGTCGTCCAGATCGTGTAGGCGAGAAGGGAGGCAGTCAGCACGATCCCCGCAACGGGGATCCAGGTCGGCACCCGCAGGACCTGTTGCCGTTCCTGTCGTGACTGTCGGATCCTGATCAGCGACGCGTTTACCAGCAGGAACACGACCAGCACCAGGCCACTGGTGTACTCGGCCAGGGTCTGGATGGGCAGGCTGGTGGCCAGTATGGCCACTACGGCGGTGGCCAGCAGCGTGGCACGTACCGGTGTTCGCGTGGTGGCGTTTACCGAACGAAATACGCGGAACCACCTGGAACGCCTGCCCATGCCGTAGAGCAGCCTGGAGACCATGATGATCTGCACCAGCGCGCCGTTGATCACGGCGAACACGGCGATCAGCGTCAACAGCCTCGGGTCGCCGCCGGTGACGCGCTGGTAGACATCGGCCAGTGGCGCGTTGCTGTTCGCCAACTCGTCAGGGGTCATGTAGGCCAAAGCCATCCACACCACCCACGCGTACATGGTCGTGGAAACCACCAGGGCAAGGACGATGGCCCGGGGCATGTCACGTTGTGGGTTGCGTGCTTCCTCGGCCAGGTTGACCATGTCTTCAAAGCCGATGAAAGCATAGAAGGCGAGGAAGGCGCCCGACAACACGCCGCCGAGCACGGCGGCGTCGAGTCCGCTGGTCCAGTGGTCGGTTACCGCGAGCCAGGCCGCGGGCTCGGCGGAAGCGGGAACAACCACCAGCAGCAGGCCGGCGATCTCCGCCACGGTCAGTACTGCCGCGATGAGCAAGGATTGCCGCACGCCCCATGCCGCCACCGCGCCGAGCACCAGCAGGGCCAGCACCACCACCAGATCAGTGGGGACATCCCAGAATACCTGGACGTAGCCGGCGAAGCCCCGTGCGATGGCAGCGGCGGACAACAGGCCGGCCATGACGATGACCGAACCGACTCCCAGGGACAGAACCTGGATGCCGAATGCCTTGTCCAGGTAGACGACTTCGCCGCCGGCATCGGGAAAGCGTGCCGACAGTTCGGCATAGGCGAGCGCCGAAAAGGCGGCGACGATGGCCGCCACCAGGAAGCCCAGCGGCGCGAAGTAACCGGCTTCGCCAGCGACCTTGCCGACCAGCACGTAGATTCCGGCACCGAGAATGTTGCCAAGCCCGAACAGCACCAGCAGGGGAAGGCCAAGATTGCGCTGGAGGGAGACCGGTTGCATCGACGTTCGTAGTGTCAGCCCGTGACCGGGACGCGCCGCTCGGCGTC
This sequence comes from uncultured Gammaproteobacteria bacterium, assembly GCA_964350265.1. Taxonomy (GTDB): domain Bacteria; phylum Pseudomonadota; class Gammaproteobacteria; order Arenicellales; family CAJQKF01; genus BQJD01. The sequence continues at coordinate 4,853 of CAYGJZ010000003.1, read as the reverse complement.
GCTGCCACCGACCAGCCGCAATACGTGACGTGCGATCACGGTGCCTTCGTGGGTGGGGACCACGAACACCTTGACCTTGCTCTCGTCCTGGCTGATACGGGTTGCGCCATGGCGGTTCGCTTCGTGGTCGAGCGCGATGCCGAGCCAGCGAGCGCGATCACACACGGCTTCGCGTACCGGTGCGGCGTGCTCGGCGATGCCGCCGGTGAAGACCAGTGCATCGATACCTCCGAGTGCTGCCACCATGGCACCCAGTTCCCGCGCCACGCGGTAGACGAACATCTCTACTGCTTGCCGGGCTTCGTCGGCGCCGCTGTCCAGCAGGATACGCATGTCGTTGCTGATGCCGGAGATTCCGAGCAAGCCGGATCGACGGTAGAGCAGGTCGGTGATGGCGTCGATACTCATGCCCCGTTGGCTGGCCAGGTAAAGCACCACGCCAGGGTCCAGCGAGCCGCAGCGGGTAGCCATGGGCAGACCATCGAGCGCGCTGAAGCCGGTGGTAGCATCCACGCTGCGGCCATCGTGCATGGCACACAGGCTGGCACCGCTACCGAGATGGGCAACCACGACCTTGCGAAGCGGTCCGCCGTCGGCCAGGCGGGGTATTTCGCCCGCGACGTACTCGAAGGACAACCCGTGGAAGCCGTAGCGACGGACGCCCTCGTCGGTCAGGGCCCGCGGGATGGCGAAGGACTGGACCACGGGATCCTGGGTGCGATGAAAGGTGGTATCGAAACAGGCAACCTGTGGCAATGACGGCCGGCGCGCGGCCAGGGCCTGGATGGCGGCCAGGTTGTGCCCCTGGTGCAGGGGGGCCAGTGGCGACAGCGCCTCCAGAGCGGTGAATGCCGCCTGGTCCACGAGTACCGGACCGGTGAAGCCACCCCCGTGTACAACGCGGTGTCCCACCGCACCAAGGGGGCGCGACCGGGGCCGCGCATCAAGCCATGCCATCACCGAGGACAGCGCATGCCCGTGGTCGAGCGTCCCATCCATGTCCATTGCCTCTTCGCGCAGAGCCTTGCCGTCGGCATCGAACACCTGGAACCGGCCGCGGCCACCGATCCCGTCCACCGCGCCGTAGAACGAACGCTGGAGAGGTTCCTTGGCATGGAACAGGGAGAATTTCAGGCTGGAAGATCCACTGTTCAGCACCAGGATGTCGTCGATCAAGGTTTTACCCCGGCAGGTTGTCGGGCCACCAGCAGGCCGAGTGCGCAGGACGCCATGCGGGTGACGGTGTCGTCGGCGCGGCTGGTGAGCACGATGGGCACGCGGGCGCCGAGCACGATGCCCGCGCCTTCCGAGTCCGCCAGGTACTCGAGTTGCTTGGCAAGCATGTTGCCGGACTCCAGGTCCGGCACCACCAGGATGTCGGCCTGGCCGGCCACCGGCGAGACGATGCCCTTGGTGCGCGCCGCGGCCTCGGAAACCGCGTTGTCGAAGGCCAACGGTCCGTCGATCAGCCCACCTGTGATCTGGCCGCGATCCCGCATCTTGCACAGCGCCGCGGCATGCAAGGTCGATTCCATGGCCGGGGTCACGGTCTCCACGGCGGAAAGCACGGCCACCCTCGGCGTGTCGATCCCGAGGACGTGAGCCAGGTCGATGGCGTTCTGCACGATGTCGCGCTTGTCCTCCAGGGTCGGGTTGATGTTGATCGCCGCGTCGGTGATGAACAGTGGCCGGGCGTAGGTTGGCACGTCGAAGGCAAACACGTGGCTCATGCGTCGCTCGGTACGCAGGCCGCCTTCGCGCGCCAGTACCGCATGCATCAGTTCGGTGGTATGCAGGGCACCTTTCATCAGCACCTCGACATCGCCGCTGCGCGCCAGCGCCACGGCGCGCTCGGCTGCCGCGTGGCTGTGCGCCACGGCTTCGATGCGCAGGTTCGACAGGTCGATGTCCGATTGCTCGGCGGCGGCGCGGATCTTCGCTTCCGGCCCGACCAGCACCGGCTCGATCAACCCCGCTGTCGCCGCTTCCACGGCACCGGTCAACGACGGGCCGTCGACCGGGTGAACCACTGCGGTTCGTGCCGGCGCGTGCCTGCGCGCCGCCTGCATCAGTCGGTGCAGGTGGGCACGTTCGGTCATGTGTACCCGCGGCATGACCATGCGCGGGCGACGCACCTTTTTCTTCGGAGCGATCACGGTGGCCTCGCCCTCGATGACGATTTTCCCCTCCTGGTTGATACAGCGGCAGTCGAGCACCACGCGGTGGCGGGTGGCATCCTTCTCGCGCACGGTGACGCTGACCACGAGCAGGTCGCCGATACCCACCGGTCTGAGGAATTTCAGCGTCTGGCCCAGGTAGATGGTGCCCGGACCCGGGAGCGCGGTACCGAGCACCGAGGAGATCAGCGCGCCGCCCCACATGCCGTGGGCGATGACTTCGTGGAAGCGACTGCTCTTCGCATAGTCCTCGTCCACGTGGGCCGGGTTCACGTCCCCGGACATCACCGCGAACAGCTTGATGTCGTCCATGGTCAGGCGGCGTTCGATGCTCGCGCTTTCACCGATGACCAGTTCGTCGAAGGTGCGGTTCTCGATGTCCGCCGTGGCGTCGATCCTCCGGTCAGGCACGGACGGGCAACCCGGCATAGACGTAGGCGGTTTGGCCCATGAGTGCGACAGCCGCGTCACTGACCAGGAAGGTGGCCGCCGCGCGGGCGCCGTGCATGTTGCTGGCACAGCCGAAGGCGCTGCCGCGTGCTTCGCGGTCAGATCGGTTCTTTCCAGCGGTTGGCCAGTGCGGTGCGTTGTTCATCGTGGTCGTGGTGGACGGGAGGCGGAACGTTCACTGTACTCCTGATGTTGCATCGCAATAATGACTTGGATCAACTTCTCAACGCGGTCGTCCCGATCAGGGTCCGCCGTCACGCCAGGAACGACGCGCCGCGTCGCCCACGCGGATCAATGCCCAGCGCGTGGCTACCGGGCCGGCGAGTTCGAACACCACGGTGGCGCCCAGCACCACGGGCAGGATCACGTCCTCGTGCTGCGGAAAAACCTGGACCGCTACCAGGGCCATGCCCAGCGCCACGCCCGCCTGGGGCAGCAGGGCGATGCCCATCCAGCGGCGGATGGACGGCTCGGCGCGGCACAGTCTCCCGCCGACCTGCGCCCCGACGATGCGACTGACGACGCGCAGCGCGATGAAGCCCGCGCCCAGCGCGCCCACCTGCAACAGGGCGTCGATGTCCAGCCGGGCCCCGGAAAGCAGAAAGAACAACATCAGCAAGGGCCACTCGATGCCCTCGATCTCGTGAAAGGGTCGTTCGTGGTGGCTGGCGAGGTTGGCCACCGTCGCACCCATGACCATGGCCGCGAGGATGTGCGATACCCCGGCCCAGATGGACAGGCCCGCGCAAAGCAGGATAAATCCCAGTGCCTCGGCCTGGGTCGGCTCGCCTTCGGTCAGCCTGCCGGTGAGAAAAGCCATCGGCAGTCCGATGATCACGCCCAGCGCCGCCGCGCCAAGCACTTCCCACAGACCGTCCAGCAGAATCGCTGTGAAGGCGCCGTCGCCGATGGCCAACTGGGCGGCCGCGAGCAGGACGCTGAACACCACCAGTCCCCAGGCGTCGTCCACCGCCACGATGCCAAGCAGCGTGTCGGTGAAACGCCCGCTCGCCGACGCCTCCCGTACCGTGTCCAGGGTCGCCGCCGGCGCCGTCGCCGTGGCGATACCGCCGAGCAGCAACGCGATTTCCAGCGGTACGCCGAGCAACGCCAGCGAACCCGATACCACCACCGTGGTGGTGAGCACGACCCCGCCGGAGATATAGAGCACCGACGGACCAAGGTCGCGCAATGCCCGTCGGGTCAGGCGGGCGCCCAGCAGGAAACCGATCATGGTCAACGCCACGTTGGTCAGCACCGGGAACCAGGCATCGGTGGCCGGATGCAGCCAGTCCAGTACCGAAGGTCCGACCAGGAACCCCGCCACCAGCAACAACGTCACCCGGGGCAGGGCGGTGCGTCGTCCGACCAGGTCGGCGAGCAGTCCGAGCAGGAACAATCCGCCGAAGGTCACCAGGATTGCGTATGTTTCTTTTCCAGCCATGAGCGGAGGGTTGTCGGTTGTCCGATCGTCCCGGTGTACTGCGTCCGGTTGACCGATGCCTTGGCCAATCGGTACAGGTTGCCCGGGGTTTTCGTTCTCCGCAGGCTAACACGCCTGTCTGTTGCCGATGTGATGGTCAAGCGTTGGCATGGCCTGCTCCGCGCAACGCTTGCCCTGTCTGAACGCCGCGATAAACTGTCGTGGGCCTTGGAGGCAGACAACCCGGAGTTTTTCGAACAATCCTCGTCGGTCATCGCCTTCGCCGCCAACCTGCACGCCGCCGCGGCCATCGCCAACTGCCACTCGGTGGAATACCACATGGTGCACCGACTGCTGTTTGACCGCGTGGTGTCGCCGCCCATCGAGATCGTCGACAGCCACGTGCTGGTGCCCAACCGGCCCGGTCTCGGCGTGGAGCTGGATCCGTCCGTCTTCCTGTAACGCGGTCTGCGGCGCCTATCCTCTCGGAGGATAGGGGTCGTTTCCATGGGAATCTCTCTCTCGAATCCGTCCATCCCGGCCGTGGATGAGGAGCTCAGTTCCCTGTTTCCTGGAAATTACTCGCGCACAACAAGGTGGGTATATGTCAAGCGTTGGCGAATTTCGTCGCGTCAAGCGTATAGGTAACGCGGACACCAGTCTTTGAACAGATCAGTTCCGGCTCATCTGTAAGGCAAACGTCGAGATCAAGTGCTTTCAGTCCCTGTATCTGTGCATAGTAGTGAAGTGAGCCACCCCCGATTCCCCGGACACCAGGTTAAGCAACAACCACTCGATTCTCG
>CAYGJZ010000002.1:38146-113301 GCA_964350265.1 uncultured Gammaproteobacteria bacterium | reverse complement strand
TGTTGTCCATCAACTCGCGGCTGAGCAGCACCAGTTCCGCCTGCCCGCCCGGCAGACTGCACAGCATGGCCATGCGCGGCTCGTAGCCACGCACCCGGGTCAGGTAGACGAAGCCCGCCGCCGTCGCCACCACCGTGGCGCCGAGCAGCACCGAGATACTGCCCATGAAGCGTCCGGCAGCGGCCAGTGTCTCCGGGGTGAACATCGCACCGATCATCACGCCGAGTCCCAGCACCACCGGCACGTGAACCTGGCGCGGTATGCCCAGGCGCAGGCGCACCCGGCGCATCGCCAGCCCGCCGGCCCAGGTGCCCACCAGCGAACCCAGCAGCCACGGCGCCGGCACGCCCAGGCGCGCACACACCCAGCCGCCGGCAAAGGCCAGTGCCAGCGTCCACGCCAGGCCGGAAAGCCGGGCAAGCCATTCACCAGGCACGGCAGGCTCCGATCGCGCACGAACGTACCGCGAAGTCATCGAACGAACGGCACACCGTATAATGCACCTTTGCCAAACAACGTTGCGCGACCCGCAACATCGAGGATCCATGCCCCCTTCGAACACGCCGCAGCCGGTCGCCGTCATCATCGGCGGCGCACGCGGCATCGGACTCGCCACCGCAACCGAGCTTGCCGAACAGGGCTGGCAGGTGCAGCTCGCCGACCGCGACCCACCGGCCGAGGGCGACACCACCCTGCCCTGCCACTCGGTGGACATCGGCAACAGCGACTCGGTCAACCAGTTGGCGACCACGCTGGCCGATGCGCATGGCCGGGTCGATGCGCTGGTCAATGCCGCCGGCTTCAACCGTCACGGCGCGGTCGTGGAACTCGAGGACGAAACCTGGAACAGCCTGTTCGACATCCACCTTGGCGGGGTGCTGCGCGCCTGCCGGGCCTTTCATCCGATGCTGGCGCAAAGCCGTGGCGCGGTGGTCAACTTCTCCTCCATCGGTGCCCGGCTTGGCCGGCCGCGCCGGGCGCCCTACGCCGCCGCCAAGGCCGGTATCGAGGCCATGACACGCACGCTCTGCGTGGAATGGGCGGCTGACGGCATTCGCGTCAACGCGGTGGTGCCGGGCATCATCAACACCCGCATGGTGCAGGAAAACATCGCCGCCGGTCGCGTCGACCCGGACAGCCTGACCCGCGGCATCCCGCTGCGACGGTTCGGCGAGGCCCGTGAAGTCGCCGCGGCGGTGGCCTTCCTGGCCTCGCAGCGTGCCAGCTACATTACCGGCCAGACACTGGTGGTGGACGGCGGCGTACTGGCCAACGGTGACTGGTAGAATACGGGACATGTTGAAACTGGAAACCCATTGGACACGCATCCCATGACCCGGCTGAAAGTATCCGTTGACCAGGAAAAATGCATTGCCGGCGGAGAATGTGCCTTTGCCGTTCCCGAAGTCTTCGACCAGCGCGAGGAAGACGGCATCGTGGTGCTGCTGACCGATCGCCCGGACGAGTCGTTGAACGACGCAGTGCGCGACGCGGCCCGCTTCTGCCCGGCGCTCGCCATCCACGTCGAGGACGTCGAGGAGTAGCCGCCAGGGGCGACTGCGTCGCCTCTTCCGCGGGCTTCCCGGCCGCGCGCCCTGCACGGCCTAGACGACGGGGTTTCGCAGTTCGCCGAGGCCGGCGATACGCGCCACCACTTCCTGGCCACGCCGCAGGTAGTACTGCTCGGGCTCATCCCGGGCCAGGGCCACGCCCGACGGTGTGCCGGTGATGAGGATATCGCCCACCTCGAGCCCGGTACGCGACCAGTAGGCAACCAGCTCGGCAACCGGGAACATCATGTCCGCGGTATTCGCCGTCTGGCGCGCCTCGCCATCCACCTCGAGACACAGCGCGAGTCGCTGCGGATCGGCGATTTCATCGGCGCTGGTCAACCACGGCCCCATCGGCGCAAAGGTCGGGAAGTTCTTCGCCAGGGTAATACCAATCTGCGCCTCCATTTCCTTGCGCTGGATACCGCGCGCGGCCACGTCGTTGCAGATCATGTAGCCGGCGACGCAGGACAACGCCTCGTCGACGCCAACCGCCACCGCCGCCCGACCGATCACCACCGCCAGCTCGATCTCGTAGTCGACGTCGTCGATGCCTTCCGGAATGCGGATCTCGTCGCCCGCCCCGACCAGGCTGGAGGGAAACTTGGCGAAAGCAGCCGGAAAGCTGGGCATCTCCACCTTGCGCCCCCTGCGCGCCCAGATCTCCTGGCCTTCGCGCACATGGTCGAGGTAGTTGCGCCCCACCGCGATGATCTTCCCCGGCCGCGCCACCGGCGGGCCGAGGCGCCACCCTGCGCGATCCAGGGGCACCAGTTGCAACGAGTCACGCTCGGCATCCAGGGCCCGCAACTCGGCCAGCACCTCGTGATCCAGCCAGCGGCAGCTGTCGGCATCCATGCAGGCATCCGGGAGTCTGCGCCCCAGCGCCACGGACACGTCGGCGACGGGCAGCAACCTTTCTTCGTTGTCGACGAAGGCCAGCATGCGCCGGCCATCGTCAACGTGGCACAGGTTCGCGATTCTCACGGCGACGAAACTAGAACAGGTCCAGCGGCACGCGTTCACCCAGCGTGCTCCAACCGATCATCAGCAAGGTGGCCTCCGATTCTGCCTGCATGGGCCTGTACTGCTCGCCGCTTGGCAGGATGAAGTAGGACAGCTTGTCGAAGGACCCGCCATCGAAGGCGAGGTTGCCCTCCACCAGGAACACCGCGCGGTGTCCCACCGGAGTGGACGCGGGCAACTCGGCTCCGGCGGCGATGCGCACCATCTTGATGTTCGGACCGGTTTCAAAAAAGTAGGCCAGGTCCTTGACCGAAACGCCCTCGGCGGCGGGCCACTCGCGCCATGGGAAGCCGGCTGAACGAAGCACCACGTAGCTGTTCAATCGTGGCTTGGGATACTTGATCTTCTCCCCGGTAATGCGCTCGAGAATGGCCTCGTAGGCATCCCGCTTGCGGCCACTGGCAAAGGTGTACACGCCTTCCTCGAACGTTCCCGTCTTCGCCAGGTCGCGCTGCGCGTCGACCACGTCGTCGGGATCCGGGTAGGGTATGCCGGAGGGGCCTTCGAACTGGATGTCGGCGAAGTGCAGTTGCTCGCCGGTATCCACCGGCTTGATCGGGCCGTAGTACGCGCCTTCGGGAATGTACAGGCAGTCACCCGGCTCGTAGACCTCGTGGCCGTACTTCATTTTTCCGGAGAGCACGTAGCGCACCTGCTGGAAGGTATGCCGATGCCGGGGAGAGTGGTAGTACGGCTCGGCGTACAGGCTGCCGATACGGGCACCGATTTGACGATCCTTGTCGAAGAAGCCCTGGTAACGCTGGTTGTATCCTGGCCGGACGCCGATATCTACCCAGGGCAGGTCCGCCTCGCGGACGCCGGTTGGACCGGGAATGCTCATGGTCGTGTTCTCCTCATCGATAGTCGGGGCAGGCCATACCCCGGAAAAGCGGTTGGTTCAACGCCCCCAGGCCACCGGGAGGCGGTACAGACCGTAGATCTGCGAATCGTACTTGAACGGCAGCGAGGTCACGTCGTCGGCCAGGCGCAGATCAGGGAACATCACGAACAGCTTGCGAAAGACCACGTCCAGTTCCAGCCGCGCAAGACCCTGTCCGAGACAGCGATGAATGCCGTGGCCGAAGGTCACGTGGTGACGTGCGTCCCGGGTAATGTCGAAGCGATCGGCTTCGGCGAACTGTGCCTCGTCGCGGTTGGCCGACGCCGACACCGCGAACACGCCGTCACCCCTTGCGATCTGCACGCCGGCGATCTCGACATCCTCCAACGCCACCCTGCGCGGGGCGAACTGCACCGGCGACAGGTAGCGGAGCATTTCCTCGATGGCCGAGGGCAGCAACGACATGTCGGCTTTCAGCTTCTCGAGCTGATCCGGGTTCTCGAGCAGCAGCAAGGTGCCCAGACCAATCATGTTGGTTGTCGTATCATGTCCCGCGCGCAGGATCATCGAGCACATGTCGGCCAGCTCGTCACGTCCCAGGTTGCCAGGCACCACGTGCTCCTGGATGACCCTCGTCAGCATGTCATCTCCGGGGTTGCGTTCCTTCTCGTCGATCAGCTGGCGACAGTAGGCGACAAGGTCGTTCGCGGACTTCGCGGCTTCCTCGGCGGACTGCGACAAGCCGTGACGGCCCGCGGCGCACTTCATGATATAGGTGTGATCCTCGTACGGCGAGCCGAACAGATCGCACATCACCAGTGCGGGGAGTTCGACGGCGAGGTCGGCGACGAGATCGGCCGGCGAACCCTTGGCCTCCATGGCATCGAGCAACTGGTCGGTGAGTCGCTCGATCTCCGGTCGCATGGCGTTGATGCGGCGGGCGGTGAACTCGCGTGTGACCATGCGACGGAAATGGTCATGACGCGGGTTGTCCATACCCACGAAGGCCTTCTCCAGCTTGTCGATGGCCCGTCTTGCCTCGGTCACGGTGGGAAAATCCTCGCGCGCGAACTCGCCGCTGAAACGGGGGTCGTGCAAGACCTCGCGGTAGTGCTCGTAGCGAGTCAGCAGCCAGGCCCGCTGGCCATTCCACAAGCGTACCGGCGCCACCGGGCAACGCTCGCGCGCGGCGGCATACTCTTCCGGCAACTCGAACTGGCGTTCGCGACGAAACGGAAACAACGGCGGTTCACCGCCCCCGGTGAATGGACACTTGCTCTGCTCTGACATGCTTATCCTGCGTTGTACATCGTAAGAAATTGAATGGCTGCGACCGGTTCAGGCCGGGCCCACCTTGACACCGGCGGAGCGCTCCATGGCCAGGATCACCGAGGCGATGTCGTCCAGCCGGTGACCGTCGTCGGCGCCCTGGCGAAACCAGCTCATCGCGGTATCGGCAAGACGCAACTCCACGCCTTCCGCCGCGCCCAGCTCGATGGCGCTGGCGAGGTCCTTGATGATGGTCTCCATGGTCGCCCGGGCCTCGAAATCGCGGGCCAGGAAGTGCGTGGGCACCACCCGCTCCAGGGTCCTGCTGTAGGCGGAGCTGCCGGCCAGCACCTCGTACAGCGCTCGCGCATCGACGCCGGACTTGACACCCAGCACCATGGCCTCCGCCACCAGCGCGTGGGTGGTAATGGAAATCATGTTGTTGCACAACTTCGCCGTCACCCCGGCGCCCACGTCGCCGACATGATGGACCTTGCGGCCGAGCACCTGGAACAGCGGCATGGCCCGGGCCATGGCATCGTCGCCACCACCGGCGATGATGCTCAAAGTCCCCTCCACGGCACCACCAGGGCCACCGCTGACCGGGGCGTCGATGTAGTCGATACCCTGTTCGGCAAGTGCGTGTCCGATGGATCGACTGTGCACCGGGTTGATGGTCGCGAAATCGATGCAAAGGCCAGGCGGAGTGCTGGCTGCGGCAACGCCGTGATCACCGAGGAACACCGCCTCCGAGTGCTCCGCGGTGACCCGGCAGGCACAGAAGACATCGGCCTCTTCCGCCGCTTCGACCACGCTCGCGAACGGACGTGCGGCATCGCCGGCCAGTGCCTGCACGGATTGCTCGTTGCCACTGACCAGCAGCAGTTCATGACCGGCGTCGAGCAGTCGACGTGCCATCGGCAGGCCCATCAGTCCCAAGCCGGCGAATCCGATTTTCATGCTACCCTCCGGCCTCCTTGACCAAGACATTGCCCGACGTGAACCACACCGGTACCGAGATTTTGTTCGAGCCGTGCCAACTGGCCGGCATCTCCCTGCGCAACCGCGTCTGCATGGCGCCGATGACGCGCAAGCGCTCGCCCGGTGGCATACCCACTGCCGACGTGGCGAGATACTACCGGCGACGTGGCGAGGGCGGAGTCGGCCTGGTATTCAGCGAAGGCACGTTTATCGACCATCCCGCGGCCGAGGCCCACGCCGGGCGTGCCTACGAGAACATCCCCCGGTTCTTCGGCGACGATGCCCTGCGTGGCTGGGAAGCCGTTCTGCGCGAGGTCCGGCAGACCGGCGCGGCCTTCATCCCCCAGCTCTGGCACGTTGGCGAGGTCCGCCGACTGGGCATGCAGCCCGATCCCGCGGTGCCCGGCATCGGTCCGCGCAAGCTGGTGGAAGACGGCATCGTCACCGTCTCCGCCATGGACGAGGGCGATGTCGAGGCGGTGGCCGCGTCCTATGCGCGGGCTGCCCTCCGCGCCCGCGAAATGGGCTGCGACGGCGTCGCACTGCATGCCGCCCACGGCTACCTGCTGGACCAGTTCCTGTGGCCGGAATCCAATCCCCGGGAAGACGACTTCGGTGGCAGCATCGAGAACCGTTGCCGGGTGGCCTGCCGTGTCGTCGCTGCCATCAAGGATGCCGTGGGAGACTTCCCGGTGGTGTTCCGGTTTTCGCAGTGGAAAATGACCGACTACGCCGCGCGCATCGTCGACACGCCGCAGGAACTCGGCATGCTGCTGCAACAACTCGCCGCGGCCGGCGTCGACGCCTTCGACGTCAGCACCCGCCGGTTCTGGGAGGCGGCGTTTCCCGGCAGCGAGGACAACCTCGCCGCATGGACCCACCGGCTCGGCAACCGCACCACCATTGCCGTGGGCAGCATCGGGCTGGACCAGCCACACCACTCCAAGTTCTTTCGCGAACAGGCTGTGATCGACGCCAACGTGACCGATCTCGACAACCTGGTGGAAGCCATGCAACGGGGTGATTTCGACCTCGCCTCCGTGGGGCGCGCGGTGCTGGCCGACCCGGACTGGGCACGCAAGGTCCACGAGGGACGCCTCGGCGACATCCGCCCCTTCGTGCGCGCCGACCTGGAATCCTACTTCTAGCATCACGACGCTTCGACCGGGTACAGCACGTTGCAGCGGGTCATGACCGCGTGCAGGTGGATGTTCGCCATGTCCACCCCCGCCTTGTGCATCGCGTCGAAGTAGACCGAGGCAGCGTTGCCCTGCCCCGTCGGCAACCCGACCTCGTCCATGCAGAAACACGCTTCGCCGGCACCGAGCCCCGCACCCTCGCGCGGAAAATTCTGCACATAGCCGGCGCCCGGCAGTCGTTCCGACAGGTGGCGTGATACCAGCGGGCCGATCTGGTCCGCCCACGTGTCCCGCGACCACTGCGCGACCTGCTCCGGAAACGAGATCCGGACAATGAGGACATGGTCTGCCAGGACTGCCGAACGAAACACCTGTTCGTCCACGAGCATCGCCGTTTCCCGTACCGGGCGTGCGAAGGTGTCCCGCTCATCCGCCTTCATGATCGCCGATGCCGGATCCGCGGCATGACGCATCCTGGCCTCTTCGTCTCGGTACCAGACCATGGCGACACCGTCACAGGAAAGCTCCTCGAACGGCTCGATCTCGCCGTGCATGGCATCGCAGTGCACGTAGCGATGGACGTTGCGTTGCCAGCGGTCCTGGGACATGCCCAGACGGGCATGGGCCCGCCACCGCGCCACGAACTCGGCACGGTGACGATCCGCCGGTCGTTCCGCCAGGTAGACGAGCTTGGGACGGGACACGGCGGTCGTGGACATGCCAACACCCGTTAGCGACGGTGAAGCCGGTTGTCCAGCGCCAGCAGGAAGCCATTGATACCGATGGCAAACACGCCGATCAACACGGTGATCGAGATCATCATCGAGACGTCGTTCAGCTCGATGCCGCCCATGATCAGGAAACCCAGCCCCTTCACCGAGGCAAACATCTCGCCGATCATCACGCCGAGAAAGGTGATGGAGAAACTCAGGCGCAGGGCCGTCACCAGTTCCGGGATGGTTGCCGGGGTAAAGATGTAGACGAACGTCTGCACCAACGACAGTCGCATGGCCTTCGACGTTCGCACCAGCGCCGGGTTGATCGACCGGGTGGCGTTGTAGGTGATCAACGTCATCGGAATGATGCCGTGGATCGCGCCGAACGCCACCTTGGCCGAGAACCCGAGGCCGAAGAACAGCAGCATGACCGGGTAGAGCGTGACCTTGGGTGTCGACTGCAGGGCCACGATCATGGGCGCGAAGATCTCGCCGAGACGACGATTGAAGCCCAGCACCATGCCCAGCACTGCGCCGCCGAAGATGGCAATCAGCAACGCCACGCCGAGCGCGGACACGGTCTCTTCGGCATGCCCCCAGAACGCGGCAGAGGCAAACAGCGTTTGCGCCCGCTCCAGCGTCTGCAACGGCGATGTCAACGCCTCGCTGCCGACCGCGTAATGCAGGCCCTGCCAGATCAGCAGGAACACCACCAGCACCAGCACGCCGTCGAGAAACTTCTGGTACTTGCCTTCCTGGATATGCACCCGCGCCGCGGTCGACACCGTCCAGGCCGCGCCGGCGGTGAACTGGGAACGCTTCTCCAGCCGGTTCACCGCGGTCAGGAACAGCGTCACCAGCAGGATCACGAACAGCAGCAACGCGTACATGCGTTCGCTTTCGAAGCCCTCGTAGGCGAATGCGATGGAGTAGCCGACCCCCGATGTCGAGAGGATGAACTCCGAGCCGATAACACCGGCCATGCCATAGCCGAGCACCAACTTGATGCCAGTGAAGATGTAGGGTGCTGCCGCCGGCAACTGCAGCTTGAGCGCGGTTTCCACGCGTCCCATGCGGTAGGTGCGGCCGGTCTTCGCCAATACCGGCGGTATCCGGTCAAGACCGCTGAGCGTATTGGTGATCATCGCGACCAGGGCATAGGCGAAGCCCATCAGGATGATCGACGCGTCGTTCATGCCGATGATCACGATGGCCAGCGGATACAGCACGAAGAACGGCAGCGCATAGTAGCTGGCAATCACCGGTTCGGTGGCTCGACGCAGACGCGGCCACCGGTACAGGGTCAGTCCGATCAGGAAGCCCAGGCTGGTCGCCAGCGCGATGGCGATGATGATGTTGCGGATGGTCTTGAACGCATGCCCCCAGAACTCTGCCTCTCCCATCAATCCGAACAGGGTGGTCACCATCACCGACGGCGCGGTCAGCTGCAGGGGACTGATGGTGCCGATCCGGCACAGCAGCTCGAGCAGCAACACTGCCGAGACCAGCAGGGTGATGCGTATGGTGGTGGCATTGGCGTTCAACGTGCCCCCTCCCCCATGGCCTTCATCGACTCCTCGCGCAGACGCTGCCAAAGGTGCGAGGTGACCTTGCCGAAGTCCTCTCTCGACGCGATCCGGCTGTCACGGTCGGCCGGCCAGTCGGTGGTGAAGATGTCGATGAAGCGACCCGGACGGGAGGACATGATGCCGATGCGGTCCGATAAAAGCGCCGCCTCGTCGAGGGAGTGCGTGATCAGCAGCACCGTGGCACCGGTTTCCCGCCACAGTCTCAGCAGCTCGTCACCCATCAGGAAGCGGGTCTGCTGATCGAGGGCCCCGAAGGGCTCGTCGAGCAGGATCAGGCGTGGCTGCAGGACGAAGGTGCGCGCAATGCACACCCGTTGGCGCATGCCGCCGGAGAGTTGCGACGGCCGGGCATCGGCAAAGCCCTTCAGGCCCATGAACTCGATGGCATAGTCGACTCGTCGTTTCACCTCGGCGCCATCGGTGCCTGCACGGCGCAGGCCAAAGGCGATGTTGTCCCAGACCGACAGCCAGGGAAAAGATGCGTCGTCCTGGAACACGATGCCGACGCCCTCCGGCACCTCCCCGGACACCACCGATCCTTCGAAGGTAACCTGTCCGCCGGTGGGTTGTGTCAGCCCGGCCACCACCTCCAGCAACGTGGTCTTGCCACAGCCGGACGGACCGATGGTGGAAAAGAATTCCCCCTGCTTCAGTTCAAGGTCTACGGGTCCAAGCGCGTGCACGGTGTCGCCGTACACATGCTCCACGTTCTGTACCGACACGGCGACCGGTCGATCGTCCGCATTGGCTGCGGTTGCGAATTCTGGCATGGGTGATGTTCCCTTTCGATGTCGAGTCGCGGCCTCGTCGTGGGCCGCGAACCGCGGTTGTGCGCAGACGGATACGACGACGGCGCGAGGGTTGGACCCTGCGCGCCGTCGACGATGACGGTCTATCCCCGGGCCGAATCAGCCGCGCAGGTCTTCCGGCAGGAACGACCGGTCAAGGACGTCATCCCAGTCAATGGGGCCTTCCCAGGCACCCTGGTCACGCAGGCCCTGGAGCATGGCCTCGAGACCGGGCATGTCGAAGCCGCCACGGCCCCAGTAGTCGATGGCCACCATGTTCTTCACCGCGCTGATCGCCACTTCCTCGGTGAGCTTCTCGCCATAGGCCTTGGCCACCAGCTTCGCGGCTTCCTCGGGCTGCTCGTAGAGGTAGTCCACCGCGGCGCGGCGAGCTTCGAGGATGGCGCGCAGCTTGTCCGGGTTGGACTTGGTGAATTCCTTGGTGGTCACGCCCACCGTCTGCGTCATGCGCGGCAGGTTCTTCAGGTCGAAGGCAATCTCGTACTTGCCCTGTCGACCACTCCACAACGGCTCGAGAATCAGCGCCGCGTCGACGTCGCCTCGCTCCAGCGCGGCGAGACCGGCACCGACCTTGCCGAGGGAAATCAGTTCCACTTCGCTCTCGTCGATTCCGGCTGCGGCAACCGCCATCTTGGCCAGGGTTTCACTGGTCGAACGCGGCTTGGTGTAGGCGATCTTCTTGCCGCGAAGATCCTGGATCGAGCTGATGCCCTTGCCCGGCATCGAGACCCAGAACAGGTCGGCCAGGGACATCACGTTGGCACTGACGATCAGGATGTCGTGACCTTCCCGGTAGGCCGCCAGGGCGGCCGCGGTACCGACCACACCGTAGCCGGCGCCGGAGGCGATCTGGTTGCGCATGGTGGTGCCGCCACCGGAGGACGAAATGACCTCGGTGATCTCGATGCCGCGCTTGGAGAACTCGCCACGTTCAATGGCCACCGCGATCGGCGCGGTGTTGAGCAGGAAGCCGTAGTGCGATGCAACGATGGTGTCGGCTTGCGCCGGGGTCATCGTCAGGCTGGCGGACAGGGCGAGCGCCGATGCTGCGCCCAACATGCGGGGCAGGATTTTCATGCCTTCACTCCTGGTTACTTTGGTTATGACTTTGTATGCGACCTGGCAACGATGAATGTAAGCACGTTGCAGAGTCATTGCGCGCTTCGTTCAAGGCGACGACGCGCGAACCACGAAGGGAAGATTAGGAACTCGTTCCGGTACCGCTTTGCAAACGGGTCAAAGGTTCCGACCGACTCCAGTTGACCGTTCGTTGATTCTATAATCGATTATGATGCAAACTAGATTCATGTCAACACTCGTCATGTTATGCCGGGATTCGTTGATAAACATGACAATAGTTGGGTCAGTCACTTGCTTGCGACACGCCTCAGCATAACTATTTTTTAGGCGAGCATAACTTCTGATGAATCAATCTGCTCCCGGCAGCGACCCCGCTCCCGCCCTCGACGAACTGTTTTCACCCTTGCACCGTGCATTCGGCGCGGAAACGGACAGGATCGATCTTGCGCGGCCGATCGATGCACACACCGCCGACACGATCCGCGCCGCCTTTCTCCGCTACGGCGCACTGGTGTTCCGCGACCAGCAGTTGCAGGACGATCACCTGGTCACGCTGGGCGAACTGTTCGGCACGCTCGAGGAAAACCTCATCGAGAACAACGACGGACGCATCATGACCAAGGTGCACACGATCAACAATTTTGACGCATCCGGTGCCCCGTCGACCCGCCCGTACATCAACACCAACTACTTCTGGCATTCGGACAAGTCCTACCTCGCCAAGCCGTCACTGGCCACCTTGCTCTATCCCGCCGAGCTGCCTGCCGGGGGCGGCGATACCGAGCTTGCCCACATGGGCCTGGCCCTGGACGCGTTGCCGGAGATCACCCGCAGCCGCATCGACGGACTGCGCGCCGTCCACAGCCTGGCATTCATGCGCGACAGCCTCGACAACCCGCCGCCCACCGAGTCGCAGCGCAGGGCTGCACCCCCGGTGTCGCATCCCATTGTCCGGCGGCATCCGGAAACCGGTCGGAGTTGCCTGTACATCGGCATGTATGCCTCGCACATCGAGGGCCTGCCGGTCGAGGACGGGCGCACCCGCCTGGCGCGGCTGCAGGAACAATCCACCCAGCCGCCGTTCGTCTATACCCATCACTGGCGCATGGGCGACGTGCTGATCTGGGACAATCGCTGCCTGATGCACCGCGGGGTCAGCAACTACGACATGGGCAACGAGCGAAGGGTCATGAAACGGGTCTGCATCCAGGGACGCGAAGGCGTCGAGCAGGGCTAGTGGCGCGAGGCCCGTCAGGCATGCCCCGCTTGCCCGTTCGAGAGGAGCGCGCGCATGGCCCGGCCCAGCCGGGCGACCCGCTCCGGTGCCGCCACCCGTCGTGCCAGCATCGCCTGCGGCACCTCCAGCGCAATGGGCAGATCGGTCGGCAGCGCGGCGAGGATGGCTGCAAGATCGATGTCCCCGTCCCCGGGAGCGAGACGTTCGCGCACCGCTTCCTCGACGAGTTCCTCCCGGGTCGGCGCCGCAGCCCGCGCCGGGGCGTCGCACAGTTGCAGGTAGCGGAACCAGGCACCGGGCAATTCGGCAAGCAGCGCAGGATCGCTGCCGGACCGGTACAGGTGCAGGGCGTCCACCGCGATCCCGAGCGCGGGGTGATCCACCTCGCGCACCAGCGCCGCGGCGGCGGCAAGGTCTCGGGTGGCCTGCCAGGGCACGAACTCGATATCCAGTGTCAGTCCTCGTTCCCCGGCATGGCCGGCCAGCAGTGCGAGCCGTTCCACGCGACGCGCGTTGTCCGCATCGTCGCAGGTCGTCAGCACGTGGCGTGCGCCGAGTTCCGCGGCAACATCGAGCATCGGCAGGAAATCCGCCGGGTGGGAGTCGGCAACCAGTCGAATGGTGTTCGCGTCCAGGGCTTCGACGCCGTGTTCCCGGAGCGTGTCGCGCATTCTCCTGCGCAGCCCGGCATCGGTCATCAACGGCAATTCGCTGCCGCCCGGCGCACCGCCGAGCAGGCGCAGGCCGACGAATCGAAAGCCGGCGCCGGCGGCAACGGAAACGCATTCCAGGGCGTCGAGTTCGGGCACCGTGTAGTAGGACAGCGACAGCGGGCGGGGAGGCATCATCGGCATCTCCGGAATCGATCCGCGGCCGACGCCGCGCGCGCGCACCCTGGCCGACGAGCATCGCCGTGACGGACCAGGCGAACGGCCGTGCAACGCCGCTGTGCGTGGTGATCGGCGGCGGCAACGGGATCGGCGAAGCGAGCTGTCGACTGATGCGGGAACGGGGTTGGCGACTCGCGGTGGCGGATATCGACGGCCAGGCCGCGACCCGGGTCGCCCGCGACGTCGACGGCATGGCGCTGGCCATGGACATCGCCGACGAGGCCGATGTCGAAGCAGGCGCACGCCAGGTCTTCGATACCGCGGGATGCCCCGATGCGCTGGTGGTCGCCGCCGCCGTGTTCCAGGACCTGGCGCCCGCGGAGAACCTGCCACTGTCCGCGTGGGAGCACATCGTGCGCGTCAACCTGACCGGCACCTTTCTCGCCAACCGGGTTTTCGGCGGCGCCATGGTGCGGCGTGGCCGGGGCAGCATCGTCAATGTCGCGTCCATTGCCGCGCTCGGCTCGATGCCGGCGCAGGGCTATGCCACCGCGAAGACCGGTGTCGTCTCGTTGAGTCGCAACCTTGCCGGGGAATGGGGTCGATCCGGTGTGCGGGTGAACGTGGTGTCTCCCGGGTCCACGCTGGTCCCCCGGGTGGAACAGCGGCTTGCCTCGGGTCGATACGCGGCACACCCCGGGGATTTCACCGCGCTGGGTCGCATTGTCCAGCCGAACGAAGTGGCCGAGGCCATCGAGTTCCTCGCCTCCGCCCGCGCATCCGCCATTACCGGTGTCAACCTGGTGGTGGACGCCGGCTGGCAGGTGGCCTCCACCTGGAGCCAGTTCGGTGGCGTGCCCGCATCGCGGGCTGCGCCCGACGACGATTGACGACGCCGGCTCTCGGCGCATGGCCAACGACATCCCGGCGCCGCCTAGCCTACCCGGCGCAGCAGGCGCCGCGCGTTGTCCGCCCAGGCCGGGTCGATCGCGCCGTGACCGCCCTCTTCCGGGGCATCCCAGCCAGCAAAGTTGGTCCCGTAGACGATGCGGTCGTTGCCGACCCAGCGGCGCAGCAGCGACAGTGCCGAGTCATCGGTGACATGGGCGTCGTACCACAAGCGGGTCAGCGCCTCCTCGAACGCGCCATCCTTGCGGATCGACTCGCTGGCCCAGGGTCTCTTCTGCGCTGCCTGCGCCAGTCGCCCGGCCAGCATCGGGATGCCACCACCGCCATGACTGATCCAGATGTCGAGATCCGGGTGCCGGTCCAGCACGCCGCCGAAGATCAACGTCGCCACCGCGATGGATTCCTGTGCCGCGAAGCCGATGATGACGTCGAGGTCGAACCGCTTCAGGTTGGGATCACCCGGCGGTCCATCGATGCCGGACGGCGCCGGGTGCAGGAACATCGGCACGTCGAGCTCGACGAAGGACTCGTACAGGGGATCCAGTCGCTCGCTGTGCAGGGGCTCGCCGAACTCGGTGCCGAATGCAGCACCCCACAGGCCAAGCTCGGTGACCGCTCGATGCAGTTCCTCGCGCGCCGCCTGCACGTCCTGCATCGGCAACGCCGCCAGTCCACCGAGCCGGTGGGGATAGCGTGCCACGAGCTCAGCGCAGGCATCGTTGTGGCGTCGACAGAAGGCCACCGCCTCGTTGACATCGATGTGATGAAAGTAGGTCAACGGGCTCGGCGACAACACCTGGAAATCGGTACCGTCGAGATCCATGCGCTGGGTGCGAAGTTCCGGGTCGGTGAACGGGCTGGCCTTGTGCCGGACACCGACCAGCTTGAAGTTGCCCACGCGGTACCAGGGCGTGCCATCTTCATCCTCACCGAACTCCGGCCCGTAGCGCCCGGCGGCGCCGGTAGTCGAATTCAATCGCACGTGCGCATGCACGTCGATGACACCGGCCGCGCCGATACCCGTTCCATTTCCCGTCATCTCGTTACCTGGTTGCCCGTTCAAGGAGGCGACATTATTATGATTCGCATCGCATGCGTCAAAGACACCTGCACCCCCGACTTCGGCTGCCAGGCAACGATCTGCCGGCCGATGCGCCTCACACGAATTCCCGGGCCACGACCATGACCAACCCGATCACCGTGCGCGACTGCGCACAGGCCATCATCGACGCCTCGGCAATGGCGGCAAGCGATCCTGAACACTTTCGCAGCGCCGTGCACCAACCGGTCGGGCGCCTGCTGCAACGGGACGACCTGGCAATGCTCGGCGTCCCGCGCCAGGGCAACAACGTGGCCAATTCCTGGTTCCTCTACTTCGACGGTCAGCTGTCGATCCTGTTGTTCGAGGTACCCGACGACGCACCCATCCCCCCCCATGACCACGGTGTCTGGGAAGCCTTCTGCGTCTACCGTGGACGGGTCCGCCACCGTGTCTGGCAGCGCACGGACGACGGCGAACTGCCTGGCCGTGCAGCCCTGCACACGGTGTCGGATGAAGAACTGCAGGCCGGGGACATGGCCATCGTGGCACCACCCATGGACATCCACGGCTTCGCATCGCTGGAGCCGGGAAGCCTCGGCATCACCATCGTCAACGGTGCCTACAAGGAAGAGCGCCTCTACTACGATCCACAGGCCGGCACCTGCGTTTCCCGTCGCCCGGCGAATCGACATTGAACGCCCCGCGACACCGCCGCAACGCGAACCCGGAACGACCGGTTGCACTGGTAACCGGCGCGGCCGGCGGACTCGGCCTGGCCATCGGTCGTCGCCTTGCCGGGGACGGCTACTGCGTGGCCCTGCTCGATATCGATGCCGCGCGGGTGGCCGAAGCGGCATCCGCTGTCGATCATGCCCATGGCTATGCCTGCGACATCACCGACGAGGCGTCGGTGGACGAAGCGCTTGAACGGATCGTCGACGAACTCGGACAGGCGCCCTCCGTGCTGGTCAACAATGCCGGCCTGGTGCGCTTCGGCGACCTGCTGGATCACGAAGTCGCCGACTTCCGCGCCGTGGTGGAAGTGAACCTGGTCGGCGCCTTCATCGTCTCCCGTGCGGTGGCTCGACGCATGGCGGCGCGTGGCGACGGCGCCATCGTCAACATCACGTCGCTGAACGCGCTCGCACCCAGCGCAGACGCCGGCGCCTACCCGGCGACCAAGGCGGCGCTGGCCAAGCTCACCGAGCAGATGGTGTTGTCGCTGGCACCACGGGGCATCCGCGTGAACGCAGTGGCACCGGGCTTCATCAACGCCGGAATGTCCGCGCCCATCTACGCCGAGGGCGACGCCCTTGCCCAGCGCGAGGCCAGCGTTCCCGCCGGGCGCATCGGCAACGCCGAGGACGTTGCCGCCGCCGTCTCGTTCCTGGTCTCCGAGGAAGCCGGCTACATTCATGGCCAGCACCTGGTGGTGGACGGCGGTGTGTTCTGCAGCCTGAAGAAGCAGATGCCGCGCAAGGCACCCAGCGAGGCCGAACGCTGATGTCACCCGTCGCGGACGGCGAACAGCACCCCGGCACGGGACACTAGCGATGCGCGCACTGTTGCTCAGCGGCGGTATCCGGCATGACTTCGCGGGCAATACGCCACGGGTGGAAGCACAGTTGGCGGCGGCGGGCTTCCAGGTACAGGTCACCACCGACCTTGCCGCCGGCATCCGTCAACTTGCACGCGAACCCGTTGAACTGGTCGCGGTGATGGCCTTGCGCTGGCCGATGGACAATCACCCGAAGTACGCCCCCTACCGCGAGCAGCATGCCTTCAGCATGCCCGCCGACTGCCAGCGGACCCTGTCCAGCCACGTGCACGCCGGCGGCGGACTGCTGGGCATTCATACCGCCTGCCTGTGCTTCGACGACTGGCCGGGCTGGCGCGACCTGCTCGGCGGCCGCTGGCAGTGGGGCCGCTCCCACCATCCACCGCCGGCCATGGTGCGCGTACGTGCCGTGGCGGAGCACGTGCTGGTCGACGACCTGCCCCCGTTCGACATCGTCGACGAGGTCTACAGCGCCCTCGACCTGGCACCGGGCATCCAGCCGCTGCTCACCGCCGCTGTCGGGAACGGCGAAGAGCCCGTGCTGTGGACCCATCGCTTCGGCCAGGGACGGGTGGTATTCGATGCCCTCGGTCACGACGCCGCCTCCCTCGATCATCCCGTCCACGGCCGCCTGCTGCGACGGGCGGCGAGCTGGGCGGCCGGGCTGGGGGACGACGAGGTTCGCCTGCGCTAGCAATCCGAAGGAGAGCGCTTGTTTTTGCTGTCGTTTTTACGCATTATTTCCCATATTGCGTTCATTACACAGGAAAAAACATTGTCTCACGACCTTTCTGCGTCCCCGAAACCCTTCCGCCGGCCCCGTCGCGGGCTGCTCCTTCTCTGCCTGCTGCTGGCCGGCGCCGGCGGGAGCGTGACCATGGCCCATGCCGATGAACCCGTTTCCCTGTACGCGGCCGGCAGCCTCAAGGCCGCCCTTGGCGATGTCGCCCGGCGGTATGCCGAACGCTATGAGACCGAGGTAGCGACCACGTTCGGTCCCTCCGGCCTGCTGCGCGGTCGCATCGAGCAGGGCGAGGCGGCGCAGGTCTTTGCCTCGGCCAACATGAAGCACCCCGAGACCCTGGCCTCGGCGCGGGACATCGGGCCAGTGGTGCGTTTCGCCCGCAACCGCCTGTGCGCGCTGGCCTCGCCGTCGCTGGCCATCGACACTGACGGCATGCTCGACGTGCTGCTCGACCCGCAGGTGCGCGTGGGCACGTCGACACCGAAGGCCGACCCGTCCGGCGACTATGCCTGGCAGCTGTTCGACAAGGCTGGCGGACTGCGGCAAGGCGCTGACGTCATCCTCAAGGAGAAGGCGCTGCAACTCACCGGCGGGCCGGATTCAGCGCCGCCCCCGGAGGGACGCAATCCCTATGCCTGGGTGATGAGCGAAGGCAAGGCCGACGTCTTCCTGACCTACTGCACCAACGCGGTGCTGGCCAGTCGCGAGGAAACCTCCCTGCAGGTGGTGGCCATCCCGCCAGCACTCGGGGTCGGCGCCGACTACGGCCTGCTGGTCCTCGACGAGGACCAGCGCGACGCCTGGCACCTGGCCTGGTTCATTCTCTCCCCGGCCGGCCAGGAGATTCTCGCCGGCTACGGCTTCGACGCCGCCGGCGCGCTTGACTGACCGCCAGGCAACGGGGCACCGGGCAGCGCGACCCGACACCCGGTCGCGGCGTGCCCGGGGGGTGGGTCCGAAGCCCCCCGCCCGCGCCCGGCGCCTGCCGACGGTGCTGCTGGCGCTGGCGGCGGCCTTCGCCACCGCGGCCGACGCGCGCGTCGTCACCGACTCCGCCGGCCGCGCGGTCAACGTGCCCGAGCACGTCGACCGGGTGTTCGCCGCCGGTCCGCCGGCGGCCATCGCCCTCTACGTGCTGGCCCCCGACACCCTCGCGGGCTGGCCCAGGGAGCCCCGTGCCGACGAACGCGCCTACCTCGCCGCTCCCTGGCGGGACCTGCCCGCCACTGGCCGGCTGACCGGCCGTGGCGGCACCGCCAGTCTCGAGCGACTGGTCCAGGAACGGCCCGACCTGGTGCTGGACTTCGGCTCCACCGCCGACACCTACGTCTCCCTGGCCGACCGGGTGCAGCAGCAGACCGGCATTCCCTACCTGCTCATCGATGGTCGCTTCGAGCACACGCCGGCGGCGCTGCGCCTGCTCGGCGAGGTGCTCGGCGTCCGGCAACGCGGCGAGCGACTGGCGCGGGAAGTCGAGCAGCTGTTTCAGGATCTCGACCGGGTGCTCGCCGGGATTCCGCCGGAGGCCAGGCCACGGGTCTACCTGGCGCGGGGACCGGACGGTCTCGAGACCGGCCTGGCAGGTTCCATCAACACCGAGATCATCGAGCGTGCCGGCGGGCGCAACGTTGCCGACCCGGGCGGGGAAACCATCCGCCGGGGCCTGGTGCGCTCTTCCATCGAGAACATCATCCTCGCCAACCCGGACACCATCATCACCTGGGACGAGCACTTCTTCGACGCGGTGTCGCACGACCCGCTGTGGCAGGACATCGAGGCGGTGCGTCGTGGGCGCGTCTACCTCGCACCCGTGGCACCCTTCGGCTGGATCGACCGGCCACCCTCGATCAACCGCGTGATCGGCCTGCGCTGGCTGGCCAACCTGTTCTACCCGGCCCACTTTCCCCTCGATCTCGCCGCCGCCACCGAGGATTTCTACCGCACCTTCTACCACGTCGAGCTGAGCGCGACCGAGCGCGATGCGCTGATCCAGTGGGCGAACCGGCAACCCGGCGAGTAGGTCCCCGGACGGCGCCGGCGCTGCTGGCGCTGGCATTGGTGGCAACGCTCGGCCACGCGCTGCTGAGCGGTCCCTTCCCCCTCGGCCTCGAGCAACTGGCCGCGGTGCTGGGTCGCTGGCTGCGCGGCGAAGCCGGCCAGGGCGCCGCGGACACGGTGCTGCTCTCGGTGCGCCTGCCACGGGTCGCCGCGGCACTGTTGAGCGGCGCCGCGCTGGCCGCCGCCGGTGCCGTCTTCCAGGGCCTGTTCCGCAACCCGCTGGTCTCCCCGGACATCCTCGGTGTTTCCGCCGGCGCCGGCCTCGGCGCCGTGCTCGGCATCTTCCTCGCCCTGCCGGTGGTGCTGATCCAGGGACTCGCCTTCGCCGGCGGCCTGGCCACGGTGGGCCTGGTCTACCTGGTGGCCAGCGCGGTGCGGCACCATGAACCCACGCTGGTGCTGGTACTGGCCGGGGTGGTGGTCGGTGCGTTGGCCGGTGCCTGTATCTCGCTGCTGAAGATCCTCGCCGACCCCTATGACCAGCTTCCGGCCATGACCTTCTGGCTGCTCGGCAGCCTCGCCGCCATCCGCGCGGAGGACATCGTCGCCACCGCACCGGCGGTGCTTGTCGGCCTGGTGCCGCTGGTGCTGCTGCGCTGGCGGGTCAACCTGCTGTCGCTGGGGGACGAGGAGGCCGCCGCGCTGGGCGTCGACCCGCGCCGCCTTCGGCTGGTGCTGGTGGCCGCGGCCACCCTGATGACCGCCAGCGTGGTGGCCATCGCCGGGGTGATCGGCTGGGTGGGCCTGGTCATCCCGCACATCGCGCGGCTGCTGGTCGGCCCCGACTTCAACCGCCTGTTGCCGACCGCCATGCTGCTTGGCGCCACCTACCTGGTGGCGGTGGACACGCTGGCGCGCAGCCTGGCTGCCACCGAAACGCCCTTGGGCGTGCTCACCGCCTTTCTCGGCGCGCCGGTCTTTCTCTACCTGCTGGCCACCCGCCAGCGAAGCTGGTGAGCATACTGCGCGCCGACGACCTCGCCTACGGCTACCGTGGCCGGGCGGTGGGCAGCGCGGTGACGCTCGCGGTGGGTCCGGGGGAAGTGGTCGCCCTGCTCGGCGCCAACGGCTGCGGCAAGACCACCTTGTTCAAGACCCTGCTCGGCCTGCTGCCGGCACGGCGCGGCTCGGTGAGCCTGGACGGCCAGCCGCTGGCCCGCCTGTCCCGCCGCGCGATTGCGCGGCGCATCGCCTACGTGCCGCAGGCACACGACGCGGTGTTTCCCTACAGCGTCGAGGAGATGGTGCTGATGGGACGTACCGCCCATCGCGGACTGTTCCGCGCCCCGGCCAACGAGGACCTCCGGCGTGCCCGCGAGGCGCTGGCCCAGCTCGGTATCGCCTCGCTGGCCGCGCGGGACTATACCCGCATCAGCGGCGGGCAGCGGCAACTGGCACTGGTGGCACGGGCGCTGGCCCAGGACACGTCGCTGATCGTCATGGATGAACCCACTGCCAGCCTGGACTTCGGCAACCAGGTACAGGTACTGGAACAGGTCGTGGCCTTGGCCAGGCGCGGCCCCGGCCTGCTCCTGTCCACCCATGACCCGGGTCATGCACTGGCCTGTGCCAGCCGCGTGCTGGTGATGCATGACGGCCGGCTGGTGGCCGACGGCGAACCGCGCTCCACCCTGACGCCGGCCCTGCTGCGCGAGGTCTACGGGGTTTCGGTGCGCATCGAGACGCTGGCCGACGGCCAGGCCCTGTGCGCGCCGGTCTACCGGGGCAGTGGCGCGGCTTCATGAAAGTTTGGTGAGACTTGGCCGCGGCGCAACGAGTCGACCGCGGTTTCTCGCTATAGTGCCCCTTCCCTTTTCCGCACACGACGACGAGGAGGAGACCCGATGACGACGACCCACCAGGACCTCGAACGCAAGGTCTACGAGTTGTACGACGAGTACTGCCACGGTTTCATCGACCGACGCATGTTCCTCTCCCGCGCCAGCGCGCTGTCGGTGGCCGGTGCCACCGGGCTGGCCCTTGCCCAGGCCATGCTGCCACGCTATGCCGAGGCGCAGATGGTCTCGTTCACCGACGAGCGCATCAAGGCCACCTACATCGACTACGACTCTCCCGGCGGCAGCAGCGGCGAAATGCGTGGCTACCTGGTGCAGCCCAGCGGCGACGGCCCGTTCCCCGCGGTGATCGTCATCCACGAGAATCGCGGCCTGAACCCCTACATCGAGGACGTCGCCCGCCGCTTCGCTGTGGAGGGCTTCCTGGCACTGGCACCGGACGGCCTCGCCCCGGTGGGTGGCTACCCGGGCAACGACGACGATGGTCGCGAGCTGCAGAAAGGCCTCGACCAGGACAAGCTGAAGCAGGACATGCTGAACAGCGCCCGGCTGGTCCAGTCCCATGCCCTGTCCAGCGGCAAGCTCGGCTCGGTGGGATTCTGCTGGGGCGGCGGCACCACCAACTTCCTGGCGGTGGAGATGGGCGGGGACCTGGCCGCGGGCGTGCCCTTCTACGGCGCCGCGCCGGCCGCCGACCAGGTGGCGAAGATCCAGGCCCCGCTGATGATCCAGGCCGCCGAGGACGATCCGCGCATCAATGCCATGTGGCCGGACTTCGAGGCCGCACTCAAGGAACACGGCAAGGAATACCAGCACCACCTCTACCCGGGCACCCGCCACGGCTTCCACAACAACTCCACGCCGCGCTACAACGAGGACGCGGCGAAGCTGGCGTGGGAACGCACCGTGGCCTTCTTCGGCGAGAAGCTCGCCTGAGCCGGCGCCGCTGGCCGGCGATTGCCGGTCAGCGGTACTTGGCGGCCACCACCGGGTTGGTCTGCGCCAGCAGGCGGGCGGTGGATGCGCGCAGCAAGGCGTGCAGCGCCCTGGCCCGGGCCGGCTCGGCGAAGGCACCGGCACGGATGGCTTCGGCCAGTGCGCGGCTGGCATCGTCGAGACTGCCCTCCCCGGTGCTCCCGCCGAGCAATGAGAGAATGTTGTCGCGCTCCCGCTCGTCGTCTTCGGCATCCACCGCCAGCTCGCGCACCGCGGTGGCCAGGGCG
The DNA here is from genome assembly GCA_964350265.1 of uncultured Gammaproteobacteria bacterium. Classification (GTDB taxonomy): domain Bacteria; phylum Pseudomonadota; class Gammaproteobacteria; order Arenicellales; family CAJQKF01; genus BQJD01. The sequence continues at coordinate 90,903 of CAYGJZ010000002.1, read as the reverse complement.
TTGGCGGCCAGCAGCGCCTCGTAGCGTTCACCGCCACGCAGGGCCGGGGCAACCCGCTCCACCAGCGTGGTGCGGGTGGCTTCCAGCAGGGCAAGAATGTCCGGCGCAAGCTTCATGGCCTTGCCTCCGTCAGCTCCAGTATTTCCATTTCCATCTCCGGTACCCGTCGACCGATCAGTGCCAGTTCCAGGCCGGCCTCGGCGCCGGACACGAAGCGATGGCATTGCTGCAACGCGATCACCGCCCAGCGCAGGTTGGCCATGACCTCGTAGTAGCGCAGCCGTTCGGGGTCCACCGTGCGCTTCGCGGCACGGGCATAGGCATCGATGAAGACCTTGCCGTCGGCAATGCCGCCGGCGGCGAGATGGTCGGCGCCGAAGCGCCAGAAGCGACTCATGAACCAGCCGAGGTCCTCCATCGGATCACCCCAGCCGGCGAACTCCCAGTCCAGCACCGCCGTCAGGCCCGACTCGTCCACCATGTAGTTGCCGGTGCGGAAGTCGCGGTGGCACAGCACCACGTCCGTTGGCGACGGTGCATGGCGGGTCAGCCAGTCAATGGCCCACTCCAGCACCGGCCGCCGGGCCTGCAGCTCGTCCAGCCAGCGGCGGTAGCAGCCCACCAGGGCCAGCGCCGGGTCGTCGGGGGGTGGCGCCAGCATCGACAGCGTGCCGTCCGCCGGGGTGATGCCGTGGATGCGCGCCAATTCTTCTGCCAGCACCACGGCCAGGCGATCGCGGTCGCCGCCGAGGGAGGTGTCCTTGACCACCTTCGGCCCGAGACCGGTGCCGGGCACCTGGCGCATGACGAAGAAGGCGCCGTCGAACACCGACTCGTCCTCGCACAGGTACAGCGGCTCGGGCACGCTGACCCCGGCGGCATGGGCCGCGGTCAGCAGGGCGAACTCGGTGGCGCGGTCATGGCTGGCTTCCACGGTGCCGGGATTGGAACGCCGCAGCACCAGCGACTGGCGCCCCGGCAGGTCGCCACCGTCGAACTCGACGGTGAGCGCGCGGTTGTCCTGGATGGCACCGCCACCGAGGCGGCGACCTTCATGCACCGTCGCCGCGCGTGCCCCGCTGGCACCGCGCAGCCAGTCGGCCAGGGCGTCGTACTGCGCTTCGCTCAAGGGGTCCACCTCCAGAAGTCGTTGCCCTCGGCGAGGAAGGTCTGCGCCAGCACCATCTTGTGCACCTCCGAGGCGCCATCCACCAGGCGGGCCTGGCGGGCATAGCGGTACATCCATTCCAGCGGCGTGTCACGGGAATAGCCACGCGCACCGCACAGCTGGATGGCGGTATCGATGGCCTTGTGCAGGGTTTCGGACACCTGCACCTTGGCCATCGACACCTCGCGCTTGGCGAAGTCGCCGCGATCCAGCATGCAGGCGGCCTTGGCGGTAAGCAGCCGTCCGGTCTCGATCTCCATCGCCGCCTCGCCCAGCATCCACTGCACGCCCTCGTGCTCGGCCAGCGTCATGCCGAAACTGCGTCGTTCACGCACGTAGTCGCCGGCGATTTCCAGCGCCCGCTTGGCCATGCCCAGCCAGCGCATGCAGTGGGTCAGGCGCGCGGTGCCGAGACGGATCTGGGTGACCTTGAGGCCATCGCCGACGTTCATCAGCACGTTCTCGTCCGATACTTCCAGACCGTCGAAACGCAGCTCGCAGTGCCCGCCATGTTCTTCCGGCCCCATGATCGGAATGCGCCGCACCACTTCCCAGCCCGGCTGTTCGCGGTCGAACAGGAAGGCAGTCAGTCCCTTGCGTGGATCATCCGAGGTGCGCGCAAGAAGGATGAAGTGGCTGGCCACCCCGGCCCCGGTGATGAACCACTTGTGGCCGTCGATGCGCCAGCCGTCACCAACCCGGGTGGCCCGGGTCAGCATCGCCGAGGGGTCGGAGCCGGAACCGGGCATGGGCTCGGTCATGGCGAAGGCGGAGCGCACCCGGCCGTCGGCAATGGGTGCCAGCCAGCGCGCCTTCTGCGCCTCGCTCGCCACCCGCGAGAGCAGGATCATGTTGCCGTCGTCCGGCGCCGCGCAGTTGAAGCACACCGGGCCGAAGATGGAACGCCCCATCTCCTCGTACAGCACGGCCATGGACAAGGTGTCGAGGCCGAGACCGCCGTCTTCCCGCGGCAACTGCGGCGCCCACAGGCCGGCTGCCTTGACCTCGCCACGCACGCGATCGAGCACGTCGGCGGCAATGTTCTCGTGTTCGTCGTAATTGCCCGGGTCGGCTTCCAGCGGCAGGATGTGCTGGTCGACAAAGGCGCGAACATCGCCGCGCAACGATTCCAGCCGGGGGGGCAGTGAAAAATCCATCGGGGTACTCCGTGAAGGGTGGGCGACGCCGTCTACAGCGAGGCGACCAGGTGACCGCCATCCACGGTCACCACGCTGCCGGTCATGTAGGCGCCGGCGTCGGAAACCAGCAGTCGCAACGGCCCGGCCAGCTCCTCGAGCCGGCCGAAGCGTCGCATGGGTATGCGCTTGCGCAGCGCGCCTCCGGCCTCGGAGGCGAGGAAGTCCGCGTTCAGGTCGGTCTCGACGTAGCCCGGCGCCAGGGCATTGACGCGGATGCCGTGCCGGGCCCATTCCAGCGCCAGCGAACGGGTCATGTGCACCAGGCCCGCCTTGGACACCGCGTAGGGCATCACCGCGCCGGCCACGCCGAGACCGAGAATGGATGCGATGTTGACGATGCTGCCGCCGATGTCCGCCGCGACCATCCGCGCGGCCGCCTCGCGCGCCACCAGGAAGGCACCGCGCAGGTTGGTGTCGAGCACGCCGTCGAACTCCTCGGCGCTGGTCTCCAGCGCCCGGTTGGTCCGCGCCACGCCGGCGTTGTTGATGACGATGGACGGCGGTCGACCATCGACCTCGGCGGCGGCGAAGGCTGCCTGCACCGACGCCTCGCTGGTCACGTCCATGACCACCGAGCGTGCCTCGCCACCATCGGCGACGATCTCGTCCACCACCGCCTGCAAGGCGGCTTCGCGCCGCGCCGCCAGGGTCACCAGGGCACCGTCGGCGGCCAGCATGCGCGCGAAGTAGCGGCCAAGACCGCTGGAGGCGCCGGTGACCAGCACGTGCCGGCCGTGGATGTCGAAGCCGTTGGCCATCTGCGTGCTCCCGCCGCTGCTCAGCATGCCGCCGCCCGTTCCCGCAGCACGTGTTTCTGGATCTTGCCCGTGGAGGTCTTCGGCAGCTCACCGAAGATCACCGTCTTCGGTGCCTTGAAGTGGGCCATGCGTTCGCGGCACCAGGCGATGATGCCGGCGTCGTCGACCTCGGCCCCCGCGCGCAGGGTGACGAAGGCACAGGGTGTCTCCCCCCACTTCTCGTCCGGCCGTGCCACCACCGCCGCCTCCAGCACCGCGGGGTGGGCGTAGAGCACTTCCTCCACCTCCAGGCTGGAGATGTTCTCACCGCCGGAAATGATGATGTCCTTGGAACGGTCCTTGATCTCGATGTAGCCGTCGGCGTGCCACACCGCCAGGTCGCCGGTACGGAACCAGCCGTCGCGCAGGGCCTCGTCGGTGGCCTCGGGATTCTTCAGGTAGCCCTTCATCACGGTATTGCCACGCAGCAGGATCTCGCCCATGGTGACTCCGTCCCGGGGCACCGCGACACCGCTTTGCGGATCGGCGACGATGGCCTCGTCGGCGGTGACATGGCTGACGCCCTGCCGCGCCATGTGCACGCCGCGCTCGGCCAGGTCGAGGTCGTCCCAGGCCGGCTGCCACACGCAGACCGTGGCCGGACCGTAGCTCTCGGTCAGGCCGTAGAGGTGGGTGACGCGAAAGCCCTGCTGCTCGAGGGCGCGGATCACCGTGGTCGGCGGCGCCGCCCCGCCGGTGGCGACTTCCACCGTGTGCGGCAACGGTTCGCTGTCACCTTCGCCGCGGGCCAGCATGTTGAGAATGATCGGCGCGCCGCACATGTGCGACACCCGGTGGGCGCGGATGCTGTCCAGCACCGCGTCGCGCTCCACCCGGCGCAGGCAGACGTGGGTACCACCGGCGGCGGTCACCGCCCAGGTGTAGGTCCAGCCGTTGCAGTGGAACATGGGCAGCGTCCACAGGTAGACCGAGCGCGCATCCAGGCCGAAGGTCATCACGTTGCCCAGGGCGTTCAGGCAGGCGCCGCGGTGGCTGTAGACCACGCCCTTGGGATTGCCGGTGGTGCCGGAGGTGTAGTTCAGGCTGATCGCCTGCCACTCGTCGTCCGGCCCCTGCCAGGCACAGTCCGGATCGCCGCCGGCAAGAAACGCCTCGTAGTCCTCGCCATCGAGCGCGCCGGGCTGCCCGGCCTCGTCCGCCGCGGTGGGATCGTGGTAGACCACCACCGTCGGCGAGGCGCCGCTTGCCGTGATCGCCTCGGCAGCCACCTGCGACCACGCGGCGTCGACGATCAACACCCGGGTCTTCGCATGTTCCAGGATGAAGCCGATGGAGGCCGCGTCGAGCCGGGTGTTGATGGCGTTGAGAATGGCGCCGGCCATGGCCACGCCGTAGTGGGCTTCCAGCAACGGCGGCACGTTGGGGGCCAGCACCGACACCGCCTCCCCCGGACGTACGCCGGCGCGAGACAGCGCCGAGGCCAGTGCGCGGCAGCGGCGGTACAGTTCGTCGTAGCGGTACTGCAACGGGCCGTGGATGACCGCGACCTTGTCCGGGTAGACCGCGGCCGAGCGACGAAGAAAGGACAGCGGCGTCAGCGCGGCGTGGTTGGCGGCGCGGCGCGGCAGGTCGGTTTCGAACAGGGCCACGCGCTGCGACGCGGACGGATCCACGGGCCCGCTCACCGGCGTCCACCCGTGGCGTCCGCAAGGCGATGAACTGACCCTACCCATGGTCGCGCAGCTTTGGTATATTGGTTCCGCATTGGTTCTGCTCAATTCATTCCACAGGGGACCACGAAGATACCATGAGCGCAGAGCTACTACTACACGCACTGCAGGAGAAACTGGACTCCGGGGACTGGCAATCCGGCGCCCGGCTGCCCACCGAACGAGAGCTCGCGCAACGCTACGGCGTCGGTCGAAACACCGTGCGGCGGGTGCTCGGGAACCTGGAGAGCCGCGGGCTGATCGTGCGTCATGTCGGCCGCGGCACCTTCGTCGCCGACAACCTCACCGCCGATGCCCGCACCGGCGTCGACGTCAGCGTGGTCAACCCGGAGGAGATGATGGAAGCCCGCCTGCTGATCGAACCGCTGCTGGCTCGGCTGGTCGTCGCACGCGCCTCCATCGCCGAGCTCGATGCCATACGCACGCTGGTAATGCGCGGTGGCGAGGCCCGTTCCATGGCCGAGTTCGAACAGTGGGACAACCGCTTTCACCGTGCCATTGCCCGCGCCAGCAAGAACCAGTACCTGATCGGCATCGTCGAGGGCATGCATCGCATCCGCCGCTCCGACGAATGGGGCGCACTGCGTCGCCGCGGGCTCACCGACGACCGTCGCCGCGCCTACCAGGCCGACCACGAGCGCATCGTCGAAGCCTTCTGTGCACGCGATGCGGAGCAGGCAAGACAAGCCATCGTGCACCACCTGTCCCGGGTCAAGGGCAACCTGCTGGTCGACTGACGGCAGGCCGCTCCGGACACCTCCGCGAACGCTTTGACTCGTCTTCGAGGCTGTGCCTATAATGGTTCCATAATTGCGAACCATTATAGTTGATTGGTTCTCATGCAACCGCTTTTCGGGATGGGACAGGTTCAGATGCAGCTTACGAGGCCGGAAATCGTCGGCACCTTTGGCGCGGTATCGTCGTCGCACTGGATCGCCAGTTCCTGCGCCATGCGCATCCTGGAACGCGGCGGCAATGCCTTCGACGCGGCAGTGGCCGGGGGCTTCGTGCTGCAGGTGGTGGCGCCGCACCTGAACGGCCCCGCCGGCGACGTGGCCATCCTGCTGCACCGCGCCGACAACGGCGAGACGCTGTCGGTGTGTGGCCAGGGCCCGGTGCCCGCCGCCGCCACCCGCGAACGCTTCCACGCCCTGGGCCTGGACATGGTGCCCGGCACCGGACTGCTTCCCGCGGTGGTGCCGGGGGCCTTCGATGGCTGGGTGCGCGTACTGCGCGACCACGGCACGCTGGAACTCGGCGACGTGCTCGAGTGCGCCATCCACTACGCCGAGCACGGCGTGCCGGTCAGCCCGCGCCTGCACGACACGCTGGCGGCGGCGGAAGGCCTGTTCCGCAAGTACTGGCCGGACTCCGCGGCGCTGTTCCTGCCTGGCGGCTGCGTCCCCGCCGTTGACTCGTTGCTGGTCAACACGCCGCTGGCCAACACCTTCCGACGCCTGGTCCAGGTTTCCCGCGAAGCCGGCGGCAACCGCGAAGCACGCATCGACGCCGCCCGCAGGGCCTGGTCCAACGGCTTCGTCGCCGAGGAAATCGACCGCTTCTGCCAGCACGCGGTGGCCATGGACGTGACCGGCCAGGAGCACCCGGCCCTGCTGCGCGGCGATGACCTGGCCAACTGGTCGGCCTCGGTGGAGTCCCCGGTCAGCCTCGACTATGCCGGCTGGCAGGTGGCCAAGTGCCCGGCCTGGAGCCAGGGACCGGCCCTGCTGCAGACCCTGGCCCTGCTCGATGCCGAGGAAATGTCCGCACTGGACCCCAACGGCGCCGAGTTCGTGCACCGGGTGACCGAGGCAATGAAACTCGCCTTCGCCGACCGCGAGACCTGGTACGGCGACCCGCTGCACGGCACGGTGCCGATGGACCGACTGCTGTCGCGGGAGTACAACGAGGTCCGCCGGGCGCTGATCGGCGATACCGCCGACAACCGCTGGCGTCCGGGCGACGCCGACGGGCCGGCGCCGGCCTTCGACTACGCCGCCGCCACCGCCCGCGTGCGCGAGGGTGGCCTGCTGTCCGCCTACGGCGGCGGCGAGCCCACCGTGGGCGAGGTGGCCGCGCCTGGCTACCTGGCCAGCGTGGCCGGCGACACCTGCCACATCGACGTGGTCGACGAGGCCGGGCACATGGTCTCGGCGACCCCGTCCGGTGGCTGGCTGCAGTCCTCGCCGGTGATCGCCGCCCTCGGCTTTCCCCTCGGCACCCGCGCACAGATGACCTGGCTGGACGGTGAACTGCCGTCCAGCCTGGTGCCCGGCACCCGTCCGCGCACCACCCTGACGCCGACACTGGTGCTCCGCGACGGCCGTGGCTACCTCGCCTGCGGCACCCCCGGTGGCGACCAGCAGGACCAGTGGCAGACCAGCTTCCTGTTGCGCCACCTGCTGCATGGCACCGGCCTGCAGGAGGCCATCGAGGCACCGGCCTTTCATTCCGAGCACTGGCCGAACTCCTTCTATCCCCGGCATGCTTCGCCGGGCAAGCTGGTGGTGGAAAGCCGCTTCGGCGCGGAGGTCATCGACGAGCTGAAACGGCGTGGCCACGAGGTCAACGAGAACGGACCATGGTCCGAGGGCCGCCTGACGGCCATTGCGCGTGAACGCGACGGTCGCATTCGCGCCGCTGCCAACCCCCGAGGAGGAATCGGTTATGCCGTCGGTCGCTGAACCCCGTCTTGGCGTATCCCCCGAGGCGCCCCGCGCCGACGGCGTGCGCGGCCTTGCGCAGCGCTTTCTTGGCCTGCTCGACCATGTCATCGGTGCCGCGGTCACGCTGGCATTGATCGCGCTGATCGCCATCATCTTCGCCAACGTCATTGGTCGCTACGGCTTCAACAATTCCATCACCTGGGCCGCGGATGCGGCACAGTGGCTGTTCGTGGCGGTGATCTTCCTCGCCGTTCCCCTCGCCCACCGCACCCGCATGCACCTGTCCATCGGCCTGTTCGTGGACCGGCTGCCAGCGCGCGCCCGCACCGTGGCCGAACTCGCCAGCGACGTCATCATCGCCTACACCACCATCATGCTGCTGTTCGGCGGCATGACCATCATCGAGATGGTCGGCGGCGTCAACTACGCCCTCGGCCTGCCCACCTGGGTGAAGTTCTCGCTGATCCCGGTGGCCTGTGTCCTCGGCCTGGTCTACCTCGCCCTGCGCGGCGTCGACGAAGGTCGTGAACCCTGGCGCGGCCCGCTGGCCATCATCGTCGGCGCGGCCCTGTACTACGTGGTCAACGTCACCGGCACGCTGTCCATTGCCGGCAGCGACCCGGGCCTGGTCATGGCGCTGTCCTTCGTGGTCGCCATGGCGCTCGGCTCGCCGGTGGCCTTCGCCATGATCTTCGCCGCCTTCGTCGCCAACCTGGCCGGCGGCCTGATGCCACCAGCGGCGGTGGTACAGAACATGGTCAACGGCGCCACCAAGTTCCTGTTGCTGGCCATCCCCTTCTTCATCACTGCCGGCGCGCTGATGAATGCCGGCGGCCTGACCCGGCGCCTGATGGACTTCGCCTTCAAGCTGGTGGGACACATGCGCGGCGGCTTCGCCCAGGTCAACGTGGTTTCCAGCGGCCTGTACGCGGGCATCTCCGGCTCGAGCTACTCCGAGGCCGCGCTGGGCACCAAGCTGCTGGTGCCGCAGATGGTCCGCCACGGCTACTCGCCTGCCTTCTCCTGCGCGGTGACCGCGGCTTCGGCCACGGTGCCGAACGTGATCCCGCCGTCCATCGCCCTGCTCATCCTTGCCGCCGCCGCCAACCTGTCGGTGGGCAGCCTGTGGCTGGCCGGGGTGGTGCCGGGACTGTTCATGATCTTCTCGCTGATGATCTGCGTGTACATCATTGCCCGCATCAAGGGCTTTGGCACCGCCAACGAGAAGGCCGGCAGCGGCGAGCGCTGGCGTGCCTTCGGCCAGGCGCTGCCGGTGCTCGGGCTGGCCGTGCTGATCCTCGGCGGCATCCGTTTCGGCGTGGTCACGCCCACCGAGGCCGGCGTGCTGGCAGTGGTCTACGGCTGGGTGCTGGGCATGTTCGTCTACCGCAGCTACGGTGTCCGCGACCTGTGGCAGACCCTGCGCGGCGCGGCGGTGGAAGCCGCCATGGTCGGGCTGTTGATCGGTGCCGCGGCCCCCTTCGCCTTCGTGCTGGTGACCGAACAGATCCCGCAGTTGCTCACCGTCAGCGTGGCCACCCTGTCGGAGAATCCCTACGTGGTGCTGCTGCTGGTCAACATGTTGATGCTGCTGTTCGGCATGTTCCTGGACATCGGCGCCGCCATCCTGATCCTGACCCCGCTGCTGATGCCGCTGGTCACCAGCCTCGGCATCGACCCGGTGCACTTCGGCATCGTGGTGGTGGTCAACCTGATGCTCGGCGGACTGACACCGCCGGTGGGCATGCTGGCATTCATCACCGGGTCGATTTCCCGCACCCCGGTGCACGACGTGTTTCGCGCCATGCTGCCGTTGCTGGCGGCCTTGTTTGCCGCCCTGCTGGTCATCACCTACGTACCGGCTATTTCCCTGGGACTCGGCTGGCTGATCGGTGGCCGCTGACCGGTTTCATTCGAGTTCGATTTCGTTGTACACCCATCAAAAGACAAGAGAGGAACTGACCGTGAAAATGAAGCAATCCAACTGGTTCAAGCCCGTGGCACTGGCCACGGTGGCCGCCCTCGGGCTGGCCGCGGCGGGTCACGCCGCGGCGCAGGCACCGAAGACGCTGACCGTGTCCGTGATCTACGGACCGGACAAGCCGCAGTCGAAGATCTGGTACAAGTTCAGCGACATCGTCAACGAGAAGATGCCCGGGCAGTTCGATGTCAAGGTGGTCACCGACGGCGCCCTCGGCGGCGAGAAGGAAACCACCGAGGGCATTCGCCTGGGCTCCATCCAGGGCGCCCTGTCGACGCTGGCCAACCTGACCACCTGGGTGCCGGAAGGCGCGCTGTTCGACATGCCCTTCATGTTCCGCGACCTGGAGCACATCAACAAGGCCATGACCGGCCCCATCGGTGACGAGTTCAAGGCGCTGTACGATGCCCAGGGCTTCAAGGTGCTCGGCTTCATCGTCTACGGCTCACGCCACGTGATCAGCAAGGAGCCGATCCGCGTCCCGGCCGATGTCGACGGCAAGAAGATGCGCGTGCTGCAAAGCCCGCTGCACATCGACCTGTGGAGTTCCCTGGGTGCCAACCCGACCCCGGTGCCGATCACCGAGGCCTACAATGCGCTGCAGACCGGCGTGGTCGACTACATGGACATGACCAAGTCCGGCTACCATGCGCTGAAGCTGTTCGAGGTGGTGCCCTACCTCACCGAGACCAACCACATCTGGTCGCTGGGCGCGATGTACCTCAGCAAGTCTTTCTGGGAAGGACTCTCCGCCGAACAGCAGGCAGTGATGCAGGCAGCCGCGGACGAGGCCATCCCCTACTTCAACGAGCTGGCCTCGGCGGAACAGGACGCCTCCCTGGCGAAGACGGTGGAAGCCGGCGCGGAAGTCGTGCAGCCTGACATCGCCGCCTGGCAGGAAGCCATGGCCTCCTTCTGGCAGAGCTACGCCGACAAGGTCGGCGGCATGGAGCGCATCGAGGCCATCGTCGAGATCGAGTAACCCCCGCTTCCTGGCTGGCGATCGTGCCGCGATCGCCAGCCAGGCTCCCATTCCCGCCCGCAGCGATGTTCCCGCCCATGACCGACAGCCGCCAACCGCCCCCCGACCTGGGAGGCAACTTCCCCGAAGTCGAACTGTCCTTCGACGGTTCGATGGAAGACGAGATCCTGCGCATCGTCATCGAAGCGCTGAACCAGCAGGGCTACCCGGACCTGGACCGGGCTTCGCTCGCCAGCAACAACGATCACCGCGAAGCCGCCCTGGACATGCTCGGCGACTGCCGTCCGCTGCCCGTGGTTCGCGCACTGATCGACAAGATTCGCAGGCACCGACTGTAACCCACGACACGAAACGCACCGTATGACCATTGATGCATCCCTGTTCTCGCCGCTGATTGACCGCTACAACACCGGCTCGGTATTCCTCGACGGCAAGCAGCAGGCCGCGCCAGGCACCCTGGCGGTACTCGGCAAGGTATCCGGGGACACCCTCGCCGACGTCGGCGCCGCCGACACCGCCACCATCGATGCCGCGGTGGACAGCGCCAGCCAGGCCTGGCCGCGCTGGCGGGCGACGCCGCCTGCGCAGCGCGCCCGCATCCTGCACGACATCGCCAATGCGCTGGAGGCGGACGCCGACCGCTGGATCGCCCTGGAGGCGGTGCACGCGGGCAAGCCGATGTCCGATGCCCGCATCGACATCCTCGCCTCGGTGGGCGTGCTGCGCTGGTATGCCGGCTATGCCGACCGCATCGACGGCCGGCTGGTGGCCTCCGCTGACAGCCAGCACCGCTACGTGCGACGCGAACCCATCGGCGTCTGCGCCGCCATCGTGCCGTGGAACTTTCCCCTGCTGCTGATGCTGTGGAAGGTCGCCCCGGCACTGGCCACCGGCAACGTCATCGTGGTCAAGCCGGCCAGCGCCACGCCGCTGACCGCGCTGCTGTTCGCCGAACTGGCCTGCGCCGCCGGCCTGCCCGCCGGCGTGCTCAACGTGGTGCCCGGCGCCGGCAGCGAGATCGGCATGCACCTGGTGCGTCATCCAAAGGTGGCCAAGGTCAGCTTCACCGGCTCCACCGAGATCGGCTGCCAAGTGGCCGCCGCCGCCGCCGAGGGCGTCAAGCGGGTCACCCTGGAACTGGGCGGCAAGTCCCCCAACCTGGTCTTCGACGACGCCGACATCGACCGTGCCGCCGCCGGCACCGCGGCCGGCGTGTTCGGCCATGCCGGCCAGAAATGTGCCGCCCGCACCCGTTGCATCGTCACCGAGTCGGTGGCCGACGAACTGGTGGAGAAGCTGGCCAGGGCCGCCACCGCGCTGAAGATCGGCGACGTGCTCGACCCGCAGACCCAGCTTGGCCCGGTCATCGACCACAACGCCCAGCGCCGCATCGTCGAGTACTGCGACAGCGCCGTCGCCGAAGGTGCCGAGCGCATCTGCGGCGGCCGCGCCGCCGACTTCGCCGGGCCCTACGTCGAGGCCACCGTGTTCGACCGCGCCAGCAACGACATGTCCTTTGCCCGCGAGGAGATATTCGGCCCGGTGCTGGCGGTGATCCGCGTGGCCGACGAGGAAGAGGCGGTGGCCGTCGCCAACGACAGCGACTACGGCCTTGCCGCCACCGTCTGGACCCGGGACATCGGCCGTGCCCACCGGGTTGCCGCCGCCATCGAGGCCGGCACCGTCAGCGTCAACACGCCGGCCGTGGTCGGCCTGGAAACGCCCTTCGGCGGCTACAAGCAAAGTGGCTACGGCCGCGAACTGGGCAGCGAGGGGCTGGACGGCTACCTGCAGTCCAAGTCCGTCATCGTCGACCTTTCCTGATTCCCTTTCCGGCTGTTGCACCCATGAACGTACCTGCTCCCTTTTCCTTCTCCCATGCCACCCACCGCGTGGTCTTCGCCAACGGCAGCCTGGACGAGCTGCCCGCCATGGCCCGTCACGAGAAGCGCCGCAAGGCGCTGGTGATGCTGGACGAGTTCTTTCTCGGCGGCGAACTGCACCAGCGGCTGGACAAGCTGCTGGCCGAGTTCGCACCGGTCTTCCACGGCATCCCGCGTCATGAACCCGACACCGACTCGGTGGAAGCAGCCCGTGCCGCGCTGGTCGACAGCGAGGCCGACCTGGTCATCGCCATCGGCGGCGGCTCGGCCATGGACACCGCCAAGGCGGCGCGCATGGCGGCCAGCAATCCCGGTCCCATCGACGACATCGTCGGCCCGATGGGTGTCTACATGCTGCCGCACACCTCGCTGTTCGTCTGCGTGCCGACCACCGCGGGCACCGGCAGCGAGGTCTCCGAGTCCGCCATCGTGGCCAAGACCGGAACCGACTACAAGATGGTACTGCGCTCGCCGGCGATGAGCGCGGCGGTGGCCCTGCTCGACCCGGAACTGTCGGTGACGGCACCGGCCAGCGTGACCGCCGCCTCCGGCTACGATGCGGTGACCCACGCGGTGGAAGCCTTCACCTCGAAGGTCTCCGGACCGATGACCGATCCCTTCGCCCGCTCGGCCATGCAACTGCTTGCCGAGGCCCTGCCGGTGGCCTGTCGCGAGGGCGACAACGTCGATGCACGCGCCGCCTGCCTGGTCGGTTCCATGCAGGCCGGCATCGCCTTCAACACCGCGCATCTCGGGCTGGCCCATGCCGTTGCCGGTGCCCTGGGCGCGCTGAACCACGTGCCGCACGGCCTCGCCAATGCCCTCGCCCTGCCCTGGACGATGACCTTCAACCAGCCCAACCTGGGTGACAAGGGCGACGAGATCGCGCGCATCTTCGGTGGCAGCACCGCTGCCGAGGGCCTGTCCCGCCTGCGTCACGAGATCGGTCTCGATCTCAGCCTGGACGAGTGGGTCAAGGACGATGCCGAACGCGACGCGGTCGCCGCCGGCGCCATGAAGAGCGGACAGATCCGGGTCAACCCGCGACTGCCCGAGGAGCGGGAGATGCGCGTCATCGTCGAGGCCATGCGCACCCCCACCGGCGGCGGCCAGCCGCAGCTGGACCTGGATTCCTGAACCGAGCCGAAGGAGGCGACATGAAGTTTCACAACCCCGAGGGCGTGTCGGCGCCCGTATCCGCCTACAGCCACGGCGTCGAGGTGCCCGCGGGTGCCCGCTGGCTGACCCTGTCCGGCCAGGTCGGCATCGATGTCGACGGCAACCTGCCGGCCGATGCCGCTACCCAGTCGGCCATCATCTGGCGCAACATCCAGCGCATTCTCGAAGGCGCGGGCATGGGCGTGGAAGACATCGTGAAGATGACGGCCTACCTGGTCGATGCCAGTGACCTGGCCGCCTACGGCGCCGCGCGCACCGAGGTGCTGGGCGCACACCGTCCGGCTTCCACGCTGGTGTACGTGTCGGGACTGGTGAAGCCGGAGATGAAGGTCGAGGTGGAGGTGCAGGCGGCCCGGGCCGACTAGCGCCGGCTTCGACTTCCCGCCCTGGCGGGCAGTGCCTGGCGGCTGAATCTCACCGCCCGCTGCCCGCAACACGTGCCCGTCTCCGGGCACGTGCCTGCCATCGTTCTAGCCGATGGCGCGCTTCGCCGGCGGATCACTCTCCCCTTCCACTTCCGGGATGCGCGGAATCGGCACATCGTAGGGGGCCACGTCCTCGCGGATCTGGGCCAGCGCGCCGGCAATGATCTCCACCTCTTCGTCGGGGTGGGTGGCGCCGAGACCGTATTCCGCCGCCAGTGCCCGGGCACGCCCGGAACGCTTGCGCTCGTCGGCGGTCAGGTTGACCACCGAGTAGACGCCGTTGAGCAGGCTGCCACGCAGCTTCTTGGCAAACTTCGCGCCGAGCATTTCCTTGTCTTCCAGCGACAGGCTCTGGAAGAAGCGGCGCATCAGCACGCGGCCGAACTGGATGTGCCGGGCCTCGTCGCGCAGGATCAGCTTGCAGGCCTCGCGGATGCCCTCGAAGCGGGCATTGCGGTACCGCGCGGTCAGCAGTTCGCCGGACAGCTGCTCGAACAGGGTGTTCACCGCCATGCCGGCATAGAAGGTCATCTGGCGCTCGTCCTTCTCGTCATGGAACTTCGGGATCACCAGCTTGAAGTAGTCGCTGCGCGGCTGCGGCTGGTAACCGCCGAGCACGTCGGCGATGCGGAAGGAAGCCTCGTGGTGACGCAGCTCTTCCATGATGAAGTTGGCCACGTGCTGCTTGATCTCGAACGGCAGGTGCTCGAACACCGCCTGGCGGAAGCGCTCGGCACCGTAGGGCGTGGCGCCATGCTCCATCCACGCGCGCAACGACCACCACTCGGCGCCGGCCGAGCGGACTTCCTCGGGCAGGTCGGCCACTTCGCCACGCAGCTTGTCCCAGTCGATGTCGCGCACCGGATCCCAGGCCAGGTCGCGGGACTGCTGGCACAGGTGCCAGACATCGTCGTAGTGCGGCTCGGCGACGATGGGATAGGGGTTGGGATTCTGGATGGTCTCCTCCAGCATGGATGCGTCCATTGAGATGCTCCTCGTGTCGTGTTCGCGGTGTTTCGGTTCGGCGTCGGCGGCGGTTGGAAATCCGTCACCATTTAAATGTATAGTCGACTATACATTTTGACCCATGCGGCCGCAAGCGCCCTGCCCCGCACACCGGAAACACCGCCATGCGTGGACATTTCCACACCCTGGACCACGACTCGCCGATCCCGCTGTTCATGCAGATCCGCCTCGACCTGCTCGCCGAGATCCTGCGCTGGCCGGACCCGGCCGAGCGCTTTCACGGCGACAACGAACTGGCCGAACGCTACGGCGTCAGCCGCATGACCGTGCGCCAGGCCATCGCCGGCCTGGTCGACGAGGGACTGCTGCGGCGCCGCTCCGGCCAGGGCACCTTCGTCACCGAACGCGTCTTCATCGAGCGACTGGACAAAGACCTCGACATCGCCGGCCAGTACGCCGACGTCGGCGTGGCCCAGGAGGTGCGGGTACTGAGTTTCGAGTTCCGCCCTCCCAGCCGCGCGGAAACCACCCAGTTGGATCTCGACGAGGGCGACGACGTGCTGTGGATCATTCGCAGCCGCTCGGTGGGGTCCTCGCCGGTGGCAGTGGACGAACGCTTGCTGGCCGGGCCGCTGGCCCGCGAGGCGGGGTTTTGCGAGGACAATGCGCGCGACGCCATCGCCGGCCGTCTGCGCGCCGCCACCTCGCTCGGCCGGATCCAGTGGACCATCGGCGCAGGCGTCGCCGGCGACACCCTTGCCGCCATCCTGCTGCTGTCGCCAAGCGACGCGGTGCTGGAGCGGCGCATGACCTACCGCGACATCCGCGGCCGAAGGGTCCTCGCCGGCCGCACCGTGCACCGCGCGGACATGGTCCGCTACGGCTTCGACCTCGATCTTGATGGTGACGGCAACCAGCCACGGGTATTGATGCGGCCGCGCTAGCGGCCGGTGTCGCGCACGCGGCGACGGACGCGTTGGCAGGTGCCGGAACGCATGCCCGCCAACCGTGACCGGCATCGGATTCTGATAGCATGTCCGCTCTGCCCGACAGACTCCACCGCAAGGAATCCACGCCCATGACCCGGTCGACCGAAGACTACTACGCAGCCACCTACACCGATGCCCGCGCCACCTTCCTGGCCGCCTGCCTGCGTGCCGGGGTCAACGTCGACAGCTACCGCAACCCGCTGAAAGGACCCGAGGGAGAGTCCCTGTTCACCGACGTGGCGCTGGTCGGCGACCCCGACGCGGAACAGGTGGTCGCCATCACCTCGGCGACCCACGGCGTCGAGGGCTTCGCCGGCTCGGCCATCCAGGTCGGCCTGCTGCTGGACCACTCCGCACCAAAGCCTGCGGTGGGCACCGCGCTGCTGCTGGTGCATGCCATCAACCCCTGGGGCATGGCCTGGCTGCGGCGGGAGAACGAGGACGGCGTCGACCTCAACCGCAACTTCGTCGACCACGAGGGCGGCAACTACCCCGAGAACGACCTGTTCGAGGAACTGGTGGAACACCTGGTGCCGGCACAGTGGAACGACGATGCCTGGGAGCGCTACAAGGCCACCCTGGAGCGCCTCAACCAACGCTACGGCGAGGTACCCGTACGCAAGGCCATGCACAAGGGACAGTACCGCCACCCGGACAGCGTGCACTACGGCGGCGACCGCGCCAGCTGGTCGAGTCGGACGCTGTCGAAGATCTGCACGCGCTACCTGGAACATGCGCGGCGGGCGGTGCTGATCGACGTGCACACCGGCCTTGGCCCCTATGGCTACGGCGAGCTGATGACGCCGAGCAAGCCGGGCGAGCCGGTCTACGACCTCTTCCATGACTGGTACGGCGACCAGGTGCACAGCACCACTGCCGGCAGCTCCGCCTATGCCGGCTCCAAGGGCAGCATCCTGGCCGGCTTCAAGCCACCGCTGGAACACCTGGCGTGGGCCGCCATCGGCCTGGAGTTCGGCACCCGCGAGCGCGAACACATGCGTCGCTGCATGCTTGCCAACACCTGGCTGCATGCACGGGGCGAACTGGACAGCGATCTGGGCCGGCGCATCAAGCGCGAGGTCAAGGACGCCTCCTACCCCGACGAAACCGCCTGGAAGCAGCAGGTCTGGGAGCGCGGCCTGGAGGTGACCCGAACCGCGTTGTCGCGCATCGCCACCTAGCGCGGCAACGTCGCCTCAGGCGACGTCGTTCAGGTGGCAGGCGCTGCGCCGCCCCGGGGCAATCTCCCGCGGCAGCGGCGTCTCCACCCGGCAACGGGCCATGGCATGCGGGCAGCGCGGGTGGTAGGCGCAGCCACCAGGCGGGTTCAGCGGCGAGGGAATCTCGCCGCGCACCGCGGGAAAGCTGCGCTGGCGGTCCTCGATGCGCGGCACCTCGTCGAGCAGTGCCCGGGTATAGGGGTGGTTGGGCTCGCCCAGCAGTTCGGCGGTCGGCCCGCTTTCCACCACCCGGCCGAGATACATCACCGTGACGCGGTCCGACAGGTGCCGGATGACGCCGAGATCGTGGCTGATGAACAGGTAGGTCAGACCGAGATCCTCGCGCAGTTGCATGAACAGGTTGAGGATCTGCGCCTGGATGGAAACGTCCAGCGCCGCCACCGCCTCGTCGCAGACCAGGAAGGCGGGGTTCACGGCGATGGCGCGGGCAATGCCGATACGCTGGCGCTGGCCGCCGGAGAACTGGTGCGGGTAGCGTCCGCGCACCTTCGGGTCGAGACCGACCCGCTGCATCACGTCGACCAGCCGCTGGTCGACCTCCGCCGCCGGCCACTGGCCGTGGATGCGGGGCGCCTCGCCGATGATGTCGCGCACCCGGCGACGCGGATTCAGCGACGTGAACGGATCCTGGAAGATGACCTGCACGTCCATGCGGTAGCGATGGGCGTCAACCGCGGACAACGATGACAAGGACTCGCCGCGGTAGCGGATCTCGCCCGCGCTGGGCTTGAGCAGGCCGGCAACCACGCGACCAAGGGTGGACTTGCCACAGCCGGATTCGCCGACCAGGCCCATCACTTCCCCGGGCATCACCGCGAGATCCACCTGCTCCACCGCGTGCACCACCTGCTCGCGGTAGCGCGCGCCGAGCCGGTTGAGCATGCGCGCC
Source organism: uncultured Gammaproteobacteria bacterium (assembly GCA_964350265.1). Taxonomy (GTDB): domain Bacteria; phylum Pseudomonadota; class Gammaproteobacteria; order Arenicellales; family CAJQKF01; genus BQJD01. The sequence continues at coordinate 72,847 of CAYGJZ010000002.1, read as the reverse complement.
ACCGGGTCGAGACCGCGGCTGAAGCGGCGCGACACGGCGGACAGTTCCATGATCGGCGTGGTCAACGTTCCCCCTCCGCCAGCGGGTGCACGCAGCGCACCTGTCGCCGGCCATGGTCGCGCAGTGCCGGCAGCGGCGTACAGGAGTCGTCGGCGCGTGGACAGCGGGGCTGGAAGCGGCAGCCCGGGGCGAGATCGAGCAGCGACGGCATGGCGCCGGGAATCTGCGCCAGCGGCTGCCCCGGCCGGTTGCGACTGGGCACCGAATCGATCAGCCCGCGGCTGTAGGGATGCAGCGGCCGGTCAAGCACATCGTCGACACTGCCCTGCTCGATGATGCTGCCCGCGTACATGACGCAGACCCGGTCCACCAGGCCGGCAACCACCGACAGGTCGTGGCTGATCCAGATCACCGCCATGCCACGATCCCGCCGCAGTCGCTGCACCTCGTGCAGGATCTGCGCCTGGATGGTGACGTCCAGCGCGGTGGTGGGCTCATCGGCGATCACCAGGTCCGGCTCGTGCAGCACCGCGATGGCGATGGCCACGCGCTGGCGCATGCCGCCGGAGAACTGGTGGGGGTAGCCGTCCAGTCGTTCCTCCGGCGACGGAATGCCCATCATGCCCAGTGCATCGCGGGCACGCTGCCGCGCCTCGGCGGCGGAAACGCGCTGGTGGGTGCGAATGGCCTCGACCATCTGCGTACCGACCCGCAGCACCGGGTTCAGCGTGGTCGCCGGGTCCTGGAAGATCATGGCAATGCGATGTCCGCGCAGTTCACGCAGGCGCTCGGCACTGGCGTGAACGAGGTCTTCGCCATGGAACAGTACGCGGCCACCGGTAATGCGACCCGGCTCGTCCACCAGGCCAAGGATGGACTGCCCGGTGACCGTCTTGCCCGAACCGGATTCACCGACCAGGCCGACGATCTCGCCACGATCAACGTGGAAGCTGACATCGTCCACCGCGCGCAGTTCGCCGCCACGGGTGAAGAAGCTGGTACGCAGCCCCTCCACCGCGAGCAGTGCCGTGGGATGTCCGTGCTCGGCCTGGTTCATTTCTGCAGGCGTGGATTCATGATGTCGCGCAACTCGTCGCCGACCAGGTTGATGCAGACCACGGTCACCAGCAAGGCCACCCCGGGCAGGATGCTGATCCAGGGATAGCCGGACAGCAGGTACTCGAAGCCGGCCGAGACCAGCAGGCCCAGGGAGGGCTCGGTGACCGGCAGGCCGAGGCCAAGAAAGCTCAGCGTTGCTTCCAGCGAGATGGCATTGCCGACCTCCAGCGTGGCAATGACGATCAGCGACGGCAGGCAGTTGGGCAGGATGTGCACGAGCAGGATGCGCGGCGTGCGCAGGCCGAGCCCGCGGGCGGCCTCGACGTATTCCCGCTCCCGTTCCGCCAGCGCCACGCCGCGTGCGGTGCGCGCGTACAGGGCCCACTGCACGACGACCAGGGCCACCAGCACGTTGACCAGGCCCTGGCCCATGGCGGCGAGCAGGATCAACGCCACCAGGATGGTGGGAAAGCTCAACTGCAGGTCCACCACGCGCATGATCACGGCATCCACGCGGCCACCGTAGTAGGCAGCGCACAACCCGACCAACGTGCCGATGGTCAGCGCGATGAGCACGCTGCCAAGGGCGATGGCGATGCTGATGCGCAGGCCGTAGAGGATGGCGCTGAGCATGTCGCGCCCCTGGTCGTCGGTGCCCAGCCAGAAGGTCTGCAAGGCGGTGGTCCGTTCGCCGGTGACCTCGATGCGGAAGGTGACCTCGTCCCTGGCGGTGGCTGCGGGAAGCGTAAGCACCAGCGCGTCGGCGGCACTGCCCGGAACGCGCCACAGGTTGCGGAACGGGTCCTTCTCCCCAGCCGACAGCGTCGCACCGCCGGGCAGTTCCTTGACCTGGACGCCGCGCAACGGATCCAGCGGGCCATCCGCCGTCGGCACCAGGGCCAGGCGATAACCGCCGCCCTCGGCCTGCGCGGCGACCTCGACGCGCAACTGGTCGAGGGATTCGTAGTCGGCGCGATCCACCCGCCGGGTGCTGACCGAGCCGTCCGCGGCGATGGTCGCATACAACCCGAGCTCCGCTGGCGGCGACATCTTCGCCGTACCCGGCGGCAGCCGGCTGTCGGCGATGTCGATCTCGCCGAGGTCGTAGGGGTCCTGTGGGGCGATCCACGGTGCCAGCACCGACAGCACCACGATCAGCACCAGGATGACCAGCGAAGCCACCGCCACGCGGTTCTCGCGGAACTGGCGCACGGTGCGCCGCACCGGCGACTCGTCCTCGGCGGCAATGGCGCCGTTGGCGGCAACCGCCGGCACGCCGCCCTCCCCTAGCGCCACGATTCACCCCCGCCGAGCCGGATGCGCGGATCGATGAACGAGTACAGGATATCCACCACCAGGTTGATGGTGATGAACATCAGGACCATCACCAGCATGTAGGCCAGGATCACCGGCCGGTCGAGGATGTAGACGCTGTCGATGATCAGCTTGCCGATGCCCGGCCAGGCGAAGATGGTCTCGGTGACCACCGAGTAGGCAATCAGCGAACCGAGCTGCATGCCGACCACGGTGATCAGCACTACCAGGGTGTTCTTGAAAATATGCACCCAGACGATGCGACCGGCGCGAAGCCCCTTGGCGCGGGCGAACTTGACGAAGTCCAGTGCGCTGATCTCGCGGACGCTGGCGCGCACCAGCCTGATCACCAGCGTGCACTGGAACAGCGCCAGGTTCACCGCCGGCAGCAGCACGTGGCTCCAGCCGTCCAGTGTCCACAGGCTGGAGGTGATGCCCAGCACGGTGGCGGTGTCGCCACGTCCACCGGCCGGCAATGCCTGCAGGCTCACCGCCATGATGAAAATCAGCACCAGGCCCTGCCAGAAGTTGGGAATGCTCACCCCGACGATGGAGGTGCCCATGATCAGCCGCGCGCTGCGACGATTCGGATGCAGGCCGGTATACAGGCCAAGGGGAATGCCGATGACCAGCGCCAGCGACATGGCGACGAAGACCAGTTCCAGGGTCGCCGGCAGTCGTTGCACCACCAGTTGCAGCGCCGGCTCGCTGAAGGCGAAGGATCGACCGAGGTTGCCGGTGACGAGGTTGGACAGGTAGGCCAGGAACTGTTCCCACAAGGGCCGGTCGAGACCGAGCATGGCCACCATGCGCTCGAACTCGGCCTGGTCGGCTTCCTGGGAAACCAGCACGTCCACCGGGTTGCCGATGACGTAGATGCCGATGAACATCAAGGCGATGGTGACCAGCAGCACCAACACGCTTTGTGCCATCCGGTGAATGATGTACAGGCTCATCGCGCTACGCCGCCGGGAAAAGTGCGCAACAGTGGGCGTCGGCCGGCGCCATGGCGCCGGCCGCGCGTGTTACCACGGGAGATGGTCCGCCGTTGATCGGGGTCCTACTGCCGACGGACCGACTCGGCGAGCATCAGCTCGTCGATGCGCGGCGTCACCGCCAGTTCCTTGCGCGAGGCGCTGCACAGCACCTGGATGTGGGTGGGGATGATGGCCACGTCTTCTTCCACCGCGACCCGCGTGGCCGCCTGCAGGGACTTTTCGTACTGCTCAAGATCCACCGTGCTCAACGCCGCCTCCAGTTGCTGGTTGAACTCGGCGTTTTCCCAGCGACCGTAGTTGTTGCGCTGCCCGGATGCCAGGGCCGGGTGCAGGATGGCCGAGGACTCGCCCGATGCCGTGCTCCAGCCGATCTGGGCCATGGTGAACTCGTGCTTGCGTGCCTTGCCGTAGTACACCGCCACCGGCATGGTCTCCACGGTGACGTCGACACCGATGCGGGTCAGCATCTGCGCCACGGCCTGGGCCAGCTTGGCATCGTTGACGTAGCGGTCGTTGGTGGCATGAATGGTGAGCTTGAAGCCATCCGGGTAACCGGCCTCGGCGAGCAGCGCCTTCGCCCCGGCGACGTCGAACTCGGGCACGGCGATGTCCGGGTTGTAGCCACCCAATGCCTCGAACACGATCTGGCCGGTGGGCACGGCAAGACCACCCATGACGTTGTCGACGATGGCCGAACGATCCATGGCCATGGAGAAGGCCTTGCGTACGCGCACGTCGGCGAGCGGGTTGGGGATGGCGCTGCCGTCCTTCGCGGTGATGTGCGCGGCCTGTTCGCTGGACACGTCCAGCGACCAGTAGATCAGCCGACTGGTGACGCCGCAGCTGACATTGATGTCCGGGTTGTCGCGCAGCCGGTCGACATCGGTGGTCGGCACCGTGGCAATGGCGTCGACATCGCCGGAGAGCAGCGCCGCAACCCGCGACGGACCGCTTTCCAGCCAGCGGAAGGTGACCTTGTCCCAGTGCGGCCTGTCGCCGTAGTAGTTCTCGTTGGCGGTGAAGGTGGCGTGGTCGCCGGGCACGAACTCGGTGAACTTGTAGCGGCCGGTGCCATGGGTGTTGGTGCCGTCGTTGAAGGTGGTCGACTCGGTCCCGTCGCCGATGCCCTTGCTGACGATGTAGACCGCCGCCAGGTAGCGCGGCAGCAGCGGATACGGCGTCTCGGTCTGCACGTGCAGGGTGTGGTCGTCCACCGCCCAGGACTTGGTCACCTTGACCAGGCGTCGCTTGAAGGTGGAGGGGGCATTGGGCACGTCCAGGGCACGCTCCAGCGAGAAGACCACGTCGTGCGCGGTGAACGGCTCGCCGTTGTGGAAGGTGACGTCGTCACGCAGCTTGAACTCCCAGACCAGCGGATCGTCTGTGGGTGCCCAGGAGGTCGCCAGCGCCGGCTTGAGTTCCATCTCCGGGCCGCGTTCGATGAGCGCCTCGAACAGGTGCAGGGAGAGCTCTTCGTTGGAACCCAGTGCCTGGTACTGCGGATCCATCGAGGTCGGCTCGGTGGCGACCCCGACGACGAGTTCATTGGCGAGTGCGGTGGAAGCCAGTACCGCGGTGGTGGCGGCGGCAAGAATGCGTGCAACGGTAGCTGTCATGGGTCGTCCCGAGTTGGCTGCGGTGTAGCATTCCCTGCGGCGGATGCTCCTGTTGCCAGCGTCTTCGAAGCAACGCGGGCGCGGTCATCTTAGCGCGGGGTTTGTATAATTACAATTGGATTTAGATGGTTGATCTATAATCTAATATTATAAATACCAGGCTGCCGGCGAAGCCCGCCCGGGCCCGTTTCACGGGCTTCCCGGCCCGGCCAGGTCGTCGTCGAGGATCAGCAGGGTATCTGCCAGCACCTGCGCTCCCGCCACCAGGTCGGCGTCCGCGGCATGCTCACGCTCGTTGTGACTGATGCCGCCCGCACAGGGAATGAAGATCATGCCGGTTGGGCAGAAGCGCGCCAGGTGACGGGCATCGTGACCGGCTCCGGACGGCAAGGACAACCAGGCAAGGCCCCGCTCGGTCACGGCCTGGCGAATGGCACGTGGCACCGCCCCCTCGAAGGCGGTCGGCGCAGCGCGGCCGCTTTCCACCACTGCTACCCGGCACCGGTCCATGGCCGCGCGGCAGATGCCGGCTACGCGGTCGCCCAGTTGCTGCAGCACCTCGGCATCGGGATGACGAAAGTCGATACGAAAGGACACACGACCGGGCACCACGGCAAGGGCACCGGGAAAGACCTCGAACTGGCCAATGGTGAAGCGCACCACGTCGTCAGGGTCCTCGAAGGCCTGGTGCAGGGCATTCACCGCGGCAATCGCCTCGAAGAAGGCATCGCGCCGCGTGCGTCGCGGGGTGGTGCCGGCATGGGCCTCTTCGCCGATGACCTCCACCGAGAACTTGCGCGTGCCCTGGATGCCAGTCACCAGGCCGATGGTGCAGCCGCGTTCCTCGAGGTTCGGACCCTGCTCGATGTGGGCTTCGACGAAGCCGGCCAGCGGCGTCGCCAGTGCCCGCGGCCGGGCCTTGGGAATGGCGGCGCGCAACGACGCCACCGCGGCCGCCATGGTGATGCCGTTGCCATCGCGCGCCGCCAGCATTTCCTCGAGACAGGCATTGCCCACGTGCACCGCGGAGCCGAAGGCGGTGGGCAGGAAACGCACCCCCTCCTCGTTGTTCCAGATCACCGCCTCCAGCGGGTGACGGGTGACGAGCCCGGCATCGTCCACCGCCTCGAGCACCTCGAAGGCCGCCAGCACGCCGTAGATGCCGTCGAAACGTCCACCGGTAGGCTGGCTGTCGCTGTGCGAGCCACTGGCCAGCGCGGCGCGGTTCCCGGAACCGGCCGGGCGACGCATGAACTGGTTGCCGAAGTCGTCGATCTCCACCGCGAAGCCGCGCTGGCTGGCCCGCTCGGCCAGACGTCGGTGCACCTCGATGTCGTCTTCGGTGAGGGCCGCGCGGTTGACACCCCCGTTACCGGTTGCGCCCAGTTGCGCCATTTCCCGGTGCGCCGCGCACAGCCGCTCCGGGTTGATGTTCACGCGTGTCATGCTCGCTGGCTGGGATCTGAGACAAGGGCCGCGCATTGTAGCCGGCATCCACGTCTCCCGGGCAATGCCTAGCGCGTGCGCCTCCGGCAGACTCGCTCCAGTTCCGCCGCGCTTGCCGGCCCGGCGCCCACCGGCCGCGCCGCCAGGGCGACGCCGAGGTCGACAAGCGTGCGCGCCACGACCAGGGCATCGTGGTGCCTGGCCACGTAGCGAGGGCCGAAGGCCAGGTTGTCCGGGTTGTAGGCCGCCTCGATGGCCCGCACCAGTTCGTCGGCCGACCAGCATCGTCCGCTGCCGCGACCGGAGTAGTTGCGAAGACGCAGCAGCGGGGCACTGTCCGCACACACGACACCGGCGGTACCGAAACGACCGTGCACCACGCCAAGACGCCCCATCGCCATTCCTTCCAGCACCGTTCGCCCCATGCCGAAGACCACGTCTGCGCGAGCGATTTCCTGCCAGGGCGAGACACAGGTTCCAAGCAGGCTGCCGATACCGACGAAGCGCGCGCCCAGCAGCACGGCAACATCCCGCAACACCCGGCAACGCGGATCATCGGCGCTGACATCGTTGGCCGAGAAGAGCAGGTGGCGCGGCCGCGATGCCGCCGGCGCAGCCGGATAGCGGTGCAGGGAGATGGCATTGCGCAGCACCATCGACGGCAGGCCGTGGTCGTGGCCAAGCTTGTCACGCACTTCCTCGGACACCGCCACGTAGGCGCACACGTGGTCACCCAGCGACGGGTGCTCCAGGGCAGGACTGCCGTCGTCGCGACGGTGCTCGATTCCGTGGATGACGGATACCAGCGGCGTACGCGGAAAGGCCGCGGCCAACGCCTCCACCACCGGCCAGTGCGCGGCAACGATCAACGACGGGCGAAAGCCGCCGAGCCGCCTCGTGTCATCGACACAGGCAATGCCTGCCGCCTGCAGGCGCTCGGCAATGACGCCGAGGGTGCGGCCATAGCCGCGCACCGTGCAACCCAGTTCCGCCAGGGCCAGCGCCACCGACTCGGCCCAGGTTTCCGAGCCGGCGAGGTATTCCAGGCTGTTGTTGCCGATCAGGATGTTCACGCACGCTCCGCTGCCGGGTGCCAGTCACCGCGGCAGACAACCCTAGCACGATGATCGCCGGCACGGTGCAGCAGACCCGACCGGGTTGACCACCGTCGACCCCTGCTGGCGCTGCCCTGTCGCGCGCAGAACGGCGGCGTGCGCTTGCCCTGTACGCGCTAGGCCCGCAGGCCAACGCGTGCCGCGCAGGGCAACACGCTGTCCGTGTTCAACGACACGGAGTATTGCCCGTGCCGCTCAGTCTTCGCGCAGGAACGGCAGCAGTTCGTCGTCGCCGGCGTCATGAATCGCGCGCAACAGCCCTTTTTCCCATGCCAGGTAGGCTTGCATGGCGTCCTCGCGACCGCCTGCCCGGTGATAGGGTTTCTGGTAGACGTCGTTCATCGGCGACAACGCGCCTTCGTCGCCGCTGGCAAGGGAATGGCCCGCGGCCTGCCAGGCCCGTGTTCCGCCCAGCAACACCTGGACATCGCCTGTCACCGTGGCGTCGATTTCGGCGGCCACCATGGAGGCCAGCACGCCGTCCTCGGAGGTGAGCACCGTCAATCCACGCCTGGGCATGGCATTGAGCACCGCCGCGAGGCCGTCACGCGCGGCGAAGCGCGCGCCGGGTATGTGTCCGGAAAGGTGTTGCGGTCCCGGGGCGAGATCGATCACCTCGATGCCATCCGCGCCATCCGCCAACGCCTCGGCCAGTGCATCGGCGCGAACCCAGGCAACGCGGTAGTGGCCAAGACCCAGCACCGACCTGGGCTCTGGTCCCGTCTCCAGCCAGTCGGCATGGCGCGGCGCACCGAGTACGTACACGTGCGGGTAGCCCATGCGGTTGAGCCACGCGGCGGTGATGGTGGCGCGGATGCCGTCGTCGTCGGTCAGCACGATGCGCGCGTTGCGCACTGCCAGGTAGGACTCGGTGGCTTGCAGCAACTGGCCGCCGGGGATGGAGAGCGCGCCTCTCCGATGCCCGGTGACATACTCCTCCGAGGATCGCACGTCCACCAGGTACAGCGTATGCCGAGACGCCTCCTCCTGCATGGCCAGCAACGAGGCCTCGTCCAGGTAACGCACCTGCCCGCGGCGGCCGATGGCCGCCGAGGCCGCTCCGCCGTCCCGGCGCGCGCCGGTGGACGGAAAGGAAGCGATCTTTGTTCGGCCCTCCTCGAGATCGTGTCCGGCCAGGTGCCAGCCCATGGTGCCATCCTCGAGTACGTGCACCGGATTCGGAATTCCACCATCGAGGAGAGTCTGGGCGGCAAGGATGCCACGGGTACGTCCGGCGCAGTGCACGGCCACCCGCGTCGACGACGAGGACACGGCGTCCAGCACCCCGGTCAGCACTTCGACACCCGGGCAGTTGATAGCGCCAGGCAACGTGCCACGTGCGTATTCCTCCCGCGGCCGGCAATCGATCACCGTCCAGTGCTCGCCCGCGGCGAGCTGCCCGGCCAGGTCTTCGGCCTGGATGGACGGCGTCTTCTCCTTGTCCTCGACGAACTCTCCAAAGGCCTTGCTGGGCACGTGCATGCCCGCGTAGACGGCGTAGCCGGCGCGCTTCCAGCCGTTGACGCCACCATCGAGCACGGACAGGTTGCGGTAGCCCTGGCGCGCCAGCAAAGTGGCTGCCCGATTGGCCAGATCGCCACCGCCATCGCACAACACGATCGTGGTTTTCCTGGCTGGCACAAGAGCCGCAATGCGCAGTTCCAGGGTCGACAAGGGGGTCGACGTGGCGGTCAGCAGGTGCTCCTCGGAATACGCACGTTCTTCGCGCACGTCGAGCAGGGCGAGTTCGGCATCGGACAGGATCAGAGAACGAAGTGCGGCCGGGGTAACCACCGGGGTACGAATGTTCGGATTGGCCGGAAAGGTGGCATAGGTTGTACTGTCCGGAGTTTGAAAGAAGATCCGCCCCGGGAGCCGCTCCAGGCTTCGACCATAGACATGCAAGTGCAGGGAAGGCTCGGCACTGGTGACCTCGATGGTGTGAAAGTCGTCCGGCATCAGTGCCACCCCGGTTCCCGGGCTGACGATCACCTCGCCACTTCGGCGCAGGCTGCCGTGGCCGGGGGTGGCACCGTTGTCGGTGCGCTCGTACATCACGTTGTGCTCGTCGCCATAGACCGCGGCGATGGCAGCCCAGGTGGTGTGGTTGTGTGGCGGCTGGTACTTGCCCGGGACGCCTGCCGATGCGTACAGCGCCAGCCCGGCGTCCAGATCGTCGAACAAGCGATAGATGAATCCCTTGCCCGTGGCAGGAACCGGGTAGTGGGCCTTGGGAAACAGGCCGGTCTGCATGGCGAGATCGATCAGCACCTGCTTGATCTCCTCCAGCGTACCGCGGTTGATGCCGCTCTCCTGCACCAGGTCCCCGATGCGGGCCATGGTGGTGGCGACCGCGGCGGTACGTTGCTCGACAACGGACTCAGATGTACTCGTCATGGGTAGGACCCCTCACTGGTGTGCGACCGGCCACGCCCGCGAAACGGGCATCTCCGGGGATCGACGCGGCCTGGCCAACGGCAGCAGCCAGGCTCGCCGATGTACTTGCGGAATGCGTCCGCGAGTTTAACATTTTTAAGGATGATATATAACATGTTATTGACCATGCGAACCTTCGATTCCTGCGCAGGCCACACGAATTCCCGGTCATCTTGCAGTTCGCAGTCCTGACCTCAATCCAGGCAAGCGGCCGGTAACTTCCCGGATAATCGTCCATTACGACCGCATCAACAAAGCATCCCAAACATGTACATGAACGTGTATAGTGACATGACAGAAAACATATACAGGAGCTCGTCCCCCGGCCATGGCGGCGCAGAAGAAAACCACGACCAGCAAGCGAAAGTCCCCCGCCCTGCTTGGCGACCTCGCCTATGACCAGATCAAGCAGGAAATCATCCACTGCTTGCTGAAACCGGGCTCCGAGGTCACCGAGTCACAGCTCTCGGAACGCCTCAAGCTTGGCAAGGCACCGATTCGCGCCGCCCTGACCCGACTGTCGCAGCAAGGCCTGGTGCGACCGGTACATCGTCGTGGTTACGTCATCGCGCCGATCACCATCCGCGACGTCAACAACATCTTTCAGCTGCGCCTGTTCCTGGAGCCGCCCGCGGCCCGCCTGGCGGCACAGAACGGCGTCGATGCCGAGCGACTGCGACGCCTCGACGAGATCTGCCGCACCGAGTACAACGTCGACGACAAACAGGGAACCGCGGTCTTCCTTCGAGCCAACTACGAGTTCCACGTGACCATTGCCCGGGCTTCCGGCAACGAACGTCTCGCGCGCATGATCGGTCAGCTGCTCGAGGACATGGAGCGCCTGTTCCACTTCGGCCTTTCGCTACGCGACCGCACGCCGCAAATGCAGCACGAACACCGACTGCTGGTGGATGCGCTGGCGCGCCAGGACGGAGAAGTCGCCGAAGGCGTTGCCGCCGAGCAGATTCGCGCCGCCCGCGAAATGGTTTCCCAGGCGTTGCTTTCCAGTTCCGAGCTGCTTGACATCAACCTTGCACACAAGCCGGCGGAGGAGATCTGGTTCTAGCCCCCTACCCCGGCAACAGGTTCTTGACTTCCCGGCCTTCCTTCATGATCACGCGCAGGTTGTCGGTATCCTGGAATACACAAAGATCCTTCAACGGGTTACCGCGCACCACCAGGAGATCGGCAATCTTTCCGGCTTCCACCGTGCCGATCTGATCGTCCAGTCGCATGATTTCGGCGTTGACACGGGTCGCGGAGAGCAAGACGTCCATTGCCGGCTGCACCTCGCCCTGCAGCTCGAGTTCATGGGCCTGGTATCGGAACATGCCGCCGAGCAAGTCTGACCCGGAGCCGATCTTCACGCCGGCACGATAGGCGTATTCCAGGCTCTGCAACCCCTTCTCCCGTGCCGCGTTGACCTTTTCGAGCATGAAGGCACTGATGCCCATGCGCTCACTGTTGCGCGCGATGGCCTCGTAGGTCACCAGCGTCGGCACCAGGTAGGCACCAGCATCGCGAATCAGTCTTGCCGCTTCTTCGTCCATCAGGTTGCCGTGCTCGATGGAACGTACGCCTGCTGCCACTGCGTTGCGCACCGCTGCACCGGAGTAGGCATGCGCCATGACGTAGCGGTTGGCGGCGGCGGCCTCGGCGACCGCGACGGCAATTTCCTCTCGGGTGAACTGTGACGTTTCCAGTTCGTCGCCAGGAGACATCGCGCCACCGGAACACATCAGCTTGACCTGGTCTGCATGGCGGCGCAGTTGCTCGCGAACCACCTTGCGAACCTCGTCGCAGCCATCGGCTACCGCGCCGACGATGCCGACATCGGTGGCCTGGATCGCGCAGCACAGTTCCGCCGGCCGTCGCTTGTCGCCGTGCCCGCCAGTCTGGTAGATGTGATTGCCGCTGACCCGCACCCGTGGCCCCTCGACCACGCCTTGTTCCACCATCTCGCGAAAGCCGTAGTCGGCACCGCCCGCGTCACGTACCGTGGTGAACCCCTGCAACAGGGTTTGCTCCAGCCGTCGAACCGCCTTTGCCGCCACCAGGCTCGGTGGGATTTGTCGATGCTGCTCCGCCGGGTTCGATTCCACCGCGCAAAGATGCACGTGGGCGTCGATCAGCCCTGGCATCAATGTCAGCCCGTGCAAGTCGATTCTCCGGGCATCAGGAAAAGCGGACAACCTGCCACCAGGCTCGACGACTTCGCGAATGATCGAGTCCTCGATCACGACCGCGGCACCGTCCCGGGGCTCCGCCCCCGTGCAGTCCAGCAGAAAGGCATTCTCAAGCACCGTGATGGACATCGCTACTCTCCTATGCCTTGCGGAACGCGGGAATGACCTGCTCGCCAAACATGCGTACCGATCGCATCGCCGATTCGTGATCGCGTCCGAACACGAACATGATGAAGTGATCGACGCCTGCGCGTTCGAGAATCTTCAACTTGTCGATGCAGGTCTTCGGCGACCCGGCAATGAGCACGTTGAACAGGTCGTCGGGTGTCGGTTCGCCTTCCACCGGCTCCGGTTCGGCAAACCCGCCACGAATCTCCGCCATGTCTCGAAACAGGCGGGTAAACACCCGGTTGCTGACCTGCACCGCGTCCATCTCGGCACGCGCCTCCGCGTCGCTTTCGGCGACGAATGCAACGCGCGAAACGCCGAACTTCGGCCGCACCGTCGGATTGGCCCGGGAAACGGCATCCTGAAACTGCTGCCCCACCGCCTCAATCGCCGCCAACGGCTCGCCCCAGGGCGTGTTGGTCATGACGTTGAACCCGTTCTTTACCGACCAGTCGATGGTTTCGGGCGAACGCGCGGCTACCCACATCGGCGGAAAAGGATCCTGCAATGGCCGTGGAACCGCGGTAGACGCAGGAAACGGCCAGGTTGGTCCGTCGCTGACACAGTCTTCGTTGGTCAGCAGATCCTGCACCGCCTTGGCGGACTCCTGGAAGCGCGCAGAGGCCGTCGGCACGTCGATGCCGAACCGGGAGAACTCATAGTTCACCGCGCCCCGACCGGTCGCGATCTCCAACCGACCATCGGTGAGATGGTCGGCCATTCCGATCTCCCCGGCCAACCGGATGGGATGGTAGTACGGTGCAACCGCGATCGCGGTGCCGACGCGGATCGACTGCGTCACGGAAGCCGCCTTCACGGCCATCATCAACGGCGAAGGGCAGGAAACGTAGTGGAGAAGGTGATGTTCGGGGAACCAGGCATTGGAGAAGCCAACTTCCTCGGCCAGTTTTACCAGCTCCAGGGAATTGGCAAACACATCCGCTGAGGAGATTTCCCTGTGCAGTCTCTGGCAAAGGACAAAGGCGCCGAAATCCATTGTATTGTCACTCCTAACATGTTAATTATAATTGGATGACATTTTCTTAAATGTCACCGCACTCATCACAGCCTGTCGCCGGAAGCTCTCGGCAACGGGCGCAAGACAGGTGGAAAACCAAAATGCTGACTGGACTTGATCATGTCGTTGTCGTGGTCCCGAATCTTGACCAAGCGATTCGAGGTTTTGCCCGGCTGGGCTTCGTCGTCACCCCGGGAGGACGCCATTCCACGGGCACCCACAATGCCCTGGTGGGACTGGAGGACGGCAGCTACCTGGAGTTGCTTGCCTTCGCCGAGCCGAACCCGTCGCATCGTTGGGCGCCACTCCTTGCCGGCGGTGGTGGACTGTCCGACTTCTGCGCGATCTCCGACGACCTGGACACTGACCTCGCGCGGTACGACGCCGCCGGTATCGTCATGAGCCCGCCGCGGGAAATGTCGCGAACGAGGCCCGACGGTGTCACCATTCGCTGGCGCTTGTCGGTGCCCCCGCACATCGCCCCGGGCACGGTGCCCTTCCTGATCGAAGACCTCACCCCGATCACCCATCGTCGACCGCCAGCCTGCCGCCATCCCAACGGGGTCAACGGAATAGCCGCCATTCGGCTGGTGAGCAGCGACATCGAAGAGACGGCGGCGCTGTACCGGGCCTTGTTGCAGCAGGAACCCGGCACGTTGGAAAAAGACGACGGGCATACCTTCGACTTCGGCGAGTCGCGGATCGAGATCCGGCCCGTGGGCCGCACAGTCGACCGCCAACCGGCCACCGGTCACCTGTACAGTCTGCACGTGTGCCGCGCGCCCTCTTCGACCCCGTTCCACTGGGACGCCAGGGACGGGGGCAACCTGCACCTCGAGACGACCTGATTCCCGCGCGCGGCAAACCGACATCATTCGCTCAATGCCCGTGCCATCTCGCCGTACTGCCCGGCGCTGAACAACAAGGGATTGCCATCGTCGTAGGAAAACCGCTCCACCCGGCCAACGAACAACAGGTGATCCCCCTTTGCCAACAGCGAAGAACGACGACACTCGAACCGTGCCAGGGTTCCCCCCAGCAACGGCACATCGCCCAGGCCCGGCGTCCAGACCTGGTTGCGGAACTTGTCCGCACGCGAGGTTGCGAAGTTCTTCGACACCTCGTGCTGGTGGGCACTGAGCACGTTTACCGCGAAGCGCTCAGCCTGCTCGAAGGCGGCACGAGACAGCGCCGTTTCGGCGAGGCACCACAACACCAGGGGCGGCGACAGCGACAGCGCGCTGAACGAATTCACGGTCACCCCAACCGGTGCACCGTCCGCGTCGCGCGTGGTCACCACGCACACACCGGTGGCGAATCGGCCAAAGGCATTGCGCAGTTCTCGCTGGTCCGGCGCCGGCAGCGAATCCGGCAGTGCGTCGGCGTCGCTGAAGGTGTCTTTACTCATCGGAATGCCCATTTGCGCACAGTCCTCCAGGTAATTGCGACGATCGTCGTCATCACTACGATCACCACCATGCCGTAGGCCGCGGTACGCCCGGGATCACCGGCCGACCACATTTCATAGGCGATGACCGAATAGGTCTCGTTGCCGTAGGACACCAGCAACAGCGATGCCGGCAGCTCCCGAAACGCCCGCATGGTGGAGTACAGGATGCCCGCTGCCAGCGTCGGCGCGAGCAACGGCAGGATGATTCTGCGCAAGGTCTTGCCCCAGCTCGCCCCGGATACATGCGCAGCCTCCTCCAGTTCCGGGTGCAACTGGCGCAGGCCGGCGTAGATCAGTCGCGCACCGTAGGGAATGAACTTGGTGATGTAGGCAAGCCAGATGATGACCAGGGTGCCGTAGATCGGCAGCGCCACCGGCACGTACAGCCAGATCAGGCCAAGGCCGACCACCAGTCCAGGAATCGCCACCGGCAGGAAGGCGAGCACGTCGAGAAAGCCCCAGATGCGATTCTTCGAGCGAATGACCGCCCAACCAACGATTACCGACAGGCCCATCACCACCACCGCCGCGCCGAACCCGGACAGGGCGCTGTTGACCAATCCACGAATGGCCATCGGGTCATCAATCAGGCTGCGGTACCAGTACAGCGAGAGGTTTGTCAGGCCATCCAGCGTCGGCGCCTGTAGATAGGGACTGAGCGAAGTCCACAACAGGATCACCAGTGGCAGCAACACGACAAAACCAAAGACCGCGCACATCAACGCAAACACCGGCAACCGCCAAACACCCAGAGACACTTCGGACGGTCGGTAGCCACGCCCACGCACGATGGCATACCGTTCAGACTTGCGGGTCAGGTGGCGGTACAGCCAGACGAAGCCGATGGTGACCAGCAAGAGGATGACACCCTGCGCACTGGCACGCGCGGTATCCGGGGTTTCCTGGGCATGGGCCAGGTAGATGTCCGTGGCAAAGACATGCACCTGACCCGGCAGTCCGACCAGGATCGGTACGGTGACGTCTTCTATGGCAAGGACAAAGCTGATCAGGAATGCACCGGCAATGGCCGGCCAGATCAGGGGAAGCGTGACCTTGCGCAGCACTCGCCAGGGCCTCCCGCCGGCCATGGCTCCCGCTTCCTCGAGCGCGGGATCCATGGCCGCGAAGGCGGGCCACAGCCACAGAAAGGCCAGCGGCATGTCGAGCACGCCGCCGATCCAGATCATTCCGTACAGGGAGTGCACCTGCAGCAAGGGTTCGTCGGCACCCAGCATCGACTGCAGGAAACGACTGACGAGTCCAATATTGCCGTCCAGCAGCAGTATCCAGCCCAGCGCGATCAACACCGGCGGCATGAAGGCCGGGCACAGCGCAAGAAACACGAAAATTCCCTTGCCGGGCAGGTTGGTTCGCTGCACCAACCAGGCCGTGACGCCACCCAGCGGCAGGGCCACCGCGGCTACACCCAGGGCGTAGACCACCGACCGACCAAGCAAGCGGTAGGTATCCGGGTCGGACAGGACCTCGTAGTAGCGGGAAAGACTCAGCGCACCGGCCTCACCAGGGACGCCGGTGGCCGCCGAGCCGTAGAACAGCAGAACCAGCGGCACACCGACCAGGTAGATGAGCAGGAAACCGCACAACAGTGTCGTGCCGTCACGCCAGGGATCAATGCGCGTCCACCAACGTACGCGACTGCTCGAGGGCTGTTGTGCGGTATTCATTGCTGATCTTGGCCCAGTGTTCCTGCCGTTATTCCTTGACGAACATTTCCTTGAACTTCTCGTCGTACTTGCGGATCTCCGTGAGCACGTCCTGGTTCAGGGTGATCGTCGTCTTGGCGCCGTTCATGATGTCCATGTAGGCATACTCGGTATCCGGGCGCGGACCATTCTGGTGGTAGTCCTTGTACATTCCCTGGCCTCCATCCTTCGCCAGCCTCCAGTCGTAGTTCAATGCCGCGGCATGGGGATGCGGCGCGGACTTCAGGAACACCGTGTAGGCCGGAAGCAGGAACAACGGCTCGGGCACCACGTAGTCCACCGGCGCGCCGCGCTCCTTGGCGATACCGATATTGCCTGCGTGAATGTCAAAGGCCACCGAGATCTGTCCGCTGGTCAACGCATTGGTCAATGCGCTGGTGCTGCTGAACAGCAACGGGTTCAGATCGGCAATACGCGACGCCAGTTCGAGCGCCTTCTCCTCGCCGAGCACGTGGGCGACACCCGCCAGCCAGCGGCCCCCGGAACTGCGTCGTCCCAGTTTTCGCTCCAGGCCGGAGTTGGCAAGGTCTTCTACGGTGATCGGTGCATCCTCCTTCTTCAACTGGTTGACGTTGACGCCAACGATCTCCGGCGCGAACCAATGTGCGGTCCAGTAGCCGTTCTCATCCTTGAACTGCGCATCGAA
This sequence comes from uncultured Gammaproteobacteria bacterium, assembly GCA_964350265.1. Lineage (GTDB taxonomy): Bacteria > Pseudomonadota > Gammaproteobacteria > Arenicellales > CAJQKF01 > BQJD01. Next base: position 55,671 of record CAYGJZ010000002.1, on the reverse strand, counting down.
ACTCTCGGCTTCCGGAGAGTGGTAGCTGGCCAACAAGCCCTTCTCCTTCAACGTCGCCAACTCAGTCGCGGTGACACCACCGAGCAATGAAGCAACAGGACGGCCCGCCTCCACTTCCGCCACTACGCGACTGATCATGTCGCGGGTGTTCATGCGCTGGTAGATCACCTCGATACCGGGGTACTTCTCGCCGAATGCATCTGCCCAGGCCTTCATCACGTTGGGATCATCCGCGGCGTACACCACGATCTTTCCTTCCTTGTTCGCCTCGGCCTCGAGAAAGGCGAGACGCTCTTCTCCCCCCATCCCGGCGAGGGCATCCAGTGTCGCCTGCACGTCGCCTTCCGCGGCAGCCGGGGTGGACAACCCCAGCGCAATGGCACCGGCCAACGCGGCACCAGCCAGCCGGCACAGGGGCTTGCGTTGCTTGTAGAATCCTCGATCGGTCATGTCATGCTCCTCGTTGGTTTGGCTTATTCCGCATCCGTGGGAAGGCATCGTGCGGACAACACGTGCGCCCGCAATCGCCCCCCCACTCCGCTCTCGTGCAGGCGAGCGGCACCTGGTGCCCCCGCCAACATCCTTCCGCGCACCTGGATTCCGCCGACTTGCCCCCACCATTCGACGATGCTGCCAAGGCGAATGATTTCCGTGACGTCCACGTCAAATCCGGGTTCGCTGGACGACACCAGTACTTCCACTTCCTCCGGACGCAGGTAGACGGTGACGTCGGTTCCCGCCGCCTGCGAGACATGGCTGTGGCACAGGATTTCCCCGAGCGGGGATTGCACCCTTGCCTGGTTCTCCGACGACATTCCGACAACCGTGCCCGGGAACCGGCTGAACAATCCGAGGAACTCGGCGCCGAAAGTTGTTCTTGGCTGGTTGTAGATGTCGATGGGCAGCCCGTACTCGACAATGCGCCCACCGTTCATCAGTGCAGTCACATCGGACAGGGAGTAGGCCTCGTCCTGGTCGTGGGTCACGTACACGGCGGTAATCTTCAGGCCCTTGAGCAACTGGCGCAGTTCCAGTCGCATCTGGTCACGCAGCTTGGCATCGAGGTTGCTCAAGGGTTCGTCAAGCAGCAACACCCGGGGACGGTTGACGATCGCCCTGGCCAGGGCAACCCGCTGTTGCTGCCCACCGGAAAGCAATGGCGCACGACGTTGTGCATATTCTTCCAGGTTGACCAGGGACAGGGCCCAGTCGACGGCTTCTGCAATTTCGTCTTGAGACTTGTTCTCGCAGCGCAAGGGAAAGGCGACGTTTTCGAACACCGTCATGTGCGGCCAGATGGCATAGCTTTGAAACACCATGCCAAGTCGTCTGCGGCTCGCAGGCAGGTTGATGCCGCGTTCGCTGGAGTACACCACCTCCCCGTCGATGGCGATCTCTCCGGCATCAGGCTCTTCCAGCCCGGCAAGACAACGCAGGGTGGTGGTCTTGCCGCAACCACTGGAACCCAGCAACGTGACCAGTTGCCCCTCCTCTACCGTCAGCGAAAGTCCGTCCACGGCGGGAGCCTGGGTACCACGGTACGTTTTCTTGATGTTTGTCAGGGTGATCAACGCTGCCTTCCCCGCATGCTCAGTTGTCGTCGAGATCGCTGCGCGATTCAGCGTGCTCGATCAGTTCCACGCCGAGATTTACCGTCATCGGGTAGTTGCTCGCGGCAAGGTAGCGAAACGGCTCGGTGTCGCTGGCATTGAAGTGCTGATGCCAGGCCATCACCGGGATGGCAATGGCATCTCCCGCCTTCCAGTCGATCCGCTCTCCGTCGATGATGGTGTAGGCGCTGCCAGACAACGCGTACATCAGCGCTTCGCTGGTGTGACGATGTTTCCCGGTGGATGCCGCAGGTGGCATCTCGGCGAGAAATGCGTGGATAGAGCGCAGCGAGAATCCGGTCATCTCGCTCACCAGCAAGGCGCTCTTGGCCATCTTGTCCTCTTCCCATTGCAACTCTTCCGAGCGAATCACCTTGCGTGCTTCCCGACGCGCGCTCGACGCCGCCTGGATCGCGTCGTCCAGCCTGTCGCCCCAGGTCTGCTGTTCAGTTGGCTTGCTCATGGTGGCGGTTTCCCGTTGTGTTTCGATGATGGTCAATGTAGTTAACATGTTATGAAAGCTATTCTAGAACTTCAAGGAAAATCTGCAAGCCCGACGTATCCTGGTCTTCAGGATCGACCACTGGCCGTGTGCGTACGACCTGTGGCAGGAAAATCGGCGGATTGCCGGCTCTACATCGTGGATATCGCAATAACCGACGATTTTTCAGCGGTTTGCATCCCATACGCAGGCTCCGAAAGCCTTAGCAGAATGTCGACAGGACGTGGGGCCAAGTGCGCAGCCAGGGCATCGAACCGCATCGCGGGTATCGATCCTCCATGCTCTAACATGTTAATTTATACCTTCTGGACACTTTAGCACCTCGTGACCTGTTTCAACGAGGCATCCCGCACGTCGTGCCTCCTGGGATGGCCTGTCACTGGGTGCGGCACACCATCAACCATCATTTGCACAGCAAGAGGTCAACGTGGAATTCAACGCCGTCGTCACTCGGAAGAACGACCAGGGAAAGGTCACCAGCGCAGTCGAGACCATCAACGAGCACGCCCTGCCCCAGGAGGGAGGCGTCACGGTTGCGGTGGAATACTCCACCGTCAACTACAAGGACGGGCTGTGCTTGTCCGGCAAGGGTGGCCTGGTACGCAACTATCCGCACATTGCCGGCATTGACCTGGCCGGCACCGTGGTGGTTTCGGAAGACCAGCGGTTCCAGGCTGGAGATCCGGTGCTACTGACCGGTTGGCGAGTGGGAGAAACCTGGTGGGGTGGTTACGCGGAGCGAGCCAGGGTCAAGGGCGACTGGCTGTTGCCACGACCATCCGGCCTGTCCGCTCGCCAGGCCATGGCGGTAGGCACGGCCGGCTTCACTGCCATGCTGGCAGTGATGGCGCTGGAAGACCACGGTCTGGAGCCCGACCAGGGCGAGGTGCTGGTTACCGGTGCGGCCGGCGGCGTCGGCTCGGTGGCGGTCGCCATCCTCGCCAGCCTGGGGTACCAAGTTGCCGCGGTCACCGGCAGAGCGGAAACCGCGGACTACCTGAGGTCGCTCGGCGCCGCGACGATCATTGAACGCGAGGCCTTGTCCTCACCACCTGCAAAGCCGCTGGACCGGGAACGCTGGGCTGGCTGCGTGGATGCGGTGGGCGGCACCATGCTGTCCCACGTCCTGACCCAGATTCGCTACGGTGGTTCAGTGGCGGCGGTGGGACTGGCCGGGGGCAGCTCCTTGAACACCACGGTCATTCCCTTCCTGCTGCGCGGCGTCAACCTGCTGGGCATCGACTCGGTGATGCAGCCGACGGCCGCCCGGGCGCGGGCCTGGCAGCGCGTGGCAAGCGACCTGCCGATGGCTAGACTGGACTCCATGGTGAACACCATCGGGCTGCCCGACGTGCCCGAGGCGGGACGGCGAATTCTCGCCGGGGAAATCCGTGGCCGTACCGTGGTCGCGGTGCAGTAAAACGGAACGACGACCTCCCGGTACCCAGGCCCGGTATCGGGAGGCAACCGCTGCGGTCTATGCCGGGTCCCGTCCCTGGATCGAGGCCAGGAAGGCCTCGGCATTGCGCGTGAACACCCGCTCGAGGACATCCTCGGCATATCCTTCCGCTTTCCAGTCGCGCAGCAGCCGTTCATAGGTAAACAACGGGTAATCGGCTCCGAACATGACGCGGTTCTTCAGGCGGCGGGAGATCTCGTACTTCAGGTCCGGGGTGAAATACTTCGGCGACCACCCGTGCAACTCGTACCAGATATTCGGCTTGTGCAGCATCACCGCGATGGCCTCGGCCTGCCAGGGCCAGGCGGGTCGCGCCGCAACGATGGTCAGGTCCGGGTAGCGGGCGGCGACCTGGTCGAGGTAGCGCGGGTGGCAGTGCTCGATGAGTATGCCGTTGCCGCCAGGCATACCCGCACCGAGGCCGGTGGTACCCACCAGTACGAGCACCGGAATCTGCGCCTCGACGCAGAACTCGAAATACGGTGCCCAGACTTCGTCGCTGACCGGTCCCGCACCACTTCCAGAAGCCGCGAAGCCGAGGAAGCCGGTGGCCTTGTCCTTGCACCGTCGCAGTTCTCGAACACCCGCGCTGCCCGTGCGAGGATTGATCTGGATCCAGTTGCCGATGATGACATCCGGATACGCTTGTTGAACCTCGATACCGTAGTCGTGCAACTCGGCGGCTTCTTCGAGATCCAGGTACTTGTCGAAGCCGAAATCGAGAATGGCCCGCACATCGCTTTCTCGAAAATAGGCAGCCATTTCCTCCTCGGTGTGATAGGCAGGCTCGGAGTTCCAGGTCTTGCGCTGCAACGCCAGTTCTTTTTCCGAGCGCAGCGCGTAGCCGCGCCGGGTTCCCCAGTGGGAATGGAGGTCATAGATGGGCATGGAATTTCTCCCGTGGTCGGGTTCGACGGTTCAGGCAATGCTTTCCAGCGTGCCGCCGTCAACCTGCAACGCGGTACCGGTAAGGAAGGCAGCCTGTTCAGAGGCAAGAAAGGCGACCACGGCGGCAATCTCCTCCGGCTGTGCGAACCGCCCCACCGGGATGCGCGCGGTTGCCTCGGCAACGGTGTCCTCCAGCGACGCCTTGCGGTGCTCGGCCTGGGCCTTCAGTGCACGACGGGTCAGGGCGGTATCCACCCGGCCGGGACACAGCGTGTTGATGGTAATGCCATCGGCCCCCACCTCCCGCGAGAGCGTCTTGCAGTAGCCGATCATCCCCGCCAGGGTGGCCGCGGACAGTCCAAACCCCGCCTGGGGCGCCTTGCCCGCAAGCGCACCGATGTTGATCACCCGACCCCACCCACGCTCCTTCATCGACGGAATGCACAGTCGCGTCAACCGCACCACGGAAAGCAGCATCTGGCGAATGGCCTTGTCCCAGGTCTCGTCGTCAAAGGTAAGCAGAGGTCCAAGACGCGGTGCTCCGTCGTTGTTGACCAGGATATCCACCTGTCCGAACTTCTCCATGGTCGCCGCGACGATCCGCTCAAGGTCCTCGCCTTCGCGAATATCACCGGTCACCGTCAACACCTCGACCCCGGTGGCTTGTGCAATCTCCCTGGCGGACTGCTCCAGCGGTTCTGCCTTGCGCGCCCACAGCACCAGACGGGCACCTTCGCTGCCCAACTGGTGGGCGATCGCCGAGCCGATGCCGCCGCTTGCGCCGCCGACAATGGCCACCTTGTCCCGGATTTTCAGATCCATACCGTTCTCCTGTTGCTGCCGCCGATGCGGCGTTCGATGTCAAGCCTGTTCACACCGCTGGCCTGCGGCGCACCGGGAAACCTTCACCTGCTAGTGTGTGCCCGGGTGCTTGTCCTTTCTCCTGTCGATCAAGCGCTTGACCTTGGAGGTCTGTGACAACCCGGTGTAGCGATCCAGTGCGCCACGGTCCACGACTTCCACCGCGATCTTCACGCCGATGACCTCGCGCAGCCGCTGCTCAAGATCCACGCGCAGCGCTTCCCTGTCGACCTCGCTGCCAGACGCCTCGACCATGGTGGTCATCTCGTCACGTCCTGCGGCCACCGTGTCGACGATGCACACGTAGTCGCCGGTCATGCGGTCGTTGTCCTGGATCAGGCCGCCGATGGCGTCCGGAAAGACATTGACGCCGCGCAACTTGACCATGTTGTCGCTGCGTCCGAGGATGCCGCGCAACCTGCGCCGGCGGCTGCCACAGGAACACTCTCCCGAAACCATGGCGGTAATGTCGTTGATGTTGAAGCGGATCATCGGTGCGGCATGCTTGTACAGGCTGGTGATGAACGCCGTACCTTCAGCACCCGTGGGTACGGGTTGTCCCGAGACCGGATCGACCACTTCCACGTAGTGGGCATCCTCGAACACGTGCATGCCGCTCCGCGCCTCGCAGTCGGCGGCGATCATGCCTGCCTCGTTGGCACCGTAGGAGTCGTACACCTTCGCGTTCCAGAGATCTTCCAGCGATGCACGGTCGTCCGTGCCGAGATGTGTACATATGGACTTGATGCCAAGGTCGCGCGGGTCGATCCGCATCTCGTCGCGACAGACCAGCGCCAGGTGCCGCATGTAGGCGGCGAAGCCGATCAAGGCGTTGCTGCCCCAAGCCTTCGCAAGCTCGATCTGCCGCCGTGACGGCGTCGATGAACCACTGCCGGTCATGACCGGTACTGCCCCGGAGTACTTCCACAAAGACTCCCCGGCGGACATCCCGGCATTGGACAGACCCAGGGAGTGAGTCACCTGCACCATGTCACCCGCGCGTATACCCGCCATGTGCAGGCGACGGGCGCCCAGGATGTTGACGACTTCGCGATCCTTTGGCGAGTACAGCATTGGACGCGGCAAACCGGTGGTTCCGCCGCTGGTATGGAAGATCCAGGGCGTGGGCGGGCCATTCTTCGGGTCGACCCCGGTGAAGTCGCCGAACGGTGGTGCCCGGTCGATGCTTTCGCGCAGGTCGGAGACGGTGAACGAAGGGCAACGCGACAGATCGTCGAGTACTCGGATATCCCCCGGCTGCATGCCTGCCTCGCCCCACAGGCGCTGGTAGAAAGGGATCGTCCAGGCCCGGGCCACCTGCTCGGCGAAACGTTGCTCCTGCAAGGCGCGGATTTCATCCGCCGATGCCCGCGCGACATCGGCGTCCCGCGGCGGCGGCGGATAGTCCCGCCACAGTGCCTGGAAGTCCAGCGTGGCGTAGTAGTACGGTACCTGCGGCGATGTCATCCAGATTTTTCCTCCCGGTCAGGGTGTCACCGACGAGTGACACCAGGCGGCGAGGATACGGGCCGACTCTATAACATGTCAATATGATCTATATAAGATGTTATTAGAGTGGAACTTCGTAGATGCCTTTCTGCGCAATGTAACCGGACAACCCCTGCACCCGCGCGAACCAACCCAGCAGGCCATCGAGTTCGCCGATGTCCAGGTCGCCCTGGTGAGCCAGCGCGGCATAGGGATAACAGGCGACGTCGGCCACCGTTGGCCGGTCGAGCGCCAGCCACGGATGGTGCTGCAGACGGTCGTCGAGCACCGCGAGCGCCCGTCGTGCGCGCTTGGCCACCGGTTCCGGATCGTCCGTGCGCTTGAACAGGACGAGGGCCCGGGCCAGGGCCGGCCCCTCCAGCATCTCCCTGGCGGAAAACGACAGCCACTGCATGACTTCGGCGAGCCCAGCGGCGTCTTCAGGCAGCCAGGCGTCCCCACCGTAGCGGCGCGCGAGGTAGACGAGAATGGCCTGGGAGTCGCGCACCAGTACACCATCATCTTCCAGAACCGGTACTTGCCCGAGGGGATTCAAGGCCCGAAAGGCAGGAGTCTTCTGCTCTCCGTTCATCAAGTCCACGGGCACCAACGCAACGTCGACGCCCAGCAGTGAGGCCATCAGGCGTACCTTGTAGCAATTGCCGGACATCGGGTGCTGGTGCAGTTTCATGGCGAGGATCCTGGTTGATCTTGTAAGATGTTAAAGACCAGATGATAACATCTCATCGCCTCCTTGCCCTATGCCTGCAATATTCAATCCGTAACCTTCCGTGGACCGACTGCGCTCTTCGGCGATCGAGCGGCGATGCGGAACTCTGCCCGCTCCTCGTCGTCCAGTTGTTCGACCAGGCCCTGCTCCCAGGCCAGGTATCGCCTGGATGCTGCCAGGTTGCCATCGTGCCGGTCATGAACGAACCAGAGGAAATCGATGGATTCCTCGGCGCCTGGATCGTTCCCGTCCCGCGACAGCGTCGCCCCGGCATCGACCAGGGCATCCACTCCGCCGGCGACCAAGGACACATCCGGGTGCCCCAGTCGTCGACACTCCCGCGCTGCCAGAGCCGCCACCTCGCCCTCGCCCACCAGGTACACGGGAAGCGACCGCTCGAGCGCCAGACGATCCAGGCGCGGGCGCACCCCCCAGGGCACCCCGGCCAGCCGAGCCTCGCGACAGGCTGCCGAACCGCGAACATCCAGCAGCAAGGCCGTACCGCGGGCATGTCGAGCCAGTGCTTCTGCCGCATCGATACAGGCAATCCGCTCCGGCGCGGGAACCGCTCGGTGCGGGACCAGCGCGCGGACGGTGTCGTCCACGCGCACCACGGCGACCTCGAAGCCAAGCTGTCGGAGCCAGAACGCGGCAATGGCGCCGCGCAGGCCGAGATCATCCAGCAGCACCAGGCGGGCATGCCGCACGCCGATCCACTGGTCGGCAGCCTGCACCAACTGCCCGGACAGCGCGGGAACGAAGGCCGGTGCCGGATCGTTGGCGATCTCCTCCGGCGAGCGCAGATCAAACAGGTAGGTGGTTCGACCCGGTTCCTCGCGCCAACGCTGCACATCCCTGGCATCAACACTGTCGATGCCCTGTGCGGCCAGCACACGGTCAGCGCGCTCGCGGGTTTGCCGCGCCTGCGACGGACTCAACGACGGATAACACGCTGCCTGGTTGCCACGTTCCAGCGCATGACCCGCAAGCACCCAACCCTGGGTACCGTTCTCCAGCGCGTGGATCGGCGAGGTGATGCCGGCAAGCTGAAGACCCAGCACCCCGACCAGCGAGCGGGTACGGCCGGCACAGGTCACCACCACGGGAATCGCGGCATCAGACACCGCGGCCGGAAATCGATGCGCCAGCTCGCCGTTCGGCAGGCACAACGCACCGGGGATACGCATCTTCGCGTATTCCGCCGGGGGTCGGGCATCGAACAACAGGTGCGCTCTTCCCTCCGTTCGCCACTGGTACAAGGTGGCGGCATTCACGGTCGGTGGTCGCCAGGCATGCTCGACCAGTTCACCGAGGGCTTTCGAGGGCACGTTCACTCCCTGGTACAGGGTATACCCGGCATCGGCCCAGGCCGACGCACCACCGGCAACGGTATACACGTCGCTGTAGCCGGCGCCGGCCAGGCAGTCGGAAGCACGTCGGGCTACCCCGTCTGCGTCGTCCAGCAACACGATGCGGGTATCAAGCCGTGGCACCAATGCACCAATACGGGCTTCCAGGCGACTGTAGGGCAACGGCACCGCGAACAGGGGATGCCCTTCGCCGAACTGCCCGGCCTCGCGCACGTCGAGCAGGGCAATCTCGTCGCCGTCGTGGAGCCACGCCTTTGTTCGCGCAGCGGATATCTCGTGATCCAACCTGACTCCCCGGATGATTTCGTGACGCCGAGTAGACCCCGGGGCGACGACGGAAGGCAAGCCATGCAACCCGCTTCCCGCGAGGCAGAACCGCGGGAAGTCCCGTGGAGGGACTTCCCGCGGTGCGACACGGCTAGGCCTTCAGGATAATGACCTCGGCATAGTCACCGGGCACGTTCATGCTGCCGTCGGTGGCGATGTTGAGGCTGTCGATCAGGGCATGCATGTCCGCCGCAAGCGCCGCGCCGCGGTCCTCGTCGAGGGCGGCGAAGGCCTTGTGCACCGGGCCGTAGAGACCGCGGAATACTTCGATGAAATGGGCCGGCGAACGGTAGCGGAAGTGGAACTGTCGCTGGCTGCACTGTACTACCCGGGCGGAGGGCCCGAAGGTTTCGTCGAGCCAGCGACCGTCGCCCCAGCGTGCCGGAGACGACAGCCCGGCCGGCGGCGGCAGGTAGCCGCCGAGGAGCTTGAACAACCGCCCGATGAAGCCGTCCGGGGTCCAGTTGGCCATGCCGAGCTGGCCGCCGGAACGACATACGCGCAGCATCTCGGCGGCGGCCTGCTCCTGGTGCGGGGCGAACATCACGCCGAACGTGGACACCACCGCGTCGAAGACACCGTCGTCGAAGGGCAGTGCCTCGGCATCGGCGACACGGAAATCGACGTCGAGCTGCTCGGCGGCGGCCCGCGCCCTGCCCTTGTCGAGCAACGCCTCGACGTAGTCGGTGGAGGTCACCCGGTGCCAGCGGCGGGCGAAGGCCAGCGTGGCATTGCCGTTGCCGGCCGCCACGTCGAGCACCCGGGAGCCTGGCACCGGGTCCATGCTCTCGGCCAGCGTTTCCCCGACGATCTGCAGCGTGGTGCCGACCACGGCATAGTCGCCGGAGGCCCAGGCAGCGTTCTGGCGCGCCTTGATGGCGGAGTAGTCCGGCGTGGTGACGGCCTGGGCAAGGTTGGCTTGGTGGTTGTTCATTGTCTTGTTCCTCGATTCGGATCGATAATGCGCCGATGGGCGCGTTGTTGCGGTGATTCCGCGCGCATCCGGACCGGCCAGGCCGAAGGTCGCGGCCATGGGCGTTATGCCGATGTCCGCCAGCAGCCGCCGATCCAGCCGCGACAGTTCACGCGGATGAAGAAGGCCCTGCCGGCTGGCACGGGTTCGGCCGCCGTGGCGTGGCCTGCGGACTGGAAGGCGTAGGGACATGGTGTTTGCCTGCTGTCTGGTGCGCTGGGATGTGTCGACGATGCCGGGACAGGCCCGTGCGGCGACGACGCGAACACTATCGCCACGGAGGAACGGCGAATACTTCCGCCGCGGAAGTGAACCGCTACAGATTCGGTAGCCATGCGCTACCATGCTGGAAGTCCCGATCACAGCCGACGCGGTGTAGCCATGCAATACAACCAGTTCTGCCCGATCGCCAAAGCCGCCGAGATCCTCGGCGAACGATGGACATTGTTGATCCTGCGCGAATTGCTCGCAGGTGGCCGGCGGTTCAACACCCTGCAACGCGGCCTCGGCGACATTTCGCCGGCCCTGCTCACCCGGCGGCTGAAGACCCTGGAGGAGCAGGGCATGGTCATTCGCCGCCGCGTAGCCGGTCAGCGTGGCCATGCCTACTACCCCACCGATGCCTGCGAGGCCCTGCTGCCGGTGTTGCGCTCCCTGGGCGAGTGGGGCCTGGTCTGGGCGCGCCATACCCTGGGCGACGAGGACTTCGATGTCGACTTCCTGCTGTTCTACCTGGAGCGCAGCGTCGACCCGTCGCGGCTCAAGGGCGCCGAAACCATCATCAAGTTCCGCTTCAGCGACCTGCCAGGCCAGCAGGACTGGTGGCTGATCGTCGCCGGCGAAGGCACCGAGGTCTGCCTCAAGGACCCCGGGCGCGAAGTGGACGTCTACTTCCACTGCTCGGTGCGCACGCTGGCAGACGTGTGGATGGGCGAGCGCAGCTACCGCGACGCCATGCGCGACGGCACGATGACCGTGCAGGGCAACCGCGCGCTGACCCGCAACATTCATCACTGGCTGCGACAAAGCGTGTTCGCCGATTCACCGCGGACGCCGGCCAACGCGCCGCCGACGGCGTGATCCGGCGGCGGACACGGTGAAGCAGGAGATCCGTTTCTGCCGCGCCGGTGACGGTACCCGGATCGCCTATGCGCTGTCCGGCAGCGGACCGCCGCTGGTGAAGTCGGCGCACTGGCTGACCCACATCGGCCACGACCGTGACAGCCCGATCTGGCGACACCAGTTGCAGGATCTGTCGTCGCGCTTCCGCCTGCTGCGCTACGACCTGCGCGGCTGCGGTCTGTCGGATCGCGACGTCGACGAGATCAGCCTGTCGGCCTGGGTGGACGACCTCGCCTGCGTGGTCGACAACGCGAACCTGGATCGCTTTGCCCTGCTCGGCATGTCCCAGGGCGGCCCCATCGCCATCGAGTACGCCGCCCGCCATCCCCACCGGGTCAGCCACCTGGTGCTGTTCGGCAGCTATGCCCGGGGCCGCCGCCACTGGCCCGGCCTGGAGCAGCCCGAACGCGAGGCCGATGCGCTGGCCTCGCTGGTGGAGCTGGGCTGGGGACGGGACAATCCCGCCTACCGACAGCTGTTCTGTTCCATGTTCCTGCCCGGCGCCGACGCCGCGCTGGCCTCCCACTTCAACGAGCTGCAACGGCGTTCGGCGGAACCGTCGGTCGCCGCGCGCATCGTCGGTGTCAACGATGCCCTGGCCATCACCGCCTCGGCCCGCGCGCTGCGCGTACCGACCCTGGTGATGCACTGCGAGGACGACGCGCGCATCCCCTTTGCCGAGGGCCGCGAACTGGCCGGGGAGATTCCCGGGGCGCGCTTCGTGCCGCTTGGCGGGCGCAACCACATCATCCTCGAAGGCGAACAGGCCTGGCCGACCTTCCTGCGCGAGCTGGCCGACTTCGTCAACGCGGAACCGTCGCCGCTGCCGACGTCCACCGCCCTGCCCGCCGACCTGACGCCGCGTGAGCACGAGATCCTCGAGTTGCTGGCCACCGGCCTGGACACCGCCGACATCGCCGCGCGGCTGCACCTGTCGCCAAAGACCGTGCGCAACCACCTGACCCGGGTGTTCGACAAGTTGTCCGTGAGCAGCCGAGGCCAGGCCATCGTCGCCGCGCGTCGTGCCGGCCTCGGCGTCTCCCGGCCGGAGGGCTGACGACGGCACGGGCCGGGCCACCCGGGACAAGCGTCCCGGCAGCACGGGCAAGACGGCGTGGCCAAACCGTGACACCTGCCTCACGACACCCGCGGCATGGCGACACACACTGTGACCCGGCTTCACCACGCGGGAACACAGGCCATGAACGACGCCAACGCCAACCCGGCGAGTCATCTCGCCCCGCTGCTGCTGGTCGCCGCCACGCTGCTGTGGTCGGGAAACTTCATCGTCGGCCGTGGTCTCGGCGACGCCGTGCATCCCCTCGGGCTGAATGCCTGGCGCTGGCTGCTGGCCACCGTCATCGTGCTGCCGCTGGCCTGGCCGGGACTGCGACGGGAGTGGCGCGCGATGCTGGCCCACTGGCCCTACCTGGCGTCCCTGGGCATCACCGGTGTCGCCGCCTTCCACGTCTTCATCTACCAGGCCCTGCAGCATGCGCCGGCCAGCCATGCCCTGTTGCTGCTGTCCACCGCGCCTGCGCTGATCCTGCTGTTGTCCGCCGTCACCCTTGGCGAAGCCATCGGCAGGCGCCAGCGCCTGGGCGTGGCGCTGTCCCTGGCCGGTGCCGGCGTGCTCGTCTGCCGCGGGGAACCGGCAATGCTCGCCCGCCTGACGCTGGGCGCCGGCGAAGCCTGGATGCTGGCCGCGGTGCCCACCTGGGCCATCTACTCGGTACTGCTCAAGCGCCGACCCGCCAGCCTGTCCCAGGGCACCGTGCTCGCCGCCAGCATGATCACCGGGCTGCTGGCCATGACGCCCTTCCTGGCACTGGCGCCATCGACCCTGGTGGTGGCGTGGTCACCATCGGTGATCGCCGCCGTGGTCTACATCGGCATCGGCGCCTCGGTGGCGGCGTTCTGGTGCTGGAACCTGGGCGTGGCCCGCATCGGCCCGGCACGGGCCGGGGTCTACCTGCACCTGATGCCGCTGTTCGGCGCCGTCCTGGGGATCGCGCTGCTCGGCGAGTCGCTGCATGCCTGGCATGCACTGGGTGCCGCCGGCGTGTTCGGCGGCATCGTGCTGGCCCAGGGCGGCGGCCTGCCCCGCACCCTGCCCCGCAATCTGTCCAGGCTGCGCCGGCTCAGGACGCGCAGGACCTGATCGCCTTGCGGTGGGCGGCGCCGAGGGGATTGGTGTCGCGCAGGCGTGCGCCGACGCTGTTCAACGCCGCGCTCCACGCGGCGCTGGCATCCTGGCCGGCCTGCTGGTTCTGGCGATAGGCGCTGCCCACGGACTCGTACAGGGCATAGTCCGTTTCGCCCACTTCCTCGCGCAGTGCCTCGGCGGCGCAGTCGCACACCGTGCCGGACTTGCCGAGATCCAGGCACATGCCGACCACGGCATCGTCCGCCTGCAGCGGGCCGGCAGCCAGCAGCAGGACAAGAAAAGGCGGCAACGTTCGGATCACGCGGGTCGAGGGCATGGGGCACCTGTGCGGCAGGGGGAACGGGATGGTCCGCCGAAGCGGCCGGATGGACGACAGGTGGGGAGTCTATCACCCGCCGGGCACCTGCCGCGGCAACTCACCCGACGTCTTCCCCGACGTCTTCCCCGGCTTCTTCCCTGGGGGCAGCGAAGGCAGGGTGACGGACACCATCGCCGCCACCAGCACGAAGCCGGCCGAGATCCACAGGCAGCCGACCAGGCCGTGCTGCTGGTACATCCAGCCGGACAGCACCGTGCCGGCCAGTCGTCCGCCGGCATTGGCCATGTAGTAGAAGCCAACGTTCATCGACACCCGATCAGCGTCGGAATAGGCCAGCACCAGGTAGGAGTGCACCGCGGAGTTGAGCGCGAAGACCACGCCGAAGGCCACCAGGCCGACCACCAGCACGGTGGCCGCCGGCAGGTCCCGTTCCAGCGCCAGCGCCATGAGCACGGTGGCCATGGCCAGCATCAGGGCCAGCACCACCGCGCCGCGACCATCGGCGGCCAGCCGTCCGCGCAGCAGCCCGGGCGCCGCCGCCTGCACCAGGCCGTAGCCGATCACCCAGGCGGCGAGGAATGCCCCCACCCAGGCGAAGGACCAGCCGAGCACCGCGTACAGGTACACCGGCAGGGCGACCACGAACCAGACATCGCGGGCGGCGAACAGGAACAGGCGTGCCGCCGACAGCCGGTTGATGGCAGGCACGTTGGAAAACACCTGGGAAAACTTCGGCTTGCTGGACAGCCGGCCGATGCCGCGGGGTAAAGTCGCCATGGTGATCACCATGACCACCGCCAGCGACAGCGCCAGTGCCGTCAGCGCGCCACGGAAGCCGAGTCCGCCAAGCAGCGCGCCACCGATGAAGAAGCCGGCGCCCTTGAGCGCGTTCTTCGACCCGGTCAGCACCGCCACCCAGCGAAACAGCGACCCCTGCACCGGGTCGATCACCAGCGTGCGCACGCTGGCCTTGGCGGACATCTTGTTCAGGTCCTTGGCAATGCCCGACAACGCCTGCGCGGCCATCACCCAGGGCACCGTCAGCCAGGCATCGGGCACGGTGAGCGCGGCCAGTGCCAGCACCTGCAGGGCCATGCCCATGTGCATGGTGCGGTTCAGGCCGATGCGGGCACCGAGCCAGGCGCCGACGAGGTTGGTGACGATGCCGAAGAACTCGTAGAAGACGAACAGCATGGCCACTTCGAAGGGGCTGTAGCCGAGCTGGTGGAAGTACAGCACCACCAGCATGCGGATGGCGCCGTCGGTGATGGTGAAGCCCCAGTAGCCGGCGGTGACGATGGCGTAGTTGCGAACGGCCGCATCCATGTCGCTACCGTCCCGCCACCATCTTGACCAGCTCCACCAGGCGATTGACGTAGCCCCACTCGTTGTCATACCAGGCATAGACCTTGACCTGGGTCCCGTTCACCACCAGCGTCGAGAGGCCATCGACCACCGCGGAACGGGGGTCATCCAGGTAGTCCGCCGAAACCAGCGGGCGTTCCTCGTAGCCGAGGATGCCCGCAAGCGGTCCCTCGGCGGCCTCGCGGAAGTACCGGTTCACTTCTTCGGTGGTCACCGGTCGCGCGGCCTCGAAGACGAAGTCGGTGAGCGAGGCATTGAGCAGTGGCACCCGCACCGCGTGGCCGTCCAGCCGGCCGGCGAGGTCCGGGAAGATGCGGCCGATGGCCTTGGCCGAACCGGTGGTGGTGGGAATCAGCGACTGCAGCGACGACCGCGCCCGGCGCAGGTCGCGGTGACCCTTGTCGACCACGAACTGGGTGTTGGTCACGTCGTGCACGGTGGTGAAGGAACCATGCACGATGCCGACCTGCTCGTGCATGACCTTGACCACCGGCGCCAGGCAGTTGGTGGTACACGAGGCCGCGGTGACCACGTCGTGCTCCGCCGGCCGGTAGTCGTCGTGGTTGACGCCCATGACGATGTTGCAGGCGCCCTCGGTGGGCGCAGCCACCACCACCTTGCCGACACCCTGCTCGAAGTATGCCGCCAGCGATCCGGGCTTCTTGTGGTGCTTGCCGGTGGCCTCGATGACCACGTCGCAGCCACGCCAGTTGGCATCGGCAATGTTCGGCGACGACGAGTAGACCACCTCCACGTCGTCGATATACAGCCTGTCGTCATCCCCGGCGCATGGCCGGCGCCAGCGACCGTGCACCGAGTCGAAGGCCAACAGGTGCGCCGAGCCGGCGGCATCGACGGCGATCTCGTTCACCGTGCGCAGGGCGAGCGCCTCGTCCCCGACGAGGACCCGGGTGGCCAGGCGCCCCATGCGCCCGAAGCCGTTGATGCCAACGGAAATCGTCATTGTCCCTGCACTCCTGGTCAAGCGTGGTTGGATGGTGTCGACCATTGCCGGTCGCGGACACCGCCTGGCCGGTGAACGGATCGGCGATGCCCGGATCGATATATATCATTATCGTTATATATCGCGGGTGAAGTTTTCGTGACAGGACGCGGCACGCTACCCGCGCGGACAACCCGCACGAGGCCGTTGTATGCTCAGGCCCGCCATTCCTTTCCGCGAGTTCCCGCCATGCACAACGCCTCCGGCTTCCAGTTGTCCAACGAGTCGGCGGACCTGTACGAAGACGTGCTGGTACCGCTGTGGTTCGGGCGCTGGGCGCAGGCCCTGCTCGACCGGGTGCCGCCCGCGCCAGGCTCCAGCGTGCTCGACGTGGCCTGCGGCACCGGCATCACCACCCGCCAGGCCAGGCGCGCGGTAGGCGAGGACGGCCAGGTCACCGGGCTGGACGTCAACGGTGCCATGCTGGCGAGGGCGCGGACGCTGGCGGAGAAACCCGCCCCGGAAGAAGACCGGCCCGGCGCCATCACCTGGCTGGAGCGCAGCGTCTGCGATACCGGCCTGCCCGACGACCACGTCGACCTGGTGATCTCCCAGCACGGTTACCACTACTTTCCCGACCCGCCCGGCGCACTGCGCGAACTGCACCGCGTGCTGTCCCCCGGCGGCCGGATCGCGCTGTCCACCTGGGACGGTCACAGCGTGTACACCGCGGCACTGTGCGATGCCATCGCCGACCACCTCTCCGCGGACGCCGCCCGGGTACAGCGCAGCCAGCGCGAAACACCGTCCCCGGACGCCCTGGCACGGGCCCTGTCCCGGGCCGGCTTCCACGATGTGCACGTCGAGCGGCAGACCCTGGAAATCCGGGTGCCGCCGGTGCGCGGGTTCGTGCCCCTGCACCTGCGCGCCATGCCCATTGCCGCGGCCTTCCTGGACATGCCCGGGGCGCACCGGGAAGCACTCCTGCGACAGGTGGAAACCGCCCTGGAAGCGCATCTGCGCGACGGCGAACTGGTCTACAGCGACAGCGTCAACCTGGCCATGGGGCGCAAGTAGCCGGGCCGGGGTCGGTTGCCCGTCTCCGCCACAGGCGCCTCGCTCCCGATCGCTGCCCGCAGAATCGCTTCGGCGGGAAGCCCGTCCCGCTCAGGCCCCCGCATTCCAGTGACCGCGCCGCAACAAGCCCGGTGGTTGCACAGGACGGAATGTCGTCATCTTCCCTCGGTGGCGTCCGTCTGCGCAGGGGTCGGGCACCGCAGTTTGGCAAACCGGGCTTGACAGCGTCTGCCACGGAACCCAGAGTATCGTACGCTCTTCGTACTTTCATCCGCACACCGAACAAACGCACGATCATGGCCCCGGCATGCACACCGTAGGCAC
>CAYGJZ010000002.1:21390-38046 GCA_964350265.1 uncultured Gammaproteobacteria bacterium | reverse complement strand
CGGCACCCGGCTCGCCATTGCGCGGCTGTGGTACGAGGGAAACAGCTTCAACCCGGTGATCACCCGCCTGCCCCGGTTCCACGACCGGGAGTGGGTGCGCGGAGACGAGGCCGTGTCCTTCCACGCCGGCACCGCCACCGAGATCGGCGGCGCGCTCGAATTCCTCGACCGCCACCGCGACTGGCGGCCCACCTTCCTGCGCTGCGCATCGGCATCGCCGGGCGGGCCGGTACGCCAGGAAGACCTCGACGCCATCTGCGACGAGATCGTCGACGGCATCGCCTCGGCACCCTTCGACGCGGTCTACCTGTCCCTGCACGGCGCCGCCCTCGGCACCGGCGAACCCTGCCCGGAGCGACGCCTGCTGCAACGGGTGCGCAAGGTGGTGGGTCCGGCGGTACCGGTGGCGGCCAGCTTCGACATGCATGCCTGCCTGGACCCGGTCATCGGCGAGCTGGTCGACATCGTCACCGGCTACCACACCTATCCCCACGTGGACATGGCGCAGACCGCCCGGCGCGCACTGCAACTGCTTGACCGTTGCCTGCGCGGGGAAATCGATCCACGGGTCACGCTGCAGCCGGTGCCGATGCTGCCGCCCAGCCACCGCATGGGCACCGATCACGGGCCGATGGCGGAGCTGGTCTCGCTGGCCACGGCCGCCGCGCGCGAAGACGGCATCCACGACGCCACCGTGTTCGGCGGCTTCGCCTATGCCGACAGCCCCCATGCCCATGTCACCGTGAGCCTGTGCCACGAACGACGTTGCGACCCGGCGCCGGTGCGCGACCGCCTGGCCAGGGCGGCCCTGGACAGGCACCGCGACTTCCTGGTGACCCTGCCCACGGCCGCCGCCGGGCTGGCCGAGGCACGTCGACGCATCGAGGCAGGCGCCAGCCGCCCGGTGGCCCTGCTGGAACCCGCCGACAACCCGCTGTCCGGCGGCCTCGCCGATGCCACCGGGTTGCTGCGCGCGGTGCTCGACGGCGCCGACGCTCTGGCCACCGTGTTCGCCTACTTCCACGACCCCGACCTGGTGGACAAGGCCCACCGGCTGGGCGAAGGCATGCCGATCCTCGCCCACTTCGGCGGTCGTCTCGCCCGCGAGTTCGGCGAACCGGTGGTGCTGGCCGGCAAGGTGCTGCGCCTCACCGACGGCCGCATGACCAACGTCGGGCCGATGGAGCACGGCGTCGACGTGCGTCTTGGCCGTACCGCGGTGATCGGTCGCGACACGCTGCAGGTGGTGGTCGCCGAGACCTCGCACGGCGTCTACGACCCGGCCTGGTGCACCCTGCACGGCATCGACCTGGCATCCACCGAGCTGTTCTGCGTGAAGGCCAAGAACCATTTCCGCGCCGCCTTCGCGCCCCTGTGCGACGCCATCATCGAGGTCGACACCCCCGGCCCGGCGCCGCTGGACCTGTCCCGGCTCGACTACCGGTTCGTGCCGCCCCACTACCTCGCACCCCGGGAACCACGCTGATGCCCTCGACACCAAGACCCACCGAAACCTTCGACGCGGTGATCATCGGCGGCGGCCACAACGGTCTCACCTGCGCCGGCTACCTGGCCAGGGCGGGTCGCAGCGTGGCGGTGGTGGAGCGTCGGCACATCGTCGGCGGGGCCTGCGTCACCGAGGAGTTCCACCCGGGGTATTCCAATTCCTCCTGCGCCTACCTGGTCGGCCTGCTCGCCCCGGAGGTGATCCGCGACCTGGAACTGGAACGCCATGGCCTGACCATACTCGAACGCCAGGGCGGCACCATCAGCATGCTGCCCGACGGCGGCACCTTCGAACTGCTGGCCGACACCCGCGCGGTACAGGCGCAGCTGCCGCCCGCGGATGCCGCCGCCTACGAGGAACTCGGCGGCCTGCTCGACCGCGCCGCGGTGGTCATGCGGGCAGTTGCCAGGGAACGTGCCCCGGACATCACCGGCGGCTTCGGCGAGCTGTTCCAGGCCCTGCGCGCCGGGCGCCACCTGCGCCGCCTGCCGGCCCGGGACCGCGCCGACTTCGCCTCGCTGATGCTGAGCAGCCTCGGCGACTTCCTCGACCAGCGCTTCGACCACGTCGCCTTCAAGGGGCTGTACGGAGTCAAGGGGCTGGTCGGCAACATGACCAGTCCCTATGCCACCGGCTCGGCCTACGTGCTGCTGCACCACGTCTTCGGCGAGGTCAACGGCAAGCGCGGCAAGTGGGGGCAGCCGCGTGGTGGCATGGGCGCCATCACCCAGGCCATGCAGGCCAGCCTCGAATCCCGCGGCGGCCGGGTGTTCACCGGCCAGGGTGTTGCCGAGGTGCTGGTGGAAGGGGGACGGGCCGGCGGCGTGGTGCTGGAAGACGGCCGCGCCCTGCGTGCCCCGGTGGTGGCCTCGGGCATCAACCCGAAGCGGCTGTTCCTGGACCTCGTCGACCCGGCCACCCTCGACGCGGACTTCCGACGGCGCATGCAGGGATGGCGTTGCCGCTCGGGCACCTTTCGCATGAACGTGGCCCTGTCCGAACTGCCCGACTTCACCGCCCGCCCCGGACGCGAGGTACAGCGTCATCACCAGGGCACGATCATGATCGCGCCCTCGCTGGCCTACCTGGAACAGGCCAGCGACGATGCCCGCCAGCGGGGCTGGTCGTCGAAACCGGTCATCTCCATGTGCCTGCCGACCACCGTGGACCCGTCGCTGGCCCCTGCCGGGCGCCACGTGGCGGGGCTGTTCTGCCAGCACTTCAACCCGGTACTGCCGGCCGGAAGCTGGCGGGACCACCGCGACGAAGTGGCCAGGCTGGTGATCGACACCATCGGCGAGTACGCACCGAACTTCCCCGGCTCGGTGCTCGGCTACCGCGCGTTGACACCGCTGGACCTGGAGGAAGAATACGGCCTGGTGGGCGGCGACATCTTCCACGGCGAAATGCACCTGGACCAGTTGTTCAGCCTGCGCCCGGCGGCCGAGGCGGCGGACTACCGCACCCCGGTTCCCGGACTGTTCCTGTGCGGCTCCGGCGCCCATCCCGGCGGCGGCGTCAGTGGCCTGCCCGGCTGGAACGCGGCCCGCGCCATACTCGGCGCCCGTCGCGCCTGAGCGACCGCCGACGGCAACGCCCTTCATTCCCATTCAACGTCGAGGACGACATGGCATCCACGAGCGACGACAAGCAACCCGGCGAAGTCGACAGCAACGACTTCGTGCGCTCCCTGGCCCGCGGCCTGGCGGTACTGAAGGCCTTCGGCCGCGATGCGCCGGAACTGACCCTGAGCGAGGTCGCCCGCCGCACCGACCTGTCGCGGGCCGCCGCCGGACGCTTTCTCAAGACCCTGGTCTCCCTGGGCTATGCCGCCTTCGATGGTCGCTTCTACCGCCTGCGGCCCAAGGTCCTCGAGCTCGGCACCGCCTACTTCAGCTCCCAGCCCTTCATCGAGATCGCCAGCCGGCTGCTCAAGCAGGCCGCCGACCGCGCCCGGGAACCCTGCTCGATGGCGGTGCTGGACGGCGACGGCATCGTCTACGTGGTGCGCCACACCGCCAACCGCATGATGTCCATCACCATTCCCATCGGCAAGCGCTACGCGGCCCACTCCACGTCTCTTGGCCGGGTGCTGATGGCGGCGCTGCCGGACCACGAGCTCGACGCCATGATCGATGCCGCCGAACTGCGCCAGGTGACCCCGTACACGGTCACCGACAAGGCCGAGCTGCGGGCCCTTGTCCTGCGCAGCCGCGAGCAGGGCTACTCGCTGGCCGAGAGCCAGCTCGAGGTGGGCATCCTGTCCATCGCCGTGCCCGTGCACGACGGCAATGGCCGGGTCATCGCGGCGATCAACATGGGCGTGCCCTCCTCCCGTCACGACCGCGAGAGCCTGGTGCGCGACCTGCTGCCGATCCTGCGCGAGACCGCCGACGAAATCGCACTGGCCCTGACGGCGGAGCACACGTGACCGACGCGGCTCGCACGGTGGCCGGGCGCCCGCGTCCCGGGCACCGCGCCTTGACCACGGGAAAAGGCCTTTGCTAGGCTGTGTACACTATACGAACGAATGACCGGCTAGCGAACATATTGCGGGACCGATGACCACCGACATGCACCCATCGACACCCATCGCGATCCAGGACCTGCACAAGCGGTTCGGCCAGCTCGCCGTGCTCAAGGGCATTTCCATGACCGCGGAGAAAGGCGACGTGGTGTCCATCATCGGCGCCAGCGGCTCCGGCAAGAGCACCTTCCTGCGTTGCATCAACCTGCTCGAGACCTACGAGCAGGGCGAGATCCGCATCTTCGGCGAACGCCTCGAGGTCAGCCCCAGGGGACGCATCAACCAGCGCCAGGCAGACCGGGTTCGCACCCGCGTCGGCATGGTCTTCCAGAACTTCAACCTGTGGTCGCACCGCACCATCGTGCAGAACCTCACCGAGGCCCCCATCCACGTCCTCGGCCTGCCGCGCCGAGAAGCCGAGGAGCGTGCCGGGGCGCTGCTGGACAAGGTCGGCATCTACGACAAGCGCAACCAGTACCCGAGCCACCTGTCCGGTGGCCAGCAGCAGCGTGCCGCCATCGCCCGCGCACTGGCCATGGAACCGGACGTACTGCTGTTCGACGAGCCGACCAGCGCGCTGGACCCGGAACTGGTCGGCGAGGTGCTGCGCGTGATGCGCACCCTGGCGGAGGAGGAGCGCACCATGATCATCGTCACCCACGAGATGCGCTTTGCCCGCGAGGTGTCGACCCGGGCCATGTACTTCCACCAGGGACGGGTCGAAGAGGAAGGCCCGCCCGGCCAGGTATTCGGCGACCCGGTTTCGGATCGCTGCCGACAGTTCGTCCGCCAGGCGTTCGACGGATGACCCCACGATCTCTCCTCAAACCCATCATCCCGGAGTGAGACCATGACCAAGAACAAGTTCCTGACCACCACCCTCGTTGCCGCGGCCATCGGCTTCTCGGCCACGGCCAGCGCCGAGGCGCTGCGCATCGCCACCGAGGGCGCCTACCCGCCCTTCAACTTCGTCGACGCCAGCGGCGAACTGCAGGGCTTCGACGTCGACATCGCCAAGGCGCTGTGCGAAGAGATGAAGACCGAGTGCGAGATCACCGCGCAGGCCTGGGACGGCATCATCCCCGGTCTCAATGCCGGCCGCTACGACGCCATCGTCGCCTCGATGTCGATCACGCCGAAGCGCATGGAGGCGGTGAACTTCACCCAGCCCTACTACCAGGCCGGCGCGGTGCTGGTGGCGCCGGCCGACAGCGACCTGATGCCCACCGCGGAGTCGTTGCAGGGCCGCACCATCGGCACCCAGCGCGCCTCGACCTATGCCAGCCTGATCGAGCAGAAGTTCCCCGGGGCCGACACCCGTCTCTACGACACGGTGGAGAACCACAACCTGGATCTCACCGCCGGGCGCATCGACGGCGTCATCGCCCAGCGCATCTTCATGTCCAACTGGCTCGACACCGACGAAGGCGCCGGCTATGCCATCAAGGGCGATGCCATGCTCGACCCGGAGATCCTCGGCAAGGGCGCCGGCATCGCGGTGCGCAAGGCCGACACCGAGCTGCTCGGGAAACTCGACGCCGCGCTGACCACGATCATGGACAACGGCACCTACGACGAGATCAACGACCGCTACTTCAAGGTCAACCTGAAGCCGGCACGCTGATCCACGGCGGCCCCGGCAGCCGTTGCCGGGGCCGTTTCACCCCTCCCCGCATTCCATCGACATGCTCGACCTGCAAGGCTTCGGCCCGATGCTGCTCACCGGCGCCTGGATGACCGTGCAGGTCGCCCTGGTGTCGGCGCTGTTCGGCGTGCTGATCGGCATCTCGGTGGCGCTGATGAAACTCTCCACCAGCCGCGTCGCGCGGCTGCTCGGCGAGATCTACACCACCATCGTGCGCGGGGTACCGATCCTCGTGCTCATCCTGCTGTTCTACTTCGGCGCCATCTCCGGGGTGAACGCGGTGGCCCGGGCACTGGGTCACACCACCTTCATCGACCTGTCGGCCTTCGTCGCCGGCACCGCGGCGCTGTCGCTGGCCTTCGGCGCCTATGCCACCGAGGTCTTCCGCGGCGCCTTCCAGGCCATTCCGCGCGGCGAGATCGAGGCCGCCCGCGCGCTGGGCATGAGCCGCTTCACCACCTTCCGCCGGGTTTCCCTGCCCCAGGTCTGGCGCCTGGCGCTGCCCGGGCTCGGCAACATCTTCCTGGTCATCCTCAAGGAAACCGCGCTGGTGTCGGTGATCGGCCTGGAAGAGCTCATGCGCAAGACCGAGTTCGCGGTCGGCTTCACCAAGAAGCCGTTCACCTTCTTCCTGTTCGCCGCCTTCCTCTACCTGGCCATGACCATCGTCACCATGGTCGTCGTCGCCCGGCTCGAAAAGCGCGCCAACCGCGGGTTCCGCGCGGCCACCAACCCGTGAACTGGGCCGTCATGCTCGAAAGCCTGCCGGCCCTGGCCGGTGGCGCCCTGCTCACCCTGGAGCTGGTGGCGCTGGCCGCCCTGGCCGGCTTCCTGGTGGCCCTGCCGGTGGCCCTGGCACGTCTCGCCCGCAACCCGCTGGCGTGGATGCCGGCCTATGCCTTCGTGTTCTTCTTCCGCGGCACGCCGCTGCTGGTGCAGATCTTCCTCATCTACTACGGCCTGTCGCAGTTCCCCGAGGTGCGCGCCTCCTCGCTGTGGCCGATCCTGCGCGAACCGTACTGGTGCGCGCTGATCGCCTTCACCCTGAACACCTCGGCCTATACCGCGGAGATCATGCGCGGCGCCATCGGCGCGGTGCCACGTGGACAGGTGGAGGCGGCCATGGCCACCGGCATGTCCCGCCTGACCCGGCTTCAGCGGGTGATCCTGCCCCAGGCCGTGCGCATCGGCCTGCCCGCCTACTCCAACGAGATCATCCTGCTGGTCAAGGCCAGTTCCCTGGCCAGCACGGTGACGCTGATGGACCTGACCGGGGTCGCGCGTACCATCTCCTCGGCCAACTACCTGCCGGTGGAACTGCTCACCACCGCCGCGCTCGTCTACCTGGTGATCAACTTCCTCATCGCGCGCAGCTTCCGCCTGGTCGAGTTCCTGCTGTCCGGGGAACGACGCGCCGCGGCCAACGACCCGCTGATGGCGGCAGGGCTGAACGACCCGGAAAAACTCGGCAAGACCGAAAGCCGATGAGCCCGGCCCCTGCCCGACCCGCCCCGCGCATCCTCGCCGGCGCCATCCTGCACGAGACCAACACCTTCAACCGGGTCGCCACCCGCCTGTCCGCCTTCGCCGGCCGCTACCTGTGCCTGGACGCCGACGACATCGTTGCGCGGCTGTCCGGCACGGCCACGGAGATGGGTGGCTTCATCGATGCCGCGAAGCGCCGGCGCTGGACCCTGCTGCCACGGGTGGCCGCCGCCTGCGGCCCCTCCGGCCCACTGCGCGCGGAGGACTGGGCACGGCTGCGACGACGGATGCTGGACGATCCTGCGCCCTGCGACGGCGTGCTCCTCGCCCTGCACGGCGCCATGGTCACCGAGGACAGTGCCGACCCCGAGGGCGAACTGGTGGCGGCGCTGCGCCAACGCCTCGGCCCGGCGGTGCCCATCGTGGTCACCGTGGACATGCACGCCAACCTCGGCCTGCGCATGGTGGAGGCGGCGGACGCGGTGTTTCCCTACGAGACCTACCCCCACGTCGACCATGCCGAGTGCGCCGAACGGGCAGCGGCGGCCCTCGACCACCTGCTCGGCCTGCCGGCCGGCACCGGGCGGCTGACCCGTGGCGCGCTGGCGCGCCCGCCGATGCTCGATGCCGCCGATCACGGCCGCACCGCGCCGGGCACGCCGATGAGTCACCTGCTCGACGTCGTGCGCACGCTGCGCGCCCGGCCCGGGGTGGTCAACGCCTCGCTCACGGTGGGCTTTCCCTGGGCGGACATCGCCGATGCGGGTCCTGCCGCCCTGGTCACCGTGGTCCGCGACAGCGACATCGACACCGGTTCGCTGGCGCGCGACCTGGCAACCCGCCTGTGGCGCAGCCGCGCGCAGACGCAGACCCGCTTTCCCGGTGTCGACGAGGCCATGGCCGCGGCACGCAAAGGTCCGGTGGATGGCGTGCACGGCAAGCCACTGGTGCTCGCCGACTTCGCCGACAACCCCGCCGGCGGCGCCTACGGCGATTCGCCCAACCTGCTGCGCGCCATGCTGGACGCCGGCCTCGAGCAGGCGGTGTTCGCCAGCCTGGCCGACCCGGCGGCGGTGGACGCCGCGCGTCGCGCCGGCCCCGGCGCCCGGCTGTCGCTGGCGCTCGGTGGCCACCACGATCCCGGCCGCACACCGCCGCTGCGGGTCCAGGCCCGGGTGGAGGCGCTGCACGATGGCCGCTTCCAACTCGATGGTCCGATGCTTCGCGGCACGACCTGCGACATGGGCGCCATGGCCCTGCTGCGTATCAATGGCGTGCAGGTCATCGTGGCCAGTCGCGCGCTGGCGGTGACCGACCCGGCGCTGTTCCGCGTCTTCGGCATCGACCCGGCGGGCATGCACACCATTGCGCTGAAAAGCCGCAATCACCACCGCGCCGCCTTCGAGCCGATGGCGCGCGCGGTGATGCTGGTGGATGCCGGGGGCATTGCCAGCATGCAGTTGCACAGCATTGGCTACCGCCACGTGCGACGACCGCTGTGGCCACTGGACCCGATGCCCGACCACGCCTTGATTCGCCTGCACCCTGTTCACTCCACCGAGCCCCCTGCCGATGACCGCCGATGAATTCCGTTCGCTGACCGCCGACGTACGCGCCCGCGACCTGCGCCACCACGTACACCCGTTCACCAGTCATCGCGAGATGACCGATGAAGGCGGGCCGCTGGTCATCACGCGGGCCCGGGGCTCGACGCTGTGGGACAGCGACGGCAAGCGCTACATCGACGGCATGGCCGGGCTGTGGTGCATGAACCTCGGCTACGGCCGCGACGAACTGGTCGAGGCGGCGTCGCGGCAGATGCGCGAACTGCCCTACTACAACACCTTCTTCAAGACCACCACGCCGGTGATCGCCGAACTGGCCGCCGACCTCGCGGGCATCGCCCCGGCGGGACTCGACCGTGCCTTCTTCGCCAACTCCGGCTCGGAGGCCAACGACACCAACATCCGGCTGGCGCGCACCTACTGGCAACGCCTCGGACAACCGTCCCGTCGCGCCATCATCAGCCGTCAATACGCCTACCACGGCTCCACCATTGCCGCCGCCAGCCTGACCGGGCTTGCCTCCATGCACGACATCGAGGGCATTCCCATCCCCGACGTCCACCACGCCCCGGCGCCGTTCTGGTGGGCGGAAGGCGGTGACAGCACGCCGCGCGAGCACGGCCTTGCCGCGGCGCGCGGACTCGAACAGATGATCGAGCGACTGGGCGCGGAGAACATCGCCGCCTTCATCGGCGAGCCGGTCCAGGGCGCCGGCGGCGTCATCGTGCCCCCTCCCGGCTACTGGGCGGAGGTTCAGCGCATCTGCCGCGAGCACGACATCCTGCTCATCGCCGACGAGGTGATCTGCGGCTTCGGGCGAACCGGCCACTGGTTCGGCAGCGAGACCTACGACATCGCGCCGGACATCGTCACCATCGCCAAGGGACTGTCTTCCGGCTACCTGCCGATCTCCGCCAGCCTGATCGGCGACCGGCTGGCCAGCGTCATCCTCGAGGACGGGGCACGCTTCCCCCACGGCTACACCTACTCCGGTCACCCGGCTGCCGCGGCGGTGGCGCGGGAGACCATCGCCGTGATGCAGCGTGAACGCATCGTCGAGCGTGTCGGCGACGACATCGGCCCCTACTTCCAGGCCCGGCTGGCCAGCCTGCTCGACCACCCCCTGGTCGGCGAAGTCCGCGGTATCGGCCTGGTCGCCGCGGTGGAACTGACCCGCGACAAGACCGGCCGCGCCGCGGTCTCCCCGGTGGGCGCCCTGGCCACCCCGGTGCGCAACCTGTGCTTCCGCGCCGGCCTGGTGACCCGCGCGGTGCGCGACTGCCTGGTGTTCTCGCCGCCGCTGGTGATCACCCGCGACGAGGTCGATGAACTGGTCGACATCCTGCGCGCCTGCATCGACGAGGTCGCGGCAACGGACCCGGCACGGCGTGCTACGATGCCTGCTCCGACCTGAGGATGGATCCGATGAACATGCTGCGTCGCCTGGCGCGCCTGCCCGCCGCCTGGCTGGCCAGACGACGCCGCGCGGGCTGCCATCCCTACGGCGCGGCCGGCAAGGGTGCTGCCGTGGATCGTGGCGGTCCCGGCGATCCCCACTTCTGCTGCATCAAGGGCAGCCACTGGACCTGGACGGGTATCGTTCGCCCGCACGACGAAAGCACGCCGTAGGCGCCTCCCGGCGGCATGCCGCGCACGCCGTGCGCATGCCGGGAACAGACCACGGCGTACCCGGCGAACCCGTCATCGCGCCAGGCCGAAGCACCACGCCCAACCGTGACGACACGCCTTGAGGACCTGAACCGCTTCGGCATATGATGCAGCCGCGACGATGCATTCCCGCGCTGCCGCAACTCGTCGCAGCCCGCCTTCACGCCCGACGACCATCCGGCGCCATGACTCCTTCCAAACTTCGCCCGTCCCGTGCCCGATCACCCGGGGCTGCTGCCTGGCTGGCCGTGGTCCTGCTGCTGTGCGGCTTCGCGCCCAAGGCCCCGGCCGACGACGAGCGGCCCCGCATCGGACTGGTACTCAGTGGCGGCGGTGCCCGTGGTGCCGCCCACATCGGCGTGCTGCGGGAACTGCAGCGACAGCGAATCCCCGTCGACGTGATTGCCGGCACCAGCATGGGCGCCATCGTCGGCGGGCTGTACGCCTCGGGCCTGGCGGTGGACGAGATCGAGGACGCGCTTCGATCCATCGACTGGAGCGACATCTTCGACGACAACACCGACCGGCGCCGACTCTCCGTTCGACGCAAGCGCGACGATGATCTCTTCCTTCTCGACAAGGAGGCCGGCCTGCGCGACGGCGAACTCGCGATCACCCCGGGCATCATCAAGGGGCAGAAACTCTACCTGGAACTGAAGCGACTGACCCTGCACGTCTCCAGCGTCGACGACTTCGACCGTCTCGCCATTCCGTTCCGCTGTGTCGCCACCGACATCGCCAGCGGCGAAGCCGTCGTCCTCGGCGAGGGAGACCTGGCCACCGCGATCCGCGCGAGCATGGCGGTACCGGCCATCTTCTCGCCGGTGGAACGCAACGGCATCATCCTGGTCGACGGCGGCATCAGCGACAACCTGCCGGTGGACGTCGCCCAGCGGATGGGCGCGGACATCATCATCGCCTCGGACATCTCCTCCCCGCTGCTCACCGCCGCGGAACTTGGCTCGGTGGTCTCCATCGCCTCCCAGCTCACCGCGCTGCTGACACGCCGCAACATCGAGACGCAGATCGCCGCGCTCGGCCCGGGCGACGTGCTGCTGACCCCCGACCTGGGCGGGTTCAGCGCCGCCGACTTCGGCAACGCGATGGATGTCATCGAGGCAGGCGCCATCGCCACGCGCGGTTCCGCCGCGGCGCTCCGGGGCCTCGCCCTGAGCCCACGGGACTACGCCGCCCATCGGCAGTCGATGCGCCGGGTGGAACCGGCTTCTCCGGCAAACCTGTCCTTCGTGCGCATCGACAACGATGCCGCGGTGGACGACGACGTGATCCTCGCCAGGCTCGGCATCCAGACCGGTGCGCCTCTGGACCTCGAGCGTCTCGAAGCCGGCATCGCCGATGTCTATGCCCTGGGCATGTTCGACAGCGTGACCTACCACGTCGTGCACGAGACACAGGACACGGGGCTGGTGGTGGTGGCACGGGAGAAGCCCTGGGGACCGGACTTCCTCCAGTTCGGCCTGCGATTCGAAACCGATTTCGGCAAGGATGGCGGCACCACCCTGGGCTTGAGCCATATTCGGCTGCCCTGGGGCACGCGCGGCGGCGAGTGGCGCACGGCCCTGCTGCTCGGGGAGACCCGGGGCGTGCTCACCGAGTTGTACCGGCCCTTCGCCCAGGGCTCGCCGCTGTTCGGCTACGCTTCGCTCTACTACGCCGACGACTTCTTCGCGGTCACAGACGACGACAGGCAGGTGGCGGAAAACCGCGTGCGACGGGTTGGCCTGAACCTTGCCCTGGGCCGGGAACTCGGTGCCTGGGGAGAGACGAGATTCGGCTACGCGCGCTACGCGGGCGAGGTCGATACGGTCGTCGGCGGGCCAACCGGGGAAAACGACGATCTCGACGGCGGCCAGCTCTTCGCCCGTTTTCTCACCGACACCCTCGACGATGCCGGCTTTCCCCGCTCAGGCCTGGCCGCCGGGTTGCGCTACGGCTACGCGCATCCGGACCTCGGCGCCGACCAGGCCTTCCAGCAACTTGGCACGCGGGTCACCGGGGCACGTTCCTTCGGACCACATACCCTGCGCGCCGGGCTCGACCTGCTCGCCACCTGGGACGGAGACGCCCCGCTCCCCGACCAGGGACGCCTCGGCGGCCTGTTTCGGCTTCCCGGCATGGCCAACCGCCAACTGGTCGGCGACAACCTGCTGCTGCTGGACGGCGGCTACATGCACGCACTCGGCAGGGTGTCCTCCATGCCCACCTTCGCCGGGCTCAACCTGCAACTCGGCAACGTGTTCGCGGACACCGATGACTTCGATGTGGACCGGCTCCGCTGGGGACTCGGCGCATGGCTCGGACTCGACAGTCCAGCCGGCCCCGTGTACGTGGGTTACGGCATCGGCGAGAACGCCAACCGCAGCCTGTACTTCCTGCTCGGCGGGCAGTTCTAGCGGCCGGATCCGCGTCGATTCCTAGAATCGATAGCTCACGCCGAGCACGAAGCCATCCAGGGTGACGTCGAAGTCCGCGCCGAGGTTCGTCCGGTCACCCTCGTACTCGTACTCGATCCAGCGGTAGCCGGCAGACAGCACGACACTCGACGACACGTGCCAGCGCAGCGTGGCAAAGGCATTGACCACCTGGTCGGAGTCGCCGCCACCGATGTCGGCACGCAGCGATGCCTCGAAGGCATCCCCCATCGGTGCGAGCAGACGCACGCCGACGAAGCCGTCGACCTGCTCGCCATCGGACCTCGCCGGCGGAATCCCGGGGGCATCGGCCTCGATGTCGAAGTCGGTGAAGCGCACGCCGCCGAGCAGATCGAAGTGATCACCGAGGCGGTAGGTCGCGAAACCCTCGTAGATGCCGAAGTCCACGGTCAGGTCGACGCCCCTGCTGTCGTCCTCCAGCTCGACGAACGCCAGGTCGACACCACCGCCCCAACGTTCCCCGCGGGATTCGAAATGCCCCATCAAGGCGAACTCGGTATGGTCCAGCAGGTCGTCGAAGGAGACGTCGAAGTCCCTCGTCGTACCGTTCAACGTGGCATCGCCGGAAATGCCCGGGCCCCACGCGTACAGCGCGATCTCCGAGTTTGCCACCGCCAGGCCGGAACCGGTCGTGGCGATGGCAAGAACGGCACCGACGTACAACAAGCCTTTTCCTACGGTATTCATTCGGCTGCTCCTCGAACACTGCGCGGTTGAAGGTTCACACCGCTTCTTGTTGCTGGGGAGTGATCCACGCGGGAACGCAAAGCGGTGGATCGAACATTCCGTAACCGGCTTCACCGGCACGGTGCCGAGCACCAACGGCTCTACACAACGTTTCCGACCCTGTTTCATTGTCGTGAAATCTCGCGTCAATCGCGTTGTGCTCGCGATTGTGGTCGTCACGTGGCTGTACTATTCTGCGTACACAATTACGATAACGCAATCATGGCGACCAGCAACACCGTTGGCCAAATCCCGCATCGAGGACCGTCTCGCCCGGGTTCGCAGTCTTGAAGTCCGTAGCACGACACCAGGCGCATCGGGAACGGTTCGCGCCGACCACTGACCGCTGTTCGGTCCGGGCATGCCACTCGTCGGAAACCGGCAGGTCGAACACGCCGCAAGGGCACCGACCACCGGCAACGCGCGCAACCATAGCGTTTCCGCCGCGGTGCAACGATGCCCCTGGTCACCTGCACGCCCGTCTCCGGAGTCAGCCATGCGACGCGCGTCGCCCAGCTCGTTCACAAGCAGGATCCATTCCTCTGCCGTATTCGGGATCGGCACCCGCATACACCGTGGCAGAACAGGGAAGGGCCGGACGATCCGGCGCGTCATGCCGAACCAACCCGAACCGTGGGCGAGTCGTCCAAGGCACCATGGTCCGGGCCTGCACAACCATTGACCACCGGGAACCATCGACATGACCATGCACTGGGCATTCGCCCGCACACCGATCGCCTTGGCGGCCCTGCTCTGCGCGCAGGGAATCGCCACGGCACAGGCCAGCCAGGCGCAACCACCGGCATTCGACCGCACCATCCTGCCGATCTCCGAACCCGACCCGCCCAGGTACACGGAACTGGACGTGCGCAACACCACGCCACCGCCGCGCTTCGAGGTCACGCCGCCGAGCGGTGCGCCCAACGTGGTCATCGTGCTGATCGACGACCTGGGCTTCGGCGCGTCGTCCACTTTCGGCGGACCGATACCGACGCCGACCCTGGACCGGCTTGCCGCGGGCGGGCTTCGGTTCAACAACTTCCACACCACCGCCTTGTGCTCGCCGACCCGCGTGGCGCTGAAGTCCGGACGCAATCACCATACCGCCAATGCCGGGTCCATCATGGAAACCGCCACCGCCTACCCCGGCAACACCGGCCGCATTCCGAACCGCGTGGCACCGCTGGCCGAGATGATGCGCCTGAACGGCTACAGCACCGCCGCCTTCGGCAAGTGGCATGAAACCGCCGCCTGGGAAACCAGCATCTCCGGTCCCTTCGATCGCTGGCCGACCCACCAGGGATTCGACAAGTTCTACGGCTTCATCGGCGGCGAAACCGACCAGTGGTCGCCCTTGATCTTCGACGGCACCAAGCGCATCAACCCGCCGCGCACCGAGGGATACCACTTCACCGAGGACATGACCAACCAGGCCATCAACTGGATGAAGGCGCAGCAGTCCCTGACCCCCGACAAGCCGTTCTTCATGTACTTCGCCACCGGTGCCACCCATGCACCGCACCACGTGCCGAAGGACTGGATCGAGAAGTTCCACGGCCAGTTCGACGACGGCTGGGACGCGGTGCGCGAGGCTTCCTACCTGCGCCAGAAAGAGGCCGGCATCATCCCGGCGAATACCGTGCTGCCGCCGCGCCCCGAGGACATCGCCGCGTGGGAGGATCTTCCCGATGAGAACAAGACCCTGTTCCGCCGCCAGGCCGAGGTGTTCGCCGGCTTCGTCGGTCACACCGACCACCATGTCGGTCGCCTGATCGACACCATCGAAGCCATCGGCGAGATGGACAACACGCTGGTCTTCTACATCGCCGGCGACAACGGCACCAGCGCCGAGGGCGGCATGGT
This sequence comes from uncultured Gammaproteobacteria bacterium, assembly GCA_964350265.1. Lineage (GTDB taxonomy): Bacteria > Pseudomonadota > Gammaproteobacteria > Arenicellales > CAJQKF01 > BQJD01. The sequence continues at coordinate 22,607 of CAYGJZ010000002.1, read as the reverse complement.
CGGCATGTTCAACGAGATGACCTACTTCAACGGCGTCGAGGAAAAGGTCGACGACCTGATCAAGCTGATCGACAAGTGGGGCAGCCCGGACACCTTCCCGCACATGTCCGCGGGCTGGGCGGTGGCCTTCGACGCGCCGTTCAAGTGGACCAAGCAGGTGGCCAGCGACTTCGGCGGCACTCGAAACGGCATGGTGGTGCACTGGCCGGACGGCATCGACGCCGACAACAACGGCGGCATCCGCAGCCAGTTCGGGCATGTCATCGACGTCGCGCCGACCGTGCTGGAGGCCGTCAGCCTGCCCGAGCCGAAGATCGTCAACGGTACGCCCCAGGTGCCCATCGAGGGCACCAGCCTGCTGTACACCTTCAACGACGCCGACGCCGCGGAACGGCATACCACCCAGTACTTCGAGATGTTCGGCAACCGCGCCATCTACCGCGACGGATGGCTGGCCCGCACCATCCACCGCGCCCCCTGGACGACCGGCGATCTGCCGCCGCTGGCCGACGATGTCTGGGAGCTGTACCACGTGGAGTCGGACTTCGCCCTGGCCAACGACGTCGCCGCGGATCACCCCGAGATGCTTGAGCGGATGAAGGCGCTGTTCCTGGTCGAGGCAGCCAGGTACCACGTACTGCCCATCGATGATCGCACCATCGAACGTGCCAATCCCACCCTCGCCGGGCGTCCCGACCTGATGGGAGACCGCACCTCGCTTACCCTGTACGAGGGCATGGACGGCATGCTGGAGAACACCTTCATCAACGTGAAGAATCGCTCCAAGACCATCACCGCCGAAATCGAGATTCCCGAGGGCGGCGCCAAGGGTGCCGTGGTCGTGCAGGGCAGCCGCTACGGCGGCTGGTCACTGCACCTGCGTGACGGCAGGCCCGGCTACGAGTACAACTGGCTCGGCCTGGAACGCTTCGTGGTCGAAGGTCCCGATGCCCTGCCCGCGGGCAAGGCCACCGTGGTGCTGGATTTCGAGTACGACGGCGGCGGCCTTGGCAAGGGCGGCATGGCCACCTTGAAGGTCAACGGCGAACAGGTTGCCGAGGGACGGATCGAGCGCACCCAGCCGAACATCTTCTCGGCGGACGAAACCGCCGACGTTGGCCTCGACAACCAGACCCCCGTGGCCCAGGGCATCGGCTACGGGCCGGCGGAGACGACCTTCACCGGCAAGATCCACCAGGTGGTCATCGAGATACGCT
>CAYGJZ010000002.1:13665-21290 GCA_964350265.1 uncultured Gammaproteobacteria bacterium | reverse complement strand
TCTATATGCAACCATCTGGATTTCCACATACACATAACTGTTTGGAGTTCCGTATTATGGATTCCCCGATCACGGAGGTACCGTTCGGTTCGGTTCCACTGCCTGCCGCACGCCAGGGAAAGCCCCGCACAACCGGCCTGACCATGATGATGGACTGGGGGCTGGGCAAGAACCGGGTCGCCGACCACCTGGACCTGGTGGCGCCCTACGTCGACCTCGCCAAGATCGCGGTGGGCACCGCGCGTCTCTACCCGCGCCCCTACATCGTCGACAAGCTGGCCCTGTACAAGCGCTACAACGTGGTGCCGTTCCTCGGCGGACAGTTCTCCGAGTACGTCTACGCGACCCAGGGGCTGAAGGCCATGCCGGGATTCTTCGCCGAGGCGCGGGAGCTCGGCTTCGAGGCCATCGAGATCTCCGACAACTGTGTGCCCCTGTCCGATGACCGGCGCCGCGAGCTGATCCGCCTGGCCATGGACAACGGCCTTGAGGTTCACGGTGAAGTCGGCTCGAAGGTGATCAGCCAAAGCGCCGACGACCTGATTCGCCAGGCCGAGGTCTGCCTGGACGCCGGCTGCGACGTGGTGCTGGTGGAAGGCGCCGAGCTGGTCACCGCGGACGGAATCCCGATCGAATCCATGATCTCCAGCCTGCGCAGCGGCCTGGACCTGGAGAAGGTGTTGTTCGAGCTCACCGGCCCTTGGATCAAGGGCAATGCGCTGTGCGACATCTACCAGCTGAAGAAATTCCTGATCGGCGAATTCGGTACCAACATCAATCTCGCCAACGTCATGCCAGACGACGTGCTGGAAACCGAGGCCCTGCGCGTCGGCCTGTCCGTGGTTGGACCTGAATACGACGCGGACAAACTCTAAACCCCACGACTCACTGTACAGGAGGAATAATGAAGAGACTGTTAACCATTGCCGCCACCGGCCTGCTCTGCCTGGGCAGCGTCCCCGCGACACCGGTGTTCGCCCAGGACACCATCCTGACCATCACCGGCGCCGGCCCCCAGGGCCGCTGGTTCAAGGAAGCCTCGCTGGTGGGCAAGTTCCTCACCGAGCAGCTTGCCAGTGAAGGCGTCCAGGTCAACGGCGCCATCGGCAAGGGCGTGTCGGTGGGCAACATCAAGCGTATCGCCGCCGGCCAGATCGAGGGCGGTCGCGGCTTCTTGCCCGACCTGCTCGACGCCTACGAGAACAAGGGCCAGTTCGACGATGGTCGTGACTACAACGACGTCGTCGCCTGGGTAACGCTGAACCCGCTCATCTATCGCCTGATCGCCGGCAAGGAGATCCAGTCCTATGCCGATCTCAAGGGCAAGACGGTGGCGGTGGGCGCCCGCAACAGCGGCGACGATGCCCGGGCCACGGAGATTCTCGCCGCCCACGGCGTGACCGAGGACAACGCCAAGTTCCAGTACCTGGGTCGTTCCGATGCCCAGGAAGCCCTTTCCAACCGCCAGATCGACGCCCTGTTGATTGCCTACTCGCGCAACAACCGCGGTCATCTCGGTCCGCTGTTCGCCGCCCGCGAGCTCGGCACCGACCTGCACTTCGTCGACATGGACACGGAAAGCGCCGAGAAGATCGTGGCACAGAACCCGGCCATGTACCTGGACACCCTGGGCGAGCCCCTGTTCGAGACCCCCGACCTGAACGGCCTGGCCGTGCGCACCGGCTTCATGCTCAACCGCAGCGTGGACGAGGAACTGGTGTACAAGATGACCAAGCTGATGTTCGAGAACTGGGACACCCTCACCGAGTCCGCCCCGTGGTGGACGGAGAAGGGCGCGGCCGGTCCTGACGTGGCGGCGGAATTCACCGCGGTGGAATACCACCCCGGCGCACAGCGCTACTACGAGGAAGCCGGTCTCTGGGACATCCATCGATAGCCATCGCGTAGCCGCGCGAGAGGCGGTGCGGACGCACGGGCTGCGTCCGCACCGCTTCGCCGTCATCCCCACCCTGCCACCCGAGTCATTGGAACCCAACCGATGAACAACATTCTCGCGCGGGTGAAATCCGCGCTGGCGATCGGACTCGTCATCGCCACCACGGGCTTTGCGCTGTACACCGGCGGCGCCGGCACCTACGAGGCGCCGCTGCAACGAGGCATCTTCATGCTGTTGATGATGCCGTTGATCTTTCTCTTCATCCGTTCCGGCTTCTTCCGCTCGGCGGTCATCGAGGATCTCAGCGCGCTGATCCTCGCCGCGCTTTCCGCGGTGGTGCTGACCTGGAACGTGATGAACTTCGAGCGCCTGTACTCGGACCCCTTTCTCGAACCCGTCGACATCTGGCTGGGCGCCATCGGCCTCGTGCTGGTGCTCGAGGCGGTTCGTCGCACGGTGGGGCTGGCCATCACCATCATCTTCGTGCTGTTCCTGCTGTTCGCCTACTACGGGGAATCCATCCCGGTCAGCCAGCTGCGCCATGGCGGGCTGGACTTCGAGACCATCGTCAGCATGATCTTCTACGGCACCGATGGCGTGTTCGGCGCGCCGATCGGTGTCACCGCGACGTTCATCGTGGTCATCATCATGTTCGGCGGACTGCTCAGCGTGACCGGCACGTCGACCCTGTTCATGAACCTGGCCAAGGGCATTGCCGGCCGCTTCGTCGGCGGCCCGGCCAAGATCGCGGTGGTCGGTTCGGCGCTGATGGGCATGATCACCGGCGCCACCGTGGCCAACGTCGCCACCACCGGATCGGTCACCATCCCGATGATGAAGCGGGCCGGCTACGACAAGCACTTCGCCGGCGCGGTCGAGGCACTGGCCTCCTCCGGCGGCCAGCTCATGCCGCCGATCATGGGCGCGGCCGCCTTCGTCATGATCGACTATCTCAACATCGACTACTTCGAACTGTTGAGCTACGCCATCGTGCCCGCCATCCTCTACTTCCTCGCCGTGTTGCTCATCGTGCACATGCGCTCGCTGAAGATCGGCCTCGGCGCCATCCCGCTGGAGGATCTCCCGGACGTCAAGGAAGAGCTCGTCAAGCGCGGCCACATGCTGATCCCCATCGTCATCCTGGTAGTGCTGATGTCGCAGCGCATGGGCATCATGTTCGTGGCCTTCGTGGCGGTGGTTTCCGCCATGGTCATCGCCCAGTTGCGCAAGGAGACCCGGCTGGACCTGCGCGGCTACTACCAGGCCTTCGAATCGTCGATGCAGGCCATGGTGCCGCTGGTAGCCATCTGCGCCGGCGCCGGTATCCTGATCGGTGTCCTCACCGCCACCGGTCTGAACCTGAAGATCACCTTCCTGATCGAGTACGTCGCCCAGGGCAGCCTGTTCATCACCCTGCTGATGACCATGGTTGCCTGCATCGTGCTCGGCATGGGGCTGCCGACGGTGGCCGCCTACGTGGTACTTGCCACCCTGGTGCCGGCCTCGATGATCAATCTCGGCGTGCCGCCCATCGCCGCCCACCTGTTCATCTTCTACTTCGCCATCCTCTCGGCCATCACGCCGCCGGTCTGCACCGGTGCCTACGTCGCCGCGGGCATCGCCGGTGGCGATCCGCTGAAGACCGGGATCGTGGCCATCAAGCTCGGACTGGTGGTCTTCCTGCTGCCCTATGCCTTCGTCTACAGCCCGACCCTGCTGCTGATCGGCGAGCCGCTGCCGGTGGCCATTCACGTGGTCACCGCCATGCTCGGCATTACCACCTGGGCATTCGGCATCGAGGGCTTCATGACACGTGATCTCAACGCGGCCAAGCGGGCGGTGTTCTTCCTCGCCGGCGCGCTGATGATCTGGCCGGCGCCGATGATCAGCCTCGCCGGCATCCTGCTCGGTGTACCCTTGGCGGCCTGGGAATACATGAAACGACCGCGGGGCGACGCGTCAATGCCGAAACCGGTGTCCATCGCCGCCTCCCCGGGCGAGCAATCCGGCTCCTGAAGCCCGGGGAGAGCACGTGAGCAGCCAACAAGCCTACGATGTCATCGTCATCGGATATGGATTCGCCGGCGGCGTCACCGCCATTGCCGCCCACGATGCCGGGGCGCGGGTCCTGCTGGTGGAGAAGATGGCCCACCCCGGCGGCATCTCGATCTGTTCGGCCGGTGGCGTACGCGTCGCCCGCGATGCCGGCGACGCATTGCGCTACCTGCTCGCCACCAATGGCGACACCACGCCGGAGGCCAACCTTGCCGTGCTCGCCCGGGGCATGACCGAGATCGAGGACTTCCTCGTCGAACTGGCGAACACCTGCGGTGCCACGCTGACCCGCGCCGACGCGCCGGGCAACTACCCCTTCGACGGGGTCGACACCTTCGGCTTCGTCTCCGCCAGCGCCGTACCCGGCTTCGATCCGCATACCGACTACCCCCACGTGCGGGGCCTGCGCGGCGGTGCGCGCATGTTCCGCATTGTTCAGCACAACATCGCCAGCCGCGGCATCGAGGTGCGCACCGGTACCCAGGCACTGGAACTGGTGCGCGGCGACCAGGGCATCGACGGGGTGGTGCTGGCGTGCGGCAACGAGCGCCGCACGGTGCATGCCACCGGAGGCGTGGTGCTGGCCTGCGGCGGCTTCGAGGCCGGCGAGGACCTCAAGCGCCAGTACTGGCAGGAGAAGCCGGTGGCCAGCGCCGCCTACGCGGGCAATACCGGAGACGGCATCCGCATGGCCCAGGCGGTGGGCGCCGACCTCTGGCACATGTGGCACTACCACGGCAGCTACGGCCTCAAGCGGGTCGACGACCCCGACTATCCCTACGGCATCCGCGTGACCCGCTTTCCGGACTGGACGCCAGGCATGCAGGATGCCGACGAGGATGCGCCGGCCTTCCTGCTGGCCACGGACAACAGGCAGATGCCCTGGATCGTGGTCGACCAGGGCGGGCGCCGCTACATGAACGAGTACCCGCCCTACCCGGGGGACACCGGTCACCGCCACATGTGTCACTACGACCCGGTTACCCAGTCCTTTCCGAGGATTCCCTCGCACCTGGTATTCGACCAGGACGCGGTGGATCGCTACGCCATCGGCTTCCCCACCTACAACGACCCCGACGTGCACCTCGACTGGAGCAACGACAACCAGGTGGAACTCCGCGACGGCCTGCTGCGACGCGCCGACAGCATCGAGGAACTGGCCGGCATCATTGGCTGCCAGCCGTCGGTACTGGCACGAACCCTGGCCGAGTGGAACGAGATTGCCCGTGGCGAAGCGTCCGACCCCTTTGGCCGGGAAGCCGCCATGGGGCGGCCGCTGTCCGGTCCGCCCTGGTACACGGCGACGGCCTGGCCGATGGTGTCCAACACCCAGGGCGGCCCGGTGCGTGATCCCGCCCAGCGGGTGCTGGACGCCCATGGCCGGGTCATCGAAGGACTGTTTTCCGCCGGCGAACTCGGCAGCGTGTTCGGCCACCTCTACCTGTCCGGCGGCAACCTCGCCGAGTGCTTCATCGGCGGTCGGATCGCCGGCACGGAAGCGGCGGCCCGGGCACGGGGGAGACGTTGATCGCGGCGCGCCGGACACGGTCCGGCAGCGCGTCGTGCGATGCTCAGCCGGCCCGGTATCCCAGTTCCGCGGACATCTTCTCCACGCTGGACAGCACCAGTTGCGTGCAGCGGTTCACCAGTTCCTCGTCCATGCGAAAGGCCGGGATGGCCACCCCGCAGGATGCCACCACGCGCCCTGCGTGATCGAAGATGGGTGCCGCGATGCCACCCATCTCCGGGTGGTTCTCGCCCTTGGTCACGGCGAAGCCCTGTTCGGCGACACCGGCAAGAATGTCCGCAAGCTGGTCGTGGTCGGTCACCGTGAGGGCGGTGAAGGCCTCCCGCGGCTGGGCCAGCACGCGTTCGCGCATGTCGGCGTCGAAGGCCAGCAGGGCACGGCCGGTGGCGGTGCACCAGGACGGCGAGACCTTGCCGATCTGCGTCTGCACGCGAATGGAGCGCGGGCTCTCGACCTTGGTGACGTACACCACCCCGCCGCCGGGCTCGAACACCGCCAGGTGCACGGTCTCGTCCGCGGCCCGCGACAGGGCCACCAACTGAGGCTGCAGGATCTGCACGAAGTCGACGTTGTCCATCGCGCAGACGCCGATGCGCCACAGCTTCAGGGTCAGCCGGTACCTGCCGCGCGCGTCCTGTTCCATCACGTCGGCCTGGATCAGGGTCGACAGGATACGGTGCAACGAACTCTTCGGCATGCGGAACTCGGCCAGCAGGGTGGCAAAGCTCATCGGCTCGCGATGACGGCCAAAGGCCTCCAGCACCTCGAAGGTCTTGAGCACCGAACCCATGCCGCTTCCGCGCCGCCCAGCGGCGCCGGCGGCACCGTTCTTCTTCGTTTTCGCCTTGTTCATGGACCCCTGTCCCCGCTTCTCGGCACGACCGCGCGGTCGGCAACGCGCCTGTCTGGACGCCCTTTCTTCAACTGCTGAATCATAGATCAATCACCATGCCATTACATCCACATCCCGCCCTGGTGCGTGCCTTCGGACACGAGTGGGGCAACAGCGAACGGGTCTACCCGGCGCTGCTCGAATACAACCAGGCCTACCTCGCCCACGCCGCCGATGCCGGCTCGCTGCCGCGCGAGAGCATCCAGCCGCTGCTCGCCGTGCTGGCGGAACTGGGCGAGGAAGGCTTTGGCGCCATCGACTACCACGCCGAACTGGACGGGTTGCAGCCCAACATCGAACGCGCGGTCCGCCAGCGGGCGGGCAGCGACGTCAGCGACTGGCTGAGTACCGGGCGCGCCCGCCAGGAATGCGAACTCGTCGCGCGGCACATCATCGAGCGCGACCTGCTGCTGGACGTGGCCGGGAAGGCGCATCAACTGGCAGCGGAAACCCTGTCGCTGGCCCGGCTGCACGTCGACGCGGTCATGCCCTGGCATACCTGGGCGCAGCAGGCCGAACCGGTGACGTTCGGCTACTACCTCGCCGCCACCGCACACGGCATGCTCGACGATCTTGCGCGCATGGGCCGGGAGTTTGCCTCCCTCGACCGTTCCCGTGCCGGGATCGGCCAGGTGGTGCCGCCACCGACGCCCATCGATCGTGGGCGGCTCGGCCGGTGTCTCGGCTTTGCCGCCACCCTGCCCAATTCCCTGCATGCCTACGGCTCCCTGGACATCGAGCTCGGCGTGCTGTCTTCGCTCACGGTGTTCACCGCGAACCTCGCCCGCTTCGCCGAGACCCTGTTCCTGCTCGCCTCCACCGAGTTCGGCTTCCTGCGCTTCGCCGATGCCTTCACCGGCACCAGCTACGCCATGCCGCACAAGCGCAATCCCTATGCCCTTCGCCTGGTCCGGCCCGCCGCATCCCGGGTGGCGGGCGTGCTCAGCGAATCTACGCAGTTGTTCTCCGGCGGCCTGCAGGTGATCGGCAACGGCGTCATCCATGTTCCCAACCGCACCATCCATGCACTGGACATGGTCGGCGACGTGGTCGACGTGCTGGTCCACGCCATGCCCACCATCGAGGTGGATGCCGCGCGCATGCGGGCCGCCCTCGCCGGCGGCATGTCGGAGGCGCCGGCGCTGCTCTTTCACCTGGTGGAGCATCACGGCCTGCGCTACCGACAGGCCCATGAGCTCTGCGCCGCCATCACCACCGAGGCCCTGGACGCGGGCACCGGTCTCGGCGACCTG
>CAYGJZ010000002.1:0-13565 GCA_964350265.1 uncultured Gammaproteobacteria bacterium | reverse complement strand
CTGCGCCGCCATCACCACCGAGGCCCTGGACGCGGGCACCGGTCTCGGCGACCTGCCCTCGGCGCGACTGGCCAAGGCGCTGGCCAGGGCATCGGCCAGCAGCGGCACTGCGTCCATCACCATGGATGCCGCCGAACTGTCCAGGGTCCTGGATCACGGCACCATCGTCACCACCCGTGGCAACGGCGGGCCGGACCCGGTCTCGGTGCAGCAGGAGCTGGCACGGATGCACGACGTGCTCGCGAAGGAAGCACGCTGGATCGAGCAGGCCCGTGCCCGTCGCCAGGCCGGCCGCGCCATGCTCGAAGGAGACATCCAGCGGCTGTGCGCCTGACACCCTGTCGCGGCCGGCAATCCGTGCGCGGAGCGTTTCGCTAGCCGCGGAACTTCGCCGGCCGCTTGGACAGGAAGGCGTCCACGCCCTCGTCGCGCTCACCACTGGCAATGCACAGGGCGAACATCTTGTTCTCGTAGTCCATGCCGGTGGCCAGTTCCATGTCCCAGCCGCGCAGCACCGCGTCGCGGGCGGCCATCAACGACACCGGACCCTTCTTCTGGAACCTGGCCGCGATCTCCCGCGCACCGCTCATCAACTTGTCGTCGTCGAACACCGCGTTGACCAGCCCCATGCTGCTCGCCCTGTCGGCATCGACCGGTTCACCAAGCATGGCCATCTCCATGGCGCGGCCCAGCCCGATCATCCGTGACAGTCGCTGGGTGCCGCCACTGCCGGGGATCACGCCGAGGTTGATCTCCGGCAGTCCCAGTCGCGCCTTCCTGCCGGCGATGCGCAGGGTGCAGGCCAGGGCCATCTCCAGGCCGGCACCCAGGCAGTAGCCGTTGATGCAGGCAATGCTGGGCAGGCGCAGCCGTTCGAGCAGGAAGGGCAGTTCGCGGCGCAACTGGGCCTGGGTGGACAGTTCCCCGGCCACCGTGCGGGTCTTCACCTCGTTGATGTCGGCGCCGGCGGAGAAGGCCTTGTCCCCTGCCCCGGTGATCAACACCACGTCGGCGGTGTCGTCACGCTCCAGGGATTTCAGGGCATCGATCATCTCCTCGCGGATGGTCAGGCGCATGGCATTGCGACGATCGGGGTCGTCGATGACCAGCGTCGCGATTCGATCCTCTATGGTCAGGCGGATTTTCTCGTACATGTTCGGTCAACCTTCGTTGGGACTGATGAACACCGCCTTCAACTGGGTGTAGTTTTCCAGGCCGGACATGCCGAGCTCGCGGCCGTAGCCGCTTTCCCGGTAGCCGCCGTAGGGTACCTTGGGAGTGAGGAAGGCATAGGTGTTGACCCACACGGTACCGGACTCGAGCCCCGCCGCGAAACGATGCGCCCGTGCCAGGTTGTTGGTATGCACACCGGCGGCAAGCCCGTAGCGGGTGGAATTGGCCAGTGCCAGCGCCTCGTCGTCGGTGTGGAAGCGGAACACGGTGACCACCGGGCCGAACACCTCTTCCTGGGCGATCTCGCTGGCCGGATCGACGTCGGCGAAGATGGTCGGCTCGACGTAGAAGCCGCGCTCGCGCGATGGTGGCGTGCGTCCACCGGTGACCACGGTGGCGCCGGCCTCCCGGGCACGATCGACGTAGCCAAGGATGCGTTCCTTCTGCAATGCCGATACCACCGGCCCGAGCTGGGTGCCCTGTTCCAGCGGATCACCGATGCGCATGGTCTTGACGTAGGCGGCCATGCGCTCGACGAACTCGTCGTAGATGGCGTCGTGCAGCAGGATGCGCGAACCGGCAATGCACATCTGCCCGGCATTGTGGAAGATGCCGAGCACGCCGCGCTTCAGGGCGCCGTCCAGGGAGACGTCATCGAAGAAGATGTTGGCGCTCTTGCCGCCGAGTTCAAGGATCACCGGCTTGTGGCTCTCGCTGGCATTCACCACCACGTCGCGACCGGTGGCGGTACTGCCGGTGAAGGCCACCTTGCGGATCCCCGGATGACGCGTGATGGCACGCCCGACCACCGGACCCATGCCGGTGACCACGTTGATCACGCCGTCGGGGATGCCCACCTCGCTGGCCAGGTCCGCCAGGCGCAGCAGGGTCAACGGGGTGTAGGGCGCCGGCTTGATCACCACCGCGTTGCCCGCCGCCAGGGCCGGTGCGATCTTCCAGCTCGCCATCATGATCGGGTAGTTCCAGGGAATGATCTGGCCGACCACGCCGTAGGGCTCGCGACGCACGTAGTTGTGCATCGCCGCGCCGGTGTCCGCGGTCAGGCCCTGTCCGGCGGGGGCCAGTCCGGCGTAGTATTCGAACGTCTCGATGGTGTTGGGAATGTCGAAGCCGCGCACGTGGCGAATGGGCTTGCCCTGGTTGCGGCATTCCAGCTCGGCGAAGCCGTCGAAGTCGTTCTCGATGGCGCGGGCAAGATCACCCATCAGGCGGGCCCGCCGCTGCGTGGACAGAGCCTGCCAGGCCTCGAAGCCCTTCTCGGCGGCTGCCACGGCGAGATCCACGTCCTCGGCCACGCCCTCGGCAACTTCGGCAATGACCTCCTCGGTGGCCGGGTTGATGACCTCGAAGTACTTTCCGCTGCGCGATGGTACCCGTTGCCCACCAATGAACATGTCCTGCCGGAAATCACCGGCGGCGGGTTGCGTCTGGCTCATGGGAATTCCTCTGATCGGTTGAATGGTTTCGTGGCTTCAGGCGAGTTTCGACTTCACGGTCTTGCCGCCGGCATTCTTCGGCAGCGCGGCGACCAGGTGCAGCCGGCGGGGCTTCTTGTAGTCGGCCAGCAGGTGCTTGCAGTGTGCCTGCAGGGACTCAAGCTCAACAGTGCTGCCCTGTCGCGGCACCACGTAGGCGCATACGCACTGGCCCCACTTCTCGTCGGGCGCACCGAGCACCGCGACGTCGAGCACGTCCGGGTGGCTCATCAGCGTGTTCTCGATCTCCGCCGGGTAGATGTTGACGCCGCCGCTGATGATGACGTCGTTCTTGCGACCGACCAGGTACAGGTAGCCCTCCTCGTCCAGGTAGCCGAGGTCGCCGGTGCGGTACCAGCCGTCGCGAAACGCCGCCGCGGTGGCTTCCGGGTTGTCCAGGTAGCGATCCATCAACGACGGGTTGCGGCAGAGCACGTCCCCGGCGACTCCGGGTGCCGTCTCTTCGCCGTTCTCGTCCTCGATGCGGATGGACACGTTCTGGAACGGCTGCCCCACCGAGCGCGACTTGCGCCGCTGGTCGCGCGGCTTGAGCACGGTCATGCTGTTGGACTCGGTGGAACCGTAGTAGTCGTACAGGTTCTCCGTGATCCGCTCGAGCACCTCGTTCTTGGTCGCCTCCTGCAGCGGCGAACCGCAGGTGACCAGGCGACGAAGCGCGGACAGGTCGGGCGAGGCTTCCCGCCTGCGCAGTTCTTCCAGCGTCATCACCACCATGGTCGGCACCACCAGGCTCGACGTGACGCGCTGGCGCGCCAGCAGGTCCAGGTAACCGTCGGCCGAGAAATCGCGCAGGATGTGCACCGTGCCACCCACGTACAGGTGCATGAGGGTGAAGGTCAGGCCCGCCGAGTGCACCTGGGGCATGGTGCCGAGATAGACGTCGTCCTCCGACAGGCTGTAGAGGATGCAGGCATTGAGCACCCACACCATGCGCGCGCGGTGACTGGCCAGCGCACCCTTGGGCACGCCGGTGGTGCCGGAGGTGAACATGAGGCTGAAGTGGTCGTCCTCCGCCACCCGGGGCAGTTCGAGCAACGGTCCCGCCAGTGCCTCGTGCCAGCGGCAGGCGTTGCAGGTCACCTGCGCCGGGTTGCCCGTGACGACCCGGTACGCATCGTGTTCCGCCGCCGACAGGGAAGCCGCCAGCGTTTCGGCCAGGGCCTGCTCGACCACCACCACCCGCGGCCTGGACTGGCGCAGGATGGCCGACAGCTCGCCCGCCTTGAAGCGGGGATTCAGGGGCGAGAACACGGCCCCGGCGCGCGCCACCGCGAGCACCGTGACCACGTACTCGATGCAGTTCGGCAGGAAGGCGGAAACCACCTCGCCGCGCTGCACGCCGAGGCGCAGCAGGGTGCTGGCCAGGGCATGTACGCGCCGCTCGAGCTCGGCGTAGCTGACGCGCTCTGCCCCGTCGTCGAGGGCGATTCGCTGGCCGTTGGTGGCGGCAACGTGCCGCCCGATGCGGCACACCGTGAGGTCGTCGTGGGACGTGGGCTTCGTCATCTTGCGAACGTCTCCCGCTACAGTGTCCGGTGAACCAGGTGCTTCAACCGCAGCATGCCCTCCTTCAACGGGATCTCGATGGGGCAAACCGCGCTGCAATTGCCCACCGTGTGGCATCGCAGCGCCCCGTCCGCGGCCGCGGCCACTTCCAGGCGCCGGCTGCCGAGGGCGTCGCGCTCGTCCTGGGCCAGCATGTACAGGCGGTTCAGCGCCGCCGGTCCGAGGTAGCCCTCGTGGCTGCGGGTCCACTCGCAGGCCGAGTAGCAGGCGCCGCAGGAGATGCAGCCGTTCTGCCGCTCGATCGAGGCACGACGGGATTCGCCGGGCGGCAATGTCTTGATCTCGCGGGACTCCGGGTCCTTGGGACTGAGCGCGGCATTGGCCTTCTTCAACGACTGGAAGAACGGCGTCATGTCGCTGACCACGTCCTTGCGCGTGGGCAGCGAACGCAGCGGGCGCACCTCGATGGTGGTCGAGCCGAGACTGGACACGGCGGTCTGGCAGGCCAGTCGTTCGCGGCCATTGATGTTCACCGCGCAGGAACCGCACATGCCGACCCGGCAGGAGAAGCGGAAGCCAAGTTTCGGGTCCTCGGACTGGCGCGCCTTCAGCAGCAGGTCGAGGACACGGGTATGCGGGTTGCTGACAGGCACCTGGAACTCGGAGGTGGCGGCTGCCGATTCCCCCGAGCGCGACACCCGGATGGTATAGGTGGTGGCTTCAGTACTGGACATGGAACGGTTTCCCTGGAATGCGTCGGTTCAGAGGAATGCGGACAGGGCCACGAGGGCATAGACGATGGTGGCCAGGGCAAGCAGGACGATCACCGTGGTGACCCGGCCGAGCTTTCGCCGGTCGCCGTGGTAGTCGGCGGCCATGCTGCGGATGCCGGTGAAGGCATGTACCACCACCACCAGCAGCAGGGCGATGTCGAGGACCAGGAATCCGGCGCCCTGGAGACGGCCCGAGACCGTGTCCGTGGCGATGCCGTCCATGCCGACGATCACGTAGAGGTAGAAGACGTGGAACAACACCAGCGGCAGCAGGATCAGCGCGCTGGTCCGCTGCCAGCGCCAGAGCTTGAGATCGGTACGATGGTTGGATTGCATGATGCTTGCTCGGTGGGACTACGATGCGAGGACGAGGACGGCGGACACCGCGACCAGGGCGGCCCAGCCGAACAGCACGGCGCGGCTGAGACGGTCGCCACGCTCGATCATCAGGCCGCGTTCGTGGGCGATGATGCGCAAGCCGTTCAGCGCGTGGAACAACAGGCTGGCGAACAGGGCGAGATCGACCACCACGAAGGCCGGGCTGGCCAGCATGGCCATCACCTGGTCGAAGGCCTCGGCGCCGGACAGCATGGCGGTGGAAATGGTCAGGATATGGGCCAGCAGGTAGACGAAGAGCGCCACCCCGGTCAGCCGGTGCAGGACGAACAACACGCCGTCGATGGAATACATGCGCCACATGATCAGGTCTCCGTTCTCGATTCCATGGTCGGCTGCGAACCCGGGATCACCGTGTCACCGGCGAGATCCTCCGGCCTGCGCCGCGTGAATTCCACCGGCCCGGTACGGGTGACGATGTCCGTCTCCTGCTCGCCGCGAACCGCGTAGATGTTGTAAAGGCCGTCCGGACTGAGGTCGGGGTAGTCGGTACGGTAGTGGCTGCCGCGGGATTCCTTGCGCACCCCCGCGGAGACCCGGATCAGCCTGGCCACGGCGAGCAGGTTCTCGAGGTCGACACGCTCGGCATACCCCAGGTCCCCGGCACGATCACCGGCACGGGGCAGGCCCTCGGCAGCGGCGCTGATTTCCTCGATGTCGCGATCGGCACGGGCCAGGGAGTCGGCATCGCGAATGACGCCGAGGTTCTCCCAGGCCGAGCTGCGCAGGCGTGCCTTCAGCTCGAAGGGGTTGCCCTCGCCCGGCCTGGCCGCTCCGTAGCGTTCCACCAGGTCGCCGAGATGGTCCGGGTCCGGCTCGACGAAGTCGCTGCCGGCGGCATACTCCGCCAGGCGGTCCCCGGCCAGGCCGCCGAACACGATGGACTCCGCCACGCCGTTGCCGCCGAGCCGGTTGGCGCCGTGCACGCCACCGGCATCCTCTCCCGCGGCGAACAGCGCGCCGAGACTGCTGGCGAGGGAGGTGTCGATGCGCACGCCACCCATCTGGAAGTGGGCGGTGGGGGTCACGCCGATGGGCTGGGTCGCCATGTCGTAGCCCACCGACAGGCAGCGCTTGTACATGCCCGGCGACGACTTCAGCAGGAAGTCCTTGCCGAGGTGCCGGACATCGAGCAGCACACCCTGCTGCGGGGTGCCCCGCCCGGCGCGGATCTCCAGGAAGCCGCTGCGCGAGACACGGTCACGGGTGGAGCGCTCCAGCTTCACCGGGTCATAGCGCTGCATGTAACGCTCGCCCTCGTTGTTCAGCAGGTGCCCGCCTGCGCCGCGCAGCCCTTCCTCCAGCACCGTGCCGGTCATCACCGACTCTCCGGCGATCAGCCCGGTGGGGTGGAACTGCATCATCTCCATGTCCACGAACTCCGCGCCCGCGCGGTAGGCCATGGCCATGCCGTCACCGCTTTTCTCCAGCGACGCGGCGGTGATCTTGTACAGCGGCGCGGCGCCACCGGTGGCCAGCAGCGTACAGCGCGACCGCACCTCGATGAAGTCGCCTTCATACAGGTCGAGCAGCAGCGCGCCGCAGACATGCGAGCCGCTTCGATCCTTCAGCAGGTCCAGCCCGCGAACTTCGTTCAGCACCGTGATGTCGTGCACCAGCACCTGCTCGGAGAGGCGGCTCATCAGCTCGATGCCGGTAAGATCCGCGCGATGCACGGTGCGGTTGAAGGACTGCCCCGCCAACGCACGCTGGTGAATGGTGCCGTCGTCGTTGCGATCGAAGTAGCAGCCGAAGCGGTTTTCCAGCTCGTAGATTCGCTCCGGCGCCTCGGTGACCAGCTGCCAGGCGAGTTCCTGGTTGTTGATCATGGCGCCGCCACGCAGCGTGTCGTCGAGGTGGTCGTCGAAGGAATCGCGCTCGTCGAGGACGACGTTGTAGCCGCCCTGCACCATGCGGGTGCAACCGCTTTTGCCGAACAGCCCCTTGCTGGCCACGACCACCTTCAGCTTCGGGTTCCGCTGGTTTGCCCGCAGGGCCGCGTACAGCGCCGCGCCGCCACCGCCAAGGATCAGCACGTCACAGGTCATCTTGTTCATCGTGAGTTCCACATTCCAGAACTTTGAAATCGTTCCGCCTATGATATACACGTATAGAAGCGTTTTCCAGCCTGATTAAGGGATTTAGAGGTTTCGTATTATGGAACTTCCACAACGACCATGAACGCGGAACGCCGACGGAAACGCTTCCGTGCCCCGCAGACAAACCCGACTCGCGGTGCACCGCCGGACGCGCGAGCGCGCCACGACCGGTGGCCGGACCACGGGCAGTGATGGGGGTATCGATGACGGATGGTGGTGGGCCGCAGGCATCGCTGCCGATGGCCGGGACGGGGAGCAGGGATCAGGATCGCGCGGCTATAATGGTCACGGCGGGTTGTCCGTGGGCAGACGGAAAGCGCTCAGGGCTGGCGGAGGATCTTCTCCATGCGCTTGCCCCTGGCCAGTTCGTCAACCAGCTTGTCGAGGTAGCGGATCTCCTGCATGGTCGGCTCTTCCACGTCCTCCACGCGAACCCCGCAGACGACCCCGGTGATCCGTCGCCTGGATGGATTCATGGCCGGTGCTTCGGCCAGGAACCGTGCAAAGTCGACGCCGCGCTCGATCTGGCTGCGCAGTTGTTCCTCGTCGTAGCCAGTGAGCCAGCAGATGATGGTGTCGACTTCGTCACGGCTGCGACCTTTTTTCTCCGCCTTGGCCACGTAGTGCGGATAGACGCTGGCGAAACTCATCGCGTAGATACGGTGCTGGCTCATGTCCTCTCCGTGCGTGGGTCGGCCCGCTGCTCAGGCGAATCCGCTACCGGTAGATGCGCTCGAACCCGGCAGCACTGAATCCGTTCATGCGCCGATAACGCCAGAGCCAGGCCGCTCACCGACTACGCCTTGAGCGCGAGATACGCACCCGCGCCCACCATGATGCCGCCGACGGAGCGCTGGTAGGCACCGGCGAACCGGCCGCGCGCGGCAACCCCGGCCATGCGCGCACCGAGCAGCGCATAGGCCACCTTCACGCCTCCCACGGCGACGATGGTCACGACGACGATGGTCGCCACCTCCCCGGTACCTATAGCCGCAAGATCGAAGAAAACCGGGAACAAGCTGGCATAGAAGAGGATGGCCTTCACGTCTCCCAGGGTGAGGACGAAGCCGGCGACCAGGCTGGCCAGCAGGCTGCGCGACGGGCGCGCGGCTGCGCTCGGCCGCGGGGGCGCTGCCCTTGCCAGCAGCATTCGCATGCCGAGCCAGACGAGGTACAGGCCGCCGGCCACTTTCACGACCACGAAGAAGCCGCCCAGTGTTTCAGCCACCACGGCCAGGCCCACGATGGCCAGGGCAACAAAGACCAGGTCGCCGAGCACGATGCCGATGCCCACGGCGATGCCGTTGGCCGTGCCCAGGGTGGCGGTACGCGCGACCACCAGGGCCACGCTGGAACTGGGCAGCGCGGCCAGCGCAACCATGATGCCGAAAAAGGCAAGGGTGTCGACGAAGTTCATAGGAAAGTGACGATGCTCCGACTCATTCGATCCGCAAGGAAGATGACAACGGATTGTACACAGCGGGAAACGGGCTTCCCCGGAATATCGTCGCCTGCGCGAGTCGGTGCCCGCTCGACAACCCAAGACACCCGTCCGCCAGTCCAACCCGCGCAAGTACGGCTTCAACCGCGGGGCATTTCGGTTTGTGATATTTCACTTGCAAGAATTTACATACTTCTGCATATTCCGGCAAAAATTTATAAAAATAATCGTAAAACCTGCAACCATTCCACGTCACGACCCCCGGGTGCACGACCAATGAAGAAAACGCCGCCAGGCTGTGAAGGGAGAGATTCGTCCTCGATTCGGTCCACGGAACGTCGCGAACACCTGAAAAAACTGCTGGCCGGCGGCACCGTGGCCACTGCCCTGCCCGTCGCCTGGAAGACTCCGATCGTCGAATCGGTAATCCTCCCCGCCCACGCCCAGACCACGCAGTGCTCCGCGACCACCGCGGTCTTCACCGACAACGACACCTGGCAGGTCCCCGCGGGGATCACCCAGGTCGAGATCACGATGACCGGTGGCGCCGGCGGCGGCGGTGGTGGCGGCGCGGCCGCGTCCCGTGGCATCACCGGGCCGAACAACACGCAGACGGGCACCGGCGGCGCGGGCGGTTCCGGCGCACTGGGAGAGCAGGTCGTGCAGGTCGTCGCCGTCACGCCCGGCGAGACCCTCACCATCGTGGTCGGGCAAGGCGGCTCGGGTGGACAGGGGGGACAAATTGCCCTGCCCATCGCCACCGCGGTGGGCGGACCCGGCGGTATCGGCGACCCCGATGGCCCGGACGGTCTCAGCCCCGCCGGCACCGTTTTCGGCCAGGGATTCGACGGACTCACCTCCGGCGCGGGCGGTGGTGCGGGCGGCACCTCCACGGTCACCGGCTCGATCTTCGGCACGCTTTCCGCGCAGGGTGGCAGCGGCGGCGGTGGCGGCGGCTCCGGTATCGCCATTCTCGGCAACATCATCAACAGTCCCGACCGGACCGGCACCACCGGCAACGATGGCGCCTCCGGCGGAACCGGCGGCGCCTGCGACGGCGCCTGCCTGGACATGGGCGGCGACGGCGGCACCTCCTTCACCGGCCCGAACGGCGGCGGCAGTGGCGGCCCTGGCGGCGGACCCGTCACCGAGACCGGCAACGCCTTGCAGTTCAGCACCGACGCCGGCGAAGACGGCAACCCCGGCGATCCGGGCTCGGTGACCCTGCGCGTGATCTGCTGAGACAGTCGTCCCCTTCATGTTCTGCCGCGAGGCCCACTCCGCCGGGGTTGGCCTCGCGGCCGCGACACCGCCACCTCGAATGCCCTGTCCCGCGCGATCGCGGTAACGGCCAACCCGCGCCATGAGGCATACTCGCCCGTAGCACCCGACGAACGACATGCCCGCACGGGAGACGTTTCGACCGCGCCTTCCCGGCGTTCCCCCACAGTCCAGTGTTCAACCGATTCCGCAACCTGCCGACTTCGTTCATCGTCTACCAGATGGGCAAGGTCGGCTCCAGTTCCATCCGCGACGGACTCGCCCGCACCCACGGCGACGACCGGGTGCTGCATACCCACCTGCACGGCGAAGCCAGCCAGCACATCCGGCAATGGCGCAGGGATTCCCGTGCCGTGGTGGTGATCACCGGCTTCCGGGAACCGTTGAGCCGCTGCATCTCCGCCTACTTCGAGAACATCGACAACGAACCCCATACCTGGTATCTCGGAAACCGGCAGAAAGTGCTGGCGACCGCTACCGAAGCGCTCGTCGACGACTTCAACCGCAAGGTCGAGCCGCACCTGGGCAAGATCGTCCGACCCTGGATGGAACACTACGAACGGGCGACGGGAAAAAAGGTCTCCCGCTTCGCCCGCAAAGATGGCTACTGGAAGACGTCCCGGGGCAACGTGCACTTCTACATCTACAAGCTGGAACAGATCGACGCCTTCTACCGGGCCATGCTGTCCGACCGTCTGCTGCACGACGCCAACCACGCGCCCACCAACGTCGCCGACCAGAAGTGGTACGCCGACATCTACCAGCGTTTCAAGACGCAATACACCATCAGCAAGGCACGCTACGACGAGCTCTACGGCCAGCTCGACTTCGTCCGCCACCTCTACACCCCCCACGAACTCCAACACCTCACCCACACCCTGGTTACCCCCTGACCCCTCCCGAACAGGGACAGATCCATTTTCCGAATGCCCTCGGCAGTGCCGGCGACCGCGGGATGGATCTGGCATAATGCCTGCTTCCAGATTCGTCGACACGCCCATTTCCGTCGTCGCTCCGACGACCAACCACCTTCGGTTCCCCCTGACATGCTGTTGAAAAAACGCAACTTTTCTGTGCTGGCAGCCGTGCTCTCCGTGACCCTCCTGTCCTTGCAGAGCAGCCACGCCCGCGATCCTTCGTGGCCGGTAGAAATCCTCGAGACCATGGACATGCAACGCGTTGCCGTATTCCCGAAGCTCGGCGACATTCTCGACTCCCCGGCCTGGCATCCAGGGCAAAGCCCCGCCCCTCTTGGCATCGACGAGGCCATCGAACTGGCCTCGCGGTTCGAGACCGAGACCGGCCACATGGCCCACGCCGAAGTGGACGAGATCAAGCTCCTGCCGATCAAGGATCGCCGTGCCGATGGTCGTTGGTACTACCTGGCGAAGGTCGTCGACCGTGACGAAGCATCGACGAAACCCCGGTTCGTTGCCATCCTCATGAACGGGACCCCTGCCCCGGCCATCGTCGAACCGGTTTCCGTCCGCTGAGGGCACGAGAAACCCATCGCACCTCCACCGGCAGAATTCGCGGATCGACCCCCGTCCGCGGCCTGGCGTTCAGGCCTCCATCATCGGCATTCCACGGGTCGCCGGCGAAAGTGTTCCGCACTCCACGGTTGTCCCGCCCTTGATTCTGGAGCCAAGAGTCGCTCCAAGAATCGTTCTGTCCCCTGTTGAGGGCGGGTCTTGAGGGTGGCGCGGTGGATCGCGTGGTATGCTCGTTGAAGGAACGCGAGGACATTGAAGCGGGCATCCCGGGCTGACATCGGCCGGACGATGTGTTTTCGGCACCACCTGCCTCATCCCGGCCTGCATGGCGCGGCCTCCGCAGGTCGATCCCGACCTGACTGACTGGCATGCCGAGTCGTTCGACTCTGCCAATCACCCGACCACCCACGACGAGACGATGAAACCTGACGACACCAGCGATGCACTGCAGGAAAACCACCCCCCCGCCAAGCCCGGCTCGGTGATTGCGTTCGGATTCCTGCTGATCGTCCTGGTCATCGTCCTGCTCGCCGTCATCAGTCTCTACCGCACGACCCAGTTCAACCAGCAACTGCAGCTCGTGGTCGAGGGGTACTACTACCGGGCATCGCTGGTACGCACCATGCGCGTATCCGCGAGAGAGCGCATTGCCCAGTTGTACGCGGCGCTGCTGTCGAAGGATCCCTTCGAAAGAGAGGAACGCATCAACGCCCTCTACGCGCATGGCAGCGATTTCCTGCAGGCCCGGGAGTCCCTGCTCCGGGAAGACCTGCTGCCCACGGAGATCGATTTCATCGAGCGTCATCGCACGCTGGCCAGCGAGTTCGCCCCCTACCAGACCCGGGTGGTCGAGCTCATGGACCAGAACAGGCTGTCCGAGGCGCGAACCTACATGTACCAGACCGCCGCCCCTCACCAGGCCGAAGCGCTGGCGATTCTCGACGACTACTTCGACCACCTCGATACGCTGACCCAGGAAACGGTAGTCCAGGTACGCGAGACCGCGCGCCAGACGATCTCCCTGCTCACCGTTCTCGCATTCGGTGGCGTGCTCGTCAGCCTCATCATTGCCTACCTGGTCCGGCGCCACCTGGAAATCCTGTTCTCGGCGGTATCCCGGGCACGGGACGAGCTGGCCGCCAAGGTCATGCTGCGCACCGAGGAACTGCGGACCGCCAACCGGAAACTGGACAAGCAGGCACATTACGACGAACTCACCGAGCTGCCCAACCGACGCCTGTTCTATGACACGGTCGGCAGCTACCTCTCGCGGGCCAAGCGAAAGCAGCAGTACGTCTGCATCCTGTTCGTCGACCTTGATGGCTTCAAGTCGGTCAACGATCGGCTCGGGCACGACTGTGGCGATGCGCTGCTCCAGCAGGTCGCCGCCCGGCTGCGTGCCTGTGTTCGACACGAAGACATGGTCGCCCGGCTCGGCGGGGACGAGTTCGTCATCGTGCTCGCCGACCTGGAAGTGCCGGGCGCCGCCCATGCCATTGCCGGCAAGGTGTTGGAAACAGTCCGCAAACCGGTCCATCTCCGGGGCGAACAGATCCGGGTCGGTTGCAGCATCGGCTGCGCCGTGTACCCAACCCATGCCGAGGACGTGGATGCCCTGGTGGCCTTCGCCGACCAGGCCATGTACGAGGTCAAGAACGCGGGCAAGGACAACTACAGGTTCCCACCAGCCTGAGGCTCCATCGTCGCTCGACGATGCCGGAAGCTACCGCCGGGTTCGCTACCAGATCGTTCTTGCCCACAACAGTCGTTGCCGTACCGTGGACCAACGCCGGATTGGCCTGCTACGATTCGTCATCGTCCACTGAAGATCCTCCCCACCGGCTTGGACTCCCTGATCACGTCCGCGGCACGTTCGTTGGCAACGG
>CAYGJZ010000001.1:11457-132052 GCA_964350265.1 uncultured Gammaproteobacteria bacterium | reverse complement strand
TCGCGCAGGGCGCTGTTCGCTCAAGCACGCCGGGAGAGGCGTTGCCGGTTGCGCATGCCGGGATCCGTTCAACCTGCTTCCAGAGACAGCATCGCCCGCGCCTCCGTCGGCGTCGCGGCATGGCATTGGCCAGGTCGAGCACGAACTGCACGTGCACCGGCGCCTCGACGAGGCCCCGATCGACCAGCTTCGCGGTGGCATAGCGCATGGCGCTGTCGAACACCTCGATTTCCGGCTTGACGCCGTACTCGCGCATGGACGCGGCGAGGGCATCGACGAAGTCGGGCGGGTTCTCGTAGATGCCCACCGGGAAGTTCGCCGCGCCGGTGTTGGCAACGGTGATGATACAGGTCGGGGATTCTCCTCGTGGTCCTGAGGTCGGCATCGCGACTGTCGCGGCGGCAGGTTCAGGTGGGCTTCCCGCGTGGTGCGTAGACGCCGGCCAGGATGAAGGCCAGCGCCACCAGCGCATTGGGTTCGATGGCTTCGCCGAGGAATATCCGGCTCCACAGCATGGCGAACAACGGCACCATGAACGCCGCCTTCGACAGGAACACCGCGCCGTTCTCGCGCACCACGGTGAAGCGTACCCAGAAGGCCAGCGCGGTGCAGACCACGCCGAGGGCGACCACGGCGGCCAGGGAAGCGGCCGTCACCGTGATCAGCATGGGCGGTTCCATCACCACGGCCATGGGCACGAGGTAGATCGAGGCGCTGAGCATGGCGGTGGCGGTCATGGTGAAGATGGGCAGGTCGTCGGCGCGCCGCACGACGATCGAAGATGCGGCGTAGCTGGCCGCCGCCGCCAGCGTGGCCAGGCAGCCGAGCAGCTCCCACCGGCCGGCGGTGGCGATGCTGTCCCAGAGCAGGATCAGCACGCCGATGACGCCGAAGCCCAGGCGCACCGCCATGCTCGCCGACGCCCGCTCGTCGCGGGTGAAGACATGGGACAGGAACATGGCCATGAAGGTGCCCGAGGTGAGCAGGATGGCAGCCCGGCCGGCCGGGATGTACTGCTGGCCCCAGCCGATCAGCACGAAGGGCACGGCGACGCTGAGCAGGCCGATCATCATCGGCCGCAGGTCGCGTCGCACGGTGCGCAGGCGCGGCTCGCCGAGGGCACGGCCCACCGCCCACAGGATCGCGCCCGCGATCAATGCCCGCGCCGCCGACACGCTGAACGGGCCGAGCGCGGCAAGGGCGACCTTCAGCAGCACGAAGGTCGCGCCCCAGATGGCCGACAGCGAGACCAGCCGGGCATAGTCCCGAAGGGTCGGCGGACGGATCTCCAGCAAGACCGGCCGGCCTGCGAACGGGCTTGGGCGGTCTAGGCCTGGAAGCCGGTCTG
This sequence comes from uncultured Gammaproteobacteria bacterium, assembly GCA_964350265.1. GTDB lineage: Bacteria > Pseudomonadota > Gammaproteobacteria > Arenicellales > CAJQKF01 > BQJD01. The sequence continues at coordinate 130,704 of CAYGJZ010000001.1, read as the reverse complement.
GGTGACGAACTTCGTCACCAGGTACGGATCCATGGCCTCCTGGCCGCCCTCGCTGCCGTAGCCGGAGTCCTTGACCCCGCCGAAGGGCACTTCCGGCAGTGCCAGGCCATAGTGGTTGATGGACACCATGCCGCTTTCGATGGCGCTGCTGATGGCATTGGCGGTGCGCGCCGAGCCCGTGTACACGTAGGCCGCGAGGCCATAGCTCAGGCGGTTGGACTCGCGCACCGCGTCGTCGAAGTCGCCGAAGGGAATGATGGAGGCCACCGGGCCGAAGGGTTCCTGGTTCATCAGCATGGAGGAAACCGGGACATCGGCAAGCACGGTGGGCGGGTAGTAGTAGCCGGGGCCGGATGCCGGCTCGCCGCCGGACACCACCTTGGCGCCCTGGTCGCGGGCCTCGCCGACCATCTCGGTGATCGAGGCCAGGCGCCGCTCGTTGGCCAGCGGTCCCATCTGCGTGTCCGCGTTGGTGCCGTCGCCGACCACCAGGTTGTTGGCGAAGTCGGCGAAGCCGGAGACGAAGCCGTCGTACAGCGATTCATGCACGATGAACCGGCTCGGGCAGACGCACACCTGGCCCGCGTTGCGGTACTTGCTGGCGGCGAGCACCTTCAGCGCGCTGTCCAGGTCGGCGTCTTCGAACACCACCACCGGCGAATGCCCGCCGAGTTCCATGGTGATGCGCTTCATGTGCGCGCCGGCCAGCGCCGCCAGCTGCTTGCCGACCTGGGTCGAGCCGGTGAAGGTGATCTTGCGGATGACCGGATGCGGGATCAGGTACTCGGAGATCTCCGATGGCGTGCCGAAGACCAGGTTGATCGCCCCCGGCGTCACCCCGGCATCCATGAAGGCACGCACCAGCTCGGCACAGGAGCCCGGGGTCTCCTCCGGGCCCTTGAGAATCACCGAGCAGCCGTTGGCCAGCGCGCCGGACAGCTTGCGCACGGCCTGGTTGATGGGGAAGTTCCACGGCGTGAACGCCGCCACCGGACCCACCGGCTCGCGGTGGACGAACTGCTGGACGTCCGGGTTGCGCGACGGGATGATGCGGCCGTACACGCGGCGTGCTTCCTCGGCGAACCAGTCGATGATGTCCGCGCCCGCCAGGGTCTCGGCGCGGGCCTCGGCCAGCGGCTTGCCCTGCTCCAGCGTCATGATGCGGGCAATGTCCTCGGCCCGTTCCCGCACCAGCTCGGCGGCATGGCGCATGATCTTGTAGCGTTCGAACACGGACACGCGGCGCCACTGGGCGAAGCCCTTGTCCGCTGCCTCCACCGCCTGTTCCAGGTCGGCGATGGCAGCGTGCGGCACGCGGCCGATGACCTCGCCGTTGGCCGGGTTGAGCACCGGGTCGGATTCCCCGGAAACCGCATCGCGCCATTCGCCCGCGATGCTGAGCTTTATCGTTGGATACATGTAGGCTCCAGAATTGAGCAACGTGATTTCGCGACCGGGCAGGTCAGCTCTGCATGCCCCATCGCTTGATGGTCTTCTTCTCGAAGGTGCCGAACAGCAGGTACTCGATGGTCAGGCCGACGAAGATCACCATCAGCAGGCCGGCGAACACCGTCGGCGTGTTGAGCATGTTCTTGTACTCGAAGATGAACCAGCCAAGACCACCGGACTGCGAGCTGACACCGAATACCAGTTCCGCCGCGATCAGCGTTCGCCAGGCGAATGCCCAGCCGATGCGCAGGCCGGACAGGATGCTGGGGAAGGCAGCGGGGATGAGTATCTTCATGATGTAGCGGAAGCCGGTGAGACCGTAGTTCCGCCCGACCATGCGCAGGGTCGGCGAGACCGCGCGGAAGCCCGAGTTGGTGTTCAGGGCAACTGCCCACAGCACCGAGTGGGTGAGCACGAAGATGAAGCTGCCGACGCCGAGGCCGAACCAGATCATCGCCAGCGGCAACAGGGCGATGGCGGGCATCGGGTTGAACATGGCGGTGAGCAGTTCCAGGATGTCGTTGCCGATGCGGGTGGTGGCCGCCAGCGTGGTCAGCAACGCGGCGAGAACGATGCCCGTGCCGTATCCCATCAACAGGATCTTGATGGAGAACCAGGTTCTCGCCAGCAGTTCACCGGAGACGAAGGTCTTGGTGAAGGCGACCACCGTGTCGTAGAAGGTGGGCAGCACGAAGGGGTTGTTCAACTGGCTGGCATAGACCTGCCAGATCACCGCGATGAGGACGACGATGCTGCCCTTGCGGAACAGGGCGGAATCGAACAGACGCTGCCAGAAGGTCAACGGTCGTTCGACCACGCCGAACTCCTCGTCCTGGTTCTGTACGCCGTCGGCTGCATTGGTTGCTTGCTGGTTCATCAAGCGGCTCCTTCACTGAACAGTTCCGAGTGGATTCGCTCCGACAACAGCTCGCCGGTATCCTCCATGGCGACATCGGTGCCCGGGCTGGCCAGCTCCGTCTTGACCCGACCCGGGTGGGGCGAGAGCAGCAGGATGCGGCTGCCGATGATGATGGCCTCGGGAATGGAATGAGTCACGAAGAGAACGGTGAACCGGGTGTCCTCCCACAGGCTCATCAGCTCCTCCTGCATGGTCCTGCGGGTGAGCGCATCCAGGGCCGCGAAGGGCTCGTCCATGAGGATGATCTCCGGCTCCATGGCCATGCCCCGCGCAATGGCGACACGCTGCTTCATGCCGCCGGACAGCTCGTGGGGATAGACGTCGGCGAAGTTGCCGAGGTTCACCTTCTCGATGTAGTGCATTGCCCGGTCGGCGGCCTCGGCGCCGCGGCAGCGGCGGGCCGATTCCAGGGCGAAGACCACGTTGCCCTTGACCGTCTTCCACGGCAGCAGCTGGTCGAACTCCTGGAACACCATCACCCGGTCGGGACCGGGCCTGGCGATGACGTCGCCCTGCAGCCGCATCTCGCCCTCGTCCGGGGTGAGGTATCCGCCCACCGCCTTCAGCAGGGTGGACTTGCCGCACCCGGACGGTCCGAGCAAGACGAAACGGTCTCCCTTGTTGATCGAGAAGCTGACGCGATACGTCGCCATCACGATCCGGTCACTGGTCCTGTACTGGAGCGTGACTCCATCGACTTCGAGCAGCGGCGGGGTATTCCCCGCCACGGCCCGATCCTGTACGGATGACGACTGCATCGCCCCTCCCCTAGTTGCCGTTGAGGTCGTGAACTTCCGGGAAGAACATGTCCTTCCACGACTCGATCCCGGCATCGAGGGCGCCGGTCTCGTTCATGAAGTTCACCGTTTTCGCGGTACCAAGCGGCGTGATGTCGAAGATGATGTTGTCATTGTCGAGCAACGCCTCGATCTCGGCCGCGGTCAAAGCTTCCTTGTTCATCGCGACATAGATCTCCGAGGCCTGCTTCTTGTTCTCCGTCACGAAGGCCTGCGCCTCGCGGAGAGCATCGATGTAGGCGCCGTAGATCTGCGGGTTCTCGTCGCGAAAACGGGAAGTAGTGTACGCCACCGAGATGTTGTGGGGACCGCCGAGGACTTCGTAGGTGTTGAACACGGTGTGCACCTTGCCGCTGGACACCTCGATGGTGTGATGCGGTTCGGCCGCCATGTGACAGGAAATGGCGCCCGTGCCCGAGAGCAGGGTCGGGATGGCATCCACCGAGGGCATGGAGACGGTCAGGCGATCGTACTTGGTGTAGTCGCCCATGCCATGCTCCTGGGCCGCCGCCATCTGCAGCATGACCGCCTGGATGGACACCTTCACCGCCGGCAGCGCGATGCGTTCGGCGTCGGTGAGATCGACGATGGACTTGACCGCTTCGTTGCGGCAGTTGAGGTTGATCGGCTGCGACGTTACCGCGCCGATGCCCTTGACCTCCAGCGCAGTGCCCTTGGTCCTCGACCAGATCGTCGCCAGGGGTCCGATGCCGCCGGAGGCGATGTCGATGTTGCCGGCAAGGATGGCGTCGTTCACCAGCGCGCCGCCGGAAATCCGCTGCCAGTCCACGGTGACGTTGTCCAGCCCCCGCGCCTTCAGGTGTTTCTCGAACAGCTTGTCATGCTCCATGACAAGCACGGGCAATGCCGAGAAGCCCGGCGTCTTCACGATGCGCACGCTGTCCTGCTCGGCAAACACGTTGGCCGACACGACGGTGGCGATCAGTCCCAATACAGCGCTGTACCTGGTCTTGGCTTTCATGGCCTTTATCCTCTCTCGTTGTCAAAATGGCTGGGTCCGCCCTGGCGAACCCGGGTGTCCTGCCCGCACCGTCCGCGCCTCGTGGGGCGCGGTATCCATGCGGGCAGGCAAGACTCCCGCGGTCTAGGAATAGTTGGTGTTGGCCGCCGATGCGGCCTGTCCGCCCTCCGCGCGCACGTCGGCCACCGACGCCTTCAGGTCATCGATGTACTCTTCGCGCGGACGCTCGTGCAGCAGCGACATCATGGTGATGATGGCGGCAGGCTGTCGGGACATGCCGATCAGCCAGCCCCGCGAACGCATCTGCTCAGCCACCTGGGCGATTTCCACGTTCTCATCGGTGGACTCGTAGGCGACGATGGTGATGTGCGGCTTGCCGACCACGCGCAGGCCGTCGATGGCGTTGATGTCGTCCTGGTACTGGTGCGACATCTCCAGCATGCGCCTGGCGATGGCCTCGTAGCCCTCGATGCCCAGGTGGTTCATCACCGCCCAGGCCGCCGCGATGGCGCCACCCGGCCGGGTGCCCACGTAGGTCTGGGTGATCATGCGACCGCCGGACCATTCGGCGTGGTCGAACTTCTGGAAGTCATGGTAGCTGGTATCCCGGTAGAACACGGTCGATGCCGGCTTGGCGCAGTGACCGAACTTGTGCAGGTCCGCGCTCATCGAACGCACACCGGGCAGGGAGAAATCGAAATCCGGAATATCGTAGCCGACTCGCTTGGCGAACGGGGAAATGTAGCCGCCCACGCAGGCATCCACGTGCAGCCACAGGTCACGCCGGACCGCGATCTCGCTCAACTCGTCGATGGGATCGATCACGCCGTGGGGGAAGCAGGGCGCAGCGCCGGCGATCATCATGGTCTGGTCGTCGATGGCGGCATCCATGGCGTTGGCATCGGCACGAAGATCGTCACGCAGCGGAATGCGCCGGATCTCCAGGTTCATCAGGTCCGCCGCCTTGTCGAAGGCCGGGTGGGTGGACATCGGCGCGACCACGTTGGGGTTGGTCACCTCCGGCCGGTTGGCGCGGGTCCAGTCGCGGCAGCTCTTGATGGCCAGCAGCAGGCTCTCGGTACCGCCCGTGGTCATCGAGCCGGTGGCATTCTCCGGCGCGTTGAACAGGCTCAGGCCCATCTCGATGACCTCCCGCTCCATCTGGCCGACACCGATGAAGGCCTTGGCATTGCCCAGGCCGTTCTCGGTGAAGTACTTCATGTAGGCATTGCGCGCCACCTCGTACACGTCGTCCGTGGTGTAGAACACGTACATCGGCGAACGACCGCGTCGCCAGTCAATGTCCCCGGAGGTCATGGTCTCCATTTCGGGTTCAAGGTCGGCCCAGGAACGGCCCTTTTGCGGTAACTCTTTTCTCATTGTCGTCTCTCGTTGACTCGATGTACTGCGCGGTACTCCAGCGCCCTGCCGTGTATCGATGTGCACGAACATTGCGGACATCGATCAGGTTATCTAGTAAGATAGACAAGTGGATTGCGTGTGTCAACAAGTGCCAGGACGGCGAGCAAATTCGCGGCCATACTCGCGCCACCTGGGGCGCGATTCGTGGCTGGGTTGCCTGCAAGTGGTGGTGATACAATGCGCGCCGCTCGCCACCGGGGCCGGCGAACACGCCATCCCGAACCGACAAGCGTCCACGCCCTGGCCCCCGTGTGCGCACGCGGAACTAGAACCGTCCAGCGCGCAGCACGGAATGCGAGCAACCAGATTGCGGAGTATTCGGATTGACTGACGATCTGACCCCCTTCGAGAACCATTCCGCCGTGTTTCGGCAGATCGCCCTGTTGCTGCGGCAACGGATAGGCGTGGAATGGTTTCCCGGCGACGAGCTGCCGTCAGAAGCCCAGCTCGCCGCCCTGTACGGCGTCAACCGCCATACCCTGCGTCGCGCCGTCGCCCTGCTGGTGGACGACCACATCCTCGAACGACGCCGGGGCAAGCGGCTGCGCGTGGCCAAGTCCCCCGATCCCGAACGACCCAAGATCGAGGCCGACCCCATCACCCTGTTCCAGATGCGGCCGGGCACCCAGTTCAAGGTACTGTCGTTCAAGAAGGTCACGCTGCCACCCGACGCCACCCGCCAGCTCCACCTCCCCCCCGGCGCCGCCGGCTACCAGCTCGACCGCCTGCTGGTGGAAAAGAACGACATCCTCGCCTACCTCATCTCCTACATCCCCGTGGAGATCGGCAAGCGGCTGCGCCGCTCGGACCTCAAGGTCCGCACCCTGTCATCGATCCTCTCCGAGGACCTCGACATCACCATCGGCAAGATCACCCAGTACATCGAAGCCGCCCTCGCCGACGCCGAGATCGCCACCGCCCTCGGCACCGCCCCCGGCTCCGCCACCCTCAAGTGCCGATACCACTTCGAACGAGACGACACCGTCCCCCTGATGAGCCTCACCTGGTACTACAACGCCGAACGCTATCGCCTCTCCGTGAACATCCTGCCCACCGAATCCACCGCAGGAGAAGCCGACCGCCGCATCCTGACCTGGCCGTTGACGGCGGTGCATACGCAGGAGTGAAGCAGTTTAGTATTTTTCCGAAACTCGCCTGAAATCGGGCAGGCCACAAGGATTTGTCAATCTGTTCCTGTTCTGGTGGCGAGTAGCCGGCCGGGCCCAGCCCGGCCCAGACCTCACGATGACCTAGGTAGTTTGCTATTGCCCCTGGCCCCACGGTCAGCGGGTACGCAGGAAATCGTGCCAGACCCACCCGCAGTCAATGTCGAACCACACTGACACAGGCCATGGCGTCACTGACTTCATGCCCCATTTCGACCAGCAACCGCACCCGGAAACCCGATACAAGCGGTTGAAGCGCCCAGAGTTCCATGCCCAGGACAACCACCCACGTCCCCCTGAGGAACAGGTGAAGTTCCTCAAACGGCATTCCTGCGAAATTCGCATGCGCTACGTCGAGGCCGATTGCCCTGGAGAACTGCTGAATCAGGATGCTTTCTACTGGGGAACCCTCAAGGGCGTCGGCAAGGTCTACGTCCAGATGATCGTCGACGTGTTCTGCTCCCTCGCCTTCGCCAAGGTCTACACCTCGAAGATGCCGATCGCGTCCGCTGACCTGCTGAACGACCGGGTGCTTGCCGTTCTACGTGGCCCTGAACGTGCCGGTAAAAGCCGTGTTGACCGACAACGGTCGGGAGTTCTGTGGTCGCCCTGGCAACCATCCTTACGAGCTCTTCCTGCAGTTGCACGACATCGAGCATCGCACCACTCGCGTTCGAAGCCCTCGTACCAACGACTTCGTCGAGCGCATGAATGGCACGTTCCTCGACGAATCCTTCCGGGTCTTAGGCCGAACGACGTGGTATATCAGTCTTGGCGAGAACCAGCGTGACCTCGACTAGTTCTTGACCTTCTAAAACCCGGACAGAAGCCATCAGGGGCACCGTCTCAAAGGCCCTGCGCGATGCCACCGGCAGTAAACGCCTTCCACCCATCGCCCCGAAGGAGGAAAGTTCATCCGAAGAAACCGCTGCCTGATCAGTTGCTGGAGATCCCGACTTTCGGGGGATTACTGAACTTGTACAGTCGAGAAAGTGCTGAACTCGTACACTTGACCTCGACGAGGGCCTTCTACTCGCAGGTCGGAATTCGAAGAAATTCCAAAGTTCTCACTTTACAACTTATCTTGTTACATCTTTGTCTGACGTCCGTTCTCTACCATTACTTCGGCAAACTTTTCCCATGACAACCTGTACTTGTTAACCGAGTTGCTTGCGGGCAACCACTCGATATTCCCCCTACTGACAAGGATCGTTCCCAATTTGGCTCCATCCGATTTCACTTCCAGTTCAATATCCTTGTTCGTCACCACACTCGTGTTGAGTTTCAGCCCAATGTTATGAACAGGCATAGTCGACCCTCTTAATAGTCGTCTTGAATGTTGTGGTGACGCGCCCTCAACTCACCACCCTTCGTTAGCGCGCAACGGGGACATACTTACGCACATTCGCCTCCTGATCGGGAGTCTCGATTGTACCTGGTCGAACTGCCCAGACAGGTGCTATGGCGTCGCCGGAACAATGCGCTAGATCGACCAGCAAACGCGCCGCCACCAGTCCCGTACGACCGAGGCCGTCGCGGCAGTGCAGAACCAACGATTCACCCCGGACGAGACGGAACACCATATCGCGGGCGTGGGTCGCCAGTCAGCCTCGAAGGCCGGTGAAGGCACCGACAAGGCGACGATATCCTGGCAGAGAAATATGTCCGACAGTTTCTACTTTACGAATTCGGCCAAGTCGACTTTACCGGCGCCTCTCATTTCGCGAAACGCGTTGCTTTTCTCGGCTGAGATTATCAGCGAGTACTTTTCCGTAGTTTCGCGGTACCCCAGCAGCCCGTGCTTCTCTTGGATGAACCTGCACGGTAACCGCAGGCAGTAGAATTCCTCGGACTCGCCTGCAGGTTCGCAAAGAAGATTCACATGCGCGTGATCACGTGAATACACGACTTTCCGAGGAAACTCGAACCACCAGGCGTAACCTCGGGTCCAGGACTCCTCGGGTGGGTACAACTTCGAGGCGTAGAACGGTTCCGACGAGTTCCAATTCATCTTGGTCAACCAAGTTCTGGCACGCTGTCGCACATTTTTCTTTCCGGGCACGAACAGCTCCCCTCTCTCAGATTGTTCGTAGCAGTGTCGATCGCACTAGACGAGTAGCGCAAGCCGCTATCCTATTGACGCTTGTATTTTGACTAACCGTCGCCGCGCAAATTCTGAGGGTTCCGATAAACGAGGCACCTCGTCGCAACCACATGATGCGCTAATGATTCTACTCTTGCGTTGGCCGTCTAGCGATAGACTCGTCGTACAGCGGGCCAAGCAGGTAACGATAGGCCTCGCCTTCGAAACCCTGGTATTCCATGGCGCGCACCGACGCTTCGATCCCGTACTCGGCAATCAACGACTCCAGAATTCTCTGGGCATCCGTTCGGACCACCTTTCGGGTCGAATCGTTCCAACTCTCGCCTTTTTTCTCGATGACGGCCTCGACGACCGTGCGTCTCGGATGCCTGTCACGACTGCTCACTTGTGATTTCCCTCCGATTTGTACCAATCCCTCAGTAGTTTGCCCCGCCAACGGTCTACGCGTAAACCTCGAATCCCGGAGCCACCTGTTCGAAATCCTAGCACCCGTGGCACTCGACAGTGGTCGCGGAACAATCCAACGCTTTCTCACCCCCCGGAACACGACATCACCCGCGCGCCGGTTTATCCGCCGGCGCGCGGGTGGGCCTTACGTCTTCTGATCCGCTCTCGGCGGTTTTGGCGTAAATCCATTGTTGCCGTTGGCCCGTCGCGCGACGGCATCCGCGCGAGATAGCCTGACCAGGCCCAGTTGATACATCAGTCGGCCCTCGGGAGTGTCGAGCCCTTTGGCGTTGGCATCCCGGGCGACCAGGGAACGGTAGAGATTTTTCATCGCATGCCCTATTCGATTGACTTTTAAAGAACAACGCTTGCCAATGCCGCCGCAGTAGCGGTCTTGGTTTGCGCAGCAACGAGCCCGCCGATCGGGTCAGCCTCACAAGGCTACCCGGGTCGGGTCTTGTCGCCAGTCAATCGAGAAAAGTTCAGGACTTGCGATGCGCCACAGGTAAAACCAGCCGCGTTCCGCCGAAGGGCGTGCGGCAATCGTTCGTTTTGGACTTGAGGACGGCGGCGATTATACCTGTTGACGAAGGTACGCCACCACTGCCGCCCAGTCGGGGAACGCATCCGAGCCGAACAGGATGTGCTCCCCCGCGAACCGGTCGGCGCCGTTCTTCGTCCTGTCGTCAACGAGGAAGTCGCCCGCATTCTGGTTCTTGTGATGGGTCAGGATCAGCCGCTTGTAGGCGAGCTCGCCGAGATGCGCCTTTACCCAGACCAGCTTGTCCGACCACGCGGACGGATTCTCCCACGGTGACGTCGACAGGATGTACGTGTCGAACAATCCGGCCAGCTCGGCATAGGCCTCGAGGGCGCCTGGATAGGGATCCATCAGGGAGAAGATGCCGGGAACCTCGTCAAGGCGCTCATCGAACTGCTCGAGCAACGCGGACTCCAGCCGCTCGATACCGGAGCGGAAATCGACGAGTACATTATCCATGTCGATGTAGAGCACCCGCCGCGCGGTCCCGCTACTGCCCCTTTCAGTCGTCATCGATTACCGCCTCCAAGTCTTCCGGATCCACGTCGGATCCGGTCCAGCGAAATGGCGAGTAGGGGCGGCTTGGTCAGGTAAGCGGACATGATGCGATCCTCCGGGCGTGAATCTCAGGCGCTGTCGTGTTCGGCGCCTCGCGGACCGAACCGATTGCGAAACCGTGCGACGACATCGAGAAGATCGTCGGCCAGCCGGTCCAGCGCCGCGGCCTCGATGTATGCCGGCACGCCGCCGTAGTAGGCTTCGGCGATCGACCCTGCTATGCACGCGATGGTGTCGCTGTCGCCACCGATCGACACGGCCTTGCGTACAGCGTCCTCGAAATCGGTCGAGTCGAGGAAGGCGACGATAGCCTCGGGCACGGAGCCCTGGCAACTAACGTCGAACCGGTAGCTCGGCCGGATCGACTCCACGGTACGATCGAGATTGTACCCGTACTCGCGGCCAATCACCTCGCGTATCCCATTTCGGTCGTGACCCGTGCGTGCCAGCCAGGTCGCGTGGGCGTCCGCCCTTGCCCCCTTGATCCCCTCGGGGTGATCGTGGGTGACGATGGCGCTGCGTTGCGCTTCGCGGCACACCTCGTCGACACCGTCGAAGGCCCAGGCGACAGGCGAAACGCGCATCGCCGAACCGTTACCGAAGCTGTTGTACGGCCCGTGGTCTTCATTCGCGGCCCAGCGACGGAACCGGCTGCCGTAGCCGCGGGCCGGGTGGCGTGCGTACCATCGACGATAGGCGCCGGCATAGTCGCCGTCGGTCAACAATGCCTCCGCCGTCGCGGCGGTGAGCACGGTGTCGTCGGTAAACAAGGATAGCCGATCGAACAGCTCGAACCGCGTCGATTTCAGGTTGTGGCGCTCAAACACGCTGCCGATGATGTCGCCCGCGACTGCGCCTAGCATGGCCGGCTTCCCGACGTGCGAAGACTGTCGGCAGGCCGAGGCACCGCGTCCCCCACGGCGAGGAAATCCTGGACTACAACAGGCCTCATGACGACGCCCTCTCCCGGAGTGGTCGGCGCCGTAGGCACGTCTCCCCCGGGTCGCGGAGACTGCCGACGCTTAGGCAACACGGCAAACCCACCCTGCAGGTAAGGCATTGAATCGGCGTCGTCCGGACGACTTGTCGAGGCGCGCGATCAATGCAACCGCGCGCCTTCGCGCACGCAGCGCTTGCGGCGGCCGTCCAGGCGCCACGCCGCGGTGATGATCTCCTTGTCGTCCGAGACCAGCACGTAGGCATCCAGCAAGTCCTCCAGCCGCATGTATGCGGGCTTGCCAATGGCGGCCTTCAGGCGGCGGCGCGACGCCTTGTCGAAGGCGTGACGCCATGCACCGTGCCGGCGGGTGACATGCCCGTAGCGGATCAGCAATTCGACCACGAGCGGCGAAATCCCCCGATCCTCGACACGCCGCGCGGCGTGCCGCGAGAATCGCAGCGGGTTTCGCCCGAATGGAGCGACGATGCTGTCGCCGCCCCGCTCGCTTCCAGGCGCGCCGTCGCGCGCGCTCATGACGACCGTCCCCGACGTCGGGCGCGGGCGGAGGCACGGCTGAAGTCGACGCTGACTTCATCGTCGCCAATGTCGCCCATCGAGAACGCGCACACGTGCACCGGCCCGTCGTCGCGCACCAGCGCCGCGACGGTAAGGTGCTCGTCGTGATAGCGCAGGTCCGTGCCGAGTCCCACCGCCGGGTACGACGTCGGCGCACCGGCCGCGACTCGATGGAGGAACTGGCGGGCCGACTCGAAGTCGGCGTAGTACTCGTGGTTTCCGACCTCGAGCGCGTCCACCGCGTAGCCCGACAACAGCTTGCGAAACAGCTTGCCGAACGTCGTCGGGTGATCGAACAGGTCCATGCCGACAATCCGCGCGCCGATCGCGAACACCGCCCCGGCCTGGCCATCGACCGGCGCGAGAGCGGCGAGAAATTTCTCGATGGACGCATCGTGGCGTTCGTACAGGAACTCCATGGCCCCGGTGGGCGAAGTGCTGTCCATGCGCATCGCCTTGGCGGCGATGCCGTCCCACACCTCGCCCTGGTCCGAGTAACGACCGCGGCCCGACGCCATCGACGCAGACACCGCGGCAGCCTTGCGCGCCCGGCCCTGGGCGAAATGGGTGCGCTCAGATGCCATGAACGCCGGCGATTCGTAGGCCCAGCGCCCGGCTTCCACGCACGACACCGGGATGTCGATGGCCTTGCCGGCAGGCGCCAGGACGGTGAGGTTGAGCACGCGGTTCTGCTTGGCGCCGACCAGCTGCTCACCGTCGAGCAGCAGCACCGACTTCGGCCCATTGTTCTGAACGCGTAACTCGGGAACGCTGCCACCCTCCGAGATCTCGCTGATGCGTACGTAGTCGTACGCCGCAGCCTCGTCGAGGACCAAGTAGTCCACAGTCTTCGATGCATCGCCCGCGAGCGGGAACATGGTGAGGTTGAGAAAGCGCTTGGGTTCCCCGAGCAGATTGGCGTCGATCATGTCACTGAGCTTGGTCATCGTCCCGTCCTGTTCGTGTCGTCGGCCGGGATTCCGGCCGTCCGGGGTATTGGACGGAGGCGGCGGAAACTTTCTTACAGGTTTAACTCACCTGGATGTCAATGGCGCACGCCGGCGGCCCGGGCAGGACGATTCGTAAGGGAACGTCGGCGGGAGGAAGCTTGCCGACCGCCTGTCCCTCCCGGTCGGTTTCCCGCGCGTGACCTCCGTGCTCGCCGTACTCGAAGCGTATGACGACGCCGGCGAGCGGTTCGCCTGTCCCCGGCTTGATCGCGCGTAGTTCCAGCATGCAAGGCGACGCGACGATCTCCAGGGACAGCGATTCGTCTACGGGGATCGAGACGAGGCTACCCGACGGCCCGTCCGCGTCGCCGGCCGAGGGCTCGCCAACGGCGCGTGGCGGTATCGAGGCCGCGACATTCGCGAAGCGCGCCGGTGGCCTCGAGTCGTCGCGGTAGCTGGCCATTCTCTGCAGGGTTCGCGTCGACGCGGCGTTCGCGCCACGCGGCGGAGGAACCGGGCGACGCATCGACACCTGTGGATCGTGCTCGGCCTCGGTCATGTAGAACGCGAACACGCGGTTGCCATCGACCGACAGGTACAGCGTGCCGAGCGTACGCACGCCGAGCGCCTCGACGGCAAGATCGTGAAGGTGCGGCGGCAGCGACGTGGTTGTCGGCGCATCGACGAGTTTCTTCAACTCGATAGCGTCCGCCAGGCACTCGTCGCAATGGGCGAGGTGGCGATCAATCTCCCGCATGCGCGACAGCTCGAGCCGCTGGTCGACGTAGGCCGCGAGTATCTCGTCGTCCAGGTGATCCCCGTCCACGCCGGCTCCACCAGGCCCAAGCATCGCGCGCAGCAGCCGCTCGTCGCGAAGGCGCGCCTTGCACAGATCGCAGCCCTCGACGTGGCGACGGATCGACGGATCGTCGAGCCGCCCGCCGAGATACTCGGCCAGCATCGACCCCTTGAGATGGACTATTCCCATGTTTTCGTGCGCTGCCTCTTGGCGTTGGACGCGTCGGTGGCGTCGAAACTTACAGCTCCCTTGGGCATCGCGGTCTCACTCGTCGTCGAGATGTAGGGGAAGCTCAGGAAACTCGCTCACGACGATGCGCCGCAACATAGCACGCCCCCGCGACAACTTCACGCCGACGTTGGTGACCGAATCGCCGGTGCGCGCGGCGATCTCACGGTAGTCGAGATCGTGCCAGTAGGAAAGTTCGAGCACCTTGCGGTAAGCGTCCGGCACGAGCGCAAGTGCCCGGCCGAGCTGCACGCGCAGTTCGGCGGCGCCCGCTTCGGCCCGGGTGTCGCAGTCGCCGGGGATGTCGTCTATAGAGGTTTCAGGATGTTCGCCGACGGGAGTATCGACCGCCTCGCGACGGCGATGGTTCGCCCGCAAGTGATCCAGTGCCGTGCGGAGACACACCGTCGTCAGCCATGTCTTGAGGCTGGCATCGCCGCGAAAGCCGCGCAGTCGACGGTGGCCGTCTTCCGCGAGCTTGACGAACACCTGCTGAAACAGGTCGTCGGCGGTCGAGCCGTCGAGGCCGCGATAGCCACGGAAAACACCCAGCACGACGGGCCCGAGGCGGTCCACGAAGGCGCGAACCGCCCAATCCTCGCCGCGGATCACGGCCTGGACGAGTCGCAGGTCATCGTCCAGCGGCCACCCCCGCCCCGGCGGGGCATGCGGACTTCGCTACGCGCGGCCGGGCGCCCGCGCGCCGCGGCTGTAACGGTACGCCGGGCGCACGCGTCCCGGCGAGCGCCGTCAGCAGCGCCTCGAGCGGCCCGCTGGTGCCGGTCGCTGCCACGCCCCCCGCGCCAGGGTTCCACCGCACTGGCCGGAACCGCACCGCTCGCTCGGCGGGCACCCGGTCGGTGAGAACCGGGATCGAATCGTCGATCACATTCGCCATGGTCAACCTCCTCCCTCTGCCGGGTTTGTCCGCGGAGCGCGATTCTGACGTATATGGTGGCTCACGACGTGAGCCACCAGTGGCAGTCTAGGTTTCATACAACGCCCGCGCCTCAACAAGCAGGTCGGCGACACGACGGCGCAATGCCGCCGGCGCCAGCACCTCGACGTCCGGCCCGTAGCGGAGGATGTCCATCAACAGCTCGCGATCGTCCGAATAGGGCAACTCAAGGACGTAGCGACCGGCTTCGTCGAAGGTCCCCGACTGCCGAGGGTGCCAGCTTTCCTTGGCCACCCACCGGGCCCGCAGCGGGGTGAAACGCAGCACCGCCGTGCGCGTCGCGCGACCGGCGAAGATGCCGTAGGCGTCGCCGAGTTCCGCGTCCAGTTCAGCCGCCGGCACCTCGCAGGCGGCAGCCTCCAGCGGACGCGCCTCGCGAATCGCGTCCACGGCAAAGCTGCGCAGCGCTTCGCGCCAGTGACACCATGCGTCCAGGTACCAGTTGTCACGGTAATACACCAACCGCTGCGGCGAGACCTCCCGCGTAGTCGATTCGCCCGACTGCCGGTTATCGTGCGACAGGCGCAGTCGGTGCCGCCCCAACACCGCTGAGGCGACCACCTCGAAGTGCGCCGGTGCCACCGGCCGCTCCGCCATGTGCAACACCCGGATACGCCGCACCACCTCCTCGGCCGAATGGTCCTTGCCGCCCAACAGTTCCCGTATCCGCGCGCGCAGAGGCGCCACCCGCGGGCCGAGCAAGCCCGGTTGCAGGCTCGAGAGCAGGAACTCCATGGTCAGCAGCGCCCGCGCTTCGTCAGCGTTGAACCACAGTCCTGGCAGCGCGTAACGAGGCTGGCCAGTATGGGGTTTTGCATACCGGTAGCCGCGCAGCGACCGGTCCCAGACGATCGGTGCATGGAGGCGATCCCGAAGATACTCGAGGTCCCGCTTCAGCGTCGCGCGCGAGATGCCGAGCGCTTCGGTCAGGACCGAAAGAGGCGTCGCGCGGCGCTCCCTGAGTAGCCTGTCGATGAGGTAGAAGCGTTCAGTGCGGTCCAAGGATCGAGGTTACCTGCAGTTTCGGTGATGCTTTGTCGTTCTACGAGGCTCTCAACGTGCCTGCGATAGACATACCGACCTAAAACGGTCGGGAATTCTGTGAACGCTCTGAGAATTATCCCTACGAGCACTTCCTGCAGTTGCATGACATCGAACATCGCACTGACCGCCTCCCTGATTTCTGGACGACCGGTACTAGAGAAATTCGGCCTCTCGATGTTCGGCCACGAACTCGCTTGGTGTCATTCCCCCAAGTGACTTGGCAAGCGCAAGATTTTTAGTCCAGTCACGCTATTCAGGTTTCTGGTTGCTGAATCATCTCCTTATTCCGGTAGGCCTATAGAAACTGATCCGAACTCATGCCGCCCAGCGATCCGTGCGGCCTGATGCCGTTGTGCTCCGTGCGCCAGTGATCGATGACCGCCCGGGTTTCGGTCAGTGATCCGAATAGCCATTTATTCAGGCACGTCGTGCAGAAAATCGAATTGAAGCTCTCGTTGTACGCATTCTGCCAAGGACTCCCCGGCTCGATGTAATGCGTATCCACGTGGGCGTCTGTCAGCCTTGTAACCGACGGGAAATCAGTTCCGGTCCATTATCGCTGCGGATGCATACTGGACGCCCAGCGGTCTGGAACAATCGAGCCAGAGTGGCGACCACATCCACCGCCGACAGACTGCGGTTCACCGCAATCGCCAAGGCATGCCAGGTGAACCCATCGACGATCGTCAGACATTAGATCTGTCGTCCATCGTCGGTTTGGTCAAAGGCAAAAGCTGGCTCCAGACGTGACTCGGATGCCACACCTGGCGAACCCACTGGGTTGTCGTCCCGCGAATCCGACGTTTTTGGCGCTTGTAACCCTTCTCGGCGTCGAATGAAACGAACTCGATCACGGCTGATCGGCAGGGTCGATCCCGCATTCAGGTCGTAGATCTTGCGACAACCCCAATACGGGTGCTCTCGCGACAACGCCACGGCTCGACAGTAGCCTTTATCCATCGCTTCCTTTAAGTACGCGTAGCGATAGCTCGATCGGGGCAGTTGCATGGCCTGACAAGCCCGACGTTCGCTGATGCCGTACTCCATCTTTAGGTACGACACACAGAGTCGCCGCTCTGCCAGGCCTACCTCTTTCGGCTGTTGACGTCTTTGAGCATGCGGATATCCAGAGCTTGCTCGGCGACCATCTTCTTGAGCTCGCCATTTCCCGTTCCAATTCCCGCAGCCGCTTGGCTTTTAAAATCGACATGCCGCTGTACTTGACTTTCCAACGACAAAATGACTGCCCCGAGTACTGGTGTTTCCGGCACACATCTACCACCAACAGACCCACCTAGGCCTTGTGCAGAATCCCGATGATCTGCTCCTTGGTAAGTCATTTCTTCATTATGACCTTCTGCTGGTCGGCGAACCCTAACATATCAACTAGTCCAATTATCACTAGGCAAGCCAAGTGATCTCTTCATCTGAGCCTCCAGGCTGCAGATCGCCAGAATACGCTGATTCCTCACCGTCAACAGGGTGTGGAAGCTTACGTAACGAGTTCATCAACTGGTCGAAGTCCGGCCACCACCGCGGCGCCATTCTCCAATAAACGGAGGTCCGAACAACTCAGGGAGGCCAGTACTATACCAAGAGACAAACAACCCGCCGCCCATCCTTATCAGAAAGATCCACCAACGATCTATCCTGGTCGACCGGTGTAAGGGTAATGGTAAGACCAAAGGGCTCAACAATCCAGCGATACGTGCCAGTATCGGCCACCGTTAAGTCATCGCTTTCTACTTCGCGCCTTTCTACCTTGACTAGGATTAGGTCGTCGTTCGACTCATCCCGAATTTCCAATTTTCTTTTCGAGGGTAGAAACAGTATTCCGAATCTAATGCCATCGAGACTGAACGCCAGCTCGACGCGACTCCTTATTGGTTCGCGCCTATCCGGCAATGACATAGTAACTACACTATCCATTCTTGTCTGTGAATTGTCAGAATCGTGAATACGACCGGGCGAGGGGGCGGTAGCGTCGGTGGTATTATCCGCCAGCAGCTGCTCCGTAGTTGTTGCGGCCCCCTTCAAAAGGGTCTCTATTTCATACAGAGTAAGAGCTGTTAGATGCGGATAGTCTTCGGGTGGAATCGACATACCCCACTCAACCGAAAAATGCTTTGCCTCCGTCAGTCTCTGCATTTTCTTTCTCTCGTCCTTTTCGAACAGTTCCGCCTGACGTTGCTTACAACGTAACCAACGGCTTTTGGCATCTGCTTGTGACATGGCACTTGTACTCCAACCTCTCCCTTGGTAAATTTTTTCATAGAACGACAGCGCATTGTCCATTCGTCCAGCTCTCTCTAGTGCCGCACCTATTTCCTGCGCAGACACGAACTGCTGTAGCTTCGCCCCATGTCTCTTAGTTATATTAAGAATTGTCCCCGACACAAATTTGTCGTCCTGCCTCTCTTTGAGCAATGATTCACTCCTGGCAAGCAGTTTTATAAAAATAGCGTTGCATCTGATCAGGATATCCTCATTCCGGATGAGGGCGCCTATAATCGTTACAGGAGACCTGCCTGGCTTGATGTCATGTATGACTTGCCTGAATTCCCCCTCCTTAACACCCGCCTCCAGTAACCTGCCAACTAGGCTCATCAACGAGCCGTCGTCCAGATCAACCTCGGGATTGTCCAGCAGGAATCGTCGTAGATCACTCCACGATGCACTGCTTGTCAGTACTGGTATAGCTTGTGACAAGTCGCCATGAGCGGAGAACGCCTTTAGAACGATATCATGATACTCGCGCTCCAGATTCACGTTAGGATGCGATTTGATCTCACGGACAACGGCGTCGTGGTCAGACAATCCTCCATACCACTTCAAGTTCAGGGGATAGGGTTCAGTTTGCGCTCGGGCACGAAGTATGTAGTCGGGATCCTTGTCGCTAGACCTACGCTTAGCGAGTTTCCATACCTCAAGTGCGCTGAAAGGCTCACCAGCGCGGTACGCCAGTTCTGCTAGTTCGGCAGAGTTCTCCAGATCAAGTCCATCCTCCGTCCTCATCCTAGTCAATATACGAAACGTCTCGGAGGTCGAATTGGCTCGTGTTGCGCTGTCGCTTTGGTCTACGTTGAGTATCGCTGCCACGATAGCCTGCACTACCCCTCGCCAATGACCAGCTTGAAACTGTTCCCTCCGCTTTGAAGGATTCGTAGCCGTCAATGATCTTAGGAACCGGCGCGCGTTATCAGCGCTAGCGATACCGGTCATGAACCTGGCGGCGACGAAAAAAGGTGTTGCGCTGAACTTGCCACTATCCTTGGCCCCGATCGCACTGACTTTCTTAAAATCCCTAGCCTCCCAATAGCAACGTATCGCATCGTCAAGCTTTCCGAGCCTTTCGTAAGATGCTGCCGCGTCCGAGTACTCTCCTTTATAGTCATGTATGAGGGCAGTACACGATTCTGCTCGTTCTGCATTGTCGAGACGCTGATACGCTACACGCGCCAAACTGAGAAGGTATTCGCTTTTGTCTAGTTGCCCCTGCTCGAAAAAACGTTCGGCAACTGAAAAAGGGTCATCTCGTTCTTCCGCCCAAGTATCCTCATCGCCCCTCATCATGTGGTGCAAGCTCGTCTCACTCCATTCCTCTCGACGTTGCTCGGTCAACAAACTGCCGATCTCGTCAGGTGTCGTAGCGAATGTCCAAAACTCGCCAAAGCCGTCTTCAGTGTCGACAATCAGAAGTCGTTTTTGCGCTCGGCTCGCAGCAACGTACAGGCCGTTGAAGAAGTACTCCAGGCCGAGGGTCAACTCCCTATTGTTGTAATCGGAGTCGCCGGCTTCTAGGGCCCGCATCAAGCCGACATAACCTTCTGCTACCGCTTTCGTTCCGAACTTATAAAGTACGACACGTCCAAACTCCAGGCCCTTGGCCCTCATCGGACTCAAGACACCCCGTGACACCTCACCTTTCTCGTCCAAGGCGAATTCGCTGAGAAAGGGATCATCGCTTACAAAAGCGTGCTCTTCTCCTTCTTGGCACGGCACAAGAATCACAAGTTCTGACTGCTCCTTCAATCTAGATTGAGTTCCGAGATCGAGCTCGAAGTAAGAGGGCCAGCCCCCTTTCTCCAGTGTCCACGCCTGTTGCGGCTTGACATCTTTGATACCGAAGAGCTCGGCTCGCTTTAATTGGACAAGATTGCAGAACCTAACGATATTCTCCGTAGAACGATAGTTGTAGGCCAACTCCTTGAAGGTGAAGTCAACCTTACCATGCGCATCGGGCGACAATTGTCGTACGATGTTATCGTGGAAGTTGGCCTTTATGGCGTCCCATCGAAATCCCGTGGGATTGAGAGTCTGGAATGGGTCGCCGGCGAATGCGTAGGGCACCTTGGTTAAGTAATACGGTTCCACTCTCTTGCACGAGTAGCAGGACAACCTGAATATGAGCTCCAGTTCAATACTCGTGAAGTCCTGTGATTCGTCACAGAATACCGCCGGATACTCCGATGGGGCAAGCTCTTCGTCAAGTACGAAACGTGCTAAATCTTGATCGTCCCAGAATCCGTTCTGTTCACAATAACCACGATACCATCCGTTCCAGACCTTATCCCATACCAGCTCGTAAGTCTCTGGCGTAACCGTTATTTCGTCACGCGGTAGCTCGCCATAACTTTCAGGATCAAAGTAATCCGCCTCACCCGCATTCTTTCCCTTGATATAAGTTCTCAGCACATGCCACGCGACTTCGGGCGCTAGTTTACGCAGTCTCGCATCGGGCCCATAGGAGACGTTAGATTCGTAGAGATCCCGGAACTGATGGTAGTCCACATACTTAGTGGTCTTGAACCGTTCGTCACCTGAGAGCTTCCTCAGGAACTCTCGAAAATAGACAAACGCCCCTTCAAATTCTTCGCGTTGCGCCCTGTCATCCAGATTCACTTTGTTTCCAGACGCAAGCTTTATCGCGCCGCAATGAAATATATCTTCGACTAATTTGCGGGCATTGTCGAGAAGACGTTCGTTGTAAGTCAAGTAGAGCGGGGGCCTGTCGAGACGATTATGCTGGGGTCGTGATAGGTGCGCGTGAAGATACTCGGCAAACAGATATTGCAAGACCGTGGATTTTCCGCTGCCTGGACGTCCGTTGATGAACAACGGGAATCCGCCATCGCGATCCGGTTGGAGTACGTGCGCCAAAACATCGCCTTCCTCCGGTGAGAGCGCAAGGTTAGCCTCGAGACTAGCTTGAGTCGATTCCCATACGCCACGGTCATATAAAATGTAGTCGGGATAGGCACGGGCCGCGCTTCTAAGCAGTTGCTCATCACTAAATTCCTCACTACGCTCCAAGAGGTCTTCCGCCTTTTCGACAAATGAAGCATTCTCTTGACTCGATACTTCAAGTGGCGCTACTAGAAACAATCTCTCAGATTGTGGGAAATACCGGTAAAGCACCCTCACCCCGTGCCTATCGTGTTCGCGAACACAGCGTGCCTGCCAACCTTCCGACCGGTCATCGCATACTTCGTGGAGTAGTTCCCAGATAGGCGTTAGGAGCCCTTGACTGCCCCTGCTTTGCTTGAGTAAGCGAACCCTGTCTATCCAAAGCGGACTCTCCAAGATAGTCAGCCCGCCCATCTCGCTGGCCCTATCTAATATCAGATACTCCCGCTCTAGGTCCGTTGGTGGTTCCTTTACGCGCACCGGTGTAGATCGCGCTTCACGAAGGAACGCCGATAACTCCGGATCATCGGCGCGCGGAATATCTAGTGTACGGAAGAATGAGTTGTAATCGTCGCCGATATCCTTCTTGTATACGTGTCGAAGAAAACAGAGCACTACGTCCTCACCGGACTCGACCTCTGCAATAATAACTCGGGTTTTACCAATGCGCTTCTTTAGAAACGGGCGTGGGTGACGCTGCAAACCAAGGGTGCTTTGTTCATAGATCAACTTGGTCGACAACGCCTCTATGTCTGCCTGCGTACTAATCGTTGCGGCGTCTTTTTGACATTGGGGAGTCACATAGACATATTGCATGATAGCCTCTCTAATAAACCATGTTGCGTTGCTACTCGTGAATTTAGGATCTCTCCTTATGCGGACAGCAGCTGTAGGAACGATCTTTGTCCCACATCAATTTAGACAAACAATAACTACCGTGTCGATCCCGATGTCTTTTCGTGCAAGGATTACATCCAGAAACCCGAGAATTGTTGTATGCACCTAATTTTTTCCCGGGATGTACAGTCTAAAGCTGACAACTCCAAGCACCAGTTGACCCTCTATTCGGGATCGTTAGTGAAGAAATTCTTGTATCAAGCTGCTAGTTTGGCTACGGATTAGTAGTACATGCTGTCCGGTGTTCGCATGTCAAGCACGTTATCTCGGCGGGAGTGTTCTAGCACGTGAGTTTACCGCTCCGCGATCGCTGTTTATAGCCAATATACGCAAACGCGCAGGCAAACTACTCTGAACCTGACACGGTGCCTTGTTTTTCGTCAGAAACACAGTTCACTAATAGACTCTTCTAACCATGCGGACGCTAGTGACGCGCTTCTTTAGTGTACCGACGAAATCATGGCGCGTGAATCGGCTCCCTTATCGACCTTTTCAAGTTTGCGATCCCCCGTTATCCTTATGTCGTTCTCTTCTGCATCGAACGCCTCTAATGGGGCATTATCCCCTTGTCTGGGGGTCCAGAAAATCGGGGCTAGCACAACTATGCCCGTATTAGTTTAATGAGATGAAATCTTCATCGAGCCCATGGCGTGCGACTTCGAGCCTCGGATTTCCAGCAGCTACGGAAGCAGTATACGATTCGATACTGAATGGGAAAAACGCCGGGCTATCTACAATAACCTTCGGAGTTGCTCGCCCTTCTCTGCGAGAAAGCAGGTAGGCTTCCATGAGCCAGGCGGTCAGGCGCGGTTCGTGAATTCGAATAGGCGCTTTTCCGACATATATCCCCTCAGTCCCTTCCTCGTCCAATACGCCCCAGTCGTGAAAAGAGCGCAAGACGCGACGGGCCGCCCTGGCGACAGTTTCCCGCTGGCCCATTTGTTCCTTCATCCTACGTTGCACCTGCGCGGCGGCGGCCGTCCCCTGGAGGCGAAGCAGGCGCCCGGTGGTCTCAGCGACCGCGCCCCAGAAAGGATAAACCGCCATCGCGAGACCCCAGTGCACCGCAATTCTTTCGACTTTCGGCAGCTCTCGGAGCAGTACGAGGCCATCGTCTCTCAGCGCCTGTATCTCAGGTGGCGGTCGTACCCAGGTCTTCAAAATGATCGTAATCGCCTTCTCACGATTGCCCCTCTCTGCCTTGCCACCAACAGAAAGCTTATCGCTGAGGAGGTCTTGGAGCGCTTCTTCAATCTCAGCCGGAGCGTTTCCGGCCGCGACGAGGTCTGCGGCGTATCTCATCCAGTCAAGCTGGACTCGCTGGCTAAACCCGACCTGGTCGAACCGAGTCGTCATACAGCCGCCGAGGCTATTTCAACGAACGGAACGAGTACTTCTTCGATTGAGATGCCGCCATGACAGACAATTCGATCGCCCGCTTTGACAAAGGCCTTTCTGTTTCCCGCAATAAGCGGTAGATAATCGGCTGGCAATCCCCATGTCGGCCACTCGACTGCGTCTGGAAATTGGGCGTGCACCGAGGCTCTCAGCACCGCTTCCGGATATACCCGCACGCGCTCGCCGCGCAGATCGGCAACCGAGCCCTCCGCGGGGCGACCACATCCAATGGACTCTACATTGCCGTGGTCCGAAGTGAGATAGATTCGAAATCCACGTGCCAGCAACAGATCGACTAGCTTGACCAAAAAGCCTTCTTCTACCCACTGGCGGATGAGGGTATGCATGCCCGCATTACCCAGTTCCATCCCGTGCATGATCTTATCGACGGTATCCACAACCAGGCCTAGCGCGCGAATCAAAGGATTTGCCACCAGTTCCTCCACCCGTGACAGCTCACCATCACCCAGGCTTCTGGCGTAACCCACATTCCGATGCGTCATCCCATGGTCAGCCCAGAACTGGGCCCAGAGACTGGGCTCCTTGTCTGTGGTTTGGATGGAGGACGGAAAGAACAGCGGCGCTTTTCCAGAAAATACTGCTTGCCTGGATACAGACGTGATCGTCGGGATCCACGCGAATACTGCATGTTCGCGCACCGTTAGGCCCGGCCTTTGTGCCGTGAACGACTCCCGCAAAGAGACCCATTGGTCCAGCGACAATCCGTCGACCACCAACAACGCCGCCTTGTTCGCTTTCCCTTCCCCAAGGTACCTGGCAATTGCTCGCGGAACGTGATGGAGCATCACCGGCGGATCGGCTGGCTGATTGTGGAGCCCCGCGTATCGAGTCTGAAGCCACTGCCCGAAGGCTTCGTCGACAGCGCCCTGAGTGCTCGAGTAGCTTTCTACATGCTCTTCGGAGAGCTTACCGCCCAGCGTCACTCTGAGTGCAGTCAGCTCTGCCCATCGAAGGCTGAACTGAGCCCAGTCGTCATGACGAGCTTCCTCCCCAGGAATCTCGCCGGTAAGCTTGGACGCGAGCCCGTCGAATCGACTTTGGCGATCCGACACCGGGTCCTGTTGGACACCGATGCGGGCCCAGCTCTTCTCCAACGCCTCTCCACGGCCGACCGCAACCGGTAACAGCAACCCCTCAAGGAAGAGGTTATCTACGTAGACCCTGACATCGTCATGGTCGAACGGCAGTTCCCTGGGCCCTTCTATTTGACAGTCATGTTGTTGCGGCTCCCTAACCATATCTCCCGCCTGAGCCGCGATTTTCTCCAGGAATATCGGCCAGCGCTCCTGGAGAAACCGTAGGAAGGCTTCTCTATCCGGGATGATGATTTCGAGCGGCCAGTCTTGAAACGTGCTCTGTTGCCGAAGGATCTCGATGAACCGCTCATCGAGCTGCGAGGGCACATGACGCGCCCCATGGTGCCGCCTTAGCAAGGCGCGCAGCAAGTCTGACGGTTTCTTGATGAGTTCGGGCGCTATCTCGAAAACGTGCCGCAGCACAAACTCCCTGGTTCCATTGTCTCCAAGATGTCCCGGCTTGTACTGCTGCTGAGCTTGATAGAGAGCATCGAGATCCGCGCGGTCCAGTGCGGCCAGCACCGGATAGCTCATATTCGGAAAGAGGTCGCCCAAACTGAACTGCAGCCGCCGTCCCGTCTCCAGAAGATCGTAGGGAAGTGAATCAAGGTCTTCGGCTGATCGTCGGTATGCCACCACGATCTCCGAGCCGCGCTCAGAACCGTGACCGGTCACCCGCTTCGAAGCCAACGCGAATCGAAATTCGATAGGGTCGTCATATTCGAGGATCTCGAATCCGCGGTTCCTGACAACGGCTAGCACTCCCTCTTCCAGCAGCAATCCGTCTGGATCTGCGACCAAAGTGAGTGGTGCAACCTGCGGAACGAACTCCTGCAGGATCCTCGCGCGCCAGTCAGCCATTGGCGGCTGCTCCTGACACACGCAACAGCACAACTGCGGTGAGTTCAGGCATGACTCGCGCCTGACCGCTGATCTTCTCGCGCCAATCCCTCTCCTCTTGATCCAAGCGTGTTAGCCTGAAGTTGCGTACTTCCGGAAGACCAATCCGTTCAACGGCCCGGCGGCGCGCGGAAAATGCGTACTCGCCACGCTCACGCTCGCGGGAGATCCGCTGCTGCAGGGCAGTTTGCACATCGCGATAGTGCTGACGACCATGCTGGACTGCCTGCTCATGCACTTTCGCATATACCGCCGCCGACTCTGAGGAGCTGACGCTACCCTCGATTTCCGGCCGACCCGAGATTAAGCGCTCCCAAATGTTCCTGCCGGTGGGCGCGAGCACCCGACCATCGTCATGAACGAAGAGCGGCATAATTCGCCGTTCCGCCCAATCTTCGCCGCGCGCATCGATCCGCCAAAGCGACCAGATACCGGACACTTCTTTCGCCAAGTCGCCCAATATCAGGTGCGGGATCGGCTGCCCTGGTACATATCGCGGCAGGTGGCTGGCAAGCCCGCGGACCCTTGCATCCTCTGTCGTCAGGTGCAGGGCCGCCGCCAGGTCACTCGCATCCTTGCTGCTGAAGACCACGCGTTCCTGGCTTAGCCCATCGGGCCACACCAAATGCCAGGACGCTCCCGTCTTGTCCGCCCGACCACCGCGACTTTGGACGTACTCAGTCGTCATGCGCTCGACCCACGCAGGAAGTGGGTGGACCTGCAGGCGTTGCGCTTCCTCGGGGTTCAGCTCTTCTGCCTCGCCAAAAATCGATGCGCTATTGCGTGCCTCACTAGCCTGGTCTCTGACCATCGACACGAGCTGATCGACAGCTGTATCCACTTTTTCGGGGTGGAGAATCGCTTCGACGAACAGATCGTCGAACCACGTCTCGGCCTCAGCCGAATCCAGGACGTCACCCGTCTTGTCGATACCGAACTCATCGAGAATTACGGCGAGCTTATGTTCCAGAACTTCTCGCACGCGATGCTCGACGGAGTTCTCGAGCACCAGGTTGAGGGCCCTAACCTCATGCCTCTGCCCAATTCTGTCGACACGGCCGATGCGCTGCTCCAAGCGCATTGGGTTCCACGGTATGTCGTAGTTGACTACGACATGGCAGAACTGCAGGTTTAGGCCTTCGCCACCGGCATCCGTCGAGACGAGAACTCGCGCCTCGGCAGCGAACTTCTCTTGCACCTGGCGACGTTCTTCCATGTCCATGGAGCCGTTGAGGCAGACCACGGAGAAGCCCCGCTCAGAAAGGAATTCCTTGAGCATCTCCTGCGTTGGGACAAACTCCGTGAATATGAGGACCTTTAGATCAGATTCACTTTCCTCCTGCTGAAGTCTATAGATCCACTCCAGCAGCGCTTCTGCTTTCGCATCCGTCTCGCCCTGCACGCAGCGTGATGCTGCACCCAGGAGAAGCTCGACCTCCGCTTTCTCGTTCTTCAGCGCCATCAGTTTGGTCTTCAGGAGCGACTCCATTTGCTCCTGCCCGTCCATGTCCGCCCATTCGTCCTCGGTATAGCTCGGAAAGAGCGACATCTGCTCTTGGGGTTCGTGGAGCGCTTCGAGGCGCCGCTCCAGGGTGGTCCGAATCGCTCTTGTGCTCGAAGCCACCAGGCGCTGCATCAGAATCATCAAAAATCCGATGTAGCTGCGCTTCTCTCGCATGGCCTGGTTGTAGCCTTCGCGTACATACTCGGTGACTGCCTCGTACAGCAGGTGCTGCTCCTTGTGCTGATCCTTCCAGGAGACAGGAACAAGCTGTGTGCGGCGCGGCCGAAACAGCGGCTTGCCTTCCGCATTGATTGCCCGGCGCTTCTCTGTTCGGATCACGAAAGGCTGGACCCGCTCCCTCGTGACGCTGGAGACGTCCGGGAAAGATTCCGCATCCAATAGAGAGACCAGCCGGTGAAATGCATCCGTCTTTCCCTGGTGCGGCGTCGCCGAGAGCATCAACAAATACGGCGCCGCTTCCGCCAAACCCTGCCCGAGCTTAAATCGGGCCACCTGATCTGTGCTGCCACCCAGACGGTGGGCCTCGTCGACGATGACCAGGTCCCAACCCGCGCCGATCAGATCCTCGAACCGTTCCCGGTTGTACTCCGCCACCTGCTCCGGGGACCATCCACGTCGACTGTCGAGCGGTTTGACGGAATCCATCGGACAGACAATCTGGTTGTGCGAGCGCCAGACATTCTCGTCTCCCAGGAAACGGCGGTAAGCCGCGAACTCGCCAGGGACAAGCAAACGGAAATCCTCTCCGAAATGCGTTTGCATCTCGGCGACCCATTGCGTCACAAGGCCCTTCGGTGCAATGACCAAGGCACGTTGGACCAGACCGCGGAGCTTGAGCTCCCGGAGAATTAGACCGGCTTCGATGGTCTTCCCAAGACCAACCTCATCTGCAAGTAGGTATCGAACCCGGTCACCACTTACTGCTCGGGAGAGCGCCCGAATCTGATGGGGCAGCGGGATGACGGAGGACTCGATTGGCGCCAGCAGCACATCCTGGGTGAGTGCTTCCGCCACCTTTGCGGCCGCAACGGCGTACGCCAGTCCTGCCTCCGTCGTCTCCGGCGCCGCTTCGATAGATTTCAGCTGGTCGGCTCGCAGCCGGACCACCGAATCGCTATCAGGAAGCCAGACGCGGTGGACGATCTCGCCCCAAAGCTCTTGTGTGCTCAGGACCTGACACGGTTGCTGATGCTCGAGGCTGTAACACCAACCATGGGACTCATTGGCCATCATGGAACAGTTCGCTCAGCTCAATCGGCTGGCCTGCGCAGGCCCGCTCGGCTGCTGCCGCAAGCAGGCCGGCACGGGCATCTAGGAACGTGGCGTAGTCCTGTTGGACGCGGGAACGGCGCTCCTCGTCGGGCATCCCTTCGTATCCCACCGCCAACTCCGCATATGGAATCAAATGCGTCCGCAGCCGCCGCCGAAGTTCGCCCTCGCCGAGAGTGCTGTTGTCTGCCCGCTCCTTCAGGTACGCAATCGGATCCTTGTTGGAGATTGTCCTGTTGGTCCGCCAGGTGATCAGGGCGCAGTTCAACGCGCGGTAGATCTGCTCATCAGGTACCTCGGCATCCTCTAGTGTCGATGCCGGGAACAGATGGTGGTACTCGCGCGGATGATCTTTAGAAGTGATGGACGCGACCGTCGCTCTAGCACTGTCGGCCAGATCTTCGGCGCCAGACTTCAGCATCAGTGCCAACAGTCCACGCCCCAAGATCGATTTTCGCTTCGGCCAATCCGCCTGCAGGACCATCTCTCGGGTCGGCGACGGAAACGATTCTTCATTGAGAATCGGCACCGAATCCTCGCCAGCCGCTTCGCCCAGAACTCTTCGAAGCCCGCGATAGTCCTGCAATGCATTAGTTGTTGACGACTGCTCGTAACGGCTCGTCAGGAATGCCCGCCATAGGAACTTCCGTAGGAGATGCCGCGCGTTTCCAAGTCGATCCGGATGTGTGGGCAGGTACTCCCAGAGGGCTGCCACAATCGGGATGGCGGTGTAGCTGGGGAGGCGCTGGCCATCAAAGATGCTTTCATCCTCGAGAAAGGTGACCATGCCCTTGATGCCAGTTACCACCGACTCCCACTCGATCAGCATTCTCGTGTAATCGATCCCGCGATAGCCCGCCTGGCTCGGCACCCTATCCTGGCGCAGCGCCACAACGTCCAAAACCAGACCCGGTAAATCGGCATACTCAGCAGCCCTCGGCACCGCGGCCGCCAACGCGTCGACATGCTCATGGAGTGACTTGCCAGTCTCATCCTCCACCAGCGCTACGACGATGTCGTAGGTCGATAGCTTCACCGAGCTCGTGTTCATCTTGATGAACACGTCCAACGCAACTTCCTTCGGCGTCTTTGCTGGCAACGCAAGGTACGGAAGGTTGAATTCGCGAACGTTCGTGCGCAGGTCGCTAATCAGGCTCGATATCGCCTTGTAATCGGCAAACTTGTCCGTCGAGTCCTTCGGGATAGCCTTTTCAATCCAACCGTCTATCTCGTCCCGGATGTCTACCGGCCGGAGTAATGAAATCGGGATAAACCCTCGTGCCCAGCACTCAGCGGGATCATCGGTCCAAACCGGATAACGCTTCCCGCTCTTGACCCACCGGGCCTGCCCGAACACGTACGGAAGCTTTGCCTCGCCGTTTCCCGGATCCTCCTCGAATCCAATGAGGTACGTACGATCTTCGTACTTGTCATGGAGACTCAGCCACAGCGCGGTCAACCGCTGCTGACCGTCGAGAAGCTGTTCGTTAACCTTCTCGCCTGTATCCGGCGCGTCGACCATCGTCCGGCTAAAGAACTTCTCCTCATCACCAACCTCCAGGATCAACGCTGCTCCAGAAGGAAGCCCTCGAAGGACGGTGGTTAGCAATCCCGAGACTTCGGCATGTCCCCAAGAAACAAACCGCTGAAACCTCGGTAGCGTAATCTGGCGCGACCGAATTCGGCTAAACCACTCGGGAAGAAATCGATCGTGGGCGTGCATTCAGCGCCTACCCCTCGTCGCCGGTGCGAGTTAGCGCCTGGTCGTACCACATCAAGAGTTTCGGATCCTCCTGGAGCACGGCTTCCGGAATCCTTTGTGCCACAGAAATGATCGTCATGTAGTCGCGATCTTGCCACGCCTTCTTAAAGCCCGCGCGAACGGCCTCAAGGCGAAACACCTTCAAACGCTTCTGTCTTGACTCCCGATAATCCTCGAATTCACGGAGCAGTGTCCGCTCCCGTAGTTTCTCTAAGTCGCCGGCCTTGTTTGGATCTGGCACATACCAGCGATCCTTCGCTTTGGCCTGAAGACTCACAGCATCCTTTGCCAGGTTTCGCAACTCCCTAAAGTTCGTCGACAAATAGCTGTGGATCTGACTCGGTACGTCGCTGCGACCGTCATGCCTCAAGAAGTTTTGCTCTAAAAGCTCCGAGAGCTCCAATGGTTTTTCGTGTTTCTGCCACCCGCCGAGCTCTTTCAAGAACTGTGGATGAAGCTCCTGAAACGTCTGCGGTTTTCTCACCAACTGCTGTTTGAGCCACTGAATCGCCGACGCCTCATCTGTAACGAAGAGCTCTAGCTGGAGAATCTCACCAACTGACATACGTTTCTTGTCATACTCGGCGACCTGCTCCGGTAGAAAATACATCCCATCTCGCTCAGCGAATCTCTTCGCCAATTCCAAATAGAATTCCGTTGCTGAGATCGGTACTGCTACACCGCGCCGCACGTGGAAGGCAACCATGCGGTCGAACAACATGAAACTTTGTCTTTCTGCGACTACTTCACCTTGCCCATTCTTCGACACGAAGACCGGCAACTGCCCTAAGTGGGTACGCACGAAATCCCACACGCCTTCCTCGCGGCCAGATTCAATCTCAAAGCGACCCTCTAGACCGCCGTTTGGCTTATACGCGGAAATAACGAGATCTTGCTTAACAGCTGTCGGTGTTGTAACTGCCTTAAAGGAGTGCTGCTTCTTATCGAGAGACGCAACATTCGCGACCACAAAGCCACTGCGTTCAAGTGCAGATTGTATTGCATTCCACACCGCCGCCTTCGTATTTGAAAACTCAACCGTAAGCCATCGCCCAGGCTTCAAGATGCGGTAGTACTCCTCGAAGCATCGTTCCATCAGCTCCCTATACTCATCCACGCCTTTTGACTGCGACGTGCTAACGATCGCTTCGGGTGTTTGATTTGTGGTTACTCCAAGAATCCCCTCCCAGAAGAAATTCAGTTCGGAGTAATCGAAATTGTGACCGAATGGCGGATCCGTAAAGATATAGTCGATTGCACAGTCCGGAATTTGCCGTAAGTCTCCTGCATCTTGTGTGCTGACGATGTGCGCCCTTTTCGGGTCTACTGCGGGAGTGAGACTATTCGCGATTGTCGTGGCGTTCCTCTTGAAAGTCTTCAACACGTGAGGCGGCGTCATCAGTGAGCTAACGTATAAGGTACCTGATAGCGGACCACCGCCTTTTCGGTCAGCCCGGAAACGACGCATTCGTGACGTGTAAGGTAGCGATGCGGTAATAGCGAAAAGGAGCCACAGCTGAAGGTCGCGATCCGCCTCGTCTTGAATCAGACGCAAAAGAACCCCAACGAACAAATGCTCGCGCGGCGTGAAGAAATGGTGCAGATGCGTGATACCCAAGGGAACGTTTCGTCGTGTTTCTTTCCCCTCAGGTAGCAGGACCCGCGGCAGACCAAACGCTCCAAGTTTCGTTTGAGCTTCCTTCAGCAGCGCCTGGTCGCGATCGTCCGGTATCTTCTCGTAGCGAGTCGAACCGACCGAGTAGTTAATTAGTACGGGAGCAATGCGAATGGACCGCGTCGTTTTTCCCAAGATTGGGTCGTATTCCGTGGTGTAAACACGCTCCCAGCGAGATTCAGGAACCACTGCACCGCACCCTGTACAGCTAAGCTCTTTTCGCAATGCATCATTTGTCTCATCTACTGCAATCTCATAAAGCGTTACTTCGTGGCCGCACTCTGGGCATCGCACAACATCCGAGTAAATGGTGAATTCGATGTTTCCGTCGGGCGCGCCCGGGCGCTTATATGCTTGGTGTTTGACCGTCTTTCGTTCACGAACTTTCCACCCAGAATGCGTTGTTGAGTAAAGAATCCCGTGCTCTTGTTCTACCGTATGACATATCTTGTCAACCGCTTCCAAGAAGCGGTTTCCGTCGAGCGGTCTTAAGAGATTACTGGCGATAAATGTTGCGATTGGCGATAGATCAGACATAACGACGTAGCGTTGCCCCGGCTTCCCATCCCGTCCTTCGAGAAGCTGCACTTCGCTGGAACGGCTAAGTAGAGCGGACGCTACTCCGGTCATTCCGGTACCACAGAAACCGTCGAATACAACGTCACCGGGATCTGTGTAGTGAAGGATGTACCGCATAATGGCTTTGTGCGGGACCTTCGTGTGATAGGAGTGCGCGTTGTAGATTGGGTGGTTTTTGCCCTCGCTTACGTCCGCGGCGAATGGTTCTCTGTGGTAGTCGCTTGCCGGATCGTAAGGCTTACCGAACTTTCGAACAAAATCTTCAATAAAGGGATTCGGGCACGCCGTGAAGTAGGGAGGGTCGGATAGCGCAAGGATTTCTTCATCTGAACCAGCAGGGAACCCCTCCATCCTCCGAAACTCGGGATCAGCTAGTTTCTCGCGAAGCTTCTCGAGGAAATGTGCGCGCCGCGCATCTTCGCTGGGAAATGTCAGACCTAGGCACTCGATCGCCCCAAAGGATTTGTTTTCTGCCGCCAGCAGTTTGCCCTGTCGCTCCGTCATATCAGCCGCCTACTCCAGGACAATCCGAACCTTGCCCGGTTCTTTGCCTTTGGTGAGTTGATCGAGGTATTCCTCGAACCGCTTCTTCATCTCCGCCGGTGTTGCGGGCGAGCCACCGGAAAGCAATGCCTTGCGGAGCTCTTCGGAGCTGACTGACACCTTGATCAGTCCAGACAGGACATCCTTCAGTGCCTGGATGAAGTCCTGCGAAAGATCATCCGGAAGACCCTTGTCCTTGATAAATGTGTCGATCAATGTCCGGGCTTCGTTCTTCAACAGCCCCAGGTTCCCCTTGGTCGTGGGATCGTCGAGATTGACTAATAGGGTCTGGGTCCAGTCCCCGACCAGGTCATCAAGTTCGGTATCCAGCTTGTTGAGCGCGTCACTGCCCGGCGCTCCGACCGGCTCCGCATCCGGCTTGAAGCTGCAGTGGGGACAGGTCGCCGACGTCTCCAGGTCATTTTCCGTCAGTGCGAAGCAACTCTTGAGGCCCGCGAGACGGTTCTGGAAGTCCGTGAGGTGCTGCACCGGCATGAGATCGATGGTCGACAGCTTCTGAAGGGTCTTCAGGCGCTCGTCCTGCATCAGGGACGCCTTCCGCTTGTCTTCGCTGACACCTAGGCGGGCCCGACTGTGCAGCTTCAAATAGACCTGGATATATTCCTTCTTGAGCGCCGCCAGCTTACGGGCCAGCTGCTGCCGGACTGTCGCTTGGCTACGCTTGCCGGCGTCCGTGACGTCCTTAAGCACGTCTTCTCGCGCGGAACGCATCTTGCCTACCCAGGCATGATCGACCGGCAGCAGAGCTTCCGCCGTCGCCAGGTAGGATGCCTGTGTCCCCAAGTCGCCGACGATGTCCTGAAGCGCTTCGATCTCCGCCAAGGCTTTCAGGCCGTCGCGATGACCAGCAATCTCCTGTGCATCGTGACGGAAATTCTTTAGCTTGCCCGGGGTGCTGTACGCCTGCAGTGACTCCAGAAAGGTCTTCGTCCCAGCCAACCGTTCGCGAAGCGCTGTCAGTTCGTCTTCAGCCAGCAAGCTGCGGCCCCAGAACGTCAGGCCGGCCTGAAGGCTCTGCTGCGAAAGCACGAGCTTTTCGACGGTTTGCGCGACAGCCGTCTGGAGCTGTTGGACCGGCTCATCCTTGCCTTGTGTCACCAGTTGCGCCATACCCGGCGTCAGGCCGAGCAACTCGAACATGGCCTTAATGGCGGGTAGATTCCAGTCCTTCGGTGGCTCGACGTGCTTGAAACCAATCAGGTCGTCGATGCTGGTCGAGGCGAGCAACCCGAGCCCTGTCGCATCGAACTTCTTGCCGGGTATCGCCAGTACGACATCGCCCGAATAGACCAGGGTTGCCAGGACGACGACCGCCCATTCGGGCTCGAGTCGCAGCTTATCGGGCGCCATGTACTCCACGCCTAGGATGTCGTGGATCAGCTCGGATCGGTTCGTGACCTGGCCATGTCCCTTCTTCTTAACGATATCGAGCACATGCTTGGCGTACTTTGACCGATACGGGTCCAGGCGCTCACCATCGAGCAGCTCTAGCGCATCGAGTACCGCCGTGGCCTGCTTGGTGCGCGTTTGGCCTGCGATCGCACGCAGCCCATCTTGCGCAGCCTGCTGTCGGTTCGTGCCCGTGATGAGCACCGAGAAGAAGGGATATTCCTGCGCCTGATCCTGGAAGTGTCCTTCCAGGCAGACGCCCGCGACGGTGTTGATCAAGTCCCGGAAATTGATCCGTTCTTGAGCACCAATACCGGACAACTCACGAATCGATCGGCCCTTTGCCCACTCGGTAATCGACTTGGTGCGCCCCTGGTAGGTTACCTCGAACGCGCTGACCATGTGCTTCTGCAGCCATTGCACGAGGTCCCGTAGAAAGTTCGACGCCTTCGACTCGTAGGTGGACTTCGCATGCCCCGATGACGTGGCGGCAAGATCCAGTGCCGCAGCGTAGTTCCTGAGCAACTTGCGGAATTCGTCGTCAGCGCCTGTCAGCTTGAGGAATACCTCGTCGGCCTTCTTCTCGTCCTTGTAGTGCGGCGGGTCGTTCGGTTGGATGAAGTACAAGTAGAAGTCGCGCGGGGGAACCGCGGTCGAGCGTTCATTAGGCGCCCCGAAAAAAAGGTAGCCCTGGCGCGCGGCCTTGCGCTCCAACCACTCGAGCTCGTGCTGCCAGATTTTGTAGCCCGTGACGTAGGTCTGATCGGTGCATTCCATGACGCGCTTCAGCGCTTCATAGTAGTACCGGTCTAGCTGTGAGGAATCCAGGCTCTCGGCGCGCTTCTCGATCAGGGCGTCGAAATCGTCTGTCTTTTTCAGGTCGAGGTAGTACTGGCGGTTATCCGCATTTGCGGAGATGAACTGCCCGCTCACCGTCTTGTGAATTTCCCGGAGGACTGTTTCCACTTGCGAGAGCAGGTCGTCGGCCGGATCGCCACCCAGCTCTTCGATACCAGGCTGATAGAGGCACAACGCATCCCTGAGCTCGGCCGGGGTGGCGCCGAGATTGGCGTGGATGTCGCCGGTGGTCAGCCGATGTACAGATAGTGCATGAATAACCCGGAGTGCCATCGGCTTGTAGGCCGGTCGCGTGAAAGCCTGCTGGATCCGCGACTCGAGCACCTGACTGCAGTCGATCACCGCCTTGATGTCGGGTACTGCCCGGAAGGATGGGTTCTCCCGCAGGGTGGACCAGTAGCTGTCGTAGGCAATCAGGCCGGGATGGTCATCCGGCACGGACTTGTCCACGAGCGCTTTCATTGCCAGTGAGAGCGTCTTCAGAACCTCACGCTTCTCAACCGCCGTCACCCTCTCGAAGGTGTCGATGTAATCCGGATGGACCGGGAACAATCGCACGAACTCGTCCATGCGCTCATTCATCCCTCCGTAGAACTTAGCGAACGGCGTCAGGTAGTCGCGAATCTTGGTCTGCTGGTCACCGGACTTCTTGAGCAGACGCTCAGACACCACGAACTTCACGTCCTTGCGAGCGATGAGGATCTGCTCGAAGCGGTCCTTCACCCGCCGGATGCTGTCGGCGACAAACGAGAATCTCGGACTGTCAAAGATGGCTTCTTGTACGCCCGCGATGAAACGGAAGCGCAGGTCTTTACAGACCTCACCGACTTCACGTAGGAAGTTGAGGTCGAGGATCAACTCCTGGTCTTTTCGAGTCCTAAGAAAATCGAGCAGTTCGTCGACTACTAACAGCAAACCATGGTCCGGATATCCCTGATGGAATTCCGCCATCATGTCCTCGAACGCGCGCTTGTTGTTCGGGACGGTGCTGGCATCGGGGAACGAATAGGACACACCCAGGCTCTGCAGGTGCTCCTCGAGCTCAGCGACAAGGATGTCTCTCAGGCTCATCGTGGTCGCCCCGATCTCGGTGCGGACGACCTTGAAGCGCCCACTGATGCGCTCGGCGGCCGCCGCGACGTCGGCATCTGTCAGTGAAGCCGCCAGATCCTGATTCTCAGCGACCGCTGAGATTACCGACATCAAGTGCGACTTACCTGTGCCGTAGTTGCCGACGACAAGCAGTCCGCGGTTATCGTGGGGCTGATCGAATTGCAGCTGAGGTATGACGAGGCTGGTGAGTTTCTCGCCCATCTCGGCGGAGATCACATAAGTGCTGGCCAGCTGGCGTGCCGCATCGGTCTCATCCGCGTCGCGCAGCTGAACCACCGACTCGATCGGCTCAAACTGGATCAGTTCTCCGTATTTCACTCTGTTAGCCCCTTACCAACGATTCCTATTCAGAAGCCGGGTCGTCCCCCGAGACGATCACCAGATCGCCCGTGGGGTAGCGCCGATACTCCGGGTGCCCTGGGCGCGCGTATTCAAGATGGTCGCCGTCCACGTGCCCGCGCCACGCAACAACCAACGTCCAGTTCCGCGAGACATCTTGGAGGAGCCGAAGCGGATCAATTGCCAGGCTGACGTCGAAGAGGATCTCAGTATCGTCGAGCAACACCACCCCCTTTGCGCCCTCCTGTAAGACCGCTTCCGCGACCAGCTCTCCGACGAGCCGCGAGGCTTGAAGCTTACGCTGCCGTTCAGTCAGGTCGAGCAAGCGCCGAGACAGCTCCAGATTTAGATTCACGATCGGCGCGCCGGTCCTCTCGGCGACCTCTCGCAGCGCTTCGGATTTGTCGGCGCCTGCGGGTGCCACGACCAGGATCAGCCGGTGGTAAAGCTCCGTGGCCTTAGGGATGAGGTGCCGGATCCGCTCACCGAGAAAACCGCTTGCCGAACTATGTGTCGCCGCCGCCGTCAACCGGACACCTCCTTGCTTTCGTCGGCATCCCCCGATCTAACCCGCTCATCTTCGACATCTATTCTAAGCTTCCACAGTCGTTCGGCCTTGTGAACTGGCAAACCTTTATGCTCTCTCCATGGGCAGATGGCGCGCGTCGCTACACCGAGATTAATAGCGACGTCATCAATCAAGAATCCGAGCGAGTCGGTCATTGAGCCTCCCTGGTGGGAGCTGGCACGTATAACTCACACGGGACGATCTTTTCCCACCAGTTTTCCAGATCAACGCACATGTAACGCTTGTCTTGCAGTTACCAGACAATACATTTATTTCTTAGTCCGACTTGCGACTTTTTTGATTCATGATATCGTGGTGGTCAAGTAGTCTATACATCGCTTATGAACCTATTCGAAAAGAGTCCATAACCACAGTTATTAAGCAATTATCGAATACCCTCAGTCATCTCGATTCGTTCCATCGTCTTCCCGTAAGCCATTTCTAGCGTCACCGAGTCAGCGGTCAATATATCTCACTCAAGTTATCCGCAGCTTGACGCTGGCTTTCTAGTTCTCATCGAGTACTATGCAATTAATGGTACTCCGCACACAAATTGAGTCTTTTGTAGCTGGCGCAAGCGCAGAGTACCATTTGAGCTTTGCGCTAGCCACAAAGAACTCGATTTTTAAACACGCCTACCTCGGCGTGTTTTTCATTCGCAATTTTCCTACTGGTGGCTCTGCCTGACCGACAAGCACGAGCTTTCTTTCGTCGCTTGCTCGACTAAAGAACGTACTATCATAGCGAAACTGAGACTACTGGGCGCGTACCCACTACTCGAATGGATGACAAGTAACGAGCAGTCTCAAAGCAAGGGTCATACCCCCGGTCGAATGGACAACGAGAATAACAAAGAGCACCACAACGAGATACGCCTCGTATCATACAAGACGCCTCCAAACCTTCATAGCATGGAGGCGGGAAAGGTCAAACCTTCCGACCTCAGGAGTAACAAGAATGACCGACCTTTAAAAGTCAAGTAAAACCTAGATATGGAAATCAACGACGCGCGCGGCGGCGTAAAACGGATCGGCGAGCTCTTAAAGAATTATCAACCGGAGGAAGCCGCGCCGGTTTTCGAGAAGTACGTGCACCTGACGTCGAAGCTCATCAACCGGCCCTACATGCAGACCTTCAAGCTGGTCGAGGACTGGCAGACCCACAAGATCATCCGCCGGTACAACGAGTGCACCTGGGACAAGACCGGGAGGATTCGAGGCGACGTGCTGTGGTGGTACCTGCGGAAGCGTGACCGCGAGAAAGATGTAACCAGTTTGTGACCAGTCGTGTCTCGGGGTATAGATAACTAATTGATATTTATGGTGGCCAGGGACAGAATCGAACTGCCGACACGGGGATTTTCAGTCCCCTGCTCTACCGACTGAGCTACCTGGCCATCGGGGGGTATGGGCGGGCGACGGGGGTTGGTGGGGTGTCGCTCGCCGAAGGTGAGCGGCGGATTTAAAAGCATTCGCGGGGGACAGTCAAGCCTGTGGCGCGGCGGGGTGTCGGTTTGGCAACGGTGGGTGGGGCCTGGCGGTGGTTGGGGGTGGTATAGTCGATTTTTTGGGCACTGTTGACGGCCACGGGCCGTGGCCGATGATCGATATCAAGTACTGCAACCTGTGCGGCGGACCTGTCGCGTTCCGGGTGCCGGCGGGGGACAACCTGCCGCGGCACGTGTGCGAGGCCTGCGGCGAGATTCACTACCAGAACCCGAAGATCGTGGCGGGCTGCATCCCGGAGTGGGAGGGGCGCATCCTGCTCTGCCGCCGCGCCATCGAGCCGCGCCACGGGCTGTGGACGATCCCGGCGGGGTTCATGGAGAACCGCGAGACGGTGCAGCAGGCGGCGGCGCGGGAGACGGACGAGGAGGCGATGGCGAAGGTGCGGGTGAGCGACCTGTACGCGATCTACAACATCCCGCACATCAGCCAGGTGTACATGATCTTTCGCGGCGAGCTGGTGGACGGCCGCTTCGCGCCGGGGCCGGAGAGCCTGGAGACGGCGCTGTACGACGAGGACCAGATTCCCTGGGACGAAATGGCCTTCGCGGTGATCACCCGGGCGCTGACGCGATACTACGAGGACCGTCGCCGCGGCGTGTTCGCCCCTTACATCGACGAGATCACACAGCCGACCCCGCGCTGATCCCGCGCTGAATGCGGGGCGCGACGCGCGGCTCCCCTCCCCCTTCCCCTTCGTTTCCCCTTGCCTGCTGCCGCCGCGCCGCCGCGTGCGCGGCCCAGGGAAGCTTACGAGGGCAGCATGTCTTCCAGCGGGCGCAGTTCGGCGGGGTGGTCGAAGCGTTCGGCCAGCTCGGGCAGCTGGGCGATGGCTTCGCGGATGGCGCCCTGCAGGCCTTCCACCACGGTGGGGTGGTAGAAGGGCATGCGGGCGAGGTCGAACACGGTGAGGTTCTGCTCGATGGCCCAGGCCAGCAGGTGGGTGATGTACTCGCCGTCCGGCGCCACCATGGCGGCGCCGAGCACGCGGCCGTCGACCTTGCGCACGTAGAGCCGCAGCATGCCGCGGTTGCGGCCCATGATCAGCGCCCGGCCCACCGGGCCGAAGCGGGTGTTGCCCACCACCACGGTTTCCGGGTCGAGCTCGGGATAGCGCGCGCCGACGTGGCAGATGTGCGGGTCGCTGTAGCACACCGACATGGGCACGGTGCGGGCGAAGGCGGTGGATGCTTCGCGCATGGCGTTGTAGCCGGCGATGCGGCCCTCGGCCACGGCCTCGTGCAGGATCTGCCGGCTGCCGATGCCATCGCCGGCGACGAAGACGCGGGCGTCGCCGGCGCGGGTGGTATAGGGGTTGTAGTCGGGCAGGCCGTCCTCGCGCAGCGGGATGCCGGCCTTGTCGAGCTCCATGGCGTGCAGGTTGGAGCGCCGCCCCACCGCCACCAGTGCCTTGTGCACGATCATGCGCTGCTCGCCGGCGTCGATGCGCACCCGGCCGTCCAGCGGCAGCAGCTTGACCTCGTGGCCGAGGTGCACGGTCATGTCGCCTTCGACGAGGTCCTTGGCGGTGATCGCCAAGAGATCGTCGTCGAGGCCGCCGACGGCGTCGAGGCGGTCGAAGCCGGTGACCTTGATGCCCATGCGCGCCAGCGCCTGGCCAAGCTCCAGGCCGATGACGCCGAGGCCGATGACGCCGAGGGTCTTCGGCCAGTGCATGGTGTCGAACAGGTCGTCGGTGGTGATGATGCTCTCGCCGAGCTCGCGCCAGGGCTCGGGCACGAAGGGCGAGCTGCCCACGGCGAGGATGATGCTCTTCGCCTCGATGCGCTCGCCGTCGACGTCGAGCACGCCGGGGGCGAGGAAGCGGGCGAAGCCGCCGACCAGGCGGTCGTCGAGTTCGTCGGTGTTGTGGGCCAGCACGCGGTCGACGAGGATGTCGCGCATGTTGCGCACGTGCTCGAAGGCCTCTTCCATGTCGAGCTTGAGCGCGTCGCCGCCGAGGATGCCCTCGCGCTTGAAGATGCGCCTGCGGTACATGTCGTCGGCCACCTGGATCGCCGCCTTGGAGGGCATGCAGCCCACCCGCGCGCAGGTGGTGCCGAGGGGCCCGCTGTCGATGAGCACGAAGTCCTCGCTCACCTTGCGCACCTGGGTCATGGCGGCGAGGCCGGCGGAGCCGGCGCCGACGATGGCGACATCTACATTCCTGGTCATCCTTTCATCTCCTTCGGTGGAATCCTTCTTCGAACGGGGTCAGTCGGTCAGCAGCGGCCCCCTGTCCTTGCCCGGCAGGGCATCGCTGCCGGCAATGCCGGCGATCACCGTGCCCGGTGCCGCCATGCGGTGATGGGTGCGCGCATAGACGAGGCCGTCGGTGCCCGCGGTGAGCTCGGTGACGCCGTCGCCGAAGCTGGCCATCGGGTCGATGATGCGGGCCACGCACTGGCCCCTGGTCACCCGTTCGCCCACCGCCACGCGATGGGCGACGAGGCCGGCCACCGGGCTGCGCAGGTGCTCGACGCCGGCCAGCGGGGTGGCCTGGCAGGGCTCGGGCAGCGGGCCGGCGTCGCCGGCGACGATGCCCTCGTCGCGCAGGAAGGCGAGCAGGCCGCGGGCGTCGGCATCGGCCAGGGTCTCGTTGACGTCGGCCAGGCCGCGCAGTTCCACGGTGGCGGACAGGGGCGGCGCCGGCAAGGGATGGCCGGGAAAGCGCTCGGCCAGCTCGGCATGGGGCCGCGACACCGCCTCGTCGAAGGGATGGCCGCCGGAGATGTCGGCGAGGAACACGCCGCGGGCATCCAGCCGCGCGGCGAGGCCGGCGGCGCGCGGCCAGCCGGCGGTGTGGGTATACAGGTGCAGCACCGCCTCGTTGTCGCAGTGCAGGTCCAGGCAGACGTCGGCGTCCACCGCCATCTCCAGCAGGGTGCGGCGCAGCCAGGCGCCCTCGTCGTCGCCGGGCATGGCGGCGGCGGCACGGCGCAGGGCCTCGCGCAGGATCACGCCGTTGGCGGCGGCATCGTCGCCGAGCCGGCCGTCGAGCAGGGCGGCGGCGGCCTCGGCGAGGTCGCCGTGGCCGCGGTTGAAGTTCTGCCCGCTGTCGAAGGCCAGCCGGCCGAGGATGTTGCCCTGCATGCGCTGGGCCAGGCCCGCCGGGTTGGCCACCGGCACCAGCACCACCTGGCCGACCACTTCGCCGGCGGCGTCGGCCTCGTCGAGCAGCGCGGCCAGGCGATGGGCCACCAGCATGCCGGGCAGCTCGTCGGCGTGCAGCGCGGCCTGCAGGTAGGCCTTGGGCCGGGCGTCGGGGGCGCCCCAGGACAGCACCTTGAGCAGTCGCAGGGTACCCGGCGAGGTGGTCGGCATCTCGAGGAAGCGTTCCTGCCGGCCGGCCATGTCCTCAGCCCTCCGCGGCCTGCAGTGCCTCGACCAGCTGGTCGAGGCGGGTGATGGTGAGGTCGGGGGCGTCCTCGCGCGGCCAGGTCGCCTCGGTGCGGTTCAGCCAGGCGGCCCGGAGACCGGCGCTCATGGCGCCGTGGATGTCCTCCAGCGGGTGATCGCCGATGTGCAGCACCTGCCCCGGGTCGAGGTCGAGCTCGGCGCAGGCGACGTGGAAGATGCGCGCATCGGGCTTGCCCGCACCCACCATGCCGGCGTTGACCTGGCCGTGGAAGAGGTGGTCGATGCCCACCCGGGCGAGGCTGGCATTGCCGTTGGAGACCGCGTACAGGCGGTAGCGACCGGCCAGGGCTTCCAGCGCGGGCAGCACGTCGTCGAAGAAGGTGACCTCGTGGCGCAGGTCGAGGAAGCGGGCCAGCAGGTCGTCGGCGCCGTCGGCGGCATAACCAGCGCCGATGAGCAGCTCGACGTAGGTCAGCCGGCGCATCTCGGTGAAGTCGTAGGCAAGCTGCGGATGGGCCTCGGCCACCCGGTTGCGCAGGTCGCGCACCGAGGCCACGTCGTGCCGCTCGGCAATGCGCGGGTAGTGCTCGGCGA
This sequence comes from uncultured Gammaproteobacteria bacterium, assembly GCA_964350265.1. Classification (GTDB taxonomy): domain Bacteria; phylum Pseudomonadota; class Gammaproteobacteria; order Arenicellales; family CAJQKF01; genus BQJD01. The sequence goes on along the minus strand of CAYGJZ010000001.1, from coordinate 88,245 downwards.
GATGCTCGTGCATCTTCGCCTCGGCGCGGTGGATCACCGGCCACACCGCCCACAGCGAGTCGTCCAGGTCGAAGGTGATGCCGCGCACCGCCGACAGCACTGCCGTGCTCATGCCGCCTGTCCTGCGTTGGTCTTCACGAGCCGGGGGTATAGCCGCTCACCTCGTCCACCTCGCCGCCGAACAGGAACTTCTCCATCTGCTCGCCGAGGTAGCGGCGGTGTTCCTTGTCCATGGGCTTCAGGCGTTTCTCGTTGATGAGCATGGTCTGGTAGCGCATCCACTCGGCCCAGGCCTCCCTGGACACGTTGTCGAGGATCTTCTGGCCGAGTTCCCCCGGCCACGGCGCCATCTCCAGGCCTTCGGCCTCGCGGCCGAGGTAGACGCAGTGCACGGTGCGTGCCATCGCGCTAGCCTCCTGATTGGTCGATGAGTTTGCGAAACGGCGCGGGCAGTCCCGCGCCGGCGAGTTGTTCGTGGTCGTGCCAGCGCAGCGCGGCCTGGTCGCCCACCGCGCCGCCGTCTGCGTAGGTGTCGCCGAGCACCGCGCTGCGCGGGCGGATCTCCAGCTCGAAGTGGGTGAAGCCGTGCAGCACGGGCGGTTCGTCCTGCCAGCACGCCGGGGCAGTGCCGAAGCGCTGCCGGATCCAGCCGAGTATATCGTCACCGACCTCGGGCGGGCACCACAGTCCGCCCCAGATGCCGGCCGGCGGACGCCGCTCCAGCAGCAGCCGGCCGCGGGCGTCGCGCAGCAGCAGGAAGCCGGCCTGCTGACGCGGCCGCGCCCGCCGCGTGCGCGGCCACGGGAAGGCATCGGCGTCGCCGGCGGCGAAGCCGGCGCACAGCGACCGGACCGGGCAGAGTGCGCAGCGCGGCCTGCGCATGCACACGGTGGCGCCGAGATCCATGATGGCCTGGGTGTAGTCGTCCACCCGCCGGTCCGGGGTGTGGGCCTCGGCCAGCCGCCACAGCCGCGCCTGGGTGGCGCTGGCGGCGGGGTCGCCCTCCACCCGGTGCACCCGGCTCAGCACCCGGCGCACGTTGCCGTCGCAGATGGCATGGCGGGCGCCGCTGGACAGGGCGAGGATGGCGGCGGCGGTGGAACGACCGATGCCGGGCAGGGCGGTGAGGGCGTCGATGTCGTCCGGGAAGTCGCCGCCGTGTGCTGCCACCACCTGCTGCGCGGCACGGTGCAGGTTGCGGGCACGGGCGTAGTAGCCAAGCCCGGCCCACAGCGCCAGCACCGCGTCCGCCTCGGCCCGGGCCAGGGCATGGACGTCGGGGAAGGCGGCGAGGAAGCGCGCATAGTAGTCGAGCACGGTCTCCACCCTGGTCTGCTGCAGCATGATCTCCGAGACCCAGATGCGGTAGCGGTCGCGGGAGCGCTTCCACGGCAGGTCGTGGCGGCCGTGGTCGTCGTACCAGGCCAGCAGGCGGCGGGAGAAGTCGGCGGGGTCAGCAGGAGCGGTGGGCACGAAGGCGGCGGCTGCGCGAATGGCGGGCTGCCAGCCTACCCCATGGCGGCGGCGGGGGAAAGCCGCCTGAGGTCGGCCGCGAAGGATGCGGCCGGGGGACAGTCCGCGACCACGGGCGTGGTCGCGGACCGAACCGGGTCAGGCCGTCTTCGGCTCCCAGTTGAGCTCCTTCTTCAGCACGGCGAGCTCCTCGTCCTTCATGAACACGGTGTGCTCCTTGCCCGGGTAGACACGGTTGCGCACGTCGTCCATGTAGCGGGTGTACACGTCCTCGAGGATCGGGATGAGATCGGTGTAGATCTTCGAGTGCCGCGGCACGTGTTCCTCGTAGAGGTGGAACAGGTCGCTGGCGATGATGTGCACGCCGTGGCCGCGGTTGCCCGAGCCCAGCGAGATCACCGGCACCGGCAGGGTCTCGGCGAGGTACTGGTTGACCTCGTTGGAGACCACTTCGCACATGATGGAGAAGCAGCCGGCGTCGACGAAGGCCCAGGCGTCGTCGATCAGGCGCTTGGCGTCTTCGGCGGTCTTGCCCTGGGCGCGGAAGCCGCCGAGCTGGGGCATGCGCATGGGGGTGATGCCGATGTGGCCCTGCACCGGGATGCCGGCCTTGATGATGGCCTCGATGGCCTTGGCATGGTGCTGGTTGCCTTCACACTTCATCACCTCGGCGCCAGCCTCGTGGACGAAGCGGCCGGCATTCTCCACCGCCTGCTCGGGGGAAACGTGGAAGCTCCAGTAGGGCATGTCGACCATGCGCAGGCCGTACTTGGAACCGCGCTGCACGGCCTTGGACATCATCATCACCTCTTCGAAGGTGACGGAGGTGGTGCTCTCGTGGCCGAACAGGATCATGCCGCCGGAATCGGACACGCACAGGATGTCCATGCCGAGCCGGTCGCAGACCACGGCGTGACGGTACTCGTACACGGCCATCTGCGTGATCGCCTCGCCCCGCTTCATCTTGTCCATGAGCATGGGGATGGTGACTTTCTTGCGCTTGGCCGGTGCGGCCGTCTCGGATGATTGACTCATCGGTCCTCCTGTTGCATGTAGTACATGGTGATTGGCGTGGTCGCGGCGTGGCTTTCCTGCCAATGGCAACGCGCAATGCCACCCGCGCGCCACCGCCCAGCGGGCGCGGTTGCGGGCGAGGGATCGGGACACGTCGCGGCAACTCGTTGTTCGGGACACAGAATAGTGAGCGGCGGGAAAGCGCGTCAAAGTGATCTCGCTTATCAGACGATAGCCGGGAACTTAAAAGAGCGCGGTTCGATAGCCCCGTTTGATGGTTCAGCCGGCGGAACCGGGGCCGGGTTCGGCCCGCCAGGGCCCGCGGGGACGGCGTTTTTCGGGGTCGAGAAAGGGGATGGAGGCGGCCACCACCTCGCCGAAGGTGACCGGGTCGTGCAGCCGCGCGGCGGCCGACCCGGCGTCGACGAAGCCGAGGCCGATGACGCCGTCGCCGTGGCGGCAGGCGGAGGTCACCGCGATCTCCCCCGCCCGTGGTGGCCGCGGCGGCCCGGGCGGACGCCAGGGCTCGGTGGGCAGGGCCTGGGCGGCGCGGAAGCCGGTCAGCCGCCAGCGCGGCGGCGCCGGGTCGGCGGCGAACCCGCCAAGACCCAGGTCCGCCGGCCGCACCGGCAGCCGGCACTCGTTGGCGAACAGCACGAAGCCGGCCTCGATGCGCAGCCGGTCGATGGCGGCGAAGCCGGCCGGCGGCAAGCGGTCGGCGAGGTGTTGCCACAGGACCGCGGCATGGTCGGCATCGACGATCAGCTCGACGCCCTTCTCGCCGGTATAGCCCAGCCGCCCGGCGAGCACCGGCAGGCCATGGACCTCGATGGCGCGAAAGCCGAAGTAGTCGAGCCCGTCCAGGGCGTCGCCGCACAGGGCGTGCATCCGCGCCGGGGTCGACGGCCCCTGCACGGCGAAGACGGCATGTTCGGACAGGTCGGTCACGGCGACGTCGTCACCCGCCATGGCGAGCAGGTCGTCGATGTCCCGGTGGTCGCCGCTGTACAGCTCGAAGACATCCTCGGCCAGCCGCCACACGGTGAGATCGGTGCGTACGAAGCCGTCGGCGGCGAGACGCAGGGCATAGGCGATGCGGCCCACCGCCAGCCGCTCCACCGGCCGGGGCTGGAAGGCGTTGAGCGCGGCGGCGGCACCGGCGCCGGCCAGCCGCGCCCGCGACATGAAGGAGAAGTCGAACAGCGCGGCATCCTCGCGCGCGGCGCGCCACTCGGCGTCGACGTCGCCGTAGTCGCGCACCAGGCCGGAGAGATCCACGGTTCGCCTCAACCGCCGCCGAGCATGGTCCAGCCGATCCGCACCACGATGATGACGCCCACCGCCACCATCACCCAGGCCACCACCTGCTTCAGGGTCCGTGCCGACACCCGGTGGGCCAGCCGCGCACCGGCCACCACGCCGAGCATCAGCATCGCCGCCACCACCAGTGCCAGCACCAGGTCGATCTCGCCGTAGGCGATGTTGCCCGCGGTGGCCAGCACCGCGATGGGCACCTGGATGACCTGGCTGAGACCGATGGAGACCAGCACCGGCAGCCCCATCCACACCAGCAGCGGCACCAGCAGCAACGGCCCGCCAGAGCCGGTGAGGGACGAACCGAAGCCGGTGAACAAGCCCACCGCGAACAGTGCCGCCGCCGACAGGCTCTCCCGGCTGGCACTGCGTTCGCCGCTGTACAGGGCATGCAGGCCGGAGAAGATCACCAAAAGGCCGATGATCAGTTCCACCGTCGGCCCCGGCACCGCGTGCACCGCGGCGGCGCCGAGGAAGGCACCGGGCATGGCGCCGGCGCACAGGGTGCCGGCCATCGCCCAGGTGATGGATCCCTTGCGCGCATACAGCCAGGTGCCGAGCACGCCGGTGAAGAAATAGCTGAGCATCACGCTGGCAATGGCCAGGTGCACGTCGATGCCGCCGATGTAGGCCAGCGCCGGCACCAGCAGCACGCCGCCGATGCCGACACAGCCGATCAATGCGCCGGAAACCAGGACCACCACGGCCAGTGGCAGGATCGTCATCATCGTCATGGTCGCCCTCCTCCCTCGACCACCCGGCGTGGGAACGCTATGATCAACGTCTTAGCGTTCAAACTTCGAGCCGGCTCTCGTCTCGTTGTGCCGGCCGACGAACGACGTGGGCTCGGCGATGTATGGTTGATTTTTGCAGGCAACGAGCATGTTTCTACGACAGTTCGAGTACCTAGTTTCCCTCGAGGAGCACGGCCACTTCGGCCGCGCCGCCGAACACTGCCACGTCTCCCAGCCGAGTCTTTCCAGCGCCATCAAGCAACTGGAGATCGAGCTCGACGTGCCCATCATACTGCGGGCACACCGCTTCCAGGGCTTCACCGAGGAAGGCATGCGGGTGGTCACCTGGGCCAAGCGCATCCTCGCCGACAAGAATGCCATGCTCGAGGAGCTGGCCATCATGCACGGCAACCTGCAGGGCCTGCTGCGGGTCGGCGCCATGCCGATGACCTCGCCGGTGCTGCCGGTGGTCAACCAGCTGTTCGTCGAGCGTCATCCCGGGGTGCAGGTGGACATCCAGTTCATCGGCCAGAACCGGCTCAACGTCGGCCTGACCAACTTCGAGTTCGACGTCGGCATCACCTACCTCTCCAGCCAGCCCATGGACCGGCTGCAGAGCCTGCCCCTGTACGACGAGCGGCTGATCCTGCTGCTGCCGGAAAACGACTGGCTGGAAGGCCGCGAGTCCGCCACCTGGGAAGAGGCGGCGCAACTGCCGTTGTGCCTGCTCTCGCCGAGCACCCCGGAGCGGCAGATCCTCGACCGCGCCTTCGCCGGCTCCGGCTTCGTGCCGCAGCCGAAGATGGAATCCAACTCCATCTTCCAGCTCGCCTTCCACGTGGCCGCCGCCAAGCTGGCCACCATCATACCCAGTCACTTCATGGAAATGTTGAGCAACTGCCCGGGCACCCGCCGGGTGGCGCTGGAAGACCCGGTGGTGAAGGAGACCGTCGGCCTGGTGTGGGTGGAGGGCGACCCGATGATGCCGATGGCCAAGGCGGTCATCGACGTGCTCGGCGAGGCCATCGACAACGGCGGCATCGAGCGCTGGTTCAGCGAGAACCGCATGCACAACGCGGTGCCGCCGATGACCTCGAAGGTGGCGCGGCGCAAGCGTGCGACGAGCAAGTCGCGCGGCTAGGAAGGCATTCACGTCGCCGCCGCCTCGAGCCTGCGCTTGACCGCGAAGCTGGCCCGCCAGGCACCGTAGACACCGGCCAGGACGATGCCCATGGCCAGCAGTTGCAGTGCGCTCATGGCCTCGTCCAGCAGCAGCCAGGCAAAACCGGCGGCGGCCACCGGGGCGACCATCAACGCCACCGAGGAGAAACTCGACGGCAGGTAGGCCAGGCCCCACACGATCAAGCCCTGGCCGAGTGCCTGCGAGACCACGCCGAGCGCAATCATCAATGCCAGGTCGCGCCCGCTGGGCGGCAGGATGTCCTGGCCGGCAACCAGCGCCGCCACCAGCAGGATGGGCGCGCCGACCACGCAGGTCCACAGGTTGATCACCGCACTGCCACGACCGTTGCGCAGGTAGGCGGCGGCGAGGATGTAGCCGGCATAGCACAGCCCGGCGACCACGCCGAGGCCGTCGCCGAGCAGGTGTTCGCCACCGAACCGTGCGCCCTGCCCCACCAGCAATACCGCCCCGGCCATGGCCACCGCCGCCGCCAGCACGAAGCGCCGGGTGACCACGATGCCGAACAGCAGCCAGCCGGCCAGCACCACGTAGATGGGCTGGGCATTGAGGAACAGGATGGCATTGGCGGCATAGGTCAGCGAGATGGAGGTATGCAGCGCCACCAGGTCGCCGGCGAAGAAGGCACCGCAGGCCAGCAGCAGCACCGCGTCGCGTGTGCCGAGACCGCGTGGCGCGGATTCCCGGCGCCGCGCCAGCCAGGCCCACAGCGCCAGCACCGGGATGGCCCAGAACATGCGGTGAAAGGCCGAGGCCACCAGGCCGACGTCACTGATCCGCACGAACACCGGGTTGGCGGCGGTGGCCACCGCGCCGAGCACCACCGCGCTGGCCGCGGCCAGCCGTCGCCGCGGCGATACGGGCGCGCTCAACCGTCGACCATCACGGCCACCACGTGGCCGATGGGGCATACACCAGGCAGAAGACGGGAACGGGCGGCGGACAAGGACGGGACCATGTGGGTTGGCAACGGTGCACCATGGCGCGAGGGCTCCATCGCTGTCAAGCAAGCCGCTGCCTATCATCCGATAAGCGAGATCACTTTGCAGTTTGCCAAGCGCGTTTCTATTCTTGCATGAGCACTATTCCCACCTGAAACCGCGAGGAGAAACGGCAAGCAACAGACAACGGCATCATAGCCAATCACGATAAACCGATAGATCACTGTCGGAGGAGCAATTGATGACTACCAAGAAAGTCCGTACCCGCAGCAGCGGGGAGGCGGGCGGTTCGGGTTCGGCCGATGCGCCGAACGACCGAACGCTGAGCACGCAGCCCTCCAGGGCACCTTCCGCCGGCGAACGTCGCCGGTTCCTGCAATCCGGTCTTTCCATGGCAGGTGTTGCCATGGCCTCAGGCGCGGGCATATCCGCCGCGCGCGCCGAGCCACTGGCGGTGCCGGAGAGCAACAAGACCATGGGACGGCCGATTCCCGAAACGGATTACGGCATGCCGATCCAGTACGAGGATCACGTCAAGCGGCGCCGTACGGATGTCTTCGTCAACAAGCAGAACTTCTCCGACTGGAGCATGACGCCGCTGCAGCACCAGATCGGCATCGTGACGCCGAACGGGCTGTTCTTCGAACGTCACCACAACGGCGTTGCACAGATCGACCCGGAGCAGCACAGGCTGGTCATCCACGGACTGGTGGAGCGGCCGCTGGTGTTCACCATGAACGACCTGATGCGCTACCCGTCGGTATCACGCTTCCACTTCCTGGAGTGCTCGGGCAACACGCTCACCGACTGGCGCGAGCCGAAGGCGACCACCGTGCAGCAGAGCCACGGCCTGTTGTCCTGCGGACAGTGGACCGGCATTCCGCTGGCCTGGCTGCTGGACGAGGCCGGTGTGAAGGCGGAAGGCAAGTGGGTGATGCTCGAGGGCGGTGACGGCTCCGGCCACCTGCGCTCGATTCCCATCGAGAAGATCATGGACGACGTGCTGCTGGCCTATGGCCAGAACGGCGAGATGCTGCGTGCCGAGCAGGGCTACCCGCTGCGCGCCATCATCCCCGGCTGGGAAGGCAACACCAACGTGAAGTGGCTGCGCCGCATCAAGGTGGTGGACCAGCCGGCCCACGTGCGCGGCGAGACCGCCCGCTACACCGACCCGATGCCGGACGGCAAGTGGCGCCAGTTCAGCATGGAGATGGAATGCAAGTCGGTGATCACCAACCCCTCCGGCGGCATGAACATGGCCGGCCCCGGCCTCTACGAGGTGCAGGGCTTTGCCTGGTCGGGGCTTGGCAAGATCAAGGCGGTGGACGTGACCTTCGACGGCGGCAAGACCTGGCGCGAGGCCACGGTGGAAGGACCGGTGATGGACAAGTGCCTGACCCGCTTCCGCTACAACTGGCAGTGGGACGGCAGCCCGGCGAAGATCGCCAGCCGCGCCATGGACGACACCGGCTACGTGCAGCCCACGGTGGAAGACCTGGCGCGCAAGCGCGAGATCGTCGGCTTCGTGCAGCACCACAACGGTGTCTTCCCCTGGTCCGTTTCCGAAAGTGGGGAGGTGAAAAATGCCATCGCGTAAACTGCATGCCGCCATCGCGGCAACGCTGTCCTTCGCCCTCGTCGGCGCGGTACAGGCCGACTTCGGTGAACGTCCGGAAGGCGCTGCCTTCGGCTCGGACATCGCCGAGAGCGACCTCGCCCTGTGGGACATCGAGATCCAGGCACCCACCGGTGTCGGCCTGCCCGAAGGACAGGGCACGGTGGCCGAGGGCAAGGCGGTGTACGAGGCCAAGTGCCTGGCCTGCCACGGCGCCGATGCCGGCGGCGGGCCTGTGTACGGCAGCATGGTCGGTGGCATCGGCAGCATGACCGAGCGTCCGCGCAAGCTGACGCCCGGCAGCATGTATCCCTATGCGCCGATCATCTTCGACTACGTGCGTCGTGCCATGCCGATGGACCGGCCATACTCGCTGACCAACGACGAGGTCTACGCGGTGTCCGCCTACATCTACCACCTGAACGGGTTGGTGGCCGAGGACTTCACCATGAACGCGGAGACCATGCCGGCCATCGAGATGCCGAACAAGGATGCCTTCATCAACGACGACCGCCCGGACGCCAGCGCAGAACGCTGCATGTCGGACTGCAAGCCCATCGGCACCGTTGCCGACGGCGACCACGCAGGCTGAAGCAGGCGATGACCCACGGGGCGCAGACCACGGGGTAACGGATACTCCTCCTTGAGCGATGAACGCCGGGCCCGGCTACAAACCGGGCCCGTTTTTTTGTCCTGCGACTGGCCGCGGCGGGCGCGGCGCGGGGAAGCCTACTGGTAGCCGGCGCGGAAGCCGGCGTAGATGAACAGCGCGATGCTGGCCCACATGAAGCCGTAGCCGACGCGGTTGAACTTCTTCGCCTGGGCGTCGTCGATGCGGCCACGACCATGCAGCTGCGACACCACCAGCGAGATCACCCCGCCGATCACCGCCAGGGTGATGACGGTGGCGCGCGATACCAGCCAGTCGGGCATCAGCCGTCGTCGCCGTCGGACCGGTTGCGCTTGCCGACCCGGCGGGAGTAGGCCTCGACGAAGTCCGAAGCCGCGGCGCTGCCGCCGCTGAACGACTTCATCGCCTCCTCGTGGAGGATCGCCAGTGCCTTCATCTTCACCTCGTTGGCGCGGTCGTCCTCGATCATGTCGGACAGCTTGCGCGGTCGCGGCAGGTCGATGTCGAGCACCGCGCGCACGCGGGTGGGGATGTTGGTCATGATGATCATGCGGTCGGCCAGGAACACCGCTTCGTCGATGTCGGTGGTGACGAAGAAGTTGGTGCGGCCGGACTCCTCGAACAGCGAGGCGTAGTACTCCCACATCAGTTCCTTGGTCATCGAGTCGAGGCCGCGGAACGGCTCGTCGAGGATCATCACCTGGGGATTGTTGATCATCGCCCGGGCCAGTTCGGCGCGACGCTGCATGCCACCGGACAACTGGGTGGGATACTTCTCGCGGAACTGCACCAGGCCCACCTTGTCGAGCAGGAACTCTGCCCGCTCGCGGGTCTCGCGGTTGAACGTGCCACGTGCCTTGGGCCCGTAGACGATGTTCTCCCAGGTGGTCATCCAGGGGAACAGCGCGGTCTCCTGGAACACCACCAGCCGGTCGCGGGAGGGCTCGGTGATCGGCTTGCCGTCCAGCGTCACGCTGCCCTTGTTGGGCCGCTGGAAGCCGGCGATCAGGCGGATCAGCGTGCTCTTGCCGCAGCCGGAGGGGCCGATCATCACGTTGAGCTTGCCGCGCTCGATGACGAAGGAACAGTCGCGCACGACTTCGCGCGCCACCGGACCGGTGCCATAGGACTTGGAAACGTTCTCGACCTTGATCTCGCCCGGGGCGATGTCGGAGCCGAGTTTGCCGCCGGAGGCTGCTGCCTGCCGGGCGGAGGATTGAATCGCCATGACTATGCTATCTCTTGAAGTTCGTTAAGCGGCCTTGGTGGGGCTCATCGTTGACGCAGCCACGGCGTGGCAAACGTGCCGAGCCAACGGATCAGCTCGCTGGAGATGTAGCCGGCGATGCCGATACTGATCATGCCGACCACGATCTGCGTATCCGAGCCGCCAACGTAGGAGTTCCAGATGAAGAAGCCCAGGCCACCACCGGAACCGCCCTGGATGGCGCCGCCGCCACCGGAGATCATCTCCGCGGCCACCACCACTTCCCAGGTGATGCCCATGCCCACCGCCGCGCCGACGAAGATCGAGGGCAGCGTGCCGGGCAGGATGATGCGCCGGAACACGTTCCAGGAATTGGCACCCATGGACTGCGCCGCCTGGAAGTAGCGGACGTCGATGGAGCGGGCTCCGCCGAGCACGTTGATGACGATGGTGTAGAAGGCGCCAAGGAAGGTCACGAAGGCGATCGACAGCTCCTGGGTGGGCCAGAAGATGATCGCGGCCGGCACCCAGGCCAGCGGCGGGATCGGACGCAGCACCTCGAAGGGCGGGAACAGGATGCCGTAGGCCGTGCGGCTCACCGCCATGGCCAGTCCGAAGGGTATCCCCACCACCATGGCGGCGAGGAAGCCGGCGAACACCCGCAGGTAGGTCTGGTACCAGCTGTACCAGTAGCCCTGGTCGGTGAGCAGGCCCTTCCAGGAAACCAGCACGTCGGTGGGCGGGGGAATGCGCCCGATCCACGGCAGCTGGATGCCGAACCACTCGCCGAAGCTTGAACCGATCTCCCACAGGACCAGGAAGACGATGATGGAAATGACGCCGCGACGCATCGAGCGCAGCGGCAGTTTGCGACCAGCGCGCTTGGTGGCTGTGGCCATCGATCAGCCCTCCTTCTCGCCGCGATCGAAGGCCTTCAGGGCCTCCTCGTGCACGGCATCAACGGTTTCTTCCATCAGCTCGCGGAATCGCTTGCTGGTCAACACGCCGTAGTCCCGCGGATGCGGAATGTCGACGTCGAGAATCTTCTTCGGCTTGCACGGGCGGGTGGTCATGATGGCCACCTTGTGGCCGACGAACAACGCCTCTTCCAGGTCGTGGGTGATGAAGAAGATGGTCACCGGGTTGCGGTAGTAGATCTCCAGCAACGCCTCGTGCATGACCGACTTGGTCAGCGAGTCGAGGGCGCGGTAGGGCTCGTCGAACAGCAGCACCTTGGGATCGTTCATCAACGCGCGGACGATTTCCACGCGGCGACGCACGCCGGAGGAGATCTCGCCCGGGTAGTTGTACTCGACGTCGTTGAGACCGGCGTCGGCCATCATGCCACGGGCCTTCTCGATGGCCTCCTTCTTGCTCATCTTGCCCTGCATCACCGGGCCGAAGATGACGTTCTCCAGGTTGGTGCGCCAGGGAAACAGCGCGCCGTTCTGGAACACCACGATGCGGTCGGAACCGGGCTGGGCCATCGGCTTGCCGGGGCCGCACAGCAGTTCGCCATCCATGTGGATGCTGCCGGAAGTGATGTCGTGGAAGCCGGCAATGGCGTTCAGCAAGGTGGTCTTGCCGCAGCCGGACGGGCCAACGATCATGCAGATCTCGCCGGCCTTGATGTCCAGGCTGCAATGATCCACCGCCATCACCGCTGCGCCGTCCGGGTCATAGACCTTGACCACGTCGTCGATGCGGATGGCTCCGCCGTTGGCGGACAACGGTGCGGAACCGCCGTTGCCCTTCATGTTTTCTACCGCGGAAATCAATTCTGCTCTCCCAGTGCGAGTTCACGTACACGCCACTGCATCAGGTGGTCGCCGAGCATGCGCACCATGGCACTGGTGGCGTAGCCGATGACGCCGAGCGTGATCATGCCGATGATGATGGTCGGGTAACGAACCATCGTGTACGAAGTGTTGATGACGTAGCCAAGACCGTACTGTCCCGAGACCATCTCCGCCGCCACCAGCGAGAACCAGGCCACGCCGATGGAGATCTGCAGGCCGGTGAAGATGAACGGCATGGCGCCGGGAATGACGATGTGGCGGAAGACCTGTGCGTCGCTGGCGCCGAGACAGTAGGCGGCGCGACTGTAGGACTCGTCGATGGACTGCACGCCGAGCATGGTGTTCAGCGCAGTGGCATAGAACGAGGCCAGGAAGGTCAGGAAGATGACCGGGGTTTCCAGCCCGGCGAACATCAGGATGGCCAGCGGCACCCAGGCCAGCACCGGGATCGGACGCAGCGTCTCGAACACCGGGAACACGTATTCCTTGAACTTCTGCGACCAGCCGAGGAACAGTCCCAGCGGCACGCCGAGCACGGTGGCCAGGCCGAAGGCGATCATGACCCGCCGGATGCTCACCCAGATATGGGTGTAGTACTCGGGCACGTGGACGGACAGGCCGTAGATGGGGTTCTCCGACAACCACTCTCGCCAGACCTCGGTGAGGCCGGGCATCTCGCGGAAGCGCGGCAGTTTCCACACCTCGGTGGTCAGGAACCAGAAGCCGAACAGCAGCGCGAACCCGATCAGCATCAGGTATGGACGCGGGCTGCGCAGCCACTGGGCGAAGCGGAACATGGTCAGCGCCGTGCCCGTGATGGGCGCGCCGCCAGCGGAACTGCTTCTCGAGTCGGCGCCCGTCGCGGTTTGACTGGGCGTGGTGAGTTGGGCGTTTTCTCCGGACACGGCGAAATCCTTGTTGATCATGGTAGCGAACCGGCTCATGACGGTATCTGCGGTCGCCGGATCCGAGTCCAGCACCGCCATGAGTTGCTGCGCGTCGATACGCAGTACTTCCGACTTGACCAGCGAAGTCGTCTTCGCCAATCGCCCCGGCCGGTTCTTCAGCAGGGATGCCCAGCCGAACACGTCGCCACGCTCGACCACGCGGATCGGGTTGTGGCTGACCACGTTGCTGGGCAGGGAATGTTCGATGCGGCCCTCGACAACGATGTAGATATCGTCGGATGGCTCGTCGGCGTGGTAGATCACCTCGCCGGGGTCGTAGGTCGTTCGCCGGGATATGGCGGCGATACGATTGAGCAACTCGTCGGAAACCACCCGGAAGGGCATGCTTTCCTTGAGCAGCGATACCAGCGCCTCGTTCACGCGAAACTCCTCGGCATGGCGCACAAACTCCTTGGGATGTCAGACATGGAATCGAACTTGCGGCAGGGTCCTGGCCTGGTCACCGGACCCGGCAGGGCGCGGTGGTTGATGACCCTGGTGCCGCGGACGTGGTTACAGGGCAGCGGTTGCCTGGTTCATGCGCGCGCTGGCGCATGAACCAGGCAGTCACGGACGGGTCGTCGACGACGGATCGTCGATGACCTGCCGATCAGCTACCGGTGTAGGCGGACTCGGGCTGAGCCTTGATCTCGCCGATCGGCGCGGTCAGGCCACGTTCCTTGAGGATCTCCTCGGTGAACTCGGTCATCACGGCTTCCGGACGCAGGGTGTCCGACTTGATGCTCTTGATCGAGTGCAGGAACTTGGTCGCACGGGTCAGCAGCTCCTGGGCGCGCGGGGTAATCGCGTATTCCTTGTAGTCACGCACTTCCACGCCACCCTGGGATTCCGGGAAGGAACCGGCCAGCGAGCTCCACAGGATCTTCTCGGAGAAGCCGGTGGTCTGGTCCTGCGCCATCTTCACCACCGCCATGTAGTTGGCCGGATCGGAGAGGAAAAGCTGCGCGTCCAGCTCGGCCTCGAGCCAGCCCTTGACCACGTCCGGGCGCTGCTTGATGAGGTCGCCACGCATGGCCAGGAAGCCACCGTCGTTCTCATCGGCGGAGGCGCCGGAAGCAACACGTCGGGCCAGGCCCTCTTCCACCAGGCGCGAGGTGGTCGGTTCCCACATGACCGCCGCGTCCAGCTTGCCGACGCGGAAGCCACTGGTGATGACCTCGATGTTCTGGTTGAGGTAGGCCTCCGGCTCGATGGACAGCTTCTCGAACACGGCGCGGGCGAAGCGGTCGGTACAGCTACCCTGCGGCACCGCGACGATCTTGCCGTCCAGCCACTTCATGGCCTCCTGTGCATCGGCGAATTCCGGTGCGTCGTTGCGCACCAGGAACACGTTGCACATGTCCCAGCCCGTGCCGAGGGTGGCGACGATGCGAATGTCGGCGACCTCGTCCTTGGTGGTGGCAACGATGGCCGGCATGTCGCCCATGTAGCCGATGTCGTTCTTGCCGGCGAGCATGTTGTTCACCACGATGGCGCCTTGCAGGCCAATGGCGAATTCCACGCTGGAACCTTCCGGAAGGTATTTCTTCCACAGTTCCTGTCCGCGCATGACCACGCCGGACCAGGACTGGGTGTAGTACGGCTGGTAACCAATGACCAGGTCAACCGGCTCCCCCGGATTGCCGTAGTCCTTGTCCGCCGCGAGGGCGGTTCCCGGTACACCAACCGCGAACATCGCCGCAGCGGCGGTGCTCAGGGTCCGGGAAATCGTTCGATGTTGAAACATGGCTTCCTCCTTATCGTGGTCAAACTTCTTGGGTAGCTAAGGCATCACCGGTTGCCCGCATGGGCACCGGGCGGCCTCACTCAGGGCACCGGGCAAGGCAGGTGAGCTGTCATGGCCGGAGTATGAGCTTGGTAAATCGAACGGGAAACCGAGAGGGCGCAGGCGCGAGACAGGGCATGAGCATGGCTCTGTCCTGTTCGGGCCGGGGTGGCCGGCTGCGCACGTCGTTGCGCGTAGCTGGGGTTACGCGTCATGTTTCCTCCTGTCATTCGCGCCGTGTCGAGTTGCCGTTGGCAACTGGCAGCCGGGTCGCACATGCTGCCGGGTGTCGCGGCGGGTCGCGTAACCCCGCCTGGCGCGGCGGACCGGGCCAGGGTGTTCGCGACTTGTTCTCGCCAGGGTGTCACCCCAGGGCCGGTTCTGCTTGTCGCTGCGAAAACACCGTGATTCACGGTGTTTCGGCGAACCGGTAACGTCATCGTTACCGGCCTCCGACCTGCATCTATCTCAGCGGACTGACTTCGATTTGTAAAGTCATTTGAACGAATGAAACGATAGGGGCGGGCTATCACTTGTAAGGTGTTACATCGCCCGCCATCGTCCCCTGCCGGGGCCCGTTTTCACACTGTGGAACGGCTAGAACAATCCCTCGATATTGCCGTTATCGTCGACGAAAATCTTGTCTGCGGCGGGCACTCGCGGCAAACCAGGCATGGTCATGATGTCGCCGCAGATGCACACCAGGAAGCCGGCACCGGCGGACAGGCGCACTTCGCGAATGGCCACCGCGTGATCGCTCGGCGCGCCGAGCAGCTTCGGATCGGTGGAGAAACTGTATTGCGTCTTGGCCATGCAGATCGGTAGCGAACCGAAACCGGCTTCCTCGTAGGCGGTGAACTGCGCACGCACGCGGGCATCGGCGATGATGTCCTCGGCGCCGTAGATCTTCTGCGCGATGGTCTTCGCCTTCTGCCACAGCGGCACGTCGTCGTCGTACAGGGTGCGGAACTGCGCGCTGCCGCTGTCGGCCAGCTTGGCCACCGCCTCGGCCAGTGCCTCGGCGCCGGCGCCACCGTCGCCCCAGTGGGTGCAGGAAATGGCTTCCACGCCGAGCTCGCGGCAGTAGGCCTTGACCGCCTCGATCTCGCCGTCGGTATCGCCGGAGAAGCGGTTGATGCCCACCACCACCGGAACGCCGTAGTGACCGACGTTGCGGATGTGACGGCCAAGGTTGGCCAGTCCCGCCTTCAATGCCGGAATGTCCTCGGCACCCAGCGCATCGCGGGCCACGCCGCCGTGCATCTTCAGTGCACGCACGGTGGCCACGATGACCGCGGCAGCGGGATTCAGGCCGGCCTTGCGGCACTTGATGTCGAAGAACTTCTCGGCCCCGAGGTCGGCGCCGAAGCCGGCCTCGGTGACCACGTAGTCGGCCAGCTTGAGCGCGGTGGTGGTGGCGATCACCGAGTTGCAGCCATGGGCGATGTTGGCGAAGGGACCGCCGTGGATGAACACCGGGTTGTTCTCCAGCGTCTGCACCAGGTTCGGCGACAGCGCGTCGCGCAGCAACGCGGTCATCGCGCCCGGGGCTTTCACCTGGCGGGCATAGATGGCTTCGCGGTCCCGGGTGTAGCCGACGATGATGTTGCCGAGCCGCTCGCTGAGATCATCCAGGTCGCGCGCCAGGCAGAAGATGGCCATGATCTCCGAGGCGACGGTGATGTCGTAGCCGGTCTCGCGCACGAAGCCGTTGCTGACGCCGCCCAGGCCGCTGGCGATGGAACGCAGCGAGCGGTCGTTGATGTCGACCACGCGGCGCCAGGAGATGCGACGCAGGTCGAAGCCGAGCTCGTTGCCCCAGTAGACATGGTTGTCGATCATCGCCGACAGCAGGTTGTGGGCCGAGGTGATGGCGTGGAAGTCGCCGGTGAAGTGCAGGTTGATGTCTTCCATCGGCACTACCTGGGCATAGCCGCCGCCGGCGGCGCCGCCCTTCATGCCGAAGCACGGGCCGAGGCTCGGCTCGCGCAGGCACATCATGGTCTTCTTGCCGATGCGGTTCAGGGCATCGCCGAGTCCCACCGTGGTGGTGGTCTTGCCTTCGCCGGCCGGGGTCGGCGACATCGCCGTGACCAGGATCAGCTTGCCGTCCTTGCGGTCCTTCAGCGTGTTGATGAAGTCGAAGGACACCTTGGCCTTGGTACGACCGAAGGGCGCCAGCGCATCGTCGGGAATGCCGATCTTCGACGCGATCTCGTTGATCGGCTGCATCTTCGCCTCGCGGGCAATCTCAAGATCGGTCTTGGCCATGTGGTTTCGCTCCTCTGCGTGGTGTCGTTGTACGGTGTTCGTGAACGGTCAACAAGGGCCGCGCGCGGCGACCCTGGGAAAAATGCGCCGCGACCCCGGGGGTCGCGGCATGACGCTGGTGCGCGGGTGAATACTACTCCAGGAAGTTCCTGGCAATCATCGAGGCGATGCGCCGCATGACCAGGAAGCCGGAGGCGGTGTCGTCCTCGAGAATGGTCAACAGCTTGCGACCGTCGATGGCCAGCAGCACGGTCGGCTCGAGACACGAGGCGGTAGCCACGCGTCGCGGCCGCTCGTCGATCAGCGCAGCCCAGCCGTAGGTCATGTTGCGGGTGATGATGGAATGCCCGCTGCCCGGCCGGTTGCCCACGCCGAGACTGAAGCGCACGCGGCCCTGGACCAGCACGAAGGCGTGGTCGGCGTCATCGCCCATCTGGTAGACGACGTCGCCTTCCTCGAAGCGCCGGAACCCGGAGACTTCGGCAATGCGGTCGATGGTGGCCGGGTCGACGCCGGCAAAGAGCTCGGCATCGACCAGGACTTCGTGCTTGTTCGGGGTTTCCGTCATCGGCGTTCCTCCAATACCTTCGCGCGAGCGCCGGTGTCATGTCGTCGGTTGTGGTTCGATGTTCCGGCAGGCTGCTTCATTGTGCAAGCCGCCGCCATCGCGTTACGAGAACTTGTCATAGCGAATGTCCGAGGCCGGCAGGCGGCCGTCGATGATCAGCAGCCGCAGCACGCCGTCGACCATCGGCGGCGGCCCGGCCACGAAGGCCACCGAGTCCTGGTACAGGCCCTGCATGCGTCGACCCATGACCTCGTGGACGAAGCCGGTGTCGAAGCCCAGCGACGGGTAGGCGGCGCGCAGCGCCTCGCCCGGATCCTCTTCGGAAAGCACGATCCACACCGACATGCGGTCGACGTGCCGTTCGGCGAGTTCCGCCAGCTCGTCGAGGTAGAAGGTGTCGCGCTCGCTGCGCACGCCGAAGAACATGCGCATGTGGTGATCGGCACAGTAGTCGATGTGGTCGACGTGGCGGGCGATGGACATCATCCCCGCGATGCCCGAACCACCGGCCATGCACAGCACGTTGCGGTTCTCCGCCGGGTCGAACACCGCCTTGCCAAGGGGCCCGAAGACCCGGGTGGCAGCGCCGTCGATGCGACCGTCGAACAGGGCCTTGGAGAAGGCGCCGTCGGGCTTGCGCTTGACCACGAAGTGCAGCTCGTCGGTCTCGTTGGTGTCGTAGTTGACCATCGAGTAGGCGCGGAAGCCTTCCACTCCCGGGGTTTCCAGGCAGGCGAACTGGCCGGCGCGGAAACTCATCGGCGCATCGAGCCGCACGCGGAAGTCGACCACGTCCGGGTTGAGCGTGCGCAGGTCGCCGATGACGCCGTTGCGGTAGCCGGGCCGACCATGGTCGTCGGCGCCGTTGAGCTTGCTCGGCACGACGATGCGGCAGCTGCCACGCGCCGAGGCCTGGCACATCAGGAACTCGCCGCGCTTCGGCTTCAGGTAGGCGCGACCGGGGGCTTCCTCCCAGCCGTTGACGATGGGTTCGCCCTGGTCTTCGCCGACGCGGGCCTTGCAGGTGCCGCAGGTGCCGGTGGCGCACTCGTAGGGCAGCTCGATGCCCTGGCGCAGGCCGGCATAGAGAACCTGTTCGCCTTCTTCGCAGTCGAAGTGAAACTCGCCGTTCTTGGCCTTGACGTCGATCCTCATCCGCGCACGCTTCCGCGCGGGCAACGGCCAACGCCGACGCCGGGATGGACGCTAGTCATCGTCGTCCTCGTCATCCTCGTCGTCGTACTCGTACTCGAGTTCGCCGTCGACGAAGACCAGCACGTTGTCGTCCTCGACCTTGGTCTCGTACATCAACAGCGGCTTCTCGGCGTCGCCGCGCTCCTCGCCCGTGAGGATGTCCCACTGCCACAGGTGCTTGGTGCAGGTGAGCATGCCGCCGGAACACAGGCCGGAGCGCGCCAGCGGCTCCTCCATGTGCGGGCAGGCGGGGGGAATGGCACGGACCTGGTCGTCCACGCGCGCCAGCACGATGCTGATGCCGTCGACATCAAATTCGCGCAGGCTGTTGGATTCCAGGTCGTTCAGGCTACAGACGTTTTTCCAGCTCATGTAGGGTAGGCTCGCTTATCGTTTTTTCCTGCGCGCCACCGACCCGGTTGGCCGGTACGCGCCTCCTCCTCGGACGCCCGACGGCGTGGCGGGGCGCTTGGCCCCGCGTCGTCGTTACAAGGGCCAGTGCGAGCCGCGGTCGAGGCGGCGGGTGTCCAGCCGCGTCACCCGCTCGACGAACTTGGCCTTGCCGTCCACCAGTCGCAACTTGTCGTAGTACTTGGCACTGACGAACAGGTGGGTGGAACCGGCATCGACGTGGGAGCTGTTGCCGTTCAGACGGGTCTGGTAGATGGCCACGGTGGTCACCGCGCTGGCCTCGGTGCCGTCCTCGCTGACGTCCACCGCGTAGACGGTGGCATGACGGCTCAGCGGCGACTGGTCGGTGTTGTGCTTGGGCAGCATCTCCGTCAACGACACCATTTCCTCGCGGTCGCCGGACAGGTAGGTCATGTCGGTGCGGATTTCCGGGCTGTAGGCGCAGATGGCATAGGTGAAGTCCTGGTCACACTGGTCCAGCCAGTCGCTCCACTTTTCGTCGTCCAGGTGCAGGCAGGCGCGGTAGATGGTGTCCTTGACGGCCTCCACGGCGGCCGTGCGTTTTTCGTTACTCATGGTGTTCTTGAACTCGACAGGTTTTCGATCAACAGCATCGGTCGGCGGCGACCGCTCGGGTCGCCGCCGGGAAGGGCCACTCAGCCTGCGCTGGCAGCCTGTTTCGCAGGCTCCTCGAGCTCGAGGTCCGCGGGGGGCGGCGCGTAGGGCTGGGTCGGGTCGCTCGGCAGGCGATCCATCATCTGGCCCCAGACGTCGTAGAAGTGACGCATGCCGACTTCGTCGTGGATGGTGTGGTTCTCGTGGCGGCCGTGCAGGATGCGGCGCGGCTCGGCGTTCTCCGCCATGGTGCCGCCCTGGCCGCTGACCGCGATCAGGTCCTCGTGCAGGTTGCGCCCGAACGGACCCCAGATCGAGTTGTGGTGCTCGATGCGTGCCTTGCGCAGCTCCGGGGTGTCGCTCTTCAGGCCGAGACCGCGGAACTCGATCATCACCTCGTTGGGCGACAGCGGCGTCATCAGGTCGCAACGCAGCGCCGAACCGCGCAGGTTGAAGTTGATGCCCGGGAACATGTCGATCATGTACCAGGCATTCTCCTCCATGTGCGGGAAGGAGGCATCGGCACGGGAATGGAAGCCCTCGTACTGGTCGTAGCGCACCTTGAACGAGCCGACTACCACGTGACCGTTGTCGTAGGCGGAGTTCTTGCGCGCGAAGTACTCGTCGTTGAAGCCGGTGATGCGGTTATGGTAGTGCAGGTAGTCGTGGTAGAACTCCGAGTTGGTGTCATGCCACAGCTTGTAATTGCACGGAATGATGGCCTTGTGGTAGTGGAAGACCTCCAACGGCTCTTCGTCCACCGCCTTTTGCAGGCAATCGAAGGCACCGCCGCCCCACTCGGCCACGGTCTGGTCCATCTCGTCGTCCAGGCAGACCCAGACGAAACCGCCGAAGTACACTTCGCTCTTCAGCTTGCGCAGGCCGACGTCCTTGCGGGTCAGGCGCTCCTGGTAACCTTCCTTCTCGCGCGAGATGTAGGAACAGTTGCCCTTCATGTCGAACTGCCAGGCGTGGAACATGCAGGTCATGTGCTTGGGGTTGCCCGACGGGGTGCCTTCCTTGAAGTTGCCGGAAGGACGCATCTCGATCATGTTGCCGCGGTGCGGACAGACGTTGAGGAAGGCGCGGATCTTGTTGTCCGGGCCACGCACCACGATGATCGGCTCGCGAGCGATGGTCATGGTGCGGAAATCGTAGGGCTCGGACAGCTCGGATTCGTGGCAGACCGCGATCCAGCACTTCTTCCAGACCTTGTTCAGCTCTTCTTCGAAGATCTCCCGGTCGGAGTAGATGCGCGAATCGATCCATTCGCCCTGACGCAGGCCCTTCGGCGCCTGCTTCCAGGTTTCTGCATTTCTGGTTGGCATGGTATTGGCTCCTCGCTGTGATGGTCGGCGACCGCTGGTCGCTCGACGGCTGGGTGTCCCGCCTGGATTCACGGCGGCAACGCCGGAATTTCCGGAATCGGGCCGCGGGTATTACGTCCGGCAAGAGTAGAGAGAGTGAAAGAACACTGTCAAAGTGATCTGTCTTATCGGACGATAGCCCGTGGCTAAGTTCACGGCAATTCGATAGCCAGTCGTGATCGCCGGCGCCACCAGGACCCGCCCCGCGGCCTCGAAGCGGCAGTGGCAGGGGGGGATTCCGACCGCGCCCCGATACCGCCTTGTACTTGATATCTTGAGTAAATTCCATCTATGCAGGGGCGGACCGGTGCGTATAATCCGGCCGATGCGCATCTTTCCCGGCCGAATCCCGACCGCCGCCCGGCTGCTCGTTGCCGGCGCCCTCGCGCTTTGCATGACCACCGTGCGGGCCGCCGAGTGCGGCGAGACCGGCGATACCGTGCACCGGGGCCATGCCATCGCCATGCACGGCGAACCGAAGTACCCGGAAGGCTTTTCCCACTTCGACTACGTCAATCCCGATGCGCCCAAGGGCGGCTCCCTGCGCCAGGGCGCCCTCGGCACCTTCGACAGCTTCAATCCCTTCCTGCCCAAGGGTTCCGCCGCCAGCACCGGCTCGGTGGAGACCCTGCTCACCGGCAACGAGGACGAGCCGTTCACCCTCTACGGGCTGATCGCCGAATCGGTGGAATGGCCCGCCGACCGCTCCTGGGTGATCTTCACCCTGCGCGACATCGCCCGCTGGCACGACGGCGAGCCGATCACCCCGGACGACGTGGTGTTCTCCTTCAACATCCTCACCACCGAGGGCTCGCCGCAGTTCCGCTTCATGTACCAGAACGTGTCGTCGGTGGAAAAGCTCGACCAAAGGCGGGTGAAGTTCACCTTCTCCGACACCACCAACCGGGAAATGCCGCTGATCATGGGGCAGATGCCGATCCTGCCCCAACACTACTGGCAGGACCGCGAGTTTTCCCGCACCACCCTGGAACCGCCGCTGGGCAGCGGGCCCTACCGGGTGAAGCGCTTCGAGGCCGGCCGCTACGTGGAGCTGGAGCGGGTGGCCGACTACTGGGGCGAGGACCTGCCGGTCAATCGCGGCCAGAACAATTTCGACATCGTCCGCAGCGAGTACTTCCGCGATGCCACCGCCATCCGCCTGGCGCTCAAATCCGGCGACCTGGACCTGCGCCTGGAGAACCAGGCCAAGGCCTGGGCGCTGGACTACGACGTGCCCGCCACGCGGCGCGGCTGGCTGAAGATGGAAACCGTGCCCCATGGCCAGCCCACCGGCATGCAGGCCTTCGTCTACAACACCCGGCGGGAGATCTTCTCCGACCCGAAGGTGCGCGAGGCGCTGGCCCATGCCTTCGACTTCGACTGGACCAACAAGAACCTGTTCTTCGGCCAGTACAGCCGCACCACCAGCTACTTTTCCAACTCCGAGCTGGCCTCGAGCGGCCTGCCCGACGGCCGCGAACTTCAGATCCTCGAGCCCTACCGCGAGCAGTTGCCGCCACGCCTGTTCACCGAACCCTACCGGCCGCCGGCCACCGACGGCTCGGGCTGGCCACGGGACAACCTGCGCACCGCCTTCGCCCTGCTCGACGAGGCCGGCTGGGAGGTGGTGGACAACCAGCTGGTGCACCGCGAGACCGGACGGCCGTTCCGCTTCCAGTTCCTGCTGGTGAGCCCGGACTTCGAGCGCATCGTGCTGCCCTTCATCCGCAACCTCAAGCGGCTCGGCATCGACGCCAGTGCCCGGGTGGTGGACTCCAGCCAGTACGTCAACCGGCTGCGCGCCTTCGACTTCGACATGTTCGTCTTCGTCTGGGGACAATCGGATTCCCCGGGCAACGAGCAGCGCATCTTCTGGAGCAGCCAGGCCGCCGAACAGCCGGACAGCCGCAACTTCGCCGGCATCGCCGACCCGGTGGTGGACAAGTTGATCGAGGGCGTCATCGAGGCCTGCTCGCGGGAGGAACTGGTGGCCTGGACCCGGGCCCTGGACCGGGTGCTGCTGTGGGGCTTCCATGTCATTCCCAACTGGCACCTGCGCGCCGACCGCGTCATCTACTGGGACAAGTACGACCGCCCGCAGGCGAAGGTGAAGTCCGGCGTGAACACCAGCCTGTGGTGGTACGATGCCGACAAGGCGCAGGCGCTGGAGCGGGTCATGCAGGACATCGTGGAGGAGTCCGGGGAAGAATCCGGGGAGCAGGACGGCGGCGAACGCACGCCGACGTGGAGCAGTGTCCTCGGCCTGCTCGCGCTGCTCGGCGTCATCGGCTTCTGGCTGGCGCGACGCGCGCTGCGCCGCGGGCCACCGTCGTGAGCACGGAGTAGCCACATGGGCGCCTACATCATTCGCCGACTGGCGCTGATGATCCCGACGTTGTTCGCCATCATGCTGATCAACTTCGCCATCATCCACATCGCCCCCGGTGGCCCGGTGGAACAGGTCATCGCCGAGCTCACCGGCACCGCCGCCGACATCACCGGGCGGGTCACCCGCACCGACGTCGGCGAGAACCTGCGCCAGCAGGACGACGGCAGCGGCTACCGCGGCGCCCAGGGACTCGACCCGGCCTTCATCGCCGAGCTGGAACAGCGCTTCGGCTTCGACAAGCCGCTCACCGAGCGCTTCTTCGAGATGATGGGCAACTACCTGGTGTTCGACTTCGGCGACAGCTTCTTCCGCGACCGCGCGGTGGTCGACCTGGTGCTGGACAAGATGCCGGTGTCGATCTCGCTGGGGGTGTGGACCACGCTGCTGGTCTACCTCATCTCCATTCCGCTGGGCATTGCCAAGGCCATGCGCGACGGCAGCCGCTTCGACCTGTGGTCGTCGGTGATCATCGTCATCGGCACCGCCATTCCCAGCTTCCTGTTCGCCGTCTTCCTGCTGGTGGTGTTCGCCGGCGGCAGCTACCTCGACTGGTTCCCCCTGCGCGGCCTGGTTTCCGACGACTGGGACACCATGAACTGGTTCGACCGCATCCGCGACTACCTGTGGCACATCACCCTGCCGGTGCTGGCCATGACCATCAGCGGCTTTGCCACCTTGACCATGCTGACCAAGAACTCCTTCATGGACCAGGTCGGCCAGCAGTATGTGCTCACCGCCCGCGCCAAGGGACTGTCCGAGCGCCGCGTGATGTACGGCCACGTGTTCCGCAACGCCATGCTCATCGTGGTGGCCGGCTTCCCGGCGGCCTTCGTCAGCATGCTGTTCACCGGCTCGGTGCTGATCGAGATCATCTTCTCCCTCGACGGCCTCGGACTGCTCGGCTTCGAGGCCGCCTTCCAGCGCGACTACCCGGTGGTCTTCGGCACGCTGTACTTCTTCTCCCTGCTTGGCCTTTTGATGACACTGGTGGGCGACATCATGTACACCGTCATCGACCCGCGCATCGACTTCGAGGCACGCCGCACATGAGCACGCCGCGCCGTCGTCGCCTGCTCGGCCGGCCGCTGTCGCCGCTGACCCAACGGCGCATGCAGAACTTTCGCGCCAACCGCCGCGGCTGGTGGTCGCTGTGGATCTTCGCCGCCCTGTTCGTGTTCACCGGCCTGGCCGAGTTCGTCGCCAACGACAAGCCCATCGTGGTCTGGTACGACGGCGGCCTGTACTCGCCGATCTTCGCCAGCTATCCCGAGACCACCTTCGGCGGCGAGTTTCCCACCGAGGCCGACTACCGCGACCCGGTGGTCAGCGCGCTGATCAACGACAAGGGCTGGATGCTGTGGCCGCTGATTCCCTTCGACCACCAGACGGTGGCCTGGGACCTGCCCGAGCCGGCGCCATCGCCGCCGGACGCGACCCACTGGCTGGGCACCGACGACCAGGCCCGCGACGTCGCCGCACGGCTGATCTACGGCTTTCGCATCTCGGTGCTGTTCGGCTTCACCCTGACCATCATCAGCGCCGCCGTCGGGGTCAGCGCGGGTGCCGTGCAGGGCTACTTCGGCGGCTGGCTGGACCTCGTCTTCCAGCGCTTCATCGAAGTCTGGTCGGGACTGCCCATCCTGTTCATCCTGATCATCCTCGCCAGCATCGTGGAGCCGAACTTCTGGTGGCTGCTCGGCGTGCTGCTCCTGTTCTCGTGGATGGGATTCGTCGGCGTGGTGCGCGCCGAGTTCCTGCGCGCGCGCAACTTCGAGTACGTGCGCGCGGCCCGCGCGCTGGGCGTGTCCGACCGGGTCATCATCTTCAAGCACGTGCTGCCCAATGCCATGGTCGCGACGCTGACCTTCATGCCCTTCACCCTGGCCGGCTCGGTCACCGTGCTGACCTCGCTGGACTTCCTCGGCATCGGCCTGCCACCGGGCTCGGCCTCCCTCGGCGAACTGCTGGCCCAGGGCAAGGCCAACCTGCAGGCTCCGTGGCTGGGCCTGACCGGCTTCTTCGTCATCGGCGCCATGCTGTCGCTGCTGATCTTCATCGGTGAAGCGGTGCGCGACGCCTTCGATCCGCGCAAGAACGTGCTGTGAACGACGACGCCAACAACACGCCGCTGCTGGTCATCGACGACCTGTCGGTGCATTTCCGTGCCAGCGGGCCGGACATCGTCGCCGTCGACCATGCCAGCCTGGTGGTCGAGCGAGGACAGACCGTGGCGCTGGTCGGAGAAAGCGGCTCGGGCAAGTCGGTCACCGCGCTGTCGGTGATGCAGTTGCTGCCCTATCCGAAGGCGCACCACCCCTCCGGCAGCATCCGCTTCCGCGGCGAGGAACTGGTGAATGCCTCGCCCGCCACCCTGCGGCGGGTACGCGGCGACCAGGTCGGCATGATCTTCCAGGAACCGATGACCTCGCTGAACCCGTTGCACACGGTGCGCAAGCAGATCAGCGAAGTCCTGCTGCTGCACAAGGGCCTGTCCGACGACGAGGCACGTGGCCGCTGCCTGGAACTGCTCGAGAAGGTGCGCATCCGCAACCCGCGGCAACGACTGGACAGCTACCCGCACCAGCTTTCCGGCGGTCAGCGCCAGCGGGTGATGATGGCCATGGCGCTGGCCAACGACCCGGACCTCTTGATCGCCGACGAACCCACCACCGCGCTGGACGTGACCACCCAGGCGCAGATCCTGAAGCTGCTCGACGACCTGCAGCGCGACCTGGGCATGGCCGTGCTGCTGATCACCCACGACCTTGGCATCGTCGAGAAGACCGCCGACATGCTCTACGTGATGAAGAACGGCCAGGTGGTGGAAGAGGGTGCCACCGATGCCGTGTTCGCGGCGCCGCAACGGGAATACACCCGCGAACTGATCACCGCCGAGCCGCCGGTGAAGCCGGCCCGTGACCTCGACGGTCGCGAGGAAGTCCTGCGCGCCGAGAAGGTCCGGGTCTGGTTCCCGATCAAGCGCGGCATCTTCAAGCGCACCGTGGATCACGTGAAGGCGGTGGACGAGGTCAGCTTCCGCGTGCGCGCCGGGGAAACCGTGGGCGTGGTCGGCGAAAGCGGATCGGGCAAGACCACCCTGGCACTGGCCATGCTGCGCCTGCAGGACAGCGAAGGCGAGATTCATTTTCGCGGTGAGAACATCAGCCGCGCGCACGGCGAGGCATTGAAGCCGGTGCGCAGGCAGATGCAGGTGGTGTTCCAGGATCCCTACGGCTCGCTGTCTCCACGCCTGTCCATCCAGCAGATCGTCGAGGAGGGACTCGTTGCCCACGACATCGGCGACGACTCCGAACGCGAGCAGCGCGTGGTCGATGCCCTGGTGGAAGTCGGTCTCGACCCGGACAGTCGCTTTCGTTACCCGCACGAGTTTTCCGGCGGCCAGCGCCAGCGCGTAGCCATTGCCCGGGCCATGATCATGCAACCGAAACTGGTGGTGCTGGACGAACCGACCTCGGCGCTGGATCGCTCGGTGCAGGTGCAGATCGTCGAACTGCTGTTGAAACTTCAGGAGCAGCATTCACTGGCCTACATGTTCATCAGCCACGACTTGAAAGTGGTGCGGGCGATGAGCGACTACCTGGTGGTATTGCGTGACGGCGTGGTGGTGGAATCCGGCGAGGCGGAAACCCTGTTTGCACAGCCGGCGGCGGACTATACCCGTGCGCTGATCTCGGCAGCCTTTTCCCTGCACGTGGAAGACGAGTCGGCCATCGCCGATTGAGTGGACACAGCGTTCGTGCCAACTTGGTGCACGTGGTTTGAAACGATAAAAACCATGTCGGTCACCGCATTCCCTCGACAATTCTCCCCGGTTGCCCCCTTTTCCGGTCCTGTTCGGGTATTGCCCGTTGTATACACGGAATACTTGCAACCACGCGTAAGCCGGGATTGGAAACGCAGGCATACAACACGTTGTAAACGATTACCGTTACGTTGATTTGCGTTGACCCCCTGAATTGCATAAATTACCGCCCCCAATTGAATAACGGAATAACCCGCGGGCTAGCCGTTTATTTGTTTATTTTCGCCCCGGACTGCATGGGAGAACCATTGTGGCACTACCTGATATTTCGAAGTTGAATGTTGCCGAACTCGAAGAGCTGATCAAGAACTGCACGGCGCAGATCGACGCAAGAAAGAAAACCAAGAAAAAGGAACTGGCCAAGAAGTTTCGTGAACTCGCCAGGGACGAAGGACTGGAGATTGCCGAGATCATCGACGACGGCGCACCGACCACGCGAAAGCGTCGCGGCAAGAAGGCCAGCGCGAAGAAGATCGGCCGAAAGAAACGGGGCAAGGTAGCGCCGAAGTACCGCAACCCGGCCAACTCCAGGGAAACCTGGACCGGCCGCGGACGCAAGCCGGCCTGGGTGGTGGCCGCGCTGGACGCCGGCAAGAAGCTGCAGGATCTCGCGATCAAGTAGACTTCCCGGCCCGCGAGAAAAAGGCCCGCCTGGTGGCGGGCCTTTTTCGTTGCCGCTTCCGCGATCCCGTCAACCCAGCAAGGTGAGCACGTTGCCTTCCGGATCGCGCAGGTGGGCCAGCGTGCCACCCCAGTCCTGGCGCTCCGGCGCCATCGCGAAGGTCAC
Organism: uncultured Gammaproteobacteria bacterium; assembly: GCA_964350265.1. Classification (GTDB taxonomy): domain Bacteria; phylum Pseudomonadota; class Gammaproteobacteria; order Arenicellales; family CAJQKF01; genus BQJD01. The sequence goes on along the minus strand of CAYGJZ010000001.1, from coordinate 60,158 downwards.
GCCGCGCTCGCAAAGCAACCGGTAGACCGCGTCGATGTCGTCCACCTGCAACGAGACCCCGACGAAGCGCCCGGCAAGTGCCTCGCCCTCGGCATCGACGATGCGTTCCAGGGCAATGCGTCCACCACCGGTGTCGAACTCCGCCCAGCCCGCTTCGTGGCTGACAAAGCCCGGCTTGAGGCCGAGCACGTCACGGTAGAAGCGTTCCGCCGCTTCGAAGTCGCGCACGAACACGCGCACCGCGTACAGGGTGTATCGCGGGTGTTTCATGGCAGGGCATCCTCCTTCATCAACGGCAGGAACAGGCGCGCGGCGAATGCCGTTGCCTGGTCGAGATCAAACAGGTCGCGATTGGCCGGATCGGCATCCTGCCAGGCCTGCGCCCCCTCGCGCAGGAACATCATCTGTCGGCACAGGTGCATGGCGCAGGGGCCGGTGCTGGATGCGCGCCAGTCGATCGCGGCATGCACCTCGACGCCGTGGTGCGTACGGGCGCGACCGTCGGCCCGCTGGAAAATGCGCACCGGGCCGCCGCCGAGCCGGCAACGGGACACCACCTCGGTGTCGATGGCAAACATCGCGGCCACGCCCAGCGCATCGATGGCGCACATGGCATGCACCATGCCATGCCCGCTGTGCACCCGGTGCTCGCGGGCCTCGGCGGTGAAGGGATAGGCGCCGTGAATGGCGCCGTCCTCGCTCAGCACCACCAGGTCGGCATCGACCATCGCGGCCAGCGAGTCCGTCGGCAGGTCATCCGGGGTCGGCGGCCGACCGTGGTGCAGGAAGTGGCGCAACAAGTCGCGGTGTGCCTGTCGATGGGCCACCGTCAGCGTGCGCTGGCGCCGGCGCAGGGGCAGTACGCGGTCGAGCCGCGCCACCGCCGCGTCGACCCGGTCAGCCACCTCGACGCATCAGGCCGCGGCGGCCGCCAGTCTTCGCAGCAGCGGGCTGTTGCGGGGGAAGTGGGCCTTGAGGAATGCCATCTGGTCGGCCAGGATGCGGCGACCGGAGAGGTAGATGTACTCGGCGTGGGTGGGCTTGAAGGGCACCGCCAGCAGCTCCAGCCCGGCCTGTTCGGGGGTGCGGTCGCCCTTGAAGTGGTTGCAGCGCTTGCAGGCCGCGACGACGTTGGTCCACACGTCCTGGCCACCGCGACTGAGCGGCTGGATATGGTCGCGGGACAGGTCGGCATCGCGGAACTGGCCGCCGCAGTACATGCACAGGTTGCCGTCGCGACGAAACAGGGTGTTGTTGTTCAGCGGCGGCGTGTAGTGATGGTGCAGGCGATGCAGGGCTCGCTGCCGCCCCTGGGTGCACAGGATGGAGCTGACCTCCACCTCGCTGCGTTCACCGCTCTTCGCGTTGAAGCCGCCGCGCACGCAACAGGTGACCGAGCCGAGCGCATAGGCTACCTGCGCCTGGCAGTAAAGCTTGACCGCCTCTTCCACGCCGATCCATTCGATGGGCGTGGCCGAAATGTCGGTACGGAGGATGCGAAGTCCCGGATCGATCATCGTGCATGCCGCGTGAATGCCGCCGAAATTACACTGTAAAGCCATCGGCAATGCAATATGGCGCCGCTGGCCAGGGCATTGTTGCCGGCCGAGGTGACGAGGACATGAAGGACGTCACCGGGCGCCGGTGGTGTTGGCGGCGAGGCCGCCGCCCGGCACCCGCGAAGACCGGCCGGCTCGGCCAGCGTGGTCGCGCCCCGGCGCCGCCCAGGTGTCCGCCCAGGTGTACGCACTCGTCGACGTCGGCAGGCGCGGTCGGCAACGGGGACCGACTTCGAGCTGGAAACCGGGCTGCCGACGGACCCGGCGAGCCTCCACCGTCCGCCGAAAGGGCACGGGCGAAGGGCGAAAAAGCCCCGGAACACGCGGTCCTTCCCCCAATCACGACACCATGCTCAACGCCCGCCAACTTTTTTCCCATGCACTTGTTGCATTGCACAAAAGAGGCTGTTATGATGCACCGCAACATACACACAGACGCCTCCCGGAGGTTTCTAATCATGGCCACCAAAGCTCTCCCCGATGTCGACAAGGCCCTCGAGCCGGTCCGCGCCTTCAACAAGCTGACCCTGGACAACGCCGCCAAGATGATGGAAATGAACCTGTCCATCACCAAGCGCTACGCCGACCTCGCCCTGGCCAATGCCCGCGAGCTGGTCGAACTGAAGGACCCCGCCGCCCTGCAGGCCTACGTCGCCCGCCAGCCCGAGGCCATCAAGGCCATCGCCGACACCGCACGCGCCGATGCCGAGGCCGCGGTGAAGCTGTCGATGAGCTACTTCGAGGCCGCCGGCAAGCTGGTCTCCGAGTCGACCAAGAAGGCCGCCTGACAAAACCCCTGCGCGAGCGCCGGGCAACACCGGCGTCTCGCCGCGGCACCGACAACGGTCCCGCAACGCTTTCCTCCTCCTAAGTGATCTTCGCGCCGATTCCACATCGGCGCTTTTTTTTTGGCTGCGCCAAAAAGCCTGCATAAGAACTCCGCGACCGTTTCGGTACAATGCGCGCTCGACTTCATCCATGCCGCGTTCGATGCCGCGCAACCACGGCGGCCGACGCGCGCCGACCAGGGAAGCACCATGACCTCGCTGAACCTTGAAAACTGGTGGCAGCCGTTCACCAACGTCCGCGGCTTTCGCGCCAACCCCCGCATCATTTCCCGCGCCGAAGGCTGCTTCCTGTACACCGAGGACGGTCGCGACATCCTCGACATGACCGCCGGCCTGTGGTGCGTCGCCCCCGGCCATGGCCGCCGCGAAATCGCCGACGCGGTGCATGAGCAGATGATGACCATGGACTATGCGCCGCCCTTCCAGTTCGGCAACCCGGTCACCTTCCGCTTCGCCGAGAAGCTGGCCAGCCATGCCCCGGACGGGCTCGACCGCGTGTTCTTCACCAACTCCGGCTCCGAGTCGGTGGACACCGCGCTGAAGATCGCCTTCCACTACCAGGTCGCCCGCGGCAAGCCGAACAAGACCCGGCTGGTCTCGCGCCAGCGCGGCTACCACGGCATCAACGTCGGCGGCACCTCGCTGCAGGGTCTGCCCAACAACCGCCGCGGCTTCCCGGTGCTGGACAACGTCGACTTCCTCGACGACACCCTCGACATCGCCCATGCCGCCTTCAGTCGCGGCCTGCCGGAACACGGTGCCGAGAAGGCCGACCAGCTCGCCGCCATCATCGAGCAGCGTGGTGCCGACAATGTCTGCGCGGTGATCATCGAGCCCATCGTCGGCGCCGGCGGCATGGTGCCGCCACCGGCCGGCTACCTCCAGCGCATCCGCGAGATCTGCGACGCCAACGACGTGCTGCTGATCTTCGACGAGGTGGTCACCGGCTTCGGCCGCACCGGCCAGTGCTTCGCCTCCCAGGCCCTCGGCGTGACCCCCGACCTGATGACCACCGCCAAGGCCATCAACGGCGGCACCATTCCCATGGGCGCGGTGTTCGTGCACCGCGACGTGCAGCAGGCCATCTTCGATGCCGCCCCGGCCGGTGGCCCGGAGCTGTTCCACGGCAATACCTATGCCGGCAGCCCGGTGGCCGCCGCCGCCGGTCTTGCCGCCTTCGGCATCTACGAGCGCGAGCAGTTGCTGACCCGCGCCAGCGGCCCCATCGGCCAGTACTTCGAGGACGCCCTGCACGGCCTGCGCGGCATCGACGGCATCGTCGACATCCGCAACTACGGCCTGCTCGGCGCGGTGACCTTCGCCGCCGATGCCGAACGCTTCCCCGGCGGCACCGGGATGGCGGTGCACAACCGCTGCTTCGAGAACGGGCTGCTGGCCCGCGGCGTCGGCGACGGCATGGTGATGTCGCCGCCGCTGACCATCAGCGAGACCGAGATCGACCTGTTCATCCAGCGCTACCGCCGTTCCATCGAGGAGGTACTCGGCTAGCATGGCCAAGCCCTCGTCGGCGTTGCTGATCGACAGCGGGCAGGCCCACTGGATCGGCGACGGCGAGCTGGCGGCGCAGATCGCGCCGCTGCTGCCGGGGGTGGACATCCGCTGCGCCGACGACCCCGGCGACCCGGCCGACATCGCGGTGCTGGCGGTGTCGCGCACCCGGCCGGGGCAGTTCGCCGCCTATCCCAACCTGGCGCTGGTGCAGAAGCTCGGCGCCGGGGTGGAAACCATCGTCGCCGACCCGTCGCTGGCACCGTCGGTGAAGGTGGCGCGAATGCGCCAGGACGACTCGGCCCGGGAGATCACCGAGTACTGCCTGGCCCAGGTCTTCGCCCACCTGCGCGATGTCTTCCACCACCACCGCAACCAGCAGCAACGGCAGTGGTCGCCGCGGGAACCCCGGGGCTGCCGGGACGTGCGCATCGCGGTGCTCGGCCTCGGCCACATCGGCGCCCGCGTGGCCACCACCTTCGCCGCGCTGGGCTTTGCCGTCGACGGCGTCAGCCGCACCCCGCGCGAGATCCCCGGGGTGCACTGCCGACACGGCGACGAGGCCCTCGACGCGGTGCTGGCGACGGCGGACTACGTGCTCTGCATCCTGCCCTCCACCGAACGCACCCGGGGATTGTTCGACGCCCGGCGGCTGGCGAAGATGAAGCCCGGCTCGGTGCTGCTGAACGTCGGCCGCGGCAACCTGGTGGTGGAGGACGACCTGCTGGCGGCCCTCGACCGCGGCCGCCCCGGCGGTGCCGTGCTCGACGTCTTCCGGGTCGAGCCGCTACCCGCCGATCACCCGCTGTGGGCGCACCCGGGGGTCATCGTCACCCCGCACGTCGCCGGCTGGCATCTCGGCGAGGGCGTTGGCGTGGTGGCGGAGAACTACCGCCGGCTGGTCGAGGGGCGACCCCTGCTGCACGAGGTCGATCGCCAGCTCGGCTACTGAGGCTGCTAGGCCGATCGGTTCAGGGTCACCGCCGGCGACACCGAACGGGTCATCCAGCATCGGGCGAACTCTCCGTCGGCGACTTTTTCCACCACCCACAGGTAGGCGGTCGCGCTGCCGTCGCCACCACGGACAGTGACGTAGAACTCGACCACCTCGCCAGCGCTGCGCGCCGCCAGCACCTGGCGATCGCGATGACCGAGCAGGGCGACATAGCCCGGGCTTTGCAGCATCGCGCCGAAGCGTTGCAGGTCGCCGAGCTGGCGACGGTTGTCCGGGTGCGCATGACGCCACACCGTGGCCACGCCATCCAGCGAGCCGGGTGCCAGCGCCTGCAGCGCATCGAGCTGGATATCGACGACCTCGCGCGCGGACAGCGCCGGGTCGGCCTGTGCCGGCCAGGCGGCGACGAGGCCGAGGGCCAGCAGTACGCGACGGAACAGACGCTTGGAACAAACGTGAATCGGCATGGCGGCATCCTCCGGTTCGGCGTGGACGGCGACACGACGCCGGGCGGGCGGCGCGTCGTGCCTTCCTTCTACCACGTTCGTCGCCGGCAGGCGAACGGTCGCGGATGATGACGCCCGGGATGACAGCCGGGCGGTTGCACCTTGGTATAGTGGGGACATGTCCGCAACGACCCCCATGCACCGGGTCTTCGAGGATCCGGCACCCGCCGCCGCCCGGCTCGGCCTCGACTCGGTCCGCGATGCCCTGGTGCTGGTATCGATTGCCGAGGACCAGGTTCCCCGGCTGGTCTTCGCCAATGCCGCTGCCCAGGTCCTGCTCGAGGGCTCCCTCGACGACGCCTCGCTGGCCGGGGAGATCCTCGCCGCGTCGAAGCGGTCGAAGGACGCCGCGCAGACGCTGACCGTGCAGGCGCACGGCTGGCGCCAGCAGGTACCCTGCTCGGTGCTCGAGGTGCCCGGCCACGGCCGCGGGCGCATGCTGCTGGCCGTGTTCGACCACGAGGACTCCAGTGGCTGTGCCGACGCCCTGGTCAAGGTCCGCGGCATGGTTCATGTCTGCCGCCTGGCCAGCAGCGGCGGCAGCATCGGCAGCCTGCTGGCCGCCTACCTGGATGCCGCCGTCACCGTCACCGCGGCCGAGGAGGCCATGCTCGAGCGCATCGAGGGCGACGTGCTGATCTGCCGCGCCAGCAGCAGCGAGGCAAGAAACCGCCTCGGCGTGCGGCTGGCGGTGAGCGAAAGCCTGTCTGGCCGCGCCTATCGACAACGCGAACCGCTGATCATCGAGGACGCCGCCGAGGACCTGCGCGTGCGTTCCTGCGACGTCGCCGCCTATGGCCGCTTCCGTTCCGCGGTACTGGTGCGGGTGGAATCCGCCGGCCGCTGCTACGGCGTGCTCGCCATCCGCGCCCGGCAGGCCCGTGCCTTTCGCGGCGTGCATGCCGAGCTGCTGCAATTTCTCGCCGGCTTCATCGCCACCACCGTGGACGACAGCCGCTCCAGCGTGACCCACGACCGCCAGCGCCTGCTGATCGACGCGCTGCCGGCGCTGGTGTCCTACATCGGCACCGACAAGCGCTACCGCGACGTCAACGATGCCTACCTGGACTGGTTCGGCCTGCGCCGCGAGGAAGTGGTCGGCCAGCGGGTGCGCGACGTGCTCGGCGAAGCCGCCTTCGCGCTGGTCGAGCCGCACATGGACGCCGCCCTGGCCGGTCGCACCGTGTCCTTCGAGACCGAGGTGCCCTACCTGCGCGGACGGCCGCGCCCGGTGCAGGCCGACTACATCCCGCACCAGCTTATCGACGGCGAGGTGCGCGGCTTCTACGTGCTGGTGCAGGACATCAGCGATCGCCGCCGGGCGGAGATCGACTACCTCACCGACCTGTACAACCGACGCGCCTTCGACGCCCGCCTGGACGCCGCCTGCCGGGATGCCGCCGAGCACCAGCGGCCGCTGTCGCTGCTGCTTCTCGACGTGGACCACTTCAAGCGCATCAACGACAACCATGGCCACGCCGGCGGCGACGAGGTGCTGCGGCAGATGGCGCGGCAACTGAAGCGCACGCTCAGCGAGGAACATGCCATCTGCCGCTGGGGCGGCGAGGAGTTCGCCGTGCTCTGCGCCGGCACCGACCTTCGCGCCGCGCGGCACACCGCCGAGACGCTGCGCGCGGGCATGGCCGCGGCCACCTTCGACGGCATCGGCCCGGTGACGGTGAGCATCGGCGTCGGCACCCTGGCCGCCGGCGAGCGGGCCGGCGACTTCGTCATGCGCGTGGACCGCGCCCTGTTCCGCGCCAAGGACGCCGGCCGCGACCGGGTCGAGTTCAGCGAAGGCCCGCGCCCGGCGCCAGCTCGGTGATGCCGTCGCGGCTGACCACGAGGTCGGCCAGCGCCCGCGGCATGCTGTCGATGCGCCGCTGCAGCAGGCGATCGAGCAACTCCGCACGCAGCCCGGCCAGGGCCGGGTCGCGGAGCCGGTTGCGGCGTTCCCCCGGGTCGGCATCGAGGTCGAACAGCAGCGAAGGCATGCCGCTGCCATGCACGTACTTGGCGTGCGCGGTACGCACCACGTCGAAGGTCGGCGGGCGCGTGCCGCCCAGCAGGCGGTGGACCGCCTCGCCGTCGTTGCCGACGTCGTAGGACCAGTGCACCGCGTCGCGGCCGCTGTCTTCGCCGCGCATGACCCCCAGCAGCGAGCGGCCGTCGCACTGCGCCGGGATGTCGATGTCCAGCCACTGGCAGATGGTCGGCATGACATCGACGCTCTCGGAGAACGACGACACCACCCGGCCACGCCCGGCACGCGGCAGCGCCGGGTCGCGCACCAGCAGGGGCACGTGGAAGGCGGCGTCGTGGAAGCCGCGCTTGCCGAACAGGTAGTGGTCGCCGAGCAGTTCGCCGTGGTCGCTGGTGAGGATCACCAGGGTATCGTCGAGCATGCCCGTGCCACGCAGGAAGGACAGCAGGCGACCGAACTCGTGGTCCACCTCGGACACCAGCGCGTAGTAGGTGGCGCGCAGCTGGCGCATCTCCACCTCGTAGCGGTCGCTGCCCGGCACCGCGCCGTGCAGCATGCCGGCGGTGTCTCCGCTGCCGAGCAGCGCGGCCAGGTACGGGTGCAGGGCCGCCTCCTCGGCGACGCTGTGGGCACGCACCGGCGACGGCACCGAAGCCGGGTGGTAGCGTTCGTGCCAGGGCGCCGGGGCGATGAAGGGCGGGTGCGGGCGCAGCCACGACAGGTGCACGAACCAGCCCGGCCCGCTCTCGGCGAGGTCGCGCAGCAGGCGGTCGGTGAGAAAGGCGGTGGGGCCGTCGGCGACGGCATAGCGGGCCGGGGCGAAGGTCCGCCCGCGATCGGCGGGCGAGGGACTGGCCGGGGCGAAGGCCTCGTCGACGTCAAGCACCGGGTAGCCCTTGGCGGCGAGGTCGGCCAGCCAGGCGGTCGGCTGTTCGCCGGGCAGCAGCAAGCCCTCCTCGAAGCCGGGCATGAGGTTCTCGTAGCCGTGGCGGAGGACGTCCTCCAGGGCATGGGCACGCGGATCGAGGGTGGTGTCGGTATAGCCGTACAGGCGCGGCCGGTAGCCGGCGCGGCGCGCCTCGCGGGCCAGGTTGGTGTGGCGATCCTCCAGCGGCGTGCCGTTGCGCACCGAGCGGTGGTTGTGCAGGTACATGCCGGTGAGCAGGCTGGCACGCGAGGGGCCGCAGGGTGCGCAGACGCTGTAGTGGCGGGCGAAGGTGACGCCCTCGGCGGCGAAGGCGTCGATGTTGGGGGTCAGCGCCAGCGGGTGGCCGAGGCTGGACAGGCAGTCACCGCGCCACTGGTCGGCGGTGACGAGCAGCACGTTGCGGCGCATGGTCGGCTACTTGGTCTGCCAACTGCCCCCGATGCGCACCTTCTGCCCGGCCGGTGTCTTGTTGATGGCCTTCTGCGCGGCCACCTTCTCGATCTCCGCCAGCGGTACGCCGTTCTTCTTCGCCAGGTCCTGGTAGACCTGCCGGCGCTTGCCGTTGACCTCGTCCACCAGCGCGCGCACGTCGCTGCCCGGACTGGACACGGCGGCGATGTAGCCGCTGTCGGTTTCCCCCACCAGGCCCTGGCTCTTGGCCTGGCCGATGTCGATGGCCAGCGCGGCCAACGGGGTCGCCAGGGCGAGCAGGGCGGCAATGAGAAGGGCAATTCGTTTCATGGTGATTTCCTCGGTCGTTGTCTTGCGCTAGAACAGGCCGCTGTCTTCGCTGAACACCTCGTTCTCGAGCTCGCGGTCGATGCGTACCCGCACCTCGTGCTCGATCTTCACGTTCAGGTTGATGGTGATCGGCTTGTCCGGGGTGTCGACCTTGACGGTCGGCGTGCAGCCCGCCGCGAGGGTCAGCGCGGCGGCCAGGCAGTAGGCGGATGGATGCTTCATGGTCTGTCCTCGGGTTGCGATGCGGCTAGTTCAGGTTCCGCTCGTAGTACTGGCGCACCTCGCGGTCGACGCGCTCGTTCAGGCCGTTGACCAGGCGCACGCTGCGCAGCAGGGACAACAGGTTCTGTTCCACGTTGACATTGAAGTGGATGGGCTGGCTGCGGCCGATCTCCTCGCTGGTGCCCTCCAGGTGAATGGCCAGCACCAGGGTGCCATCGGGTCGGTAGTTCGGTTCGGCGGTGAGCAACGTGTAGTCGAACGTCTCCAGCGCCTTGAACAGGATTTCCACCCCGCTGCCTTCGCCGGCACCGCCGGCGGCATAGCGCAGCAGGCCGCCTTCGCGGTTCACCAGCCGGCCGGAGGTAATGTATACACCGTCCTCGCGGATTTCCACCGGCACGCGGCCACCCACGCGCCCGGTCATGGTCAGGCCGGGAAAGCGTTCCTCGCCGGCGAGCTCGGCCAGGTCGATGTCCTCCAGCACCACCTCCACGCGTGCAACGCGGCTGTCGTAGCGGGGCACCGAGACACGCCCGCCGAGGGTCTCGGCGGACACCTCGTTGGCGATCACCACCGGTGCGCCGTGGTCGGCCAGCGCCAGATGGCCACGTACCGCGGTCAGTGCCACGCCGACGTCCACCGCGGCCACCTCGAGCGGGATGGCGGCACGGGTGGCCAGGCTTGGCCACAGGGACAGGTCGCCTTCGCCGCTGGCGCCGGAGAAGAACACCCCGCCGGCGACACCGCCGACATCGTCCAGGCGCAGCCGGGCATCGGCATTCACCGCCTCGCCGAGAACCAGCGTTGCCGACCAGGTCAACGTGCCGGAGACGAGATCGAGATCGGCCGGCCAGCCCTTCTCGAGCAGGGCCGAGGCGCTTGGCAGCGTCTCGCCGAAGGTCCAGCTGGCCGGATCGATCTCCACCCTGGCCGGGCCGTCGCCGGCCAAGCTGAAGCGGCCGCCGAACGGGGCGACGCCGGCCAGCCGGGCGGCGAAGCGGCCAGTCGGCGGGGTGGCCCCCGGCTCGATCTCGACGCGGACCCCGGCCAGGCCGGCGCGGACCTCGTCCATCGCCAGGCGCAGCGAGGCAACCTCGGCGGATACGGCGACGCCATCCAGCGCCAGGCGCAGGTCGGCGTCGCTGCCGGCCAGTTCGTCGAGCAGCCCGTGCACGGTAAATACCGGGACGGTGGCCTCGAGGGTGTCATCGACGAGTCGGGCAACGGCACGCGGCACGCGCAGGGTGACCTCGCCGGCGGCCAGTTCCACGGCTTCGATCTCGCCGCGCAGGCCGGAACCGTCCGCCGGCAGGACCAGGCGCGCGGCCTGGAAGCCGATGTCTTCCTCGCCCAGCGCCAGCGCAGCCGGCGCCAGCGTCACCACCACGTCGGCGGCGGTACCGTCGGCATCCAGCGTGGTCGACTCGGCCAGGCGGGCGGCCAGTTGCGTCATCGTCACCTCGCCGGCCTCGATGGCCGAGGCCTGCAGCGTGGCGCCGCGGGGCAGGGCGAGTTGCCGCGACTCGACATCCACGGCAAGGCCGCTGTGCAGTTGCACGGTGCCGATGCGCACCCCGGGCAGCACCACGCCCTCCAGCGCCAGTTGGGCCGGCGCCACGCTGGCATAGCCGCTGGCGGTGCGCATCAAGGTGGTGGCGAGACGGCCACCCTGCAGCGCGCGCGGGCCGAGGCGGCAGTCGGACAGCGCGCCGTCCACGCGCAGCGCCTCGAGGGGGTTCGGCGACCAGCGCAGCGCGACGTCCAGGCGGCAGTCGGCGTCGAGGCGGGGGCCGCCGAAGGGAGCCAGCCAGGCGGACAGCGCGGCGGCATCGCCACGCAGGCGGCCGCGGACGCCGTCGCCGTCGCGACGCATCGACACGGCCAGCGGCTCGGCGCCGTCACCGCCGAGCACCGCCGACCAGGCGCCGGCGTCGGCCTGCAGCGTGGCCTGGCGGGCCGGCTGGGCCGGTTCCAGCACCTGCGCATGCAGCCGGGCACCGTCGGCGTCACCGCTGGCGGCCAGGGAGAAGGGCGGGTAGGCGGTGTCGTTCAGCGACAGCTCGACGCGGTCCACCGTCGCACCGTCGACGGGTATCGCCGCCAGCAGGCCGGGGTCCGGCCACGGCGCCGCGAGGGGCGCGTCGAGGAGCGGTGCCAGCGGCAGCGCCTGCGCGGGCACGGCATCGCCGTTGCCGTCCGCCTGCATCGCCACGACGACCCGGTCCACCGTGACCGCGCCGAGCCGGCCACCACGCAGGACGCGACCATAGGCCAGGGTGATGCCGTGCAGGTGCACGGTGGCGTCGAGCCGGGGATGACGCACGGCCAGTTGCGCGACGTGCAGGCGACGCGGCCCGGGCGGCGTCATCGACAGCGACTCGAGCACCAGGCCATGCTCGGCCAGGCGTGGCGCCAGCAGCCGTGCCGCCCACCACGGCGACGATGCCCACAACGCCATCATCACCACGAGGACTGCTAGAATCGCCGCCGTGATGCGCAAGCCGCGCCCCATGTACCTGCTCTCCTTCGTTACGCACCCGTTGCACACTGGCCCAACGCGCCTGTATCGCCGCTGAACCATGCCCCGTCCACTGACCACTTGCCCGATCGCGCCGCCAGCCCGCCTGCGTGGCGCGAATCATTATGGCATGCGCGGCAGCGCCGCCGGGCCGCGATGATCCAGCTCAACGGGCTATGCATCCGGCGTGGCGGCCGCGTGCTGTTCGACCAGGCCAACGTCACCATCCATGCCGGCCAGCGCGTCGGCGTGGTCGGCGCCAACGGCAGCGGCAAGTCGAGCCTGTTCTCGTTGATCCTCGGCGACATCGACGCCGATGCCGGCTCGCTGTCCATGGCCGGCGAGCCGGTGCTGGCCCACGTTGCCCAGCACATGGACTTCGACGAACGCGATGCCATCGAGCATACCCTCGACGGCGATTTCGAGCTGCGCCGGATCGAGCAGCGCCTGGCCGAGGCGCCGTCCAGCGACGGCATGGCCGAGGCACGGCTGCAGGAGATCGGCGGCTACGGCGCCCCCGCCCGCGCCGCCCGCCTGCTGTCGGGCCTGGGCTTCGACGACGAGCGCATGCGGCTGCCGGCCCACACCCTGTCCGGCGGCTGGCGCATGCGTGTCAACCTGGCGCGGGCGCTGATGTGCCGTTCCGACCTGCTGCTGCTCGACGAGCCCACCAACCACCTCGACCTGGACGCGGTGATCTGGCTCGAGCAGCACCTGTCGCAGTACCCGGGCACCTTGCTGCTGATCTCCCACGACCGCGAGTTCCTCGACCGCATCGTCGACCAGGTGGTGGCCATCGAGCAGGGCGGGGTCACCGCCTACAGCGGCAACTACAGCGACTACGAGGCCACCCGCGCCGCACGCCTCGGCCAGCAGCAGGCGGCCTTCGCCCGCCAGCAGCGCGAGATCGCCCACATGCAGTCCTTCGTGACCCGCTTCCGCGCCAAGGCCAGCAAGGCACGCCAGGCGCAGAGCCGGCTGAAGGCGCTGGAACGCATGCAGCGCATTGCCCCGGCCCACGTCGATTCGCCCTTCGACTTCTCCTTTGCCGCGCCGGACGCGCTGCCGGCACCGCTGCTGCGCCTCGAGGCCGCGGCCACCGGCTACCATGGCAAGGCGGTGCTCAGCGACGTGCACCTGTCCATCGCGCCGGGGGACCGCATCGGCCTGCTCGGCCTGAACGGCGCCGGCAAGTCCACCTTCAGCCGCCTGCTGGCGGGCGAACTGCCGTTGCTGGCCGGCGAATGCGTGGAAGCCAACCGCCTGGCACGTGGCTACTTCGCCCAGCAGCAACTGGAACAACTGCGTGGCGACGAGTCTCCCGCGGCCCTGTTCCGTCGCGTCTTCGGTCTCCACGACGAGCAACAACTGCGCAACTTCCTCGGCGGCTTCGGCTTCTCCGGCGACCGCGTGTTCGAGGCCATCGCGCCGTTCTCCGGTGGCGAGAAGGCACGCCTGGTGCTGGCCATGGTGGTGCGCTCGCGGCCCAACCTGCTGATTCTCGACGAGCCCACCAACCACCTCGACATCGACATGCGCCACGCCCTGACCAGCGCGCTGCAGGAATTCGACGGCGCGGTGGTGCTGGTCTCCCACGACCGCCACCTGCTGCGCGCCAGCGTCGACGAGCTGCTGCTGGTGGACGACGGCCGGGTGCGACCGTTTCCCGGCGAGCTCGACGACTACCCGGCCTGGCTGGCGGATCGCCGTCGGCGCGGCGAGAACCGCGACCACGGCGAGAGCGCGCGCCTGCCCGAGGCCGGCCGGCGCGAGCGCCGCCAGCTCGAGGCCCGGCGCCGCGCCGCGCTGAAACCGCTGAGCGATCGCGTGCGCAAGCTCGAGCAGCGGCTGGAGACGCAGACCGGCGAGTGCCAGGTGCTCGATCACACCCTGGTGGACGCCAGCCTGTACGAGGACGAGCGCAAGGACGAGCTGGCCGAGCTGCTGCGCCGCCGGGCGGTGCTCAGCGGCCGCATCGAGGCGCTGGAAACCGAGCTGCTCGAAGCCATGGAGGCACTGGAGGAAGCACGCACCGGCTAGATGGTATCCTCGCCGTCCGCCTCCAACTGCCGTCGTCCATGAATCCCGTTATCGAGCAACTCGCCAGCCACCGTTCCATCCGCCGCTACACCGACCAGCCGGTGGACGAGGCACTGCTGCACGACCTGCTGCGTGCCGGCCAGGGCGCGGCGACGTCCAGCTTCATCCAGGCCTACAGCATCGTGCAGGTCACCGACCCGTCGGTGCGCGACGCCATTGCCCACGTCGCCCACAACCAGCGCTGGGTGCGCGAGGCGCCGGTCTTCCTGCTCATGTGCGCCGACCTCAACCGGGTGGCGCGGGCGGTGCGCAAGTCCCTCGACGAGGAACTCGCGGTGTACACCGAGCACTTCATCACCGCCACCGTGGACACCGCGCTGATGGCGCAGAACGTGATGGTGGCGGCGGAGTCGGCCGGGCTCGGCGCGGTGTTCATCGGCGGCATCCGCAACGACCCGGCCACGGTCAGCGAGCTGGTCGCGCTGCCGGACCTGGTCTACCCGGTCTTCGGCCTGTGCCTGGGCTGGCCCGACCAGGATCCGGAGATCAAGCCACGCATGCCGGTGGAGCTGGTGCTGCACCAGGAGCGCTACCGCGCCGAGGGCATTGCCGAGGCGGTGGATCGCTACGACGACCTGATGCGCGACTACTATGCGCAGCGCAGCGAGAACCGCCGCGACAGCGACTGGTCGGCGCCCACCGCCGAGGCGGTGCAGCGCAAGACCCGGCCGCACATGCTCGACTTCCTGCGCGGGCGCGGCTTCCTCAGGCGCTGAAGCGTTCGGCGCGGGCCAGCAGGGCCTGCGCCCGCAACACCACCGGGCGATCCACCATGCGCCCGTCCAGCGCCACCGCGCCGCCGCCGGCGGCCTGGTAGGCGGCCACCACCTGGCGCGCCTTCGCCAATGCCGCCGGGTCCGGGCTGAACACCGCGTTGAGCACCGCCACCTGCCGCGGATGGATGCAGAAGCCACCCACCGCACCCATCGCCGCACCCGCCTCGGCCAGCGCGCGGTAGCCGTCGAGATCGGCGAAGCCGGCGATGCTGCCGGGGTAGCCGAGCAGCGGCACCCGCAGGCGACGGGCACACTCGGCCAGCCGGTAGAAGGCATGCTCCATGGCCACCCCCTGCACCGCGCAGCCGAGGTCGGCGGCAAGATCCTCGCAGCCGATGGTGATGCCCGCCAGCGACTGCCCGTCGGCCTCGCCGAGGCCGGCAAAGGCGTCGAGGCCGGCCAGGTCCTCGATCATGGGCAGCAGCGGTACGGCGCCGAGCCCGCCGGCGGCGAGCCGTTGCGCGATGCCGTGCAGGTGTCCGGCGCCGGCCGCCTTGGCCACCACCAGGGCATCCACCGGGCCGGGCAGGGCGTCGATGTCCAGGCCATGCTCGGCGGCCTCGGCGTTGATCCGCACCAGCACCGCGGTGCCGGCCTGGCGCACCGCGGCCACGCCTTCGGCAAGGGCGCGGCGGGCGGCGGGACGGGCAGCGGGCTCGACAGCGTCTTCCAGGTCGATGCACACCGCGTCCGCCAGCGCCGCCGCCTTCGCCGCCAGCTCGATCCGGCTGCCGGGCACGAACAGGATGCTGCGCGGCGGCCCTTCGCGCAGGCCGCTCACGACCCCTCCCCGCCGAACTCGCGGCGGATGGCGTCGCCGTGCGCATCCACCTTCGGCGCCCCCGGCGCACTGCGCCAGGCCTCGCCGCGCCAGCGCACCGGGTGATCGGGAATCGAAACCACCGCGCCGCCGCTGGCCAGTACCTCGCGGCGACGCAGGGCCGCGTGGCCGGACAGGTCGGCCACCTCGTTGACCGCGCCGTAGGCGATGGACGCGGCACGCAGCCGGGCGCGGAAGGTGGCGGCATCGAGGTGCGCGATGGCGGCGGTGATTTCCCCGTCGAGGGCGTCGCGGTTGGCCACCCGGCGGTTGTTGTCGACGAAACGCGCATCGCTGGCCAGTGCCGGGCGTTCCAGCACCGCCTGGCACAGCCTGGCCCACTCGCGCTCGTTCTGGATGGAGATCAGGGTGACCACGCCGTCGCCGCTGGCATAGGCGCCGTAGGGGGCAATGGACGGGTGCCGCAGGCCCTGGCGGGTGGGCGCGCCGTCGCCGTGGTCGTGGTGGATGAGCGGTACCGCCATCCACTCGGCGGCAACGTCGAACAGCGACACCGCCAGCGATGCGCCCTCGCCGCTCACCCCCCGCCTGAGCAATGCCTCGAGGATCGCCGCGTGGGCGGTCATGCCGGCGCCGATGTCGCAGATGGAGACGCCGATGCGGCCGATCTCCCCCGGGGCGCCGGACGTGGCGGCAAGACCCGACTCGGCCTGCACCAGCAGGTCGTAGGCGCGCATGCCGGCCATCGCCTCGACCTCGCCGTAGCCGGAGATGTCGCAGGTGACCAGGCGCGGATGCGCCGCGCGCAGTGCCTCGCTGCCGAAGCCGGCCCGCGCCAGCGCCCCCGGCGAGAGGTTCTGCACGAACACGTCGGCGGTCGCGAGCAGTGACCGCATCAATCGCGCGCCGTCGGCGGTCTTGAAGTCGATCACCACCGATTCCTTGCCCTGGTTCAGCCACAGGAAGTAGGAACTGTCGCCGCCGCCGGCGGTGTCGTAGCCACGCGCGAAGTCGCCCTCGGCGCGCTCCACCTTGATCACCCGGGCGCCGGCATCGCGCAGCCGGGCGGTACACAGCGGCGCGGCCACCGCCTGTTCCACGGTGACCACCGTGAGGCCTTGCAGGGGTTTCATCAAAAGCTCCTCGGCAGGCCGAGCACGTGCTCGGCGATGTAGGACAGCACCAGGTTGGTGGAGATCGGCGCGATCCGGTACAGGCGGGTTTCGCGGAACTTGCGCTCGATGTTGTACTCGCGGGAGAAGGCGAAGCCGCCGTGGGTCTGCATGCAGCGGTCGGCGGCATGCCAGGAGGCATCGGCGGCCAGCATCTTGGCCATGTTGGCCTCGGCGCCGCAGGCCTGCCCGGCGTCGAACAGGGTCGCCGCGCGCTCCACCATCAAGGCCGCGGCCTCGGTCTCGGCATGGCTTTGCGCCAGCGGGAAGGCGATGCCCTGGTTGGCGCCGATGGGCCGGCCGAACACCACCCGCTCGCGGGCATAGGCGGTGGCCTTGTCGAGAAAGTAGCGGGCATCGCCAATGCACTCGGCACCGATCAGGATGCGCTCGGCGTTCATGCCGTCGAGGATGACGCGAAAGCCCTCGCCCTCGGCGCCGAGCAGGTTGGCGGCGGGCACCGCGAGGTCGTCGAAGAACAGCTCGCAGGCATGGTGGTTGATCATCGCGTCGATGGGACGCACGGCGAGGCCGTTGCCGACCGCCTCGCGCAGGTCGACCAGGAAGGCCGACAGGCCGTGGGTCTTCTTCTGCACCTCGGCCAGCGGCGTGGTCCGCGCCAGCAGCACCATCAGGTCGGAATGCTCGACCCGGCTGATCCACACCTTCTGCCCGCTCACCCGGTAGACGTCGCCGTCGCGGCGGGCGGTGGTGGTGAGCGAGGTGGTGTCGGTGCCGGTGCTCGGCTCGGTGACGCCGAAGCTCTGCAGGCGCAGTTCGCCGCTGGCGATCTTCGGCAGGTAGGCCTGCTTCTGCGCCTCGCTGCCATGGCGCAGCACCGTGCCCATCACGTACATCTGCGCGTGGCAGGCGCCGGCATGGGCGCCGCGGCGACTGATCTCCTCCATGATCACGCAGGCGTCCACCACGCCGAGCCCGGCGCCGCCGTAGTCCTCGGGAATCAGCGCGGAGAGGAAGCCGGCCTCGTTCATCTCGCGCACGAACTCGGTGGGATAGCCACGCTCGGCGTCCAGCGACCGCCAGTAGCCCTCGCCGTAGCGCTCGCACAGCGCGGCCACCGCCGCGCGCATCTCCTCGCGTTCTTCTGCCGTAGTCATGGTCGCAACACCCGTTGGTTGGTCGCGCAGGTACGCGTTGTCGCCGGTTGGCCGATACAATGGCCCCGGCAATGGTAAACCATCGACAGCATGCCTGAATCCCATCGTCCTGCGCCGGCGGACCTCGACACCGTCGCCCTCGCCGTGCGCCTGCCGGCACTGGCGCCTTGGATCACCGCCCAGGGCAGCCTCGCCGAGCATCCCCACGGTGAGCGGCAGCGCTGGCTGGACGCCCTCGACACCCTGCCCGCGCTGTCCGCCGACACGGTGACCCTCGACGCCGCGGTGGTCGGCGCCGATCGCGGGCAACCCCTCGACGACGACCTTCGCGCGCAGCTGGTCGGAGCGCTGCGTTCGCTGATGCCCTGGCGCAAGGGACCGTTCTCGCTGTTCGGCGTCGACATCGACACCGAGTGGCGCAGCGACCTGAAGTGGGCGCGGCTGGCCGACGCCATCGCCCCGCTGGCCGGCCGCGCGGTGCTCGATGTCGGCTGCGGCAGCGGCTACCACGCCTGGCGCATGGCCGGCGCCGGCGCCGCCACGGTGCTGGGCCTGGAGCCGATGCTGCTCTACGTGGTGCAGTTCCTGGCCCTGCGCCGCTACCTCGGTGACCACCGCGCCTGGGTGCTGCCGGCGCGGCTGGAACAGCTTCCTGCCGACCGCCATGCCTTCGACACGGTGTTCTCCATGGGCGTGCTCTACCACCAGCGCTCGCCCTTCGATCACCTGCGCCAGCTGCGCGGCGCGCTCCGGGCGGGCGGCCAGCTGGTGCTGGAGACCCTGGTGGTGGAGGGCGGCGACGACACCGTGCTGGTGCCGGCCGGGCGCTATGCACGCATGGGCAACACCTGGTTCCTGCCCTCCACCGCGGCCCTCGTCCGCTGGCTGGCGAGGATGAAGTTCTCGGCCATCGAGGTGGTGGATGTCAGTGTCACCACGCAGGCCGAGCAGCGCGCCACCGACTGGATGCCCTTCGAGTCGCTGGCCGATGCCCTCGACCTGCACGACCCGTCGCGCACCGTGGAAGGCTACCCGGCGCCGCGGCGGGCCATCGTCATCGCCACCGCCTGATCGCCACGCGGGCGGCCAACCTGCGCTATGCTTGGCACTGCCGCGGACCGGCGACGCCATGTACGCGTCGTGCGTGGCGCGGACACGGGTGACGGGATTCATCCACCCGAAACGAACAACAAGGAAATTGCAACATGAAACCCTGGATCCTTTGCACCGCCCTCCTCGCCACGCCCCAGGCCTTTGCCGACGCGGCCGTCGCCACGCCCACCGTGGAGGTGCTCGCGAAGAGCACCACCAGCTGGGACGGCGGCAGCCTGCCCGCCTATGCCCAGGGCAGTCCGGAGGTGCTGGTCCTGAAGATCGAGATTCCGCCCGGCTTCACGCTGCCCCTGCATCGTCACCCGGTGATCAACGCCGGGGTGCTGCTGGCCGGCGAGCTGACGGTGACCACCGAGGATGGCACGAGCCTCCACCTCAGCGCCGGCGAGGCCATCGTCGAAGTGGTGGACACCTGGCACAGCGGTCGCAACGACGGCGACGTGCCGGCCACCATCATCGTCTTCTACGCCGGCATCGAGGGACTCGCCGTCACCGAGACGAAGACCGCCCCGGGCGGCTGACCGCCGACAGCGCGGCCCGGGCCGGCGATCAGCCCGGGCCGCCCTTGTCGCCGGCATGGGCGGCGAAGCGGCCGCTGTCGAGCAGTTCCCTGGCCACCTGGAAGTAGGCCTGCACCAGGCGCGACTCGCGCCGCTCCACCAGGCAGTTGACATGGGCGGTGGTGCGCACGTCGACATCGGCAATGGGAATGGCGCGAATGTCCGGGTGCGGGATGTACTCGAAGGCCGACACCACGCCGATGCCCACCCCGCGCACCACCGCCAGCCAGACCGCCTCGCGGCTGCCGAACTCCATCACCGGATCGATGAACAGGCCCTGCCCGGCCAGCGCCGTCTCGAAGGCGCGGCGGGTGGTGGACCCTTCTTCGCGGAACACCATGCGCTCGCCGGCCAGCTCGCCCAGGGTGAGGCTGGGCCGGTCGGCCAGCGGGTGGGCATTGTTGATGATCACCACCACCGGGTGCGAGCTGTAGGGCATGGCGAAGATGCGCGGATCGTCCTCGACATGGGCCAGCACGGCCACATCCACGCTGTAGTCCAGCAGGCGCTGCACCATCTCCTTGGAGTTGCCCACCGTCACCGCGATGCGAATGTCCGGGTAGCGGTCGTTGAAGGCGCTGAGCATCTCGGTGGCGTGGTAGGGACCCACCGCGCCCACCTTCAGCGTGCCGACGTGGAAGCCGCCGTAGGCATTGAGCAGGTCGCGGGCATCCTCTTCCAGGCGCATCATCCGCCGGGTGATGGCATGCAGGGCGCGACCGGCCTCGGTGAGCGCGACCTGGCGGCCACGACGCTGGAACAGCTCCACGCCGAAGCGGTCCTCCAGCGCCCGCACCTGGCTGGTGACGGTGGGCTGGCCGATGTTCAGGACACGGGCGGCGGCGGTGAAGCCACCCTCGGTGGCGACCGCGTCGAAGGAGCGCAGGTGGGTGTAACTCATTGCTTAAAGCAATAGATCGAATCTATTTTTTGCATTGGACAAATAGTTATTCACGGTGCGACCCTGTTGTCAAGGACAGCATTCAAGGCCCGAACAGGGACAGGGCGAGAGGAGGAACTTCCCGGATGTGGCATTACCGCAACCCCGTGGCGATTCGATTCGGCGTCGACTGCTTCGACCAGCTCGGCGAGGCGATCGGCGAGCGCGCCTACGCCCTGGTGACCTACGACGAACCGTTGTTCGCCGACCTCGGACGGCGTCTCGCCGAGGTCGCCCACGAGCCGGTCATCATCATCGACAACATCCAGCCGAACCCGGACTTCATCCACCTGCGTGCATCGGGTCGGCGGCTGGCCGAGGCCGCCGAGCGGGTGGAGCTGGTGGTGGCGGTGGGCGGCGGCTCGGTGATCGACGCCGCCAAGGTGCTGGCCTTCGGCCCCACCGGCTTCGAGCCGGTGCAGCGCCACCTCGAGCAGCCGGGCGCAGGCGAGATCGCCCCGGCGCTGCCGCTGATCGCGGTGCCGACCACCGCCGGCACCGGCAGCGAGGTCACCAGCTGGGCCACGGTGTGGGACACCGAGGCTTCGAAGAAGTACTCGCTGGCCCGCGACGACCTCTACCCGACCCATGCCTTCATCGACCCGGCCCTGATGGCCGGCATGCCCCGCGGCCTGACCATCGGCACCGGTCTCGACGCCCTGTCGCATTCGCTGGAAAGCATCTGGAACGTGAACGCCAACCCGGTGTCGACCCGCTTCGCCATCACCGCCTCGCGGGACATCCTGGCCCACCTCGGCCCCCTGGCCGAGAACCTCGACGACCTGCCACGGCGCGCGCATCTTGCCCGCGCCGCGATGATGGCGGGACTGGCCTTCTCCAATACCCGCACCGCGCTGGCCCACTCGCTGTCCTACCCGGTGACGCTCCACCACGGCATCGCCCATGGCCTGGCCTGCTCCTTTACCCTGCCGGCGGTGATGCGCAGCGTGATCGGCACTCACCGCGACTGCGACAACGCCCTGCGCGAGATCTTCGGCGACGACCTCGCCGCGGCGCCGGCGCGCCTCGAGGCGCTGCTGGAGACCCTGGGTGTCTCCACCCGCTTCGCCGACTACGGTGTCAGCGAGGAGCAGTGGCAGCGCTGGGTGGTCGACGCCATCGGCGGCGAGCGCGGTCGCAACTTCATCGGTGCGCGCGAGCGCGTCGAGCAAGAATTTCTACAAGCTTGAGACGCACGCGGCCGCTGGCCGCGCGTACTCGAGTCACGACAGCCCGCACACGGGCACCATCCACGAGGAGAAAGCCATGAGACACACCATGCTGCGCAACGCCACCCGCCTGCTCGCCAGCGGCGCGCTGGCCATCGGCCTGACCACCACCCATGCCTTCGCCGCGGAGTGCCAGGACCCCGAGTCGCTGACCTTCGCCATCATCCCCACCGAGGAGACGGTGGCGGAACTGGAACTGTATGCGCCGGTCACCAACCGGCTGGCGGAGATGACCGGCAAGAAGGTTTCCTTCTTCATGCCGACTTCCTATGCCTCGGTGGTGGAGGGCATGCTCGGCGGCTTCGTCCACGTCGGCGTGCTCGGCCCCTACAGCTACGTCATCGCCAACGAGAAGGACCCGAACATCGAGGTCTTCGCCACCTATGCGAAGAAGGCCGGGCACATGCAGGAAGAGGGTCCGGGCTACCGTGGCGTGCTGATCAGCAAGAAGGGTTCGAAGTTCACCGACATCGCCTCGCTGAAGGGCTCCACGCTGGGCCTCACCGATCCGGGCAGCACCTCCGGCAACCTGCTGCCGCGGGTATCCTTCGCCAGGGAGATCGGCGGCGAGGATCTCGACAGCTACTTCAGCAAGGTGGTCTACACCGGCAGCCACGAGCTGTCCACGGTGGCGGTGGTGGAAGGCCGCGTGGACGCCGCCTTCGTCGCCTCGCACCGCTTCGACAACGTCGTCAACAAGGGCGAGGCCTCGCTCGACGACGTCAACATCCTGTGGCAGTCGAACCCCATTCCGCAGGATCCCTTCGTCTACCTGGACAACCTGTGCGAGGAGCTGAAGGCCAACATCCGCGAGACGTTCCTCGGTCTGAAGGACCAGCCGGCGGCGAAGAAATTCCTCGACAACGTCAAGTCCAACACCTTCGTCGCCATGACCTCGGCGGACTACGACATCATCCGCGACCTGAAAAAGGCCAAGGACGCGCAGAACTGATCCGCGCAGAGCCAGCAACGCCGTCCGCGACGGGACCCGGTTCCGTCGCGGGCGGCCACCTGATGAATACAGACCGGCACCCGGTGCCGGAGCGAGGAGCAAGCCGTGGCCATACTGGAAGTCCGTGATCTCAAGGTTCGCTATGCCAGCGGTGGCCCGGAGATCCTCAAGGGAATCAGCTTCGATGTCGAGGACGACGACTTCTTCGCCATCATCGGCCCGAGCGGGGCCGGCAAGTCGACCCTGATCCGCTGCATCAACCACCTGGTGCAGCCGACCAGCGGCAGCATCCGCTTCGATGCGCGCAACGTGACCGAGCTGAACGGCCGGCAGCTACGTGCGCTGCGGCGCGACATCGGCATGATCTTCCAGGAGTTCAACCTGATCGACCGCATGAGCGTGATGGACAACGTGCTCTCCGGCCGACTGGGCTATACCGGGACGCTGCGCAGCATCGTGCGCGCCTTCCCCCGCGAGGACATCGACCGCGCGCTGGCGCTGCTTGCACGGGTCGGCCTGATCGACCACGTCGACAAGCGTGCCGACGAGCTGTCCGGTGGCCAGCGCCAGCGGGTCGGCATTGCCCGCGCCCTGATGCAGGAGCCGAAGCTGCTGCTGCTCGACGAACCCACCTCGGCGCTGGACCCGAAGATCTCCCGCGAGATCATGGGACTGGTGAAGAACATGGCGCGGGAACTGAACGTGCCCTGCCTGTGCAACATCCACGACGTCAACCTGGCGATGGAGTCGTGCAACAAGATCCTCGGCCTGCAGGACGGCGTGGTCATGTTCAACGGCCCCACCAGCGACATGGACCAGGCCAAGCTGGCCGAGATCTATGCCATGGAGGTGCTGTGATGACGGCTTCGCTCTCCGCCGTCGCCGAGCGCATCGTCGACCATCGACGCCGGGCACGCACCCGACGCGGCGTGTTCTACCTGGTGCTGCTGGCGCTGGTGGCCTGGAGCGTGGAGGTCACCATCATCGAGGATACCGACTGGGAACGCATGGGCTCGGTGGGCGAGGTGCTGCAGACCGCCGGCCGCTTCTTCGCGGTGGACCTGTCGCTGCTCCCGCAACTGGTCAAGCCGGCCATCGAGACCTTCATGATCGCCTGCATCGGCACCCTGGTCGGCGTCGTCATTTGCATTCCGGTGGCCTGGTTCGGGGCCTTGAACATCACCCCGTTCAAGCCGGTCACCTATCCGCTGGCGCGCTTCCTGATGACCTTGAGCCGCTCCATCCACGAAATCGTCTGGGCGCTGTTCTTCGTTGCCGCCGTCGGCCTCGGCGCCATGGCCGGGGTACTCGCCATCGCGGTGCGCTCGCTGGGCTTCATTGCCAAGATGTCCGCCGAGGCGATCGAGGACATCGATCCCGGCCCGGTGGAGGCGATGCGCGCCACCGGCGCCAACCCGGTGCAGGTGCTGGTCTACGCCATCCTGCCGCAGGTGATGCCGCAGGTGCTCGGCGTGATCATCTTCGAGTGGGAGATCAACATCCGCCGCTCGGCCATCCTCGGCCTGGTCGGCGCCGGCGGCCTCGGGCTGGTCTTCTTCCGACAGATGAACACCTTCAACTACCCGGGGGTGACCTCGGTGATTCTCGCCATTCTCGCCATCATCGTGATCGGCGAGATCGTTTCCCACCGCGTTCGTCGCTCGACCATCTGAACGGGGACACAGGCATGACCACGCAAACGGCCAACCCGGTGCAATGGCGGCGCTTCCGCTATCCCGACTCGTTGATCCGCCTCGGCTCCTGGCTCGGCGCCGCCTTCTTCCTCGGCTATTCCATCGACTACCTCGAGATTCCGCTTCACCGCCTGCTCGGCATCTTCGACCGCATGGGCACCACCCTGGCCACCCGCTACTACCCGCCGGACATCGCCTACATCCTCAACGCCGACTACTTCCAGTACGTGGTCGAGACCATCCAGATGGCCTACCTCGGCGCGCTGTTCGGCCTGCTGATCACCCTGCCGCTGGGCTGGTTCGCGGCCTACAACGTGACCCCGTCGCGGCGCTTCATCTACCCCGTGGCACGGCTGGTGACGATGGGCTTTCGCGCGGTGCACGAGATGATCTGGGCGATCATCTTCGTCTCCATCCTCGGCTTCGGCATGCTGCCCGGCGTGCTCGCCCTGACCTTCTTCTGCGCCGGCTTCGCCGGCAAGCTGTTCGCCGAGGAGGTGGAGGCCATCGACATGGGACCGGTGGAGGCGATCCGCGCCACCGGCGGCAACCCGCTGCAGGTGTTCGTGTTCGGCGTCTTTCCCCAGGTGCGGGTGGCCTTCACCGGCATCGCCATCTATACCTGGGACGTGGCCTTCCGCGCCGCCACCGTGGTCGGCTTCTTCGGCGCCGGCGGCATGGGCTGGTACCTGAAGCGCAACGTGCTGCAGATCGAGACCGAGCGGGTCGCCGCCATCCTGCTGTCCATCGTGGTGCTGGTCTTCGTCTCCGAGATCGTCTCCGCCATCGCCCGCAACCGGGTGATGAAGATGCGCTAACGTGGCAGGGGCGAAGGCAGCCGGCCTTCCTGCTGTCGTTGCCGCCATGCAGGCCAGTTCACCGGCGCGCTCGAAACCAGCGTGACCTGCCGATCGACATCCACCGCGTCGAGGAAGAGCACCGCGTTCACGCAATCCGCCCGTGCACTCGGAACGAAGATGCCCTCGTAGTCGAGCATGTGGGCAGCATCGCCAATGGCCTGCGTCAGGTCATAGTCCACGCGGGTGGCGAGTGGCTCGTCGATACCCAGTCGTTGCAACGTCTCGCCTGTCAGCGTCAGCATTCTCGACAGCTGCAGGGACAGGGTGTGTATCGTCATCGTCGAGGACGAGAAGACGGGCGCCCTGGACAGGTGGTAGTAGGCTTCCGCCATCGCACCGTCATGTGTCGCGCTGGTGTAGAGGGTCTCGAAGCTGTTCGCCGGCGACCATCGGCCGCCACCGATGCCGCCAAGCAGCGGCTCACGTGTCGCCCAGGTCACCCGCCAGACGTTGCCGGTGAAGGTCGCCGCCGGCAGTACATCCATGGTGTCCAGCAACTGCGAATCGAGCATCCTGCGCAATGCGATCTCCGGGGCTGCGTTTCCTGCCTACAGGTAGGCCATCGAGCCAAGCCGCTCTATGGCCACGAGGACCTCGTCGGTTCGATTCTCGTGGATCAGCTCGATGGCCCGTGCACCGTCGAGCAGGTGGTTCCTGGCATACAGCCAGGCACGGGTTTCGTCCGGCGAATAGAACTCGCCGAGACGATCGACGACGAAGCGCAGATCGGAAAGCACCAGTTGCGTGCCCGGATGGGGAACCGCCTTTCCCGATGACCAACGCGAAACGGTCGCCCTCGACACGTCGGTGATGTT
The DNA here is from genome assembly GCA_964350265.1 of uncultured Gammaproteobacteria bacterium. Classification (GTDB taxonomy): domain Bacteria; phylum Pseudomonadota; class Gammaproteobacteria; order Arenicellales; family CAJQKF01; genus BQJD01. The sequence goes on along the minus strand of CAYGJZ010000001.1, from coordinate 34,278 downwards.
TGCCAGGTCGACACCACTCAACCTGCCGTGGTCACGCAGGTCGGCGATGGTCTTGGTAATGGCATTCGACGGGGACATAGCCTGTGCCTCGTTGCGGTCGACGTTCCTCGCAGCCGCCCGGACCGGACCTTCGCGACTCGCTGGTGGATGACGGGCAGTCACTATAACATTTTCGTTTCATGTAGCAAGATCATGAAACGAAAAAGCCGCTGATCAGCCCGACCGTGGGCGATGGGTACCGTTGTCGATTTGTCGCGGGCTGCTGCGACCATGTGCTAGCGCCAACCGGCGCGTCGTCGACCAGGCCGCCCGTCACGGGACGTGCGGTTCGGCGACGAATTACACTGCGTCGTTCGAACCCAACCTCGCCCATGTCATGACCACGATCCGGTTTACCCCCAACCTGCGCCGCCACGTCAACGTGGCCGAGGCCGAGGCCAGCGGCAATACTGTCGGCGCGGTGCTGGAAGACCTGTTCGTCCGCGAGCCGGCGCTGCGCGGCTACGTGCTCGACGACCAGGGGGCGGTGCGCAAGCACGTGGTGGTGTTCGTCAACGGGACCCCGGCGCGGGACCGGCAACGGCTCACCGACGCGGTGGGCGAGGACGACGAGATCTTCGTGTTCCAGGCACTTTCCGGAGGATGAGATGAGCGATCAGCTGTTGGTTGGCACCCGCAAGGGCTTGTTCCGCATCGAGCGCGGCGGCGACGGCCGCTGGTCCATCGGCCCGACCTGGTTCCTCGGCGACCCGGTCTCCATGCTGCTGGCGCGGCCCGGCGGCCGGCTGCACGTGGCCTGCGACCTGGGCCACTTCGGCGCCAAGATGCATCGCAGCGACGACGGCGGCGCGCACTTCGAGGAAATCGCCGCACCGGCCTATCCGCCCAAGCCCGAGGGCGAGGTGGACAACGACCCGATGCGTGGCACCGAGGTGCCCTGGTCGACCCGGCTGGTGTGGTCGCTGGAGGCCGGCGCCGACGACGAGCTGTGGTGCGGCACCATTCCCGGCGGACTGTTCCACAGCCGCGACGACGGCGCCCACTGGTCGCTGGTGGAGTCGCTGTGGAACGACCCGCGGCGCAAGCAGTGGATGGGCGGCGGCTACGATTTCGCCGGCATCCACTCGGTGCTGGTGGACCCGCGCGACCCGGCCCACGTCACCGTCGGCGTATCGGTGGGCGGCGTGTGGAAGACCCGCGACCGCGGCGTCCACTTCGAGCTGGTCGGCGCCGGGCTGCGCAATGCCTACATGCCGCCGGAACAGGCCGACGACCCGCTGGTGCAGGATTCCCACCGCATCAAGCACTGCGCCGCCCATCCCGACCGCCACTGGATGCAGCACCACAACGGCATCTTCGTCAGCGACGACGCGGGGATGAACTGGCGCGAGATCACCGAGGTACCCCGTTCGGTGTTCGGCTTCGCGGTGGCGGTCCACCCCGGCGAGCCGGACACCGCCTGGTTCGTGCCGGCGGTGAAGGACGAGCAGCGCATTCCGGTGGATGCCCGCCTGGTGGTCAACCGCACCCGCGACGGCGGCCGCAGCTTCGACACCCTGCACCGCGGGCTGCCCGACGAGGATGCCTACGACCTGGTCTACCGCCACGGCCTGGCCGTCGCCGACGATGGCGAACGCCTGGCCTTCGGCAGCACCACCGGGGCGCTGTGGCTGAGCGAGGACCAGGGCGACTCGTGGCAGTGCGTGAGCCGTCACCTGCCGCCGATCCTGTGCCTGCGCTTCGAGCCGGGTTAACGGGCGGTATTCGACAGCGGCCGCGGCCTTGGGCATAGTCGTTCGCGGCTACACCGTTCACGTCGCGCCCCGTGCGCAGGAGGGAATGCATGGCTGATGCCGATGCGCCGCTGAAGATCGCCGTCATCTACGGCTCGGTACGCAGCGCCCGCCAGGGCATCAAGGCGGCGCGTTTCGTCGCCGAGCGTTGCGCCGCCCGTGGCGAGGAGGTCACCCTGGTCGACCCCCTCGACTACCCGTTGCCGCTGCTCGACCGCATGTACAAGGAATACCAACCCGGCACCGCGCCCGCGACCCTCGAGGCCCTGGCCGGGATCATCCGGCCGGCGGACGGCTACCTCGTGGTCAGCGGCGAGTACAACCACACGGTGCCGCCGGCCTTGGCCAACCTGCTCGACCATTTCCTCGAGGAGTACTTCTTCAAGCCCTCGGGCATCGTGTGCTATTCCGCCGGCAGCTTCGGCGGCGTGCGCGCGGCGATGACCCTGCGCGCCATGCTGGCGGAGATGGGCATGTCGTCGATCCCCTCGCTGCTGCCGGTGCCGCGGGTCGGCAGCGCCTTCGACGACCACGGCACCCCGAACGACGACGCCTGGTACGGCCGCGCGCAGAAGTTCCTCGACGAGTTCTGCTGGTATGCCCGCGCCCTGCGCGCCGCCCGTGCACAACGCTGCGAGCGCGGCCACTGCGACGGCGGCGAACAACAGGCCGGGGCGGGATCATGAGCGGCCCGGATGGTCGCGACGACAGCGGCGAGGGCCAGGCCGCGCCGATCTCGCTGGCCGCGGCCTTCGCCGCGCTGCGCTTCCTGCCCGACCGCAGCCCCGAGACCGGCGAGGAGGCGGCCGCGGCCGCCTTCGCCCGCCTCGCCGAGTACCGCGACGGCGGCATCTTCATCGGTCACTATGCCGGCAACAGCGAATGGGAACGCCACCTCGCCGGCGACGAGATCGTGCACGTGCTCGACGGCGAGACCACCTTGTTCCTGTGGGACGGCGAAGCCGAGCATCGGCACCGCTTGCCGGCGGGGTCGATGATGGTGGTGCCGACGGGCACCTGGCACCGCTTCGAGACACCGCGCGGGGTCAAGATCCTCACCGTCACCCCGCAGCCCACCGACCATCGTCGACAACACCCGCGCGACGACGCGTCCTAGCCGGTGCCGCGGCGCAGGTAGTCGTTGATGGTTCGTCCCGGCTCGGGGTGGAAGTGGCTGTCGAGCACCTCCAGCGCATCGATGCGATCGACCCGGAAGGCGCGGAAGTCCCCGCGCAGCTCGCACCAGGTGGCCAGCAGCCAGACCGGGCCGTAGAAGGCCAGCGCCAGCGGCCGCACCGTGCGCTGGCTGCCGCGCCCGTCGCTGTCGACATAGTCGAAGCGCAGCCTGCGTCGCTCGCGCACCGCGCCGCGCAGGATCGACAGGTCCACCCGCAGCGGCTCGGCGAAGTGGTCGGCGGGGGCCAGCAGGGCGGTGCGCGCCATGCTCTCGCGCAGGCGCTGCGGCACCACCGCCTCCACCTTGGCAATGACGTTGGCGGCAGCCTCGGCCAGCCGCGGGTCGGCCCAGGTCTCGACGATGCGTGCACCCAGCACCAGGGCCTCGATTTCCTCTTCGTCGAACATCAGCGGCGGCAGGTCATACCCCTTGCGCAGGACGTAGCCGATACCCGCCGCCCCCTCGATGGGTACGCCGCCGGCGGCGAGGTCGCGGATATCGCGGTAGATGGTGCGCTCGGACACCTCCAGGCGCTCGGCCAGGTCGCGCGCGCGCACCAGCTTGTGCCGGCGCAGCAGCTGGATGATCTCGAACAGGCGGTCGGCACGGCGCATGGTTCCAGGCTGGGCTCGTCACAGGCTACTCGGGGGCTCCTGACAACGGGTGACAGGAGTCGGCAATCTAGCATGACCCTGCTGACAGCACCCTGTCAGCAGGGTGCTGCGAAGATGCCCGGCCTGTCGCCCGCGTGCGACCCGACCCGGGAGAGCCGCCATGTTCTGCTTCGTTCACGCCTTCTTCGAGCATCTCGTCCACCGCCGCCAGCGCCGGCTGAGCCTGCGCGCGCTGCGGGCACTGGGCGACCGCGAACTCGACGACATCGGCATCCAGCGCGCCGACATCCAGCGCCACGTGGATGCCGCGCTGTCGCCACCACGCCCACCGCGGCCGCAGGCAAGGCGGGTGGTGGCCGACACCGCGCGACCGCCCGGGCTGTCCTGAGCGGCGTCGGCGCGAAGCACCGCGGTTCCGTGCTATAAAGGCCGGCCGCCGTCGAGCCCGAGTCGCCGATGAAAGACACGCTCAAGGCGGGCATCACCGGCCAGCATCGCTTCGTGGTGCCCGCGACCAAGACCGTGCCCTGCCTGTATCCCGAGGCCGAGGAGTTTCTCGCCATGCCGCCGGTATTCGCCACCGGCTACCTGGTGGGACTGCTGGAATGGGCCTGCGTGAAGCTGGTCAACCCGCACCTGGACTGGCCGCGGGAGCTGACCCTGGGCACCCATGTCGACGTCAGCCACGAGGCGGCGACGCCGCCGGGACTGGCGGTGACCGTGCACGCCGAGCTGGTCGAGGTGGACGGGCGGCGACTGACCTTCCGGGTCGAGGCCAGCGACGGCATCGACGTCATTTCCCGCGGTCACCACCAGCGCTTCGTGGTCGACCGCCAGCGCTTCGATCGCGGGGTCGCCGCCAAGCAGGAGCCAACCACGTGAAGCTGCTGGTCAACATCGATGTCGACGATCTCGAGCGCGGCATCGACTTCTACACCCGCGCCTTCGACTTCGTCGTCTCCCGCCGCTTCGGCAACGACGCGGTGGAACTGGCCGGCGCCGATGCCGCCGTCTACCTGCTGGCCAAGCCGGTCGGCTCGCTGGCCGCACCCACCGCCATCCGCGAACGCGACTACCAGCGCCACTGGACCCCGGTGCACCTGGACCTGGTGGTGGACGACATCGACACCGCGGTGCGCCGCGCGGTGGACGCCGGGGCGATGCTGGAACAGCCGGCCACCGCCCGTGCCTACGGCAGCATCGCGCTGCTCGCCGATCCCTTCGGCCACGGCCTTTGCCTGCTTCAGTTCAACGACCAGGGCTACGATGCCCTGTGCGATCCGGGGGAGGACGACGAACATGGTGTCCCTTGAACTCGAAACCCGGCGCCTGCGCCTGTCGCCACTGACCCTGGACGACATCGACATCGCCCTGGACCTGTTCACCGACGAGGCGGTAACCCGCTTCGTCTGCGCCCTGCACAGCCCCGACGAGGTGCGCGCCTCGATGGCGGACAGCGTGCGTCGCGGCGGCAACGGCGGCATCGGCATCTGGTGCGTGCGCCGCGCCGACAACGACGAGAAGATCGGTTCGGCGGTGCTGCTGCCCCTGCCCGAGGAATCCGACGACACCGACTGGAGCCTGGTGGCACCCGGGGTGATCCCCGAGGTCGACATCGAGATCGGCTACCTGCTTAAGCCCGCCGCCTGGGGCCACGGCTATGCCACCGAGATCGCGCGAGCGCTGATCCGCTTCGCCTTCGAGGAAACACCGCTCACCGAGGTGGTGGCGGTGACCGACCCGGACAACCATGCCTCGCGGCGGGTGCTGGCCAAGGCCGGCATGCGCGAGGAGGGCCAGCGGCGCGCCTATGCCAGCTGGTGCAGCGCCTTCCGCCTCGGCCGCGAAGAATGGCGGGCCGCCGAGGCGGCACGCTCGCCGTCGAACGCAACGTCCGGCGGGTAGCGTCATGCCGCGTGTCCATCTTGCCTTCGGCGTCGACGACCTCGATGCCGCCATCGAGGACTATCGTCGTCGCCTCGGCGCCGATCCGGTGCTGGTGGTGCCCGGCGCCTACGCGCTGTGGCGCACCGAGCTGTTGAACCTGTCGGTGCGGGTGGCCGACGACACGGGTTTTCGCCACCTCGGCATCGAGGACGAGAACGCCCCGCGGTTGAGCAGCGAAACCGACGTTGCCGGGGTCACCTGGGAGCGCTTCAGCGCCGAGCAGCAGGCCGAGGAGATCCGCTCGCTGTGGCCGTCGGCGAACTACCGGCCGCGCTGACGCCCTACTCGTTGCACTCGGTGAACAGCAGCGCCTGGCACTTGGCGCAGACCTCGCGGTCGAGCCGCTTGTAGATGGAACTGATGGCGCCTTCCTTGGTGTTGAAGAAGCGGTCCGGACCGATCCTGCGAATGAAGAAGGACTGCGCGGCAAACTTGTACACGCTCGGCTTCAGCCCGGCGAAGTAGAGCCCGCCACCGCGCTTCTTCAACTGGTTGTTCTCGTTGATCAGCATCTCCGCCCCGGCCAGGTCGATGAAGTTGATGGCCGAGGAAACGATGAGGATGTGGTGAATCCGTTCGTTGTCGGCGATGCTGCGCAGGCGCTGCTGGATGTGGTTGACCGAACCGAAGTACACCGACATGTCGATGCGGATCATCTTCAGCTGCGGACACTGCTTCAGCGGCTTCGACTGGATGTTGACGAACTTGCGCGTGCCCTTGTCCTCGTCGGTCTCGATGGACAGCGTCGGTATGCTCGGCGTCGAGGTCTTGGCCAGGAAGAACACCAGCGACAGCAGCACGCCGATGTAGATGGCGAACTCCAGTTCCAGGAACAGGGTGGAAAAGAAGGTGGTGACCAGGATGGCCGACTCGGAATGGCTGAAGGACAGGATGTTGCGGATGTGGTGGAAGTCGATCAGGTTCCACGCCACCAGCAGGATCACGCCACCCATGGCCGCCACCGGCAGGTAGGCGGTCAACGGCGCCACCAGCAGCACGATGACCATCAGCAGCAGTGCCGCGAAGATGGCCGACAGCGGCGTGCGTGCGCCGGCCGCGTAGTTGATGCCCGAGCGGGTGAAGGAACCCGAGCCGGCATAGGACGAGAACATGCTGCCGACCACGTTGGACAGCCCCTGGCCGATGAACTCCTGGTTGGCATCGATGCGCTGGTTGGAGCGCGTGGCCACCGCGCGGGAGATGGACACCGCCTCGATCAGGCCGAGCAGGGCCACCGCGAAGGCCTCCGGGGCCAGCGTGCGCAGGGTCGACAGGTTGACCTCCGGCAGGGCGAAGGGGGGCAGGTGGCCGGGAATCTTGCCGACCAGCTCGATGCTGCCGGTATACCGGGTCAGCACCGCCGCCACCACGCTGCCCACCACCATGCCCACCAGCAGGTTGGGTATCTTCGGCCACAGCCTGCGTACCAACAGCGCGGTGGCCAGCGTCGACAGGGCCACCAGCACCAGGTAGAGATCGATGGTCTGCCAGGCGATGAAGATGTCGTACCAGGTGTGGATGAACGACTCGCCCTTGGGAATCTCCACGCCGAGGATGTTCTTCATCTGGCTGGTGGCGATGAGAATGGCGGCGCCGGCGGTGAAGCCGATGACCACCGTGTGCGAGACGAAGTTGACCAGCGCGCCCAGCCGGGCCAGGCCGAAGCCGAGCTGGTAGACGCCGGCCAGCAGGGTCAGGGTCAGGGCCAGCGAGACGAACTCCGGGCTGCCCGGCTCGGCATAGCGGCTGATGGCGGCGAAGACGACGATGGAGATCGCCGTGGTCGGGCCGGAGACGAGGTGGTAGCTGGAGCCGAACAGCGCCGCGATGATCGGCGTGACCATCGCCGTGTACAGGCCGTACTCCGGCGGCAGGCCGGCAATGGCGGCGAAGGCGACGCCCTGGGGCAGCACGATGACCGCCCCGGTCAGGCCGGCGAAGAAGTCATCCTTGATGGATTGGCGCGAGACGAACCGCGTCCACGCCAGGAAGGGAAGCAGGGAGACCAGTTTCATGTTGTTGGGTGTCGTACCTCCGTCAACCGTCGTTATCGTCCACGCACAGCGACTCGCCAGGCTCGCCGGACGAGAGGGCGAGCCGACCCGGGAGCCGCTGCCGGCGCACGCGCGGCAGCGACGTCGTGGTCGCCTGCGATCACCGCCAGCGGCGCGCCCGCCGCGCGCCGGGCAGTCTCCTAGGGCTCGAAGGGTTCGAGCTTGCGCGCCACCGCCACGTTCTTCAGCGTCACGTAGCGCGGCAGCCCGCCGCGGTAGGGCGGGTAGGCCTCGCCACGGATCAGCGGCTCCAGGTAGGCCCGGCAGCTCGGCGTGATGCCGAAGCCGTCGCGGCTGATGAAGCGCCGCGGCATCTTCTTCTCCACGTTCGCCACCTTCGACAGCCTGGCCTCGACGATCTTCCAGCGATAGGGAGAATCCGAGGTGCGGGCAATGGCCGGCATCACCGCGTTCTTGCCGGCCAGCGCCATCTTCACCGCCGCCGCGCCCAGTGCATAGGCCTGGTCGACATCGGTCTTCGAGGCCACGTGGCGGGCCGCGCGTTGCAGGTAGTCGGCCACCGCCCAGTGGATCTTGTAGCCGTGCGCGCCCTTGACCATGTTGGCGATCACCGGTGCCACGCCGCCGAGCTGGCTGTGGCCGAAGGCATCGTGGCTGCCGGCCTCGGCGAGGAAGCGGCCATCGGCATCGCGCACGCCCTCGGAGACCACCACCGAGACGTAGCCGAACTTCTCCACCTTGCGCCTGACCTCGGCGAGGAAGCGCTCGGCGTCGAAGGGCAGCTCGGGGAACAGCACGATGATCGGCAGCGGCCGCTCGGCGGTGGAGGCCAGCGCACCGGCAGCGGCGATCCAGCCGGCATGGCGGCCCATCACCTCAAGCACGAAGACCTTGGTCGAGGTGCGCGCCATGGAGGCGACGTCGAAGCTCGCCTCCAGGGTGGACACCGCGATGTACTTGGCCACCGAGCCGAAGCCCGGGCAGTTGTCGGTGACCGGCAGGTCGTTGTCCACCGTCTTCGGCACGTGGATGGCCTGGATCGGGTAGCCGAGCGTGCCGGCCAACTGCGAAACCTTCAGGCAGGTGTCGGCGGAATCGCCGCCGCCGTTGTAGAAGAAGTAGCCGATGTCGTGGGCGCGGAAGACCTCGATCAGGCGCTCGTACTGGGCCCGGTGCTGCTCGATGGCGCCGAGCTTGTAGCGGCAGGAACCAAAGGCCCCGGACGGCGTGTGGACCAGGCCGGCAATGGCCGCCTTGCTCTCCCGGCTGGTGTCGACCAGGTCCTCGGTGAGTGCGCCGATGATGCCGTTGCGCCCGGCATAGACCTTGCCGATGCGGGACTTCGCCGCGCGGGCGGCCTCGATGACCCCGGCCGCGCTGGCGTTGATGACCGCGGTGACGCCGCCGGACTGGGCATAGAAGGCATTTTTCTTCATCGATGGTTCCTGGTGGGCGATGATCCTGCGCGGACGCGGGCGGGTGACGCCGCCGGCCCCGCCCCGGTCTCGACCCCGTCGGCCGGGGGCGTGGACGCAAGGATTCGCTGCGAGACCCGAGAGGGTAACGCAAAATACTGAAATTCCTGATTTTTCTATTCTACCGCGCCACCGGTACAGGCCGTCATGGGTGCTTTTTACGCACCGATTCATGGCCTTTATCGTTCCGTGGCAGGGCAGGCATTGACACCCGGCACCCTCGAAGGTAGGGTAGCGGCGGCCGCAGGCCGGACCTCGCCGGGCAGACGTCAATAGTAGTTGATTTTACAGCATTTTCCCATGCTGTCGGCGACATCCCGGCAACGGCGAAGTGGTGCGGCCGAGCCGGGACGCCTCCGGCCGGCGGACCGTGGCAGGCGCCAACACTCGCAGAGGCTTTAGATCCGATCATGCGCATTATTCTGCTCGGAGCGCCAGGCTCCGGTAAGGGCACCCAGGCCCGGAGACTGGTCGAGACCTACAAGGTGCCGCAGATTTCCACCGGGGAAATCCTGCGCGCCGCCGTGGCCGAGGGCAGCCCGGCCGGACGCGAGGCCGAGCGGATCATGGCCGAAGGCCACCTGGTGCCCGATGCGCTGGTCATCGAGCTGGTGTCCCAGCGGGTGCTGAAGACCGACACCCGACGCGGTTTCATCCTCGACGGCTTCCCGCGCAACATCCCCCAGGCGCAGGAGCTGGATACCCGCCTCGGCTGGGTGTCGCGGCCGATCCAGATGGTGGTGAACTTCGAGGTCGACGAGTCCTCGCTGCTCAAGCGCATCGTCGGCCGGCGCAGCTGCGACCACTGCGGCGCCATCTTCAACATCCACTTCAATCCGCCGAAGACCCGTGGTCGCTGCGACGAGTGCGGCCACGCCCCGCTGCAGCGGCGCGAGGACGACACCGAGGAAACGGTGCGCTCGCGGCTGAAGGTCTACCACGAGGAAACCGAGTTCCTGGTGCAGTACTACCGCGCCCAGCACAAGCTGCGCACGCTCAATGCCAACGGCAGCCCGGACGACATCTTCCATCGCCTGTGCGAGATGATCGACACCGAGATCCGGCCGCTGGAGAACAAGGTGGTCTCGGTGCACGGCGGCGAGGGCACCGCCACCCACACCCAGATCGTCGGCGGCAAGATCGTGCGCGAGGTGTCCGGTTCCGAGCTGCGCACCACCCGGGTGCAGCCACGGGTGTCCGCCGAGACCGGCGAGGAGAGCGCCGCCGAGGCCGACGACGACGGCCGCAGGCGACGCAGCCGGCCCGTCGCGAAGAAGCCGGCCGAGGCCAGCCGGGCGGCCGCGGACAAGGACGGCGCGGCCAGGCCAAAGCAGGGTGGGGGCGGCGCGAACAAGGTCGCGGCGAAAAAATCCACGGCAAAGAAGTCGACGGCGAAGAAGTCTGCGGTGAAGAAGACCGCCGCGAGCAAGGCCGCCGGGACTGCGAAGAAGGTGGCAAAGAAAGTCGCGAAGAAGGCCACGCGAAAGACCGGCACGAAAAAAGCCGCCGCGAAGAAGGTGGCGGCAAAGAAGGCGACGACGAAGAAAACCGCCGCCAAGAAGACCACGCGGAAGACCGCCGCGAAGAAGGTCGCCACGAAGAAGACCACGAAAAAGGTCGCGGCGAAGAAGGCCACGGCGAAGAAAACCGTCACGAAGAAGGCCGCCACCAAGAAAGCCGCGGCGAAGAAGACCGCCGCGAAGAAGGCCGCGGCCAGGAAGAGCGCGAAGAAGACCGCCACCAGGAAGACGGCCGGCAAGACCGCGACGCGAAAGACCCCGGCGAAGACGGCCAAGAAGACGGCCAAGCGGACCACCCGCCGCACCGGCCCTCGCGCCAAGGCGACGCGGAAGACCGCGGGGCGCGCCACCGCGCGTCGCACGCGCTAGGCGCCGGGCATGTCCTACCCCGTGCACCGGGGCGGGTTTCCCGCCACCCGCCTGCGCCGCCTGCGTCGCCACGGCTTCTCCCGCGCCCTGGTGCGCGAGCACCGGCTCGACGTCACCGACCTGATCCAGCCGCTGTTCCTGTGCGAGGGCCAGTCGCACAGCGAGCCGGTGCCGTCCATGCCCGGCGTCTCCCGGCTCAGCCTCGACCTGCTGCTGGAAAAGGCCGAGAACCTGCACCGGCTGGGCATTCCCGCCATCGCGCTGTTCCCGATCATCGACCCGGCGGAGAAGAGTGCCGACGCCGCCGCCGCCTTCGACGCCGATGGCCTGGTGCCGCGCGCGCTGCGCGCGCTGAAACAGCGCGTACCGGACCTCGGCGTGATCACCGACGTGGCGCTGGACCCGTATACCAGCCACGGCCAGGACGGCCTGCTCGATGCCAGCGGCTACGTGCGCAACGACGACACCGTCGAGGTGCTGGTGCGCCAGGCCCTGGCCCATGCCGATGCCGGCGCCGACGTGGTCGCGCCGTCTGACATGATGGACGGCCGCATCGGCGCCATCCGCGAGGCGCTGGAGTCCCACGGCCACGTCAACACGCTGATCCTGTCCTACGCGGCCAAGTACGCCTCGTCCTTCTACGGCCCGTTCCGCGACGCGGTGGGCTCCGCCGGCGCCCTCGGCGGCGGCAACAAGTACACCTACCAGATGGACGTGGCCAACAGCGACGAGGCGCTGCGCGAGGCGGCGATGGACATCGACGAAGGCGCGGACATGTTCATGGTCAAGCCGGGCATGCCCTACCTGGACATCGTCCACCGGGTGAAGCACGAGCTGGCGGTGCCAACCCTGGTCTACCAGGTCAGCGGCGAATACGCCATGCTCAAGGCCGCCGCCGGCCACGGCTGGCTGGACGAGCGCGCGGTGGTGCTGGAATCGCTGACCGCCTTCAAGCGGGCCGGCGCCGATGCCGTGCTGACCTACTTCGCCGAGGACGCCGCGAAGTGGCTGGCCGCGTCCCCGGCCTGATCCAACGGAGCGAAGACCATGCCTGAACAGCAACGCCCGCCGAGGCCGGTGAACCTGGTGCTGCACCAGCGATCGCGGGAACTGGAGATCGAGTTCGACGATGGACAGCGCTTCTCGCTGTCCTGCGAATACCTGCGCGTGCACTCCCCCTCCGCCGAGGTCACCGGCCACGGTCCCGGCCAGGAGGTGCTGCAGGTGGGCAAGGAGAACGTCGGCATCGACCGCATCGAGGCGGTGGGCAGCTATGCCGTGTGCCTGCACTTCGACGACGGCCACGATACCGGCATCTACACCTGGGAGACGCTGTACCGGCTCGGCGTCAACGAGGAACGCAACTGGGCGCACTACCTGGAACGACTGGCCGAGGCCGGCCACGACCGTGCGCCGCGCGGCCCGCACTGAAGTGGCGACAGAACCCCGCGACACCACCCACTTCGGCTACCGCGAAGTGGCCGAGGACGAGAAGGCGTCGCTGGTCGGCGCCGTGTTCAGCGCCGTGGCCGATCGCTACGACGTCATGAACGACGTCATGTCCTTCGGCGCACACCGCGCCTGGAAGCACTTCGCCGCCGGCCAGAGCGGCCTGCGCCCCGGCCAGCAGGTGCTCGACGTGGCCGCCGGCAGCGGCGACCTGTCGCGGGCCTTCCGTCGCCAGGTCGGCGACACCGGCCAGGTGGTGATGACCGACATCAACGCGGACATGCTGCGCCGCGGCCGCGATCGCATGATCGACGCCGGCGCCGGCAACGGTGTCACCTTCTGCCTGGCCGACGCCGAGAACCTGCCCTTCGCCGACAACCGCTTTCACTGCGTCAGCATTTCCTTCGGCCTGCGCAACGTCACCCGCATCCCGAAGGCGCTGGTCGCCATGTACCGGGTGCTGCGCCCTGGCGGCAAGCTCCTGGTGCTGGAGTTCTCCAAGCCGGTTTCAGCACCGCTGTCGCGGCTCTACGACCTGTACTCCTTCCACGTCATCCCGAAGATGGGACGGCTGGTGGCCGGCGACGAGGACAGCTACCGTTACCTGGTGGAATCCATTCGCCGCCACCCCGACCAGCAACGCCTGGCCGGGATGATGCGCGACGCCGGCTTCGACGGCGTCGAGGTGCACAACCTCGCCGGCGGCGTGGTCGCGCTGCACAGCGGCTACAAGTACTAGTGCCGCCGGCCGCCACCGTCCCCTCGCCAAGCCGATGATCGCACGCACCAGGCTCGACCTCGTCGAGAACGCCATCAACCGGGTACTCGCCGCCGACCCGGACAGCCCGGCGCGGCTGGCCAGGCTGGCCGGCCGCAGGCTGCGCATCGACAGCTACCTGGCGGAAGACTTCGCCGTCACCGTGCACTTCGACGAGGACGGCCTGCGCCTTTCCGAGGACGACACCGACGTCGACGCCGCGATCCGCGGTGGACCGGCCGGCTTTCTGCGCGCCGCCGCCAACCCCTCCGATCGCGGCGTGTTCCACGACGGCAGCCTGGTCGTCACCGGCGACGCCCACCTGGTGGAGGCCGCCGTCGGCCTGCTTCGCCACTACCGCGTGGACCTCGCCGGCAAGCTGTCGCCGCTCCTCGGCGACGCCGCCACCGGCGGCATCGAACGCCTGCTCGACGCCCTTCGGCAGGGCGCCACCGACCTGCGGGGCAAGCTGGTCGCCGACGGCGGCGACTACCTGCGCGAGGAAAGCCGCCTGGCGGCATCGCGCGAGGCACTGGACGCGCTGGCCGACGCGGTGGACGAACTGCGTGCCGACACCGCCCGGCTGGACAAGCGCATCGAGGCGCTGGAGAAGGGGCGATCGTGAACCCGGCGCGAAAGCGAAGAGTCTCCACCGTGCGCGGTGGCCGCATGCCGCGACTGCTCGCCATCGCGCGGGTATTCGTGCGCCACGGTCTCGACGAGTTCGTCACCACCCTGCACCTGTTCCGGCCCTACCGCTACCTGCTCTACCTGCACCCGGCGCGCTGGCGCCGCTCGAACACGGCACCGCGGGCCGTGCGCCTGCGCGAGGCGCTGGAGGAACTCGGCCCGGTGTTCGTCAAGTTCGGGCAGATGCTCTCCACCCGGCCCGACCTGCTGCCCGATGACATCGCCGCCGAACTCACCCGGCTGCAGGACCGGGTGCCGCCGTTCGACCCGGCCACCTCGCGCAGCATCGTGGAGAATGCCCTTGGCCAGCCGGTGGACGAGCTGTTCGCCGGCTTCGAGCTGGAGCCGATTGCCTCGGCCTCGGTGGCCCAGGTGCATACCGCCACCCTGCACGACGGCACCGAGGTGGTGGTCAAGGTGCTGCGACCGGGCATCGAGGCGGTGATCGAGCGCGACCTCGACCTGCTCTATACCCTCGCCGCGCTGGCCGAGAAGTACTGGTCGGAGGGCGCGCGCCTGCGCCCGGTGGAGATCGTCGGCGAATACGACAAGACCATCCACGACGAGCTCGACCTGGTGCGCGAGGCAGCCAATGCCAGCCAGCTGCGTAACAACTTCCTCGGTTCGCCGATGCTCTACGTGCCGCAGGTATTCTGGGACTACACCCGGGTCAACGTGATGGTGATGGAGCGCATCCACGGCATCTCCATTCGCGATGTCGACGCGCTGCATGCCGCCGGCATCGACATGCGCCAGCTGGCCCACAACGGCGTCGAGATCTTCTTCACCCAGGCCTTCCGCGACGGCTTCTTCCACGCCGACATGCACCCGGGCAACATCTTCGTGGCCACCGACGGCCGCTACTGCGCGGTGGACTTCGGCATCATGGGCACGCTGAACGACGGTGACAAGCGCTACCTGGCGGAGAACCTGCTGGCCTTCTTCCACCGCGACTACCGTGCCGTCGCCGTGGCCCACCTGCGCGCCGGCTGGGTGCCGCCGGACACCCGGGTGGAGGAATTCGAGGGCGCCATCCGCGCGGTGTGCGAACCGATCTTCGCCAAGCCGATCAGCGAGATCTCCTTCGGCCGGCTGGTGATGCGCCTGTTCCAGACCGCGCGCCGCTTCAACATGCCGGTGCAGCCGCAACTGGTGCTGCTGCAGAAGACGCTGCTGAACATCGAGGGACTCGGCCGTCGCCTGTACCCCGAGCTGGACCTGTGGCAGACCGCCAAGCCCTACCTGGAACGCTGGATGAGCGAGCAGGTGGGACCACGCGCCGCGCTGCGCGGCATTCGCCGGGAACTGCCCCGCTTCCTCGCCCTCGGCCCGGAGATCCCCGGGCTTGCCTACGAGATCCTGCGTCGCGCCCGGGACGGCGAACTCACGGTGGACGGCCACTCCGCGGACCTCGAGCGTATCGAGTCGACCCTGGCCGGCAACCACCGCCGTACCCTGGCAGCGATCACCGGCTGCTCGCTGCTCGGCATCGCCACCGCCTTCGCGCTGTTCGATCCGAACAGCGTGCGCTGGTTCGGCCTGCCCTGGCCGGGCGTGGTCAGCGCGGTAACCGGGGCAGCGCTGCTGGTCGGCGCCTGGTGGCGGGCGCGACGTTCCTGAGGCCCGGCCGGGTCGGTTGCCCGCCGCGCAAATTCCATGCTACCGTGATCGACGCGTAGCCAGACCCGCCGCGAGGCGGGGACACGAAGCCACCCGGCCTCTCCCTGCCAATCGCCGGGGTCCATCGCGGAGACGATGCACAGGCGCCGGTTCGCGCGGCGAACCCGCACCTGAACGGCAAGCGGCTATGGCACGGTTTTGACGAAGTTCTCTGGACCCCGCGTACATCGCAGGCGGAGTGTGACGCGGCCCCCCGGGGTCGGCGATGGGTGCAGACAACACGGCCGGTAAAAAAACAGCATAAACACGGAGAGTGTACCGGCTGGATAAAAAACGTTCAGGATGTCATCGAATCGACTCGGCCCCGGTGGACGTCCTGTCCCCGGGGCTTTTTATCGCCTACCCACCCGCCCGCCCCGCAGATCAGCACAGGCGCTGCTGCACGTGTCCATCGTAGATGACGCCGTCGCCGTGCCGCCGCGCCGAGGGATGCGTTTGGTGGCGGCGGTCGCTGCCGACATCGACCAGGTGACGCACCTCGGTGCCGGCCAGTTCCAGGTAGTCGGCGAGCAGGGATCGATGGCAGTTGGCGGGATCACGCTCGGCGCACATCACCGCCAGCCGCGCCGAGCGTGATGTCTCCAGCAGTTCGCCGACGGCACGCCGGAAGGCCTCGCCCTGCATGTGCGCGGCATAGCCGCGCAGCGGCCCGGACAGGGCATCGTGACCATCGGCCTGGTCGACCTCGCGCATGCCGCCGAGGCCGTCGCCGGCAAACTGGTAGCGAATGCCGGCGCCGGCCAGCGCCTCGGCCAGCAGCGGCCGGTTGAACCAGGGCAGCCGGCGCGACGAGGGATGGCGGCGGATGTCCACCAGCAACCCGACGCGGTGTGTGGCGAGCAGGGCGAGGAAGTCGCCGATGGCGAGGTTGGAATGCCCGACGGTGAGGATCATGCCCGCCTACAGGACCCTGCGTGCCTTCCAGTAGTGCTTCGACCAGTACGGCGAGGCCAGCGACGACTCGGTGACGCCGCGGCTTTCCGAGGCATGGATGAAGCGGCCGCCGGACACGTAGACGCCGACGTGGCGCTTGAACCATCCGGTCTTGAAGAACACCAGGTCACCCGGCCGCAGGCGATCGCGGGAGACGCGCCGGCCAACGTCTTCCTGGTCCTCGGTGCTGCGCGGCAGGCGGACCCGGTAGACGTCTCGGTACAGCGTCTGCACGTAGGCGGAGCAGTCGATGCCGCGACGGGAATCGCCGCCGAGCCGGTAGGGCGTGCCGACCCACTGGCGGTGCTGGGCCATCAGCGAGGCGGTGACGTCGCTGTCCACCCGGGCCGGCGGGGTGGCCGAACAGCCGGCGACGATGACGGCGGCCAGCAGGGCCACCAACAGCGAGCGGAAGGAGGTCATGATGCCGTGCGGTGCGTGCATGGCCGGGGATTCTGCCCGCGTGCACGCGGCCGGTCAAAGCATCCGCGGCATCAGGCCGCCAGCGCGCGCAGGCTTTCCGCCAGCCGTTGCACGCCGGTTTCGATGGTCGCCTCGTCGGCGCAGGAGAAGTTCAGGCGCAAGGTGTCCTCGCGGGGCGTCCCGGTATAGAACGGCAGGCCGGGCACGAAGGCGACCCCGGCGGCGATGGCGCGGTCGAACAGCGTCATCGATGAACAGCCTTCCACCGTCACCCAGGCGAACATGCCGCCATCGGGCCGGGTGTAGTGGCAGTGGCCGGGCAGGTAGCGGTCCAGCGCCTCGAGCATGGCGGCGCACTGGGCGCCGTAGCGTTCGCGGATCAGGGCGACGTGGGCATCGATGTCGTTGTCCAGCAGGTAGCGGTGCACGATGCGCTGGGTGATCTCGCTGGTATGCAGATCGGTGGCCTGCTTGGCCACCACCAGCTTGTCCATCAGCTCGCCCCGCGCCACCAGCCAGCCCACCCGCAGCGACGGTGCCACGATCTTGGAGAACGAACCGAGCATCACCGTGTGTGCCGGCGCCAGGCTGCCGAAGGACGCAGACGGCGAGCCGGCGAAGCGCAGCTCGTGGTAGGGATCGTCCTCCACCAGCAGGCAGTTCGAGCCGTCGATGATGCGCGCCACCGTCTGCCGGCAGGCGTCGTCGTAGCTGCCTCCGGTGGGGTTCTGGAAGTTCGGCACGGTGTAGAACAGGCGCGGCGCGCGCTCGGCAACCACCGTCGCCAGGGCAGCGGTGTCGACCCCGCTGGCCAGGAGCGGCACCGGCGCGAAGCGTGGCCGGTAGACGGAGAAGGCCTGGATGGCGCCGAGGTAGCCCGGTTCCTCGATGGCCACCGTGTCGCCCTCGTTGAGCAGCACCTTGCCAAGCAGGTCGAGACCCTGCTGGGAGCCGGTGGTGATGAGCACGTCGTCGGCATCCACCGCCATGCCACGCTGGTCGAGGTAGCGTGCCGCGATCCACTCGCGCAGCGGGCGGTAGCCTTCCGAGCCACCGTACTGCAGGGCGGAGCCGGCGTCCTCGGCGAACACGCGGTCGGCGGCGGCGCGGATCGCCGCGGCCGGAAACAGGGCGCGGTTGGGCAGGCCGCCGGCGAAGGAGATGACCTTGTCGTTGATCGCCACCTTGAGGATCTCGCGCAGGAAGGAACGCGGCACGTCGTTGATGCGGTCGGCAAAGGTCGGCTTCATGGATTCATCCAGTGACAGGCAGGGCGAAGAGCAACGGGACGATGCAAGTATGTGCGCAAACATGGCCGCCGCGATAGTCACAATTGTTCCTCGCGCGATGCTGCCACTGTGCCGTCTTGGCACGATGACAGGTACGCGGAGGCTGTGACACACTTGCCCGATGAACCCGGCAGACCCCACCCACCTCGCCAGCACCCTGGCCGAGACGCTGGCCACGGCGTGGCGCGACGACACCCACGTCGATCCCGCCGGCTACGGCGCGATGAGCGTGGACGATGGCTACGCCGCGCAACAGCGCTTCGACCAACTGCTCGACGTGCCGCTGGCCGGCTGGAAGATCGCCGCCACCAGCGACGGCGGACAGCGCCACATCGGCGTCGAACATCCCCTGGTCGGACGGCTGTATGCCGACCGCGTCTACCCGGCGCCGGCCACGCTGTTGATGCGCAACAACCGCATGCGCGTGGCCGAGGCCGAGTTCTGCTTCCGCTTCGGCAGGGACCTGCACGGCGGCGGGCTCGACGCGGCCAGCGTGCTCGACCACGTCGACGCGCTGTTCCCGGCCATCGAGGTGCCCGACTCGCGCTTCACCGATTTCCTGGCCGCCGGCGCCGCCGCGCTGGTGGCGGACAATGCCTGTGCGCGGGAGTTCGTGCTCGGCGAGGCGGTGGCCGGCGAGTGGCGCGAGATCGACCTCGCCCGGTTCCCGGTGCGCGTCTACAGGAATGGCGAACTGGCCGTGGAAGGGGTCGGCGCCGATGCCCTCGGCGGTCCTCTCGACGCGCTGACCTGGTTCGTCAACGAAACCCTGCGCCGCGGGTGGACGTTGAAATCCGGCCAGCTCGTCACCACCGGGGTACTGGGCAGGCCGGTGGCCATCGCTGCCGGAGACCACATCGTGGCCGACTTCGGCGTGCTCGGTGAAGTCTCCCTGGCGCTGTCCGATGCCAAGATCGACCATCCCGCGAACCGCATCCCTGGAGAACCCCATGCAAGCTGATCAGCAAACCGAGATCGAGGCCGCGGTCTTCCGTCGCCTGGTGGAACACCTGCGCAACCACCCGGAGGCGCAGAACATCGACCTGATGATCCTCGCCGACTTCTGCCGCAACTGCCTGTCGAAGTGGTACGTGGCCGCCGCCGCCGAGCGTGGCGTGACCGTCGACTACGATGCCGCCCGCGAGACGGTCTACGGCATGCCCTACGGCGAGTGGAAGGCGGCGCAGCCGGAAGCCACCGCCGAGCAGATGGCCGCCTACGAGGCGCGCCAGGCGGCGAAGAAGGCCTCAGGCGAAACGGCCTAGGAGGCGTGTCGGCAGGCGCTGGTCGACACAGGCCAGGCCGAGGCCGATCAGGCACATGCCCAGCAGTTGCCGTGGCGGCAGCGTCTCGTTGAGCAGCAACACGCCGAGCACCACCGCGGTGGGCGGGATCAGGAAGGTCACCAGGAGGACGCCGGTGGCGCCGACCCGGGCCAGCAGCGCGAAGTAGACCAGGTAGGCCAGCGCGGTGCAGGCCAGCCCCAGCACCGCGAGGGCGGCGAATGCCCGGGCATCGGGCATCGGCAGCGTCCACGGCTGGTCAACCAGCATGGCCAGCGGCACCAGCACCAGGCTGGACACCGCGACCTGCCCGGCGGCGGCCGCCGCGGTGGACACGCCGCGACGCCGGAAGCGCCGCCCGTACAACCCCGCCAGCGCATAGCTGGCCGCCGCCAGCAGCACGCCGAACACGGCCGCGGTGCCGCCCTCGGCCAGCGAGGGACCGCCGAACAGCACCGCCACCCCGGCCAGGCCGACCACCACGCCGGCCAGCTTCCAGGCCGTGATGCGCTCGTCGCGGGTCAGCCAGTGGGCGGCGAGCACGGTGAGCAACGGCGTGGTGGCATTCACCGTCGCCGCCAGGCCGGCGCTGATCTGGTCCTGGGCGAAGGTGATCAGGGTAAAGGGAATGACGTTGTTCAACACCGCCATCACCGCCAGCTCCGGCCAGGGCAGGGTGGACAGCACCACGCCGCGCAGGCGCAGCAACACCAGCAGCGCGATGGCGGCCAGCGCCACCCGCGCGGCGACGACGGTGAGCGGCGGCAACTGCGCCAGCGCGATGCCGACCAGCGGAAAGGACGCGCCCCACAGCAGCGACAGCAGCAGCAGCCAGGACCACTCGGTGCGATTCATCGATGACGACACGGACATGTTGGGCAACCCGTCAAGGACCAGGGAGGGTGCCTATCAAAGCGCCGCCGGGTGACGGCGGCAATCCGGTTCTTGCGCCATGCGGCCCGCCGGGGCGGCCGGTATAATCACGCCCTCCCAAGACACCCCTGCCAGGAGCCGCGCCGTGCCGGTGAAACCGCTATCCCCGCACCCCGAGATCACCGCCGCCCCGGGACCGCTGGTCCTGGTGGTGGTGGACGGCGTCGGCATCGGCCGCGGCGACGACTTCGACGCCCTCCACCTGGCCCGCACCCCGACCCTCGACCGGCTGTTCGGCGAAGGGCTCTATACCACCCTGCGCGCCCACGGCACCGCGGTGGGCCTGCCCACCGACAGCGACCTGGGGGGCTCGGAAGTGGGACACAACGTCATGGGCGCCGGCCGGGTGGTCGACCAGGGACCGAAGCTGGTGGACAGCGCCTTTGCCAGCGGCAGCGTCTTCGACGGCCCGTGGAAGGACATCGCGACGGCGCTGGTGGAGGCCGGGCGCACGCTGCACCTGGTCGGGCTGTTGTCCGACGGCAACATCCATGCCCACGTCGACCATCTCTACCAGCTCATCGACCGCGCCGCCGCCGACGGCATCCGCCGGCTGCGCGTGCATGCGCTGTTCGACGGCCGCGACGTCCCCGACCGCAGCGCCGGACGCTACCTCGAGACGCTGGAGACGGTGCTGGAGCGCCACCGGCAGGCCGGCCTCGACTATGCCGTCGGCAGCGGCGGCGGGCGCATGATCAGCGTCATGGACCGCTACAACGCCGACTGGTCCATCGTCGAGCGGGGCTACCATGCCATCGTCCACGGCCGCGCCACGCTGGTGTCGTCGGCCATCGACGAGGTCGCCCGCCTGCAGGCCGCGGACGACGAGCTGAGCGACCAGTACATCCCGCCCTTCGTGGTCGCCGAGGCCGATGGCCGGGCCGGCACGGTGGTCGACGGCGACGCGGTGATCCTGGCCAACTTCCGCGGCGACCGGGCGGTGGAACTGTGCGCGGCCTTCGACCAGGGCGACGACTTCGCCGGCTTCGACCGCGGCCGCCGGCCCAACGTGACCTTCGCCGGCATGATGCTCTACGACGGCGATCTCGGCATTCCGAACAACTACCTGGTGACGCCCATGCGCACCGAGGGCTGCCTGAGCGAGTACCTCGCCGCCAGCGGCGTCGGCCAGTTCGCCTGCGCCGAGACGCAGAAGTTCGGCCATGTCACCTACTTCTGGAACGGCAACCGCTCGGGCATGTTCGACCCGGCGCTGGAGGCCTACGTGGAGATTCCCTCCGACCGCGTGCCCTTCGAGCAGCGCCCGTGGATGAAGGCCGCCGAGACCGCCGACGCCCTGCTCGAGGCCATCGACGGCGGCCGCTTCACCTTCCTGCGCGCCAATTTCGCCGGCGGCGACATGGTCGGACACAGCGGCCGGCTGGAAGCGACCATCATCGCCCTGGAGGCCATCGACCTGTCGCTGGCGCGGGTGGAGGCGGCGGTGCGCCGGGCACGTGGCTGCCTGGTGGTGACCGCCGACCACGGCAATGCCGAGGACATGGTCGAGCGCGACAAGGCGGGCAGGCCGCTGTACGACGACGAGGGCCGGCCCCGCCGGCGCACCGCCCATTCCCTCAACCCGGTGCCCTTCGTCATCGCCGAGTACGGCGGCCGCGCGCTGGAGCGGGTCGAGGTCGAGGGAGCCGGCCTGGGCAACATCGCGCCGACCCTGGCCGCACTGCTCGGCTTCGCCCGGCCGGAGGACTACGCCGACAGCCTGGTCGCGGCATCGCCGCGCTGACCACCGCCGACCGGGACCAGTCCATCCGCGGTCCCGCCGGGTCGTGGCTCAGGCGATCTCGATGCGGTCGATGGACGCCACCCAGATTCCGGTGGCGAGCTGGGTACCCACCAGGCGCAGGGTGTTGGTGCCGCTGACACCGGCGATCGGCGTCGACACCGAGGTGTAGGGTCCGTCCCAGGCGTTGAAGGTCACCAGCGACATCGAACTGCCGATGGGAACGCCGCCGAACTCGAAGTTGAGCTGGTCGCCCGGGTCTTCGCCGTTGCTGTAGAACACCGTCAGCTGCGAGCAGCCAGAAAGGTCGACCCCATCCCACTCGATGTAGGCGCCATCGGACTGCAGGATGACCCGCGTCGCGGTCGCCTCGATGCTGCCCCCGGAACCGGTCCGGTCCTCCGCCTGCAGGGTCTGCGCGCTGCACACGGCGGGTGCCGGTGGGCTTGTCAGCGTGGTCGTCTGTGCATGGGCCGGCAACAGTACCGACTCGATCCTGGGTGCGGTCCAGGCGGCGGGAACCGCCACGGTGATGCCACGCAGAAGCCTGCGTCGCGATGCGTCGTTCATCTCGTCAACCCCCGGGTTTGTCGTTCTTGGTGTGGCCGGGAGAATACCAGCGTGACCGCTGGATCACCACGACTTCAGGCGGACTCGTCGCTGCCGTCGAGGAAGCGGTCGAGCTGCGCCAGGGCGCGGGCGCGATGGCTGACGCGGTTCTTCTCCGCCGCGC
>CAYGJZ010000001.1:0-11357 GCA_964350265.1 uncultured Gammaproteobacteria bacterium | reverse complement strand
TCGAGCTGCGCCAGGGCGCGGGCGCGATGGCTGACGCGGTTCTTCTCCGCCGCGCCGAGCTCGGCGGCGCTGGTGTCGAGACCGCGCGGCGCGAACACCGGGTCGTAGCCGAAGCCGTTGTCGCCGCGTGGCGCGGCGAGGATGCGTCCCGGCCAGGTGCCCGTGCAGACCACCGGCACCGGGTCGAGGGCATGACGCAGGTAGACCACCACGCAGACGAAGCGGGCGCCGCGACGGTGGTCGTCGATGCCGTGCAGCGCCTCGAGCAGGCGCGCCACGTTGTCGGCGTCGCTGACCCCCTCGCCGGCATAGCGGGCCGAGCGCACCCCCGGCGCACCGTGCAGCGCCTCGACCTCCAGCCCCGAGTCGTCGGCGATGGCGGCCAGGCCGGTGCCGGCGGCGGCGGCGCGGGCCTTCTTCAGGGCATTCTCGACGAAGGTCGGTGCATCCTCGATTACCGGCGGCAGGTCGAACTCGGCCTGCGACACCAGTTCGAGCCGACGCGGGGCGAGAATGGCGGCGATCTCCCGCAGCTTGCCGGCATTGCCGCTGGCCAGGACCACCCGGGACATGTCGCTAGCCCGCCAGCGCGTCGAGCTGGCTGCGCATCAGCGTCTCCACGCCCTGCCCGGCGAGGGCCAGCATGGCCTGCATCTCGGCGGCGGTGAAGGGCTCGCCCTCGGCCGTGCCCTGGACCTCAATGAAGCGCTGGCGATCGTCCATCACCACGTTCATGTCGGTTTCCGCGGCGCTGTCCTCGGCATAGTCGAGATCGAGCACCGGCTGGCCTTCGAAGATGCCCACCGACACCGAGGCGACCTGGCCGCTGAGCGGCCGCGCGGGCAGCACGCCGGCGCCGACCAGGTGGTCGAGGGCATCCACCAGCGCCACCCAGGCGCCGGTGATGGAGGCGGTGCGGGTACCGCCGTCGGCCTGGATGACGTCGCAGTCCAGGGTCACCGTGCGTTCACCGAGCGCGGACAGGTCGGTGACCGCGCGCAGCGAGCGGCCGATCAGCCGCTGGATCTCCTGGGTGCGCCCGCCCTGGCGGCCGCGGGCCGCCTCGCGGGCCATGCGCGAGTGGGTGCTGCGCGGCAGCATGCCGTACTCGGCGGTGACCCAGCCGCTGCGCTTGCCGCGCAGGAAGGGCGGCACCCGCTCCTCCACGCTGGCGGTGCACAGCACCCGGGTGTCGCCGAAACTCACCAGCACCGAACCTTCGGCGTGGCGGGTGAAATGGCGCTCGATGGTGACCGGGCGCAGTTGGTCGGGTTGGCGCTGACTGGGTCTCATGAAGGGTAGGCAATCCGGGCTGGTGGCCGGTGCCCGCAGGCACCGGTCGTCGCCGGGCGGCGACGAGGTCAAGAGGGGTCGAGCTCGAGGTTCGACGAGGCGTCGGAAAACGCGAGATCGGTGAACACGCGCACGCTGGTGGGACGTTCGCGGTGGTTGAGGCGAAGCGCCCACTCGATGGCGCGCAGCATCTCGAAGGAATACTGCTCGCCGTACTGCTGGGTGATCGGCTCGATGGTGTCCTGGCCCTGGCGTTTCAGCGCCGGCGGCGGCGACTTGCCGGTGACGCAGGCATACATGGTGGCGCCCAGGGCGTAGATGTCCGACCACGGTCCCATCTCGCCCTCGTTGTACTGCTCGGGCGGGGCGAAGCCGTGGGTCAGGGTCTGGAAGGAGCTGAAGCGCTCGCCGCTGCTGGCGGTCTGCGCGGCGCCGAAGTCGAGCAGCAGCGGTGCCCCGGAGGCACGCAGCAGGATGTTGGCCGGCTTCACGTCCAGGTGCAGGAAGGACCCCTCGTGCAGGGCCGCCAGCCCGGAGGCGATGGGCGGGAACACCTTCAGCATGAAGGGCTGGTCGAGCTGTCCGTTGCACTGCTTGATGAACCAGCGCAGGTCCCGTCCCAGCTCGTAGGCCATCACCATGTAGACCGTGCCGTTGGCGCGGAAGATGTTGGAAACGTTGACGATGTTCGGGTGCTTCAGCCTGGCCAGGGCGCTGGCCTCGGAGAAGAACTGCTTCATGCCCTGGACGAAGCCGACCTGGGCCTTTTCCGATACCGGCTCCACCTCGCCGCCGGCGATGCGGCTGACCAGTCCCTTCGGGCAATACTCCTTGATTACCACCTGGCTGTCGCTGCTCTCTTCCATGGCCAGGTACACCAACGAGAAGCCGCCGCCGCCAAGGACTTCCATGACGCGGTAGCCTTCAAGTATGTAGCCCTCTCGCAGGGGAGTCCGTTGCTTGGATACCATGGCAGAAACTGGCGTGATCCGGAGGCTGGCGCAGGTGCCGCGGGCGGGGATCGAACGTTATTATTCGGTGCGTGTTTGCATGAAAACCGGTCTATTTTATTGATTTTACCGGTGTTCGTGCAACCAAGCGGGTGGTGGGTCGAAATCCACCGGGCGATTCGCCTCGCCCCGGTGGCGTCCCTATAATACCGGCATTTTTGACAAGGAGATGCTGCGGTGACGCAGAGCATGACGGCCTTCGCACGGGGTGAGCGCGAGACACCGCTGGGCAAGCTGACGGTGGAGATCCGTTCGGTGAACAATCGCCACCTCGATTTCGGCCTGCGCCTGGCCGACCCGGTGCGACGGCTGGAACCGATGCTGCGCGAGCGCATCGGCAAGCGGGTCAAGCGCGGACGGGTGGAGCTGACCGTGCGGCTGGACGCCGGCCAGGCGGCAGCGACGGTGGGCGAAGTCGACCCGTCGGCGCTCAAGGCGCTGGCGGCCCTGCAGGACGAGGTCCGCCGGGAAATGCCGGACAGCCGGCCGCTGTCGGTGCGCGAAGTGCTCGACTGGCCGGGCCTGCTGGCCCGCGGCGAGACCGGCGAGGACGTCATCGAGGGCGAGGTGGCGGCACTGGTGGACGATGCCCTGGAGGAGTTCGTGGCCACCCGGGCCCGCGAGGGCGAACGCCTGGCCGAGACCATCCGCGCGCGGCTGGGCACGGCGCGGGAGCTGGTGGCGACCCTGGAGACCCGCCTGCCGGACATCCACCTCCACGTGCGCGAACGCCTGACCACGCGCATCGCCGAGATCATCGAGCGGATCGACGCCGAACGGGTGGAACAGGAACTGGTCCTGCTGCTGAACAAGTCCGACGTGGACGAGGAAGTCGACCGCCTGAAGATTCATTTCGACGAGGTGGAAGCGGTGCTCGGCCAGCGCCAGCCGGTGGGCCGGCGACTGGACTTCCTGATGCAGGAGCTCAACCGCGAGGCCAACACGCTGGGCTCGAAGGCGGCCCACGCCGACGTCACCAACACCTCGATGGAACTGAAGGTGCTGATCGAGCAGATGCGCGAGCAGGTGCAGAACATTGAGTAGCCGCGCAACGGGCAGGCTGGTCATCCTGTCGGCGCCTTCCGGGGCCGGCAAGACGTCCCTGGCGCGGGCCTTGATCGAGGCCCGCGACGACACCGTGCTGTCGGTATCGCACACCACCCGTGCGCCGCGCCCGGGGGAATGCGACGGCGTCGACTACCACTTCGTCGACCACGACGCCTTCCAGGTCATGATCGCGGAAGACGCCTTCCTCGAGTTCGCCGAGGTGTTCGGGAATTTCTACGGCACCGCGCGCTCGGCGGTGTCCGGCTTTCTCGCCCGCGGCATGAACGTGATCCTGGACATCGACTGGCAGGGGGCACGCAAGGTGCGCGGCGGCGCCGCCGATGCGCTGTCGGTGTTCATCCTGCCACCGACGTTGGCGGCGCTGCGCGAGCGGCTGACCCGCCGCGCCCAGGACAGCGACGAGGTGATCGAGGCCCGCATGCGCAAGGCCATCGACGAGATGCGCCACTACGACGAGTACGACCGGGTGGTGGTGAACTGCCGCTTCGAGCAGGCCCTGGCCGAGCTGTCGTTGATCCTCGACGGCGGCGACGGCGGCGTCGACCCGGGGGAAATCGACTTCAAGGCCCTTGATTCCATTGACAAAACCGCTACACTTGCACCGTAGCACGAGAAATCCCCGCCCGGCGGGGCGTTAGAACCGCACGCGTTCACGTTCTTGTCCGTTCAACCCGTCGACCGGATGCCGACCCCGCGCCCCCTGGCGCCGGACGCCGCAAGTCGTCCATAGCATCGTCACGGCGAAGCCGGTCACCACCTGTATACCGCGAGTACATTCATGGCACGTGTCACCGTAGAAGACTGTCTTGAGCACGTCGACAACCGTTTCCAGCTGGTGCTGGTCGCCACCAAGCGCGCCCGGCAGCTTGCCGTCGGCCACGATCCGCTGGTCCCCCGCGACAACGACAAGGACACCGTCATCGCCCTGCGCGAGATCGCCGAGGGCAAGGTCACCAAGGAGATCCTGGTGGAAAAGGTCGAGACCGTGACCTTCTCCGACCCCGAGGAGGACAGCATCGAGAACGTCTTCGGCTTCGACGACGACGAGCCGAAGGCGGAGATCGCCGTGGCGCCGGCCGAGGACGCCGAAGCTGCCGACGACGACGCGGCGAAGGACGCCCCGGCCAGCGAGGCCGAGCCGGAGGCGGACGACTCCAACCGCTAGGCGGCCGGCGTCGTGCCCGCCACCTGCCCGTGAACGGCCCGGACTCGGCACCCGTTCCCTTTCTCGCCGACGCCCCGGGCGCGGCGGGCACCGACGCCATCGGCACCGATTTCTCTCCACCGGGCAGTGTCCCGGAAAGCCGTATCCTGATCAGCGACCTGGTCAGCTATCTCGAGCGCTACCTCGAACCGGCCGAGATTGCCCGCGTCTACGACGCCTACCTGCTCGGCGCCGAGGCCCACGAAGGCCAGAAGCGCTCCAGCGGCGAACCCTACATCTACCACCCCATCGCGGTGGCGCGGGTGCTGGCCGAGATGCGGCTGGACAGCCGCAGCCTGATCGCGGGCATTCTCCACGACACCATCGAGGACACCGCGGTCACCCGCGAGGAGCTGGTGACGCGCTTCGGCGAAGACGTCGCCGAGCTGGTGGAGGGGGTGACCAAGATCGGCCAGTTCGAGTTCGACAGCCGCGAGGAGGCCGAGGCCGAGAACTTCCGCAAGATGCTGCTGGCCATGTCCCGCGACATCCGCGTGATCCTGATCAAGCTGGCCGACCGGCTGCACAACATGCGCACCATGGACAGCCTGAAGCCGGAGAAGCAGCGTCGCATCTCCCGCCAGACGCTGGACATCTACGCCGCCATCGCCAACCGCATCGGCATGCATACCTGGGCACAGGAGCTGGAAGACCTGTCCTTCCGCTACCTGTATCCGAAGCGCTACCGCGCCATCAGCGAGGAAGTCCGCAAGCTGGCCGGCAACCGGCGCAAGACCATCGAGCAGGTGCGCGAATCGTTGACCCGGGCGCTGGCGGAGAAGGGCATCGACGCCGAGGTGTTCGGCCGCGAGAAGAACATCTACAGCATCTACCGCAAGATGCAGACCAAGCACCTGCACTTCTCCGACCTCGGCGACCTGTATGCCATCCGCGTCATCGTCGAGGACCGCGACCAGTGCTACCGCGCGCTGGGCGTGGTGCACGACCTGTACAAGCCGGTGCACGGCAAGTTCAAGGACTACATCGCCATCCCGAAGATCAACGGCTACCAGTCGCTGCACACCCAGGTGTTCGGCCGTTTCGGCCAGTCCATGGAAGTGCAGATCCGCTCGCGCGAGATGCACCGGGTGGCGGAAACCGGGGTTGCCTCGCACTGGCGCTACAAGACCCACGACGGTGACCGCGATGCCCCCCAGCAACTGGCCCGCCGCTGGTTGCTGGAACTGCTGGAGATGCAGCCCAAGGGGGCCAGCCCGTCGGAGTTCCTCGAGCACCTGAAGACCGACCTGTTTCCCGACCAGGTCTACGTCTTCACCCCCAAGGGCGACATCAAGAAGCTGCCCAGCGGTGCCACCGCGCTGGACTTCGCCTATGCCGTGCACTCCGACGTCGGCAACCGCTGCGTGGCGGCCAAGGTCAACCACGAGATGGTGCCGCTGCACCACGTGCTCAGCAACGGCAACCACGTCGAGGTGCTGACCTCGAAGAGCGCCCACCCGACACCCTCCTGGCTGAACTTCTGCGTCACCGGCAAGGCACGCTCGTCGATCCGCAACTACCTGAAGAACCGTCGCGAGAAGGACGCCGTCAAGCTGGGCCGGCAACTGCTCAACGCGGCGCTGGTGAAGATCGGCCAGAAGCAGCGCCTGCGCACCGAGCGCAAGATGTGGCTGCTCGGCAAGCTCGACCTGAAGGACTGGAACGTGCTGCTGGAGGACATCGGCACCGGGCGCAGGCTGCCGATGCTGGTGGCGCGGCAACTGTTTCCCGAAGGCGAGTACGAGGCGGACAACGATCGCGTGCCGCTGCCGATCCACGGCGCCGAGGGCCTCCTGGTCACCTATGCACGATGTTGTCGGCCGATACCCGGCGACCGCATCACCGGCCACTTCTCCGCCGGCCGCGGGCTGGTCATCCACACCAGCGACTGCCCCAACATCGCCGAGCAGGAGAAGCACCCGGACAACTGGCTGGACGTCAACTGGGCGGACACCGTGGCCGGCGACTTCGCGGTGGACCTGCGCTTCATCACCCGCGACCGGCCCGGGGTGCTGGCCCAGCTGGCCGCCACCATCGCCGAGCAGGAAAGCAACATCACCAACGTTTCGGTAGAATCCAAGGATGGTCGCCAGTCGACCATCAACTTCACCATCACGGTGAAGAGCCGCAAGCACCTGGCGGACATTCTGCGTGCGCTCAGGGATCACAAGAAATCCGTCATCCGGGTCACCCGGCGCAAGGGCTGACCTGCGCCGCGGACCCTGATCACCGACCCGGGAGAGGTCATGAGAAACGTCATCAAGACAGACGGCGCGCCGAGCGCCATCGGCACCTATTCGCAGGCCGTGCGCAGCGGCGACACGCTGTACGTTTCCGGCCAGATTCCCCTCGACCCGGCCACCATGGAAGTGGTCGACGGCGACATGGACGCCAAGATCCGCCGGGTCTTCGACAGTCTCAAGGCCATTGTCGAGGCGGCCGGCGGCGACTTCGGCCAGGTGGTGCGCCTGACCATCTACCTGACCGACCTCAACCACTTCCCGCTGGTCAACGAGGTCATGTCCGAATACTTCGACGAGCCCTACCCGGCCCGCGCCGCCATCGGCGTGGCGGCACTGCCCAAGGGCGTGCCGGTGGAGATGGACGCCATCGTCGACCTGTCTGCCTGAGACCACCGTGGGCGCCGCGCCGCCGGCACTGGCCGAGCTGCGCGGCGTCGGCCCGAAGCTCGAGGAAAAGCTTGCACGCCTGGGCATTGCCTCGCTCCAGGACCTGCTGTTTCACCTGCCGATGCGCTACCAGGACCGTTCCACCGTGCACGCCATCGGCGCCCTGCGCACGGGCAGCGAGGTGATCACCGAGGGCCGCATCGTCGACAGCCGGGTGAACTTCGGTCGTCGGCGCTCCCTGCTCACCCGCATCGAGGACGACAGCGGCGATCTCACCGTGCGCCTGTTCCACTTCTCCCGGGCGCAGCAGGAACGCCTGCGCCAGGGCGCCTGGCTGCGCTGCTTCGGCGAGGTCCGCCGCGGCCCGCGCGGGGCGGAGATGGTGCACCCGGAATACAGCGTCTTCGACGAGCCGCCACCGGCCCTGGTCGACGGCGGCTTCACCCCGGTCTACCCGACCACCGAGGGCCTGGGCCAGCGGCCGCTGCGCAAGCTCATCGACCAGGCCCTGGAACAGGTCGACACGGTGGCCGAGGAACTGCTGCCCGAATCGGTGCGCCGGGCCAACCGCTTCTCCACCCTGGGCGATGCCCTGCGCGTGCTGCACCATCCCGGCTCCGCCGCCGAGGCCGGCGGCGTGCTGGCCGCCGACCACCCGGCACGGCTGCGCCTGGCCTTCGAGGAACTGCTGGCCCACCACCTCGCCGCGTGGCAGGCGCGGCGGCGGCGGGAAGGCATGGCGGCACGGCCCATCGAGGCCCCGGGGCGATTGTGGCATCAGCTTTGCGGCCGGCTCGGCTTCGACCTCACCGCCGCCCAACAGCGCGCGGTGGCCGAGATCCGCGCCGACCTCGCCCGCGCCACCCCCTGTCACCGGCTGGTGCAGGGCGACGTCGGCTCGGGCAAGACGCTGGTCTGCGTGGCCGCCTGCCTGGACGTGATCGAGGCCGGTCACCAGGCGGTGGTGATGGCGCCCACCGAGATCCTCGCCGAGCAGCACCTGAAGAACTTCCTGGCCTGGTTGCAGCCGCTCGGGGTGCAGGTCGGCGTGCTGCTCGGACGCCAGCGGGCCGCCGAGAGACGCGCCGCGCTGGAGGCCGCGCGCAGCGGTGCCGCGCAGGTGGTCATCGGCACCCACGCGCTGTTCCAGGACGAGGTCGCCTTCCGCGACCTGGCCCTGGTGGTGGTGGATGAACAGCATCGCTTCGGCGTCATGCAGCGCTTCGCCCTGCGCGAGAAGGGTCGACGCGACGAGCAGGTGCCCCACCAGGTGACGATGACGGCAACGCCGATTCCGCGCTCGCTGGCCATGTCCATCTACGCCGAGATGGATGTCACCACCATCGACGAACTGCCGCCGGGCCGCACCCCGGTGGAAACCGTGGTGCTGCCGCAGTCCCGCCGCGAGGCGGTGCTGGAACGCATCCGCGGCGCCTGCGACCGCGGTGAACAGGTCTACTGGGTCTGCCCGGTGATCGAGGAATCCGAGCAGCTCGAGGTGCAGGCCGCCAGCGATACCGCGCAGACCCTCGCCGCGGCGCTCACCGGCATCGCCGTGGGGCTGGTGCACGGGCGCATGAAGACGGCCGAGAAGGAATCGGTGATGCAGCGCTTTCGCGACGGCGAACTCGGCCTGCTGGTGGCCACCACGGTGATCGAGGTCGGCGTCGACGTGCCCAATGCCAGCCTGATGGTGATCGAGAACGCCGAGCGTCTCGGCCTGTCGCAGCTCCACCAGCTGCGTGGACGGGTCGGGCGCGGCGCGCGGCGCAGCTACTGCGTACTGCTCTACCGTGCGCCGCTCGGCGAACTTGCCCGCGAACGCCTGGCCATCATGAAGCAGAGCAACGACGGCTTCGTCATCGCCCGCAAGGACCTGGAGCTGCGCGGTCCCGGCGAGATGCTCGGCACCCGCCAGACCGGCATGCAGCGCATGATGGTGGCCGACCTTTTGCGCGACCAGCCGATGCTGCCGGCGGTGCGCGACGCCGCCGCCCGCCTGGTGGACGAGCCGCGCACCCGCGAGGCGCTGATGCATCGCTGGGTGCGCAGCGGCATGGAGCTGGCCAGTGTCTGAACCTGCATCCGGATTCGCCGAGCGCACCTGGCAGTACCTGCGCCTGATGCGGCTGGACCGGCCGATCGGCTGGCTGCTGCTGATGTGGCCGACGCTGTGGGCGCTGTGGATCGCCGGCGACGGCCGCCCGGACCCGGCCCTGGTGCTGGTGTTCATCGCCGGCGTCATCGTCATGCGTGCCGCCGGCTGCATCGTCAACGACTACGCCGACCGCGACATCGACCCCCACGTGGAACGCACCCGCGACCGGCCGCTGGCCAGTGGCCGGGTCAGCCTGGCCGAGGCCGGCATGCTGTTCGCCCTGCTCGCGCTGCTGGCGCTGGCGCTGGTCCTCATGCTCAACCGGCTGACCATCTACCTGTCGCTGGTGGGACTGTTCGTGGCGGTGACCTACCCGTTCATGAAACGCATCACCCACCTGCCCCAGTTCTACCTCGGCATCGCCTTCTCCTGGGGCATCCCGATGGCCTTCTCCGCCCACCTCGACAGCGTGCCGGCCACCGCCTGGTGGCTGCTCGCCGCCAACCTGTGCTGGACGGTCTCCTACGATACCCTGTACGCCATGAGCGACCGTCCGGACGACCTCAAGGTGGGGGTGAAGTCCACCGCGGTGCTGTTCGGCCGCCATGACCTGGCCATGGTGTCGCTGTTCTACGCACTGTGCTTCGTCCTGCTGCTGGTGGTCGGCGAGAGCGTCGGCCTCGGCGGCTACTTCCACCTGGCGCTGGCGGTGGCCGCGGGCATCGCCGCGCTGCTGGTCTTCCAGTGCCGCTCGCGGGAACGCTGGACCTGCTTTCGCGCCTTCGTCAACAACAGCTGGATCGGCGGCGTGGTCTTCGCCGGCATCGTCCTCGACTTCCTGCGCTGAACCGGCATGCCGGCAACCGGTTCGTTCCTGCTACGATGGCAGGTATCGTGAACTTCCTGGAGACTTCCTTCCATGCACCTGTCGATTCGCACCCCTGCCCTCATCGCCGCCTGCGGCGCACTGCCACAGGCCGCCGTCGCCCACCCCGGACACGGCGTCGGCAGCGGTCTGTGGCACTACCTGGCCTCGCCGGTGCACCTGGCCGGCATTGCCGCGCTGGCCCTGGCCGTGTTCATCGCCGGGACGATGATCGCCCGCCGGCGACGCGGCACGTCCCGCACCGGCTAGCGCCCGGGGGGAACGGCCGCGCGGCGGAACCGGTGCTCAGTCGCCGACCGGCTCGGCGAAGTGAATCAGCACGCCGCAGGGATCCCAGGCATAGGTGACCCGCGCGCCGTAGTCTTCCCGTCGCGGCGACTCCACCCGGGCGCCAGGAAACTCGCCGTCGG
The DNA here is from genome assembly GCA_964350265.1 of uncultured Gammaproteobacteria bacterium. Classification (GTDB taxonomy): domain Bacteria; phylum Pseudomonadota; class Gammaproteobacteria; order Arenicellales; family CAJQKF01; genus BQJD01. Next base: position 758 of record CAYGJZ010000001.1, on the reverse strand, counting down.
CCAGCACCCCGAGCAGGTGGGCATGCCAGGCGGCGGCATCGTCCACCGGCACGTAGATCATGAAGTTCTCCGCCCATTCCCTGGCATAGTAGTTCTGCAGGTACAGGCGCACGCCGGCCAGCTCGATCTCGGCCAGGCTGTCCTCGTGCTGCCAGTTGCACTGCCAGCCGAGCCGGCTGTAGAAGCGCAGCGACAGGGCGAAGTCGCGGGACGGCACGAAGACCTTCACGTCGCGGGCGGTGGGTGCGGTCATGGTCGACTCCGTGGTTGGTGCGCGTCGTGCCCGGGGCACGTAGCGCTGGTCATGGTAGGCGGCGTACGGTCCGTCGTGGATGATGGCCACGTCGGCGCGGTCCTTGACGTAGCCGAAGGCGCGGTACGGCACGCCGTGCGCATCGACCACGTCGAGGGTGATGCGCCGGTAGCCGCCGCGTCCCCCGACGCCCTCGATGCGGTCCAGCGCGGCGAGCACGGCGTCGTTGACCCGGTACAGCTCGCCTTCCACGCATTCGCCGTTGCCGGGCTCGTCCAGCAGCACCGGCGAGAACCAGCGGCCGGCGACCACCAGCGGACGCGCGACGACGGTGCGCGCCACGCCGAGCAGTGCCCCGGCCAGCAGCGTGGCATCGTGGTTGGCGAAGCCGCGTTTCAGCGTGCCGTAGACGAAGACCTGGTGCATGGGCGAGGATGGCTGGACATGGCGGGGATTGTGCCACGACCCGGCGACGCCGATGGGCCGGCGAGCAGGCAAAAAAAAG